>NZ_RKLY01000009.1 GCF_004745525.1 Companilactobacillus suantsaicola | reverse complement strand
CGAAGTTACAAGACCAAGTCAAGAACTTTTTTAAAATAATTAGTGGTGTTTAGGAGAAACAATTAAGCTTCAAACCGTTGACACCGTTGCTCTGTCGCAACAACAAGATATATATTACCAATCGAATAAGTGATGTGCAACCCTTTTTTACAAAAAAGTTGAATTTTTTTGCTTTTTTTCTGAAATTTGCTTCATAGCGCTGTTTATCCAACCTTGTTTCTGCTTGGCAATCGTCTTATATCCTATTCTATCACGATAATCAGTCCAAAAGTGCTTATGTAAGATAGGTCGTCCAATCTTTTCTGGATTCAAAGCCCTAGTAGACAGACTGATCTTTTGATTATACTCGTCTATTCCCATTACCAAGACGTCTACCTTATCTCCAACTTGATATCTCTCTTCTATATTAGAAACAAAGCCATGCTTTAATTCGGAGATATGAATCAAGCCTTGATGCTTATCATCTAACTTGACGAAGACGCCATACGATTGAATGCCGGAAATAGTCCCGGTAAGTTTGTCACCAATTCTCATATTTTTCCCTCTTTAAATTCTAAATGTGTCACAATATATCTATAGATTATATAACAGAAAATGGTGACTAAGATTATGAATGATAAAATTTATGACATTTCGATTATCGGTGGTGGTCCTGCAGGTATGTTTGCCACTTACTTTGCTGGTCTTCGTAACCTAGATGTAGCATTAATAGAAAGTTTACCTAAACTAGGTGGACAACCTGAGACTCTTTATGCTCAAAAGCACATCTATGACGTTGCCGGCCTACCTAAGATCTCCGCAACTGATTTAATCAAGCAACTGGATAAGCAATTGGAGATAACCAAGTTTGATAAATATCTAAATACATCTGTTTCTTCTATAGAAAGAGACGAAAATGATTCTACTTGGATTTTGACAACTAATAAGGAAACTATTCGGACTAAAGCGATTATCATTGCTATCGGTAATGGTGCCTTCAAGCCTCGTAAATTGACATTTGATTATGACAAGACTTTAGAAGATAACAACTTAAACTATTTTGTTAATCATATGGAAGACTTCCAAGGAAAGGACGTCTTAGTAGCCGGTGGTGGGGATTCGGCCGTCGATTGGTCAATTGATTTAAGCAAGATTACTAATCACACAGCACTGATTCATCGTCGCAACAAGTATCGTGCTATGGAATCCAGCGTCAAGAAACTTAATGAATCCGACGTTGAACAACTCAATCCCTACATCATCAAAGGTGTCGACTACAACGCTGATGATCACAAAAAGATCGATGTTCATCTAAAAATGATCAAGTCGGATGATGAGAAAACTGTCACGGCTGATAAATTACTAGTTAACTACGGCTTTGTCTCCGACTCCAAAATTTTACGCGATTGGCATATTGAATTAAGCGGTCCCTTCATTAAGGTGACACAAGAGATGGAAACTAATCTCCCTAACATTTTTGCCATTGGTGATATTGTAACTTATCCTGGCAAGCTTCAATTGATCACAACTGCTTTTGCAGAAGGTCCAGTTGCAGTTACTAAGGCACTTCGCAATCTTTACCCTAATCGTGATTACTTTGAACACAGTACTTCGATTTTTGAAAAATAACTTGAAATTTGTCTTTTGTAAAGCTAATTTTAAGATATGCTAGTATAATAAAGATTAATTTAAAATCTGGAGTTGATTGATTGAGTTACGTAATGAGTCTGATTGATTTTATTCTGCATATTGATAGCCACATGGTCAATATTGTAAATAACTTTGGTCTTTGGACATATTTGATTATGTTTATCATCATCTTCATTGAAACTGGTGTAGTTATCTTACCTTTCCTACCTGGTGATTCCTTGATTTTCGCCGCAATGGCTTTGGCAGCTAATCCAAGCTACGGACTACTTCCTTGGCTACTCTTTGTTATTTTCCTATCGGCGGCCGTCTTAGGAGATTCAATGAATTATGAAATTGGTGAACATTTTGGACAGTTTGCAACGGAGAATAAGTATCTGAGCAAACTGATCAATAAAGAGCACCTGCACGACGCACATCTTTTCTTCCAAAAGCACGGTGGTAAAACAATCGCTATTGGAAGATTCATTCCTCTAATCAGAACTTTCGTACCTTTCGTTGCTGGTAGTGGAACAATGCATTATGGAACCTTTTTGAAATTCAATTTTATTGGGGCTTTTCTATGGGTAACAGTTTGTTCTATTGCTGGCTTCTTATTTGGAAATATCCCTGCTGTTCAAGAACACTTCTCAATGATTATTCTAGGAATTATCTTAGTTTCATTGATTCCTGTTTTGATCACAGCTTTAAAGAATCGCAAAAAAAGAGCTTAAGATATTGTCTTAGGCTCTTTTTTGTTTTTTGGGGATGAAGTATGCCGTCCTCCATATCAAAGCCGATTTTGGCTGGAACGATTTAGAGATAGTATGTCGCCTTCCACAAAAAACTCAATTGGGACTGGAACGCTCTGGGCACAACTTGAAGCTTTTTTCAAAACCGGAAAAAATCTTCAAACTTGGCCTTATAGTAAGCGCTAAAGCGCTAACTATAATTTCAGAGCTGAGCCCAATTGAGTTTTTTGTTCCAGGCTGAATAGCAATTCTATGTTTTATTTGCTTTCCATTCCTTTAAGAATACTAATTCTATTCTGAATTATCACAAGTATTGTGACAGGTCATTAAATTCCCCTTATTTAAAAAAAGTAATAACAGCAAAAAAGAATCTTACTAGATTGCCACATTTTACAGCAATTCTAGTAAGATTCTCTTCTATTTTTAACAAATTAAAATATTGAAACACTAAAGCTACCCAGACTACAAATCAATCTTGAACTTAAACTGAATAGAATCGTATCCATTTCAGAATTTACGGAGATAACCGCAAATAACTGAAATCCAGTCTGGAGTAACAGCTCTGGGAAATGCTCAGCCGTGATATTCTACTTAGCGCTTTAGCGCTTATGTAGAAGGCCGAGCTTGGAAATGCCGCGCACTTTGCGGTAGTTTCAAGTCGTGCCCACCGCGTTCCAGCGTTTCCCAGAGCTGTTGCGGAAGACGGCATCCACCACCACCCAAAATAAAGAACTAATCTATCTAAAACGCAATTCGTCTAGCTTTCCAAAACATCAACCCTTCAAACACGATAAAGAACAGCACAAAGCATTGTGTAAAGAAGTCTTCCGGTAAAACATTGATAATTGGATCTTTTGCTGGATCAAACAACCAATCGCTGTTTCTAAATAGCACTTCGTGGAAAACCACGAAGAATTGATCAAAATTAAATAACATTAACAATACCAATGCAATTGTTCCGATTCCTACCCAGAAAAAGACACGATTGAAATAGGCTCGCACTTTGTGGAACTTCCAGACCGAGATACCACTAACTACCCAGACTGCAAAATTAAGCATGAAGAGTTTCTTACAATCTTCAAAATGGAGTCTTCCGGCTGGTGATGAAATGAAATCACTCAACTTAAATTGCCAATTGAACGGATTCAACAAATAGTCCATCATTTGAGCATAATTTTTAAATACCGTTCCATAATCCAGTTCTACTAATGAATCCAAATTATAGTAGCGAATATCAAATGCAAACAATAAATAGCTGGCAAAAATTGTGACTGATATTGCGGTAGTCAGAAAAAAGAAAACTAAAGCAGTGGTGTAAAGTCCATCTTTTTGGGCATTAGACATCCCACTCGTCCAAACTTTCTACTTCATGAGTTGGCTTGATAGCAACTTTAGCAATATCTTCATGGGTACTTACACCGGTATAAACTAACAAAGTGTCTACTCCAGAGGCAATCCCACATTTAATATCAGTATTGTAATTGTCACCAACCATTACCGCAGTCTTTGGATCAAAGTGCTTGAAGTCAGCTGCAAAGTCCATAATGTCACGTTCTGGTTTACCAATGTATTTAGCTCTTTGTTGCGTTGAAGTTTCTACTAAAGAAATAACTGAACCAGCCCCAGGAACTAATCCACGTTCATTCGGCAAGTTAGTATCAGCGTTAGTTCCAATGAAGAAAGCACCACGCTTAATTGCTAATGTCGCAATTTCAAATTTATGATAGGTAACATCATAATCTAAGCCGACAATCACTACATCAGGGTTAGTTTCTTCAAACTTGATTCCTGTGTTGTAAACTGCACTCTTTAAACCGTATTCGCCAATAACGTATGCAGAGTGGTTACTAATATCATCATCAAACATATTTTTTACATATGCTGCGGTTGCAAGCGATGGTGTTACGACTTGATCTGCAGTAGCGGGGATTTGATGGTTATTGACCAAATTATCAGCTACTTGTTGTGGAGTCTTAGTCGTGTTGTTAGTAAGGAAGTAATAGTCTACTCCTTTAGCTTGTAAATTCTCGACAAATGTTTTAGCTTCAGGAATCTTGTCCTTACCACGATACATTGTGCCATCTAAATCAATTAAATATGTTTGATACTTCATTTATTCTTTTCACCTATTTTTCTAATTTTAAAAGTCTTCTTTGCGCTAGTCTTTTTAACACGATGCTTCGTAGTCGTTTTGCGCTTATGACTGTGATTAGTATTTTTATTAACATTCTTATTGTTGTTTCCATGCTTGTTTTGAGTTGAACGAGTATGGAATTTGTGATTAACCTTACGTCGATTCTTCAAAGGAGCTTTCTTAACTTTTTCCAAAACAAAATATGCACAACCAAAGTTACAGTATTCCAATAAGTAGTCTTCCAAATGAGAGATCCGTGAATCAAGCGTACTATCACGTCTTTCATCTTCATAAAAACCTTTAAAACGTAACTGGTCGTATCCCCAATCACCAACAATGTAATCGTACTTATCTAAGACGTCATTGTAACGTTCTTCGATTCGTTCCTCGTTGAATCCATTGTCGTGATCTTCAACTATCTTATATTGAGTCTTGTTAATCGTAATCAGGTTATCTGTCAGAACGATAACATCAGCCAATTTAGCTGGTGTTTTATTCTCAACCTCTTGCAAACAATCACCTCAAATCGGATATTTTTTACTTAAATAATCTCCAAAAACATTTCTCAAGAACTTAGGATACAGAATTTCATTATCCCCTGCAATTTCAATCGATGGAAAATAGGGTACAAATAAATAATGGTCCAATAAAGCTAAAGTATACTCTTGATTAGGATTTAATTCTTGACCATTGACATAAACATTTCGTTTACTATCAATTTTTATCCCCCGATAAACTATTTCACCGAAAATCTTACCACGAAAGCCCATCCCTTTTTGTTGATGAGTTCGTAAGTACAAACGGTTCTTTTCCATTTCCATCACTAATCGCCAGACATTTTCGCCAGTCATCGTTGTCTTCATAGCGTGAATTGCATGCGGCAAGAGGTCATGTAAATCCTTTTGCGAAATAACGCCTTTTGGTAAGTCCTTTAAAAATAAGCCGGAACTCAAAATCGCTACTTCTGCACCGGTAAAGTCTTGCATCGCATCGAGGGCTTCATTGATCACCGCATGAGGTGCTTGATAATCCTTACTCAACGACACTGGTAAATTAGCAATTTTTCTTTGATCTAATAGCTTTTCACCTTTTTCGTGCTGAGCCAAAATCCAAGCGTCATCAGCCTTCTCTTTTGGAAGATCAGCTGTCCGTGTGGTAAAGGCTACTTTATTGGTAATTTCTTTTTGATCATTTAATTCCAAATCAATGTTCCCAATATTTTGACCGTACTTTCCAGCTGCTGCCAACAAGACGCCATTGTCCATCTCGCCTTTTTCAAACAAGTGATGCGTATGAGAACCAATAATAACATCAATTTCAGGATGATTTTTGGCAATCAAGCGATCCATTGAGACTCCTAAGTGTGACAACAAAATAATCACATCGCAGTCTTTAACTGCTGCCAGCGCCTGTGGCAAAATATCTTGAATCAACCGAATATCCCAATTCAACAATGGATAGGTCAAAATAAATGGCGCAGTCATTCCAATCACGCCAATCTTTGTCCCGCTCTTAGTCGTCAATACTTTAAAAGGCTTAGCAAAATCAGCCAACTGCTTAGTTTTCTCATCGTACAAATTATCTAAAATAACGGGGAAATTAGCTTCATCATACAAATGCATTAATTCTTGGTGACTGTTGCCTAAGCCTTCATTGTTACCAATCGTCGCTGCATCATAATGTAACTGATTCATCCACTCTATATTAGCTTTCCCATTAGTGGCTTCGGTTAGTGGATGAGCACGGTCCATTGCATCCCCAATATCGAACAAGTAAAAATCATCAGCAATGCTAGTATTTCTTGAGTTTTCAATAAAACGCGCAATACGTGGAAAATTTTCGAAGTGAGAATGTAAATCATTCGTGTGAACTATTTGAATTTTTTCCATAAAGAGCCTACTTTCTCTGCATTTTTGCTAATTCTTGTTTCTTCTTATCATACATTTCTAAAATTTCTTCTCCGCGTAAAGGACTGCCCCATGGCAAATCTTCACTCAAAAATTCACGTTCAGGAGCATCGACACCGACATTAATATTTTCCGCAATTGGCACTGAATAATGATGAATGTGACCATGCAAATTAATTATTTTGTCCACTTTACCTAATAACATGGGATAATGAGTACAATAAAATTGATGGTGATCAAATTTTAATAATGAACCAACGTCTTCAAATTGATATTTCAACTTGCCATCAGACATAGTTTGATTATGCTTATTAATGTATTTAAAAAGTGAACGATAATCGTGGTTACCTTTGATCAAAGTCATGTGTCCATTTAACTGCCGCAAAATATCAAACGTTTCTTCGTCAGTTGGATAATCTTGTGGTCGCATGGAAATATCACCGAGATGGTAAACACGGTCATTTTCATCGACTCGACTATTCCAAGCATCGATCATAGCTTGATTCATGTCATCGACGTTTTGAAAATGTCTGGGTGCAAAGTTATTTGGTTGTAATAATTGATAGTGATAAAAATGTGTATCAGCTATAAAGTAATTCATTTTATTAATCCTTTGAAATTATTTTATTTGCCTTGAGGATTTCTTCAAACGCATCATGAATCTTTCCTTCAGGCTTCTTATACTCGACCCACTCTTTCATTTCCATTGGTGGTACTGAATAATTCTCATTGACGTATTCTTCGTACGTGTTGACCGCTGATGAATGGGGAATATTGAGTTTCAAAATTCGAACCTCTTTGATCAATCCTAATTCAGCCGCCTTCTCTGCGCGACCGTTCATAACGATATTAGCTAATTCGTAATACTTTGTGCCATCATTACGAGTGATTTGTTCAATAATATCGAGTGTTTGCTTTTCATTGTCCATTGTTACTACCTCATTTCATTACTTATTTTAGTATATAATATTCAAAAAGTTAGGGAGTTAATTATGATTTCAAAAAACAACCTTTTCAAAATCGCCTTTGCTGGCCTCATTTTTTTCTTCGCCAGTGGTTTTACGGTCATTGGTCATCGTGGTGACCCAATCAATGCTCCAGAAGAGACCTTTGAAAGTTTTAACAAGGCTTTTGATGAAGGTGCTGATTATGTCGAACTTGATATTCACGTTTCAAAAGATAATGTGCTAGTCGTTTCCCATGACCGGGATTTAGAGCGCGTGACAGGTACATCGGCCATTGTATCCCAACACAATTTCTCCGAATTAGCAACGCTCAAACAAAAAAATGGTGAACCTATTCACAGTTTGAATCAAGTTTTCGAGCATTACAAAAATAATCCTAAAGCAAAATTTTTAATTGAAACTAAGAAGACGAAAAAAGGTAATCCCCAAAATATGGAAGCTTTACTGAAACAAGTAATCGATCAATACGGGATGCAAGATCGAGTCATGTTTCACTCATTCTCAACCAAGAGTTTACAAAATGAAGCTGAATTGATGCCCGACATCCCAAGAATCTTCATTGCCGGAACTATCAAGCGGGTCAATTTTGAAGTTTTGCAATATGTCACTGGCGTTAACCTTTCATCTAATATTGTAACCCCAGACGTCATCAACGCTTTGCATTCAATGGGTAAAACGATTTATGTTTGGGACGAAATGAATGAAAGCCCCAAAAAGTGGAATACTTTAATCAATATGCCAATTGACGGAGTTGTCACTAACTATCCCGCAACTGGTAATGAATATCGCGAGTTAAAGGATAAGTCAAAGAGTGAAGTTATCAACCAAAACGTTTATTACATGAGCTCTAAATCTGAACCGATTTACGAGAACCCCTACCGTTTAATCAAAACTAAAAAAGTGGTCAAACCACTAGATGGCTATCACATAACCAATATTATCCGTTCAAACGGTAAAAAGTACGTCCAACTGGGCGAGAATCAATTTGCCGACGCAACTGGTTTCAACTCAGAATATGTTTTAAAAGATCTACGTCAATATTTTGGAGCCAGTGTCGTCTATCGTAATCAACAACCGGATAACTTTTTATACAGTCAACCGGACAGTCAAAGCAAAATCAAGAATCGACTCGAAGCCAATCAGGTTGAAAAAATTATCACGATTCAACGCCGTGGTTCACAAACTTGGTTAAAATTAAAAAATGGTTGGATCAATGCCAAAAATGTCTTGATTCAATTAAATCCTGACAATTACCTAGGTAATGAAAGTCTAAAGAGTTATTATGATTTACCAAAAGGCCAGAGATTACGAAATGTTGATCTACTCGAAAATATTTCACTCGCCCAGCCAACGACTGATCAGACTTTACAGGATGCATCATTAATCAGTGAATTTAACAATTTATTCATTGATTTTTCAACGAATAATGACAACGATTCCATAAAGACAATTTAGGTAAATTAGCCATTAATCAAAACCTTTGGTAAAATATATAAAACTTCATGTGGAGGTCAAAAGATATATGTCTATAGATTGGGAAAAAGAAGTTTCACATCGTTCAGATGAATTAATAAACGACCTCTCAGAACTAGTAAGTATTGATAGTTCTCGAGATGTCGAACACAAAACAAATGATTTTCCTTTAGGACCAGGACCAGCCAAGGCCTTGCAAACATTTTTACACTTTGCAGACCGTGACGGCTTTGAGACTAAGAACGTTGATAATTTAGCGGGGCGCATCGAATTCGGTGATGGTGACGAATCGATTGCCATTTTGGGGCACGTAGATGTTGTACCAGAAGGTCCAGGTTGGAACACTAATCCATTTGAACCCGTAATTAAGGATCGAAACTTTTATGCACGTGGTGCTAGTGACGATAAAGGCCCTAGTTTGGCTTCCTACTATGCAATGAAAATTATCAAAGAACTTAAATTACCAACAAGTAAGAAAGTTCAATTGATTTTAGGAACTGATGAAGAGAGCGAATGGGTTGGCATCAACCACTATATGGAAAAAGAAACTATGCCAGAAACTGGTTTCTCACCTGATGCTGAATTTCCTGCTATCAATGGTGAAAAAGGGATTGTTTCCTTTAGAGTTAACTTCCCTACACCAGAAATTGGCGTAGTTAAAGCAGTGAAGGCTGGTATCAGACCTAACATGGTGCCACAAAATGCAGAAGCTGTTATTGATTCAGAAAAAATCGACTTCGAAGATTTAAAGACGAAGTTAAATGATTTCTTAGCTGAAAATCAAGCAGTCCAAGGCGAAGTTTCTAACGATGATAAATTAGTCGTTAAAATTATTGGTAAAGGTGCCCATGCAATGGAACCATTCAATGGTATCAATGCTGGTACTTACCTTGCCAAATTCTTATTAACTTTAGACTTGAATGAATCTGAAAAGACTTACTTCTCATTTATCGTTAATCAACTTCACTTAGATTTTGCTGGTAAAAATCTAGGAATCGCCAACACTCATGAAGTGATGGGTGACTTAACTGTTTCCCCTAACATTTTTGAATACGACCAAGATAATGCCAATATTCTTCTAAATATCCGTTATCCTGAAGGTGACACCGGTGTTACATTGACTGACAAGATCAACCAAAATCTACCAGAAAATGTTTCAGCTGTCATTGAAGGTCACAATCAATTGCCTCACTTCATCGAAGCTGATGATCCATTGGTTCAAGCTTTAGTTGGAGCTTATCGTGATCACACTGACGATGATACTGAACCATTTACAGTTGGTGGTGGTACTTACGGTCGAATTCTTAAACACGGAATCGCTTTTGGTGCAATGTTCCCTGGCGACGAAAATGTTATGCATCAACCTAATGAATATATTAATATTGATAAATTATTAAAAGCCACAGCAATTTACGCAGACGCTATCTACCGTTTAATTAAGTAATATGCCGTCTTCCACACAAGCCCTGTGATGAGCTGGAACGCGGCCGGCACAACTTTGAGCTTTTGCAAAGTACGCAAAATCTCAAAGCTTGGCCTTATCCTAAGCGCTAAAACACTAAGGATAATTTGGCGGCTGAGTCATCACAGGACTTGTGCTCCAGACTAGATAAATTGTTCTATAATTTATCCTATTTCATTCAATAATAAAGATACAGCATAATTTTCTTGCTTAGAAATAAAAAATAAAGTAAAACATAAAAACAGCATCTATTTTCTAGTACGTAATTGACTCCTAAGTAGTCTTATGCACATTAAAATAGAGGCTGTTTTTCATTTTTTATTCAAATATGAGATAAAATAAAACTGTCTATTCGAAAACACAATTTCTGTGATGTCTGGCCCCAAAGTCTGCTTAACACGTGCGTAAAAGGCAGGCTTTAACACAAACTAAGGTTTAAGAAAAAAATCAAATTCAAGAGAACTTTTTTTGTTTTTACACTTCTAAATCAATTTTATTATATAATTACGGTATGTAACTTTTTAAGGGAGCTCATTTAAAAGTGAAAAATTTATGGAATAGCATTGTCAATTGGTTCAAAAGTATTAAGAGCTGGTCCGATTTTGCTAAGAAAGCTAATCTTACAATAGAGATCATTCGTCGAATCGTTCTCTATTCAATCGCTGGCTTATTTATCATTTTGAGTTTATCCGTCGGTCTCGGTTTAGGATATGTTTCGGCATTAACGAATCAAGTTAGTGTTCCAACCAAAAACGAGATGAAAACGGAACTTCAAGATGTGAATAATTCAGCCACTCTATACTTTGCTGATGGACAAAAAATCGAAAGTCTAAAAAAAGATCTCGTTGGTACGAAAATTTCAATCGACGAGATGTCACCATATCTCAAGAAAGCTATTGTTTCCACTGAAGATAGTGACTTCTATCGACACAAAGGTGTCGTACCTAAGTCAATTTTTCGGGCGGTCATTTCTGATATTACAGGTATCGGTACGCAAACTGGTGGTTCAACTTTGACCCAGCAGACCGTTAAGATGCAAATGTTATCGTCAGAAACTACTTGGAAACGTAAAGCGGTCGAAATTTTCTTAGCTATGCGTGTTGATAAATATTTCTCAAAAGATGAAATTCTAGCTGACTATTTGAACGCTGCAACGTTTGGCCGTAATAATAAAGGGCAAAATATTCAAGGTGTTCAAGCAGCTGCTAAAGGTCTCTTTGGAAAAGATGCTAGTGATTTAAACTTGGCTGAATCAGCCTTTATTGCCGGACTACCACAAAGTCCATCAATCTACACTCCTTATGATGAACGTGGTCGGGTTAAAGATAATATCAGTCTTGGTTTGAAGCGTAAAGACATCGTTTTATATCGAATGTATCGTGACAATCAAATTTCAGAAGCCCAATATAATCAAGCTAAGAAATTTGATTTGAAATCTGACTTCTTAAAACCTGCCAGTGCAAACTCAACCAGCATCAAATATGGTTACTTGTACAATACTTTGACTGAACAAGCTCGGACAATTATCATTAAACGTCTAGCTAAAAATGATGGCATCAAATATAAAGATTTAGTCAAAGATAAAAATATGTATGAAAAGTACTACACTCAAGCAGATACAGAATTACACAATAAGAACTACAAGATTCACAGTACGATCAACAAGAGCTTGTACGTCGCTATGAACAAACAAGCTCAAGCTTATAAGAGTAATCTTGGTACGACTCATACTGATGATGCAACTGATCCTAACACTGGTCGCAGCATCAAGGTTTCTGAACCGGTTCAAAATGGCTCGGTCTTACTCGACAATAAATCTGGTCAAGTTCTAGCTTTCGTCGGTGGGGTTAACTTCAAGAAATCACAAATTAACCACGCCTTTGATACTCATCGTTCACCTGGTTCATCAATCAAACCTTTAATTACTTTTGCTCCGGCAATTGAAAATGGTTTGATTGGTTCACAATCAATGCTAGCTGACTTTAAGACTAGCTTTAATAAGTACTCACCTACTGATTATGGTGAAACTATTCAAAACCGTTTCATCTCAGCTCGTGAAACTTTGGAAGAATCATACAATATTCCTTCAGTTAACTTGTATAACTATATCCGTCAACACGGTGTCAGTTCTAAGAAGTACATGTCGAAGATGGGCATCAATTTGACTGACAAAGAATACAACCAACTAGGTATTACTTTAGGTGGTACATCGACTGGTGTGACAGTTCTTGAACAAGCTAGTGCCTTTTCTACTTTTGCCAACAAAGGGGTTCACGTTAGTCCTTATGTTGTTTCCGAAGTAACAGATCCTTCTGGTAAGAGTATTTACAAGCACAAGAATTCTAAGAAACGTGTCTTCACAGAGCAAACTTCATACATTATTAAGAATATGCTGCATGGTGTTGTTACTAAAGGTACTGCTTCGGCTCTATCCTATGAATCTAATTTCAACACTAAGAACCTCTTTGGTAAAACTGGTACTTCAAATGATTACCGTGATAACTGGTTCATCGGTAGTACTGATGGTATGACCCTTGCTTCTTGGATCGGATACGATAATTTCTACGGTAACTCCTACAACCTATCAAGTAACTCGACCAACTTGAATCAGGAACTTTGGTCGAAGATGGCTAATGCGATTTACGATCAAGATTCAAGTGTTATAAATGCTGAAACTAGTTTCGACCGTCCTAGTGGTGTTAAATCTTACAAGGTCGATAAAGAAACTGGTACTAAAGTCGGTACAATTGGCTACAACGGCGTAACTGCTAAGGTCAACCAACATACGACAACGTCGCTTTACTATAAAGGTAGTCCAAAGGCTATGTCCTACGATGAATTTGCTATCGGTGGTAAAGCTAAGAACTACAAATCCTTCTGGGACAACTACTTTGGACACAGCAGCACCTATGGTCAAGTTAAGACTTTAGGTGATTCTAATAAGAGTACTGATGAATTAGCTATTGAAAATGGTAGTGGTCGAACTTCTGGCTTCAGTAATAGTACTAATAGCAGTGATTCATCTGATGTGGTGACGAATAACCGTTCATCCAGTTCTTCAACTACTGAATCACGTTCGACAACTGAAAATGGTACTACTGATACTGGTACTGGAACTGGTGGTAGTTCAGGTTCTGGTTCATCTAGTGGATCATCCACTACGGACACTGGTACCACAACTACTCCAAGTGACAACAACAGTAGTTCTAATACTGAACAACCTACTACTGGAACTGGTGGTAATTCTAGTTCTGGTTCATCTAGCTCAAGTGGTGGAGAAACCAATACAACCCCACCAACTGGAGAATAACGAAACTCCCATCAATTGAATCACTTCAAAAGATGGGGGTTTTCTTATTTTATTTAAAGGAGAAATCTATGTATTTTAGCGCAGCATTTTTACAAAATTCACTTTACGTCGTCGCAAGTTTATTAATCTTATTCATTATCATTGATCTTATTTATCGCTGGAGACACAATATCAAAATTTGGGACAAGTCATTAACTTTAGCCTCAATTGTGTTGGTTAATACGATCTATTCAATCATTTCTGGATTCTTCGACATGTCTTACGAATTTAGTTCCATTTTCACTGGTGGCTTATCATTGGTTGCATTTGGCTATATTGTGGTGATTATTTGGGAATTGCGTAAGCAACGTAAAACTAGTCGAAAATAACAAAAAACTCTGAGATTTGGATTATTTGGCTTTTGAGGTATCATCTGGAAAAGCTAAAGACTCTTATTCTGTTACTTTTTCAATTACATCAAAAAAACCGTAAAAAAAATAAGCTTTACTAAAATGAAAATTCATTTTTAGTAAGGCTTATTTTTTTAATAATATTTTTTTGATGTATATCTGTTATAGGATTTGGTGCTCTTTTGTTTTATGTCCTAAAATTGCGGCATAAACGCGTTCCGCAGGCCAGGAGTCAACATTCCCAAATCATCCGCAAAGTGCGCGGATAATTCGTGAAGCTAGGCTACCTGCTGACTCCTAAGCGGGCCTGCTCCACGCTTTCTACTTTGTAGATCCACGTTTTACGATGCTATATGGCAACTTAACTGTATTTTCATCAATTTGTTCTTGATTCATCATCTTTGTCAACAAACGCATTGCAACGGCCCCGATATCATACAATGGTTCTTCAACTGAACTCATCTTTGGACGTGTTACTTCACAAAGTACTGTGTCATTACTTGTAACAAGTTCAAAGTCATCTGGAACCTTTACTCCAGCTTTCACAGCTGAATTCAAGATACCTGCAGCTAACAAGTCATCTGTGACATAAGCTGCTGTAGCACCACTACTACTGATTGCATCCCAGATTGCTTCTCCGGCACGTACTGAGTATTCTGCTTCAAAGACTAAGTTTGATGAGAAGTTCAAGTGTGCTTTCTTCAAAGCCTTCTTGTAACCGTCTAAACGATACTTACCGTCAATTGGGTTTTCAAGGCTTCCACCAACATAAGCAACTTTCTTATGTCCATTAGTTGCTAATTGACCAACAACACTGGCAACGGCATCAGTATAATCAATATTTACACTGGCACTTTCATTATTTTTATCGATTGAACCAGCCAAAACGATTGGTGTCTTTGAGTTTGCAAGAATTCTCTTGAGTTTCTTAGACAATTGTTTACCCATGTAAATAAGTCCATCAACTTGCTTTGATAGCAAATTATTCAAGATTTGTTCTTCATCACCAACAGATTCTTGTAAACTAGTCAAAATGATGTTGTATTTGTACATTGAGGCAACATCGTCAATACCTTTAGCTAATGATGCAAAGTACAAGTTAGTGATATCTGGCAAGATAACCCCAATTGTTGTACTCTTTTTACTTGCCAAACCACGGGCAACAGCGTTTGGACGATAATTCAAACGATCAATTACTTCCAAAACTCTCTTTCTTGTTTCTTCTTTTACATTGGCGTTACCGTTAACTACACGAGAAATTGTTGCCATTGAAACGTTGGCAGCCTCGGCTACGTCATAGATTGTTACGACCTTTTTATCCATTTATATTCACTCTCTCAAACAATATTTTCATTAATTAACTTTAATTTATCAAAAATTTTCAACAATTGCAAGCGGTTTCCACATTATTGGCATATGTTTTCATATTTTTTCAAAAAGAAAATGGTTTTCAGTGATATACTACTATTAAATCTGTACGTAAAGGAGTATTTTCATGAAGAAACAATTACAAGATCTACAAGAGTACTTAGCACAAAACAACTTGGACATTGCCTATATCTCTAAGCCAAGTGACATCCACTACTTCACTGGCTTTTACAGTGATCCCGTGGAAAGAATTTTAGCACTTTTAGTTTTCCCTGACAAAGACCCATTCCTATTTGCACCTCAACTAGAAGTTGAAGCTTCAAAAGACGCCGGTTGGGATAAAGATGTCTTTGGTTATTTAGATCATGAAGATCCATTTGCATTGATGGCAGGCCACATTAAAGACGTTGCCGGTACACCTAGCAAGTGGGGAATTGAAAAAGACGACCTTCCTGTTCAAAAACTCGAAGCAATCAAGCAACAATTCCCAGATGCACAATTTCCAACTAACCTCTCACGTTATATGGAAAATGCTAAGTTGATCAAAACTCCAAGTGAAATTGAAAACTTAAAAGCCGCTGGTGCTGAAGCAGACTATGCCTTCACAGTAGCTTTTAACGCTATCAAAGAAGGACGCACTGAACAAGAAGTTGTCGCCGAAATCGAATACGCCATGATGAAAAAAGGTGTCATGCATATGAGTTTTGACACAATCGTTCAAGCTGGTGCTAACGCCGCTAATCCTCATGGTGGACCCGAAAAGACTCCTATCGAAAAAAATGAATTGGTTTTGTTCGATCTAGGTACAGTCCACAACGGCTATATCTCTGATGCCTCCAGAACAGTAGCTTTTGGTCAGCCAGATGAGAAATCACTCGACATTTATAAAGTAGACTTGGAAGCTCAATACGCTGCCATGGATGCCGCTAAACCTGGTATCACAGCTGCAGAACTAGACAAAGTTGCCCGTGACATCATCACTAAAGCAGGTTACGGCGAATACTTCATCCATCGTCTCGGACATGGTATGGGAACTTCAGAACACGAATTCCCATCAATCATGGAAGGAAACGACATGGTTCTAAAACCAGGCATGTGCTTCTCAATCGAACCAGGAATCTACATTCCAAACGTTGCCGGTGTAAGAATTGAAGACTGTGTCTACATTACAGAAGACGGCTGCGAACCATTCACACACACAAGCAAAGAACTAACTTACATCAAATAGAATATTATTTAAGAATTGGGGAGATTAAGTATGCCGTCCTCCATAGCAAAGCTGATTTTGGCTGGAACGCTGTCGGCACTATTTTGAGCCTTTGCAAAGTACACAAAGTCTCAAAACTAGGCCTTCTTGTAAGTGCTAAAGCACTAACAAGAATTTGACGGCTGAGCCAAATCGGCTTTTATTCGGGACTGAATTTCACTTTTATGGTTTATTTACTTTCCATTCCTTTAAAAATAGTAGTTCTATTCTGACTTATCACAAGTATTTTGATAAATTACTAAGTTTCCCTTATTCAAAATAGAAATAATAACTCAAAAGAAAGAGGATCTTACTAGACTGCAGTAATCACTGCGGTTCTAATAAGATCCTCTATTTTTATATCAAATTAAGTTAGTTAAAAATTGAAATGCCACAACGTATCCAGGCCTTAAGACAATTAAGCATTTAATCTGAATAGAACCGAATCCACTTCAGAATTCACAGAAATACTGCCAAAATCTGAAATCCAGTCTGGAGTAACATCTCTGGGAAATGCTCAGCCGCCAAATTCTTGTTGGCGATTTATCGCTTACAAGAAGGCCGATCTTGGAGACTTTTTCCGGTTTTGAAAAAGGCTTCAAGTCGTGCCGGCAGCGTTCCAGCGTTTCCCAGAGATGTTGCGGAAGACGGCATCCAACCACCAACCAAACTAAAGAACTAAACTATTCTTCATTCAAATCATTTTCATCAAAAACGATATCAGAAGCATCCTCATCATCTTTGATTTTGTCAACTGTTGAAGTCATATGATCTTTCAAAGCATCGGTCTTATCATTAAAAGCATTAACCAAATCGTTGTTAGCTTTTAATCCTAAACCACCGTTATTGAAATCCCCACGAATTGTTTTGATATTCTCAATAACTTTTTGACCGGCTTCACTAGTTAAATACTTAGAAGCTAAATATCCTGATGCACAGCCTAATGCTAGGCCAATGATAAAATGATTATTTTTCATAATTACTTATTCTTCTTTCTTGGCCATACCTTAGTAGCTGTCTTGAGGACTGTTGCTACGTTACCTACTGTTAATAGATTTTGAAGGTTGAAACCTGAATTGTGTTCCTTTGAAGTTGCGGCGGCACTCTTCTTACCGAGATTTTCTACGGTATCAAAAAGTGGGTTCAATTTGGCTGACTTACTGTTAACGTCATCCATCAAAGTATTTGTCTTGTCCACTAACTTAGTACTTTGGTCCATGATTTGGTCAGTGTTCTTCGACAAAACTTCCACCATCTTGGTCGTTTCCTTCATTGTTTCTTGCAATTCTTGAAGTAATTTAGCTGTTTGTACTAATGTTCTGGCTAAATATACAACTAACACTACAAATGCAACTGCTGCAATTAATCCTGCAATTTGTCCACCAGTCATAATATTACCCTCCTGTATTTTAATAGCACTTTCATACTAGCATTATAACAATTTTAGAGCAATTATTTACCAAATAATCCAATCTTGCCAGAGTTTTTCCAACTTTTTGATAGCGTTACCACGGTGACTGATTTGATTCTTTTGATCTAACGTAATTTGCGCCATTGTCTTGTCTAGTTCAGGTACATAAAATAGTGGATCATACCCGAAGCCATCGTCTCCTTGTGGCAAAGTAGCAATCAAACCGTTGACTGAACCTTCAACGACTAAATCTTGGTCATTTTTAGGATTTGCAAACACTAAGGTTGAAACGAATTGGGCGGTTCTTTTTTCTAACGGAACTCCGCCTAATTCACTCAACAATTTAGCATTGTTTGCAGCGTCATTGTGATCACCGGCATATCTAGCTGAGTGAACACCAGGCTGACCGTACAATGCATCTACTTTTAACCCAGAGTCATCAGCGATTACTGGCAAATTGAACTGATCCATGACCGCATGTGCCTTGATGGTCGCATTCTCTTGAAAAGTCTTACCCGTTTCCCTAATCTCTGGGAAGTTGGGAAAATCTAATAACGTCTTCAATTCAATTTCCTGATCATCAAAAAGTCGTTTGAATTCACGAGCTTTACCAGGATTTTTAGTTGCTATTATGATTTCTTTCATCGTTTCCTCCGATATTTACTAAGTTAATTTCATCAATGTCTGTCTGTAACCAGCGCTTAGCCAATCTTGAAAATTCCTTAATATCAGCTGTAGCGTGCAATTTCAAAACTCGTTTTGGCTGTGTTGTTAAAGCAGCATTTTTGGTTAAATAATTTTTAGCAACTGTGACGGTTGCCACTGCTGGATCAACAAGTTTAGTATTTGGTAAAAAGCCATTGATCTGTTTCTTCAACATTGGAAAATGAGTACATCCCAAAATCAAAGTGTCAAATTCATTATCCTTGAACGGTTTTAAAGTTTCTTCAATATTTTGCTTAGCTTCCGCTGAATCAGCTGTATCTGTTTCAACAAAAGAAACAAATTTCTGGGCTGGAACTCCTAAAGATGTAATCTTAGGATTAATTTCATGAATCGTTTGATTGTAACTCTTTGAGTTGATAGTCGATTCTGTCGCAATAATTCCAATATGATCGGTTTTAGTTACTTTAGATGCTTCTTGTGAACCCGGTTCAATGACACCGATCATCGGAATAGTAAATTCACTGCGCATCGTTTGTAATGCATTAGCTGTGGCCGTGTTGCAGCCATAAATAATTATTTTTACATTTTGACTGATTAAATACTGTACCATTTCACGCGTATAAGCTATGATTTGGTCATGAGTCTTTACTCCATAAGGCATTCTTGCCTCGTCACCAATGAAAACTACATCTTCGTTAGGCATCTGTCTGATGACTTCTTTAACTACTGTTAATCCGCCTAATCCAGAATCTAGTACACCGATTGGTCTGTTATCACTCATATGTTACCCCTACCTTCGTTTAAGCGAATTGATTGTATTTTATGAAAATAATCATATACTATCTTTTACATTGACTTAAAAAGCAATTACTCTAATGATATAATAAATTGTCTAAAAAAAGGAGTTAAAACAATGGCCGCAAAACCTAATGATCTCAACAAACCAGAGTTAACAAATACTCAAGATAATAAAAATGTAGACACGTTAACTGAAAACTACTTTGCCGTTTCAGTACTCCGTGATTTTATCCTTCCTGACCTACTTGATAAAGACACTGTGGAACTATTATACTGGGCTGGAAAAAATTTGAGCCGACAATTGATTCTCGACATGCAAAGCTTACCTGACTTATTCCAAAAGGCTGCCTTTGGAACTTTGGAAGTAACTAAGCAAACTAAACATAGTTACATTTACACTCTGAATGGTCCTGAAGTAACTCAACGCTTCGACACTAATAATGATGATCCAGAATTCTCATTAGAGACTGGAATAATTGCTGAAACTGTCGAACGGACGATTGGTGCCTATTGTTTAGGTACTTACACCGTTGACAGTAAAGTCAAAAAGGTTTCAATTAAAATACAAATTGATCGAAACTAAAGTATACACCAAAAAAACCTCCAATTCGCATTTGAATTGAAGGTTTTTTTTTACTAAGCAGTGTAACCGTCTAGAATTTTTTCTAGTTGAGCTTTACTGTGGAAGCCAGTCAACTTATCGACTACTTCGCCATCTTTTTTGATCATCAATGTTGGGATAGCCATGATACCAAATGACTTAGCAGTATCTGGGTTAGCATCAACATCCATCTTTAAGAATTTAACGGAATCATCATTTTCTGACAATTCTTCAACAACTGGTGATTGCATTCTACATGGACCACACCAAGTTGCCCAAAAATCAATTAAAACGACACCATCTTTTGTGTCCTCTTCAAAACTCTTGTCTGTTACTTCATCAACCATTATTGATCACTCCTTCACTCTGTAAATATTATCATTATTAATCTATCATTAAAAAACATCTGCTTACAAATTATAAATCAACAATTGTAGCACCAGATCCACCTGAACTAGCTGGAGCATAGCCAAATGATTTCACTCGTGGATTTCTCTGTAAGTAATTAGTTACTCCCTTACGAATAACTCCAGTACCAAAACCATGAACGATGGTAACTTGATTATACCCGGCCAACAAAGCTTCATCGATATATTGGTCTAAATCAGACATTGCTTCTTCATAGCGCTTGCCACGTAGATCCAACTTGCTGGAAAGACCTGAACTCTTCGTCCGTTTGACCATCGTTGGCTTCTTTTCTGGTTCTGGTTGAGCATCTTGAACCTTTTCCAAATCATCCTCGCCGAATTTCATCTTCAAGATTCCTAGTTGCACTTCAAATTGATTATCTTTGTTCTTGCGGACAATGGTACCAATTTGATCGTATGGTAAGGCCTTAACGGTGTCACCCTCTTTTAATTGCTGGCGACGTTTATTCCGACGTAAGACCTTATTTTTCTTGAGTGATTCATCTTGATGAAGATTCTTCAAATTAGTTTTAGCGGAAATGATTTGGTCTTCTTTAACAGCCACTCCAGCTTGTTCCAACTTCCGCAAGCGAGTCACGATTTTATCGGATTCTTTCTTGGCTTTGGCAACAATTTGGTTAGCTCGAACTTTCGCTGCCTGAATTTCTGATTCTTTGGACTTATCCAAAGCGTCACTTTTCTTCTCATAAGTCTCTTGAACCGATTTATTTTTCGACAATTGAACTTGCAACTGTTGATTCTTCTGTTCAAATTCCTTACGACGACTCTCAAGATCAGCAATCATATTGTTCAAATCTTGACTCTCGCCATTCATCAATGATTGTCCACGGTCAACGACTGAACGATCCATCCCTAAACGAGCGGCAATATTGAAGGCATTACTTGCTCCTGGGATACCAATCAATAACTTGTATGTTGGCTTGAGTGATTTCTCATCAAACTCCATGCTGGCATTGATTGTTTCCGGAGTATTGTAGGCAAAAACTTTTAACTCTGGATAATGAGTCGTAGCCATGATAAAGCAGTGTGATTGGGCCAATTTTTCCAAGATGGCAATCGCAATCGCTGCCCCTTCTTGGGGATCAGTTCCGGCACCTAACTCATCGATCAAAACGAGACTGTGACTAGAAACTTTATGAATGATATTAATAATATTATCCATATGTGACGAGAAGGTACTCAAGTTTTGTTCAATCGACTGTTCATCACCAATATCGACGAAGACTTCGTCAAAGACCGCAATTTGGCTCTCTTCACGAGCTGGAATAAAGAGCCCCGCTTGAGCCATCAATTGAATCAAACCTAATGTCTTCATAGTAATTGTCTTACCACCAGTATTTGGTCCAGTGATCAACATCGTCTTGTAGCCATCCCCCATCTTGATATCATTAGCTACAACCTTATCAGGGTCGATCAGTGGGTGTTTTGCATTGGCTAGGTCAACTACATTGTCTTTTGAAATAACGGGTTCTGTGGCCTTTATTTCACGAGCATACTTAGCTTTAGCATTGATCAAATCAAATTGTGCTAAAACTTCATTGTTTTTCACGATCTCATCGATTTCTGGACGGACTAGGTCGGATAAATCATTTAAAATTCTAACTTCTTCCATCTTTTCAGAAACTTGCGATTCGTGCAATTGATTATTCAAACCGACAACAGCTTGAGGTTCAATATACAGCGTTTGTCCACTGGCACTTTGGTCATGGACAACTCCACCGAATTTAGTTTTATACTCAGTTTTCACTGGGATAACAAACCGGTCATCACGTAAAGTCACGATAGTTTCAGTTAAATACTTCGTATTCTTACCACGAGTATATTTTTCCATCGTCTGTCTGATCTGATCATTTAAACGACTGATGCGACCACGAATATATTTCAAATCGTCAGAGGCAGTATCTAAAACGCGACCAGTATCATCTAAAGAACGTGAAATCCGCTTCGTCAAACCGGGATTGTCGATCAATTTATCATCAAGATTGTATAGTTCACGTAAATCGAGCTGGTCATCTTTTAAACCAGCAAAAAATTCTTTTAACTCAGTTGTATTTTGGAGCACTTGACCGATTTGAGCTAACTCAGTTCCGTTCAAGTTCCCATCTTTTTTCAAACGATTAGCTTGATCATGGAGATCAGCTAACTTTCTAACTGGGATTTCCCCCTTAATTCGTAAAATGTCGGCACCATCTTTAGTTTGGTCGATCAATCTTTGAACAATTGACTCTACCGACATCGGCATTAATTTTTTTAAGAGAGTATTCCCACGCGTTGTGATTAGGTATTTGGCAATCTCAGCTTTGATTTTGTCAAACTCTAATACTTTCAAAGCTTTATTATTCATTATTCTCTCCTGTTATAAAATAAGACTGAAACAAATTGTCCCAGTCTCAAAAGTTACATTGCGCCGATCCACAGATGACTCAACGCTTCAGTTAATAATGGCGTATTCTTGATCATCGTTGAAGCGACAAATGAATGATTTAAAGCATGTTGGATTCCGGTCACTGGAATCATAGCCAACAGTAGTAACAACATAAAAATTGTCACATATGTTACTACAAATCCAATAATTCCACCGCTCAAAATATTAACATCATTGTACATTGGAAAATAAGTCAATCTCTTAAAATAAAGACCGACAAAGCGCATTATGATCCAACCAATGAAACAAATAAAAATGAAGGCGAATGCCCGGTAAAATGCATCGTCTAATTTCATACCAACTTTTGTTGAGAAAAAGGCAAACTCACTGCCTAGATTAGCGGAAGGATAAGGTACGATCATTTCAAATTTAGGACCAAGCGTCTTAAAAGATGCCCATGCCAAACAAAAGAATAAACCGTATCCAATTGCGTAAAATGCTTCCATGACTAGGCCACGGCGAGCACCAATATAAAATCCATAAATCAAAAGTAAAATAAGTAACAGACTTAGCATTATTTCCCCTTACATCAATCATTAGAAATCAATTTTGTGAATCATATTTAAGATAGAAATACCAAACGATTGGCTTGCGCCAATCGTTATTTTTATCCTATTCTTCGTCACTTGTGAAGGTGTTTAGAACCTCTTGAACCATATCCCATTCTTCAGGATCCTCAATTGGATTCAATTCACCTGCATCGACATCCCCATTTTTATCGGGTGTAAATGAAAAGGCTTGAACCTCAATCTCGTCTGAATCCTCTGAATTCTTAGGGTATAAGAAGACATATGATTTACCATAATCATCTGAATCGAAAGTAAAGAGAATTTTAAAAACCTCTTTGTTACCTTGATCATCACTTAAAATTACTTCATCTAAATCTTTTGGTGGTTGTTTTTCACTCATATTTATCACCTAATTTCGTGTTAGTTTACCTTTGGCATCAAGATAATTTTGCAGAATCATTTCGGCAGCAATTTTGTCGACTACCTTCTTGCGTTTTCTACGAGACACATTGGCCTCATCAATCAGCATTCTTTCAGCTTGAACAGTCGTCAAACGTTCATCGATAAAATCAATTGGCAAATCGAATTTGTCCTGAATCATTTTACCGTATTCACGCGATTTTTCTGCCCGTGGTCCTTCAGAATTATTCATATTCTTAGGCAGTCCCAGAACAATTCCTGTGATCTGCTTTTCTTTGATGATTTCTCCTAATCGATCTAACCCGAAATCCTCTTTCTTTTCATTCATATGAATAGTTTCTACACCTTGTGCAGTCCAGCCTAATAAATCACTGGCTGAAACACCAACGGTTCTTGCACCAACGTCTAAACCTAATAATCGCATTTATTTACCTTGATTGAGATAACTCTTAACTAATTCTTCGATTATCTCGTCTCTTTCATGTTTCAAAATCAAATTACGGGCATCGTTATGTCTTGGAATGTATGCAGGGTCACCAGATAGTAGGTATCCAACAATTTGATTAATTGGATTATACCCCTTTTCTTCTAGTGATTGGTAAACACTTTCTAGTGTTTCCTTGACATCTTTACCTTTGTTTTCATTAAAATCAAAACTCATAGTTTTATCAAGTGAACTCATGGCAAACCTCCATATAACAAATATTTAAGTGACTAGAATGCTTAGTTCAATTATAGCCCACTTTAATAAGATTTAATAATATCTTTAGCTAATTGTAACGCATTTGTTAAACCAGCTGGATTTTTACCACCGGCTTGGGCCATATCGGGACGGCCACCACCGCCACCTTGAATCTCTTTGGCAATCTTTTTAACTAAATCGCCGGCTTTAACTCCATGATTTTGGGCATCCTTGTTAACGGCTACAACTAGACTGGCTTTATTATCTCCACTAGCACCTAAAACTAAAATATCTGACTTATTATCATTCTTCCATTTATCAGCAAGTTGTCTCAATGTTTCCATGTCGGCTGGGATGATATTGGCAATCACCTTGTAGCCATTGATTTCTTCAACATTGTCGAAGACTTCAGCTGATTTTTGACTTGCAAGTTGTGTCTTCAAGTTTTGGTTATCACGTTTTAAATCTTTAATTTCGTCAATAACTTGAGTTGCTCGACTAGGAACATCTTTTAGTTGGTTGACTTTCAAATTCTTAGCAGTTTTTTGTAATGTTTGTAATTGTTCATTCAAGTAAGCGAAAGCTTCTTCGCCGGTTACAGCTTCAATTCTTCTCGTACCTGAACCGATAGCTGATTCAGAAGTGATCTTGAACAAACCGATTTCTGAAGTATTGCGGACGTGTGTTCCACCACAGAATTCAGTTGAGAAGTCATCTACTTCAACAACACGAACAGTGTCACCATACTTTTCACTAAATAAGGCAATGGCACCCTTCTTCTTTTTGGCTTCTTCAATTGGCAAGACTTCAGTCTTAACTGGAATAGCAGCCCAAATCTTTTGGTTAACAATTGTTTCAAGTTGAGCAATTTGTTCTTCGGTCAAAGCTTGGTTGCTGTTGAAGTCAAAACGTAAGTAATCAGGTTCAACTAATGAGCCTGCTTGGTGTGTTCTTGAGCTGACAACATCACGTAAAGCTTGATCCAACAAGTGAGTAGCCGTGTGGTTGTGACGAACCTTCTCACGGAAGTTAACATCAATTTCTAGTTTGTATTCTGTGTCAGTTGAAATTTCTGACATAACATTTACTAGATGAATATTTTGACCATTAGGAGCGTGTTGAACATCAATGACTTCGGCAACTTGGTTACCCTTCAAATCATAAATGTTACCAACATCGGCTACTTGACCACCCATTTCAGCATAGAAAGGTGTTGTGTCAAAGACCAATTGTGCTTGGCCTTCAGAAATACTTGAAACTTCTTTATCGTCAGCGATAATATTTTTCAAAGTACTTTCAGTCTCGTTCTTATCATAACCAACAAATTCACTTGGTGTCTTGATTTCCATCAATGTTTCATCTTGCATACCCATTGATTGTAAGTTTCCACGAGCTTCACGAGCACGTTGCTTTTGCTCTTCCATGTTTTCCTTGAAGCCGGCTTCGTCAACACTAAGTCCTTCATCACTTGCATATTCACGAGTTAATTCCATAGGGAATCCGTAAGTATCGTAAAGTTTGAAAGCAGATTTTCCATCAATAACTGTTTGGTTATTCTTCTTCAAATCACTGATTACGCCGTTAAGCAAAGCAAGTCCAGCATCCAAAGTTTCTGAAAAACGTTTTTCTTCTTGTTGAATCGTCTTTGCAATAAAGTCTTGTTGTTGGCTAACTTCTGGATAGTAACTTTCCATGATCTTACCAACGATTGGCACTAGTCTGTAAAGGAATGGTCCATTGATACCTAATTTCTTTCCATTCAAGACCGCACGTCTGATCAAACGTCTGATAACATAGCCACGGCCTTCATTTGAAGGAAGTGCACCATCGCCGACGGCAAATGAAACCGTTCTAGCGTGATCGGCAATAATCTTAAAGGAAATGTCATCTTCTTTATTTTCACCGTACTTCTTACCACAAAGCGAACCAACATCTTCGATCAAAGGCATGAACAAGTCAGTTTCAAAGTTAGTTTTCGTACCTTGAATAATTGAGACCAAACGTTCCAAGCCCATCCCCGTATCAATGTTTTTATGTGGTTGTTCAACGTATTTACCATTTGGCAAATGATTCAATTCAGAGAAAACAATATTCCAAACTTCCAAATATCTTTCATTTTCTCCACCAGGATAACTCTCAGGATCATCTTCAGCCAAGTTGTTGAAATCTTGTCCACGGTCATAGAAAATTTCTGAATCGGGACCACAAGGACCTTCACCAATATCCCAGAAATTATCTTCATCCTTCAAGATATGATCTTGGGCAATACCAACTTCAGCCCAAAGTTTTTGTGTTTCAGTATCTTTAGGATAAGTTGTCACATACAAGTTTTCCTTGTCCATGCCGATCCAATCAGGACTTGTTAGAAATTCAAAAGCCCAAGGAATAACTTCTTTTTTGAAATAATCACCAACTGAAAAGTTACCCATCATTTCAAAGAAAGTTTGGTGACGAGCCGTGTGACCAACATTTTCAATATCATTAGTTCTAATACACTTTTGCGCATTAGTGATGCGAGGATTCTTTGGTACAACTGTTCCATCAAAGTATTTCTTCAAAGTAGCAACACCGGAGTTGATCCACAACAAAGTCGGATCGTCCTTTGGAATCAATGATGCACTAGGTTCAATCATGTGACCTTTTGTTTGGAAAAAGTCTAAAAACATTTTTCTTATTTCAGCACTTGATAAATTTTTCATTTTATCTCCCCAAAAAACGAAAAATCGCTGCAATCCCAAGGACGCCCATGCGCGGTACCACCTTGTTTGCAACGATTTCGTTAGCCTCTCAACATTTTTATCTAAAATTTAAGTTGGCAGCATCTTTGTATTAAACTCTTAGGCGTTTTCACCGACTAGCCTTCTCTGAAAGGATTTACTACAAGATATATCCAAAGAAAATATTAACCACGAATGTAAAAATTGTCAATAATTAAAAACTCGTTCTTAGTTTGTTTGTGGGTAAGATGCCGTCTTCCGCAACAGCTCTGGGAAACGCTGGAACGCGGTGGACGCAACTTGAAGCCAATTCCAAAAGCGGGAATTGTCTCCAAGATTGGTCTTTCACTAAACGCTAAAGCGTTAAGTGAAATTTCACGGCTGAGCATTTCCCAGAGCTGTTGCTCCAGACTAGATAACAATTCTATATTCTTGTTCGGGTAATATTCTTGGAACAATATATCGTGTACTATTTAAAATTCGTTCTGAATTTCAGTACAAAATTTGATACCGATACTGTTTTTAATAGAGATTTCATTTCAATACTTGGAATGAGTTAACCAAGATAGAGTGACACTAACTCAAAAATCCAATTTCATAAAAATGAGAACATAGGTTAGTTCCAATAGAACACCTACTTCTAAAAGAATGGAAAACAGCCAAAACATAGATCCACCATTCAGCACCGGAGCAACAAAGCTGATGGGCTCAGCCCTGAAATTATTCTTAGCGCTTCAGCGCTTAGAATAAGGCCTAGTTTTGAGATTTTGCGAACTGTGCAAAAGCTCAAAATAGTGCCCAGGGCGTTCCAGCCCAATCAGCTTTGTTGCGGAGGAGCGGCATACTTCCGCCCCCCAAACTAACTAATTATTCTTTTTACGTCTTGCATCTCTTTGTTTACGACGTTCTTGTCTAATTTGAATCTTTCTTTGTTGACGACGCTCATCTGAGATAGCTTTTTTGATCTTGTTCTTATAGCCTGGCTTGCGCTTTGTCTTTTGCTTCTTAACAAAGCCAACTAACTTAGTATCAAGTTTTTCTTGGTTAGCCTTACGAGTCATTCGATGATCGCGTTCTTGTACGTCAACGACGTCACCGTTCTTGATATCCTTAGGTGCAAACTTGATGCCTAAGTGCTCGATTTCATCAACTTTGTGTTCTTCACCTGGTTCATACAAAGTAATGGCTGTTCCTGACATCCCGTTACGCCCAGTTCTACCAACACGATGGATGAAGAAATCTAAGTCTTCGGGAATTTCGGCATTAATAACGTGTGAGACACCATTGATGTCGATTCCTCTAGCAGCTAAATCAGTTGCGACTACAAATTGATAATCCATATTCTCAACTTGTTTCATCGTTCGTTTACGTTCTCTAGGTGTCAAACCACCGTGAATTCTAGCGACTTTCAAACCTTTGTTACGTAAGTATTGATAAATTTCATCAACGGTCTTCTTCGTATTAGCGAAGACTAAAACTAAGTATGGTTCACCGATAGTCATCAAGCGATATATAATTTCTTTCTTATCACGACCGTGTGTGAACATTAGCCAGTTATCCACATTCTTAGGAATGATACTGTCGTTTTTGATTTCTACTCGTTGAGGACCATTCATGTACTTCTTCAAGAATGGTTCTAGTTTTTGTGGAATAGTTGCGGAAAAGACCATCATTTCACGATCTTCCGGCAATTTGTTTGTAATGTGATCGACTTTTTCCAAAAAGCCCATGTCTAAAGTCATATCGGCTTCATCGACAACATAACGTTGCACATTTTCCACATGGAGGTCATTTTCTTTGATCAAATCCCACAAGCGTCCTGGAGTTCCAATGGCAATTTGTGGTTGATGAGCTTCCAGCTTTCTCTTTTGTCTTTCACGATCAGCTCCACCAACGAAGATAAAAACATTATATTCTTCGGGATAATTCTTCAAAATTGCTTGGGTATCTTCATAAATTTGATAAGCCAATTCTCTACTTGGAGTAGCAATCAACAATTGGACTTCTTGTGTTGGCTTTAAAGCGTTCATTGATGGTAACAAGAACGCATGTGTTTTACCTGAACCAGTTTCAGATTGAACAATAATATCCTTTTTCTTATTTACTAAAGAGATTACTGCTTCTTGAACTTTCGTTGGTTCGTCGAAATTTATTTCTTTTAATGATTTGTTAATAGCATCATTAAAGTTATATTGTGAAAATTTAGTCATCTATTCACCCTTCTGATTAAAATCAGTCACTATTTTTATTAGTTCCTCAAACATTTGTTTAACTTCATCAAGATTTTGAGCAGTTGCTCCACTGGCAAGTGGATGTCCACCACCATCGTGAGCTTTAGCTAGTTCATTAATGATTGGGCCTTGAGAACGCAAGTGCATTCTAAAAGTACCGTCATCTTTTTGAACAGCTTCCATCCAGGAAGTAACTTCTTTCAAGCGACCTGGTGTGGAAACAACTGAATTGGCTTCTTCTTGATTAAGATTTAACTTATCCATTAAATCATGATCAATGATAGCCATAGCGGCACCAGATTTATCGATTTGGAGAATATCATAAATGAAACCTTGAAGTTTGGCTTGTTTCAAACTAACTTCATTCATCTTGTTGTTAATGGCAGCAATATCGACTCCTAAGGCGATAAACTTACCTGCAACATTCATAGTATGTTGAGTCGTTGATGGATAGAGGAATCTTCCCGTATCACCGACGATTCCGGCATACAAATAGTTGGCAACTTCTTTAGTCAATTGCAAGTCGTCAGTATTGTCGATCAAATCGGCAATGATCTCTGAACAAGAACTGGCATCCGTATTAACAAACAATTGGTCTCCATAAACATCATCATTAGGATGGTGATCGATCTTGATCAAGTATGCTCCATCATCAAAACGTTGATCGTCAATTCTTGGTCGGTTGGCTGTGTCACAAACGATTACCAGGGCACCTGCAAAATCCCCATCACTCACCTTTTGTGCTTTTGAAAGCCAAATTAAACCTTCAGTATCATTTCCACCAATTAAAACTTTCTTTTCTGGAAATGCTTGACGAATTGCCGTCGCTAAACCAGCTTGAGACCCTAATGCATCAGGATCTGGATTTTGATGACGTAGAATGATAATTCTATCATATTTTTTAATTGTTGCAATTATTTCAGCGTAGCTATTCATAATTGTCCTCCTTGTAAGACAAATTCAAAGAAACCTCTTCATACGACAATGGATCAAGATTCGTGATCGTAATTCCGAGCAAGCGAATCTTTTGATCAGTTACCCTTAATTTATCATAAATATCCCTTGCGACACGATAAATTTCTGTTTTTGTTTGGACATAGTCTTGAAAACTCATCCGTTTAGTAATGGTTTCAAAGTCTGAATTACGAAGTTTGAGGACAACGGTTTTGCCATGTTGACGTTGTTTTTTCAAATCTTGACTGACTAATTCTGCTAAAAAATTTAATTCGTGATTGATCTGCTCATCAGTCACCAAATTACGATTGTAAGTCCGTTCTCGACCAATCGATTTGCGAACACGATGCCCTTTTATTGGTGAATCATCAATCCCGTGGACTCGTTTATAAATTACGTAACCCATCTTGCCAAATTTTTTCAAAAAGACATCTTGATCTAGCTTTTGCAAATCACCACCGGTATAAATATCCATCTCATGTAGTTTCGTCTGCATCGCTTTACCAATCCCATTGAATTTTTCAATCGGTATCGGTTTTAGAAATTCCGTCGCATATTTACCTAGAATAATTGTGCGACCAAATGGTTTTCGATAATCTGAAGCCATCTTGGCCAAAAATTTATTGTAAGAAATACCAACTGAACAAGTTAAGCGAGTTTCTTTAACGATTCGTTGCTGAATATAATTAGCAATCTTGATAGTATTGGTTTCACCAAGTTTATTCTCGGTTACATCTAAATAAGCTTCATCCAGAGCCACTGATTGGTAGTTGTCAGTTACGTCGCCAAAAATATCGTGAATCTGTTGGGACACTTGCCGATATAAATCAAAATTAGGTGGTGTGATAACGAGTTTTTCTTTCGGAATTAAATCAACTGCTTCTTGAGCTGGCATAGCTGAGTGGGCACCGTACTTTCGAGCGTTGTAATTAGCCGTCGTGACAACTCCATGATGGTGATGCTTTCTAGGATCTTGCGCGACAATCAGACATTTTTTCTTGTATTCGGGATGTTCTCTTTCTTCCACTGAAGCGAAAAAAGCATCCATGTCGACATGGATGACTTTTCTGTTTTCTTCAATTTTAATGGGAATTTTTAAAAAGATAACAAAGACTCCTTAATCGTCCCAAACCCAAGAATTACCGTCACGTTCCAAAAGCATCTCTGAGGCATCTGGTCCCATTGAACCACTCAAGTAATTAGGGAATTCTGGTGTTTGTGAATCCCAACGTTGTCTGATTGTGTCGATGTACTTCCAAGTACTTCTAAGTTCATCCCAAAGCGTAAAGTGAACTCGATTTCCAGAAAGAATATCAATGATCAAACTCTCATAAGCTTCACGAGCCTTATCAAATTCAGCCTCTTCAGGGAACTTGATGAAGTCTTGGCCAGCTTCTTTGTAGTTCACACCATTGATCAAAATGCTGTGACCATTTTCTCTTTCAATCAAGAGTGTCACGACTGAATTAGGTCTGATTCCTAATTCTTTAACTTGATCATTCAAAACAATATCGATTCTTGATGATTTCTTAGGCATTCTCTTACCCGAACGAACGTAGAATGGAACATTACGCCATCTGTCAGTATCAAATTCAATCTTACCAGCGACAAAAGTTTCAATATTTGAATCTTCGGCCACATTGTCTTCTTGACGATAAGCTTTTAAATCACCTAAATTATCAGTGTCATATTGACCACGGACAAAAGCTTGATCAACTTCTTCAGGTGATAATTCCTTCAAACTTGAAAAGAGCTCAGTTTTATTCTTATGAATCACATCCGCATCTTCAGATTCTGGTTCATCACTGGCAACGGCCCCAATAATTTGCATAATATGATTTTGAACCATGTCACGCAAGACACCGGCTGTTTCGTAGTAACCGCCACGATCTTCGACACCAAGGGATTCAGCAAGCGTGATTTGAATATTAGAAACATACTTGTTATTCAGTGCTTGTTCCAACTTAGGATTATTCTTACGAATATTTGGAATATCTTGAATCATTTCCTTACCTAAATAATGGTCGATTCGATAAATATCATTTTCTGGAAAGGCCTTAGAAATGTTGCCGTTCAACTCGCAAGCGGAATCAAGATCCCGACCAAATGGTTTTTCAATAACCAGACGATTATAACCACTTGCCTTCAAGCCTTCAGAATTAATGTGTTCAGCAACGGTACCAAAGAATCTTGGTGCAATTGCCATGTAGTAAACGCGATTATGACCAGCCTCAAATTGGTCATCTAGTTTACTTGCCAAGTTCTTCAAAGCAATGTAATGCTCCGAATCGTTGACATCATGTGATTGATAGAAGAAATGCTTGGCAAATTCTGTCATAACTTCTTCACTATCATCAAAATAGTCCTTTAAAGATGTGACAACTGTTTCACGGAAGTAATCATCACTCCAAGGACGACGTGCGGTACCAATTACGGCAAAGTGATCTTTTAGAAAACCCGATTTGTAAAGACGGAACAATGAAGGATACAATTTTCGATGTGCTAAATCGCCAGATCCCCCAAAAATAATAAAAATTGCTGATTTCTCTTTAGCCATTTTCTAAACTCCTTTGAAAGCATCATGTAGTTCTATTTTACATCATGCGTAATTAAACATCTTGGTTTATGACTTAAAACTTTATAAAAATGTTGTTAGATTAGTATTAATAATAGTACTTAAAGTCTGCTTTAGGTCAAGCGTAAAGTTATATAGGTGTTGTTCTTTATTTTGGGTGGCATTTAGATGCCGTCTTCCGTGACAACTCTGGGAAACGCTGGAACGCTGTGGGCACAACTTGAAGCTTACGCAAAGTACGCGCAATCTCCAAGATTGGCCTTCTTGTAAGCGCTAAAGCGCCAACAAGAATTTCACGGCTGAGCATTTCCCAGAGTTGTCACTCCAGACTAGATAACGTTTCTTTTGGTTTAATTCAATACATTCTGGGGGAACAATAAATTCTATTTTTTTTGATAGAGATTAATATTTTATAGCTCTATATCCCTTTCTATTCATAATCTTCAATTTATCGACTAGGAATATTCAATAAAAATATAAGATTCACACCAATTAATACACAAAGCAAAAACAGCATCTATTCAAAAAACGTAATTGACTATTTTCAAGTTAATACGTTCTTGAACAGATACTGTTATTTTTTCAGATTAGAAAGAAATAAAATATAGAACCACCATTTAGTCCGGAGCGACAAACTCGATTTGGCTCAGTACTGAAATTATTGTTAGTGCTTTAGCACTTACAATAAGGCCGAGCTTGGAGACTTTTTCCGATTTTGAAAAAGGCTTCAAGTCGTGCCCAGTACGTTCCAGCCAAAATCGAGTTTGTTGCGGAGGACGGGATTCTACACCAGTCAAAGTATAGAACTTAAACTATTTTTCTTCTTTTGCTTCTGGTTCTTTAGTTTCAGCGGCTTTTTCTTCAGCCTTTGGAGCTTCTTTAGTTTCAGTAGCTTCTGCTGATTCTGTTGCTTCTACCTTTTCTTCTGGCTTAGCTTCTGTTGTTGTCTTAGCAACTGGAGTTGTCTTAGCAACTGGAGTTGTACGACGAATGAAGTTTAAGTCGAATGTTAGATAAACACCATCACAATCGATTACGATTTCTTTGTCGTCACGATTGATTGAGTGAATTGTTCCTTTTAGACCGCCAAGGGTAACGGCTTTGTCACCAACAGCCATTTCCTTCAACATTTCTTGACGTTTTTGTTGTTGCTTCTTTTGTGGACGAATAGAGATAAAATACATACCAATAAACATTACCGCAACGAAAAGCAATAGACCCATTGAACCACCAGCACCTGCGCCGGCACCTAATGTAAGCATATTCAAATTTTCCACCTCTTAATAATTTACATAAGTATAGGTTACCAAAAATATGACATGGTTTCCATACTAGAAAGATTATCTTCTCAAAATCTTCTAAAAATTCTTAGCATTTTTCTTATTAAAGCCATAATCTTCAAAGACATGTTCTCTAAATTCTAATAAATTATCATCACGGATGGCTTGACGTACGCCCTTCATCAAGTTCAACAAGAAGTATAGATTATGATAACTAGTCAAATGAATACCAAATAATTCGTTGGCATTGATCAAATGACGAATATAAGCCTTAGTGTAATTACGACAAACGTAGCAATCACAGTTGTCATCTAGTGGTGTGAAATCATGAGCATATTTAGCATTCTTAACTACCAAACGTCCGTGACTAGTCATACAAGTACCATTTCTCGCAATTCTGGTTGGCAAGACACAGTCGAACATGTCGATACCACGAATAACACCGTCGATCAAGGAGTCAGCTGTCCCGACACCCATCAAGTAACGAGGTTTGTTCTCTGGTAGTAATGGAGTTGTGAAATCTAGCACCCGATTCATTTCGCCCTTTGATTCACCAACTGAAAGTCCACCGATTGAATAACCAGGGAAATCCATGCTGACAAGGTCTTTGGCACTTTGTTTACGCAAGTCTTCAAAACCAGCACCTTGCACGATACCAAATAACGCTTGCCAATCAGGATTTCTATGAGCTTTCAAACCACGTTCAGCCCAACGACTCGTTCTCTCAACCGACTTTTTGATGTAGTCGTAACTTTCAAAGAATGGTGGACATTCATCCAAACTCATCATGATATCAGGACCCAAATAATTTTCGATCTTGATAGCTTTTTCAGGTGAAAGAAATTCTTGACGACCATTTAAGTGATTGCGGAAATGGACTCCCGCCTCAGTGATATCACGCATCTTGGCTAGTGAGAAAACTTGAAATCCACCAGAATCAGTTAAAATTCCCTTATCCCAGTTCATGAACTTGTGCAGTCCACCAGCTTCTTGAACGATCTCTTCACCAGGTCTTAACCATAAGTGATAAGTGTTGGCTAGAATAATTGACGCACCGATTTTTTCTAGGTCTTCTGGAGCCATATTCTTAACTGAAGCTTCGGTTCCAACAGGCATAAACATTGGCGTTTCAAAAGTTCCATGGGGTGTTTCCAACAAGCCAAGCCGTGCACCAGTGTGTTTTTCCTTCTTTAATAATGTATATTTAATTGCCGATTCCATAACTTCCCTCTACTTAATGAACATTGCATCGCCAAAACTGAAGAAGCGATATTTCTCTTCAACTGCGTGTTGGTATGCGTTCAAAATATTTTCACGACCAGTAAATGCTGCCACGAGCATTACTAGAGTTGATTTTGGTAAATGGAAGTTAGTAATGAATTCATCAACTACTTTCCATTGATAACCAGGTTTGATGAAGATGTCAGTCCAACCACTGTCGGCTTTGATCTCACCATTAAATTTAGTTCCGATTGTTTCTAAGGTTCTAATTGAAGTCGTTCCTGTGGCAACAATCTTACCACCATTTTTCTTAACATCGTTTAAAGTCTTAGCGGATTCTTCATCTAAACGATAAAACTCTGAATGCATCACATGTTTACTAATATCGGATTCAGTCACCGGTCTAAAAGTACCCAGACCAACGTGAAGCGTGACATAAACCAATTTCACACCTTTATCTTCCACTTTCTTCAAAAGGTCTTTAGTCCAATGAAGTCCAGCAGTTGGTGCGGCAGCTGAGCCATTCTCTTTTGCATAAACTGTTTGGTAGCGGTCGGGATCGTCGAGTTTTTCCTTGATGTATGGAGGTAGTGGCATCTCACCTAATTGTTCCAAAATCTCCATAAAAATTCCTTGATAATGGAATTCGATAATCTTGCCACCGTGTTCCAAATCTTCGAGAACTTCAGCTTCGAGTTGGCCATCACCGAATTGAACTTTTGTTCCAACTTTGGCACGTCGAGCAGGTTTCATTAGGACTTCCCACTTGTCGCCTTCAATATTGTTCAACAACAATACTTCTTCGTGTCCGTCGGTATCTTCTTTAGTACCGTACAATCTTGCTGGTAAAACTCTAGAATTGTTCATTACTAAAGCATCCCCAGGATTTAAATAATCCAAAATATCATAAAAATGCTTATCACTATATTCGCCAGTTTCATGGTCGAGGACTAATAGTCTTGATTGGTCACGATTTTTGATCGGTGTTTGGGCGATAAGTTCTTCTGGTAAATCATAATCGAAATCTTCTGTTGTTAGTGTCATCAAAATTCTCCTTTTTGCGTTGGACTAGCTTTCTTCGGGATAAGGCAATCCCATGTGTTGATAACCTTTTCTCGTTACGACACGACCCTTGGCAGTTCTTTTCAAGAATCCCATCTGCATTAAATATGGTTCATAAACTTCTTCAATTGTTTCTTGTTCTTCACCGATGTTGGCAGCGATAACCTTCAATCCAACTGGACCGCCATTGTAGAGTTCAATGATCATTTCAAGGATCCGACGGTCGATGTGGTCAAGTCCGGCATTGTCAACTTGTAATTGGTTCAAAGCTGATTCTGCCACGTCAAAGTCAATCGTATCTTTATTGTCAACTTGAGCGAAATCACGAACTCGTTTCAATAAACGGTTGGCAATTCTTGGTGTTCCGCGGGATCTTCTAGCAATCTCGTGGGCGCCCTCTTCATCAACATTGATGTTCAAAACATTGGCCGAACGAAAGACAATTTTCGATAATTCATCTATGGTATAGTACTCCATTCGCTCGATAATTCCAAACCGATCTCTTAACGGAGCTGATAATTTTCCGGCAGCAGTTGTCGCACCAATCAAAGTATAAGGTGCCAATTGGTGGTGCAAGGAACGAGATTCACTGCCTTGACCGACGATGATATCAATGTAAAAGTCTTCCATTGCGGAGTACAAAACTTCCTCAACTGCCCGTGGCATACGGTGGATTTCATCAATAAATAAAATATCGCCTGGCTCTAATTCATCTAAAACAGCTACTAAATCACCTGATTTTTCAATCGAAGGACCGGTCGTTGTATGGATGTTAACGCCCATTTCATTAGCGATGATCATTGCCAAAGTCGTCTTGCCTAACCCAGGAGGGCCGTATAACAAGACGTGATCTAGGGTCTGTTGTCTTTGTTTAGCAGCTTTGATATAAACATCTAATTCTTTTTTGGCTTTTTCTTGACCTAAGTATTGGTCAAAAGTTTGTGGACGAAGTGTTTGCTCAATAATATCTTCATTATTATCGAGTGAATCTGCATCAGTTAAACGTTCATCATCATTTTGATTTTCGATTGTTAACTCCCCCTACTTACTTAATAATTTCAAGCCAGCACGCAAGTACTCATCAGCACTCTTGTGGGTTTCTTTTTCTAAAGCACTCTTAATTTTACTAATTTCACGAGGTGAATAACCTAGTGACTCTAAGGCTGCCAATCCGTCATCGAGTTCTTGATTGCCGTGACTGTATTCTACTGGAACTTCACCGAGTGTCATCTGACCTTCAGCGGTAAATTTACCGGAGAGATCCAGGATAATTTGTTGGGCAGTCTTCTTACCAATTTTAGGAAATTTGGTCAAAAACTTCACATCGTTATTCTCAATTGCGTGAATCAAACCTTGCAAGTCTTGCCCAGCCAAAATTGCTAAAGCACTCTTAGGACCAATGCCAGAAACACTGATCAGATGTAAGAAGATATTCTTCTCATTCAAATCGTAAAAGCCGTACAAAGTCTGCTCATTGTCGCGGACGATTTGTTCGACGTATACTTTGGCCGTTTGTTGTTCCTCATAGCGATAAGGGTTGGCAACTTGGACTTTATAACCGACTCCTTGTACATCCACGACGATGTAAGAAGGGGTGACTGTGGCGATTAAACCATTTAAATATTCAAACATAATTACTCACTTTCTCTGGTATCATGCGGATCTTGAATTCTTTTAAACATCTTCTCGAGGTCCTTGTTGCTGAACTCGACTAACACTGGCCGACCATGCGGACAATTATAGGGATTCTCTGCCTTAGTCAAATTGTGCAACAACGAAATCGCCTCTTGGTCCGTGATGTGATGGTTAGCCTTGATAGCCCGCTTACAACTCATCATGATGGCATTTTTTTCACGGAAACTCGCCACACTGATTTTAGAATCATTTAGCACATAGTCAATCATTTCTTTGATAGTCGACTCTTCTTGACCTTGAACAAACCAGGTCGGATGCGTGTTGACAACAAAACTGTTTTGCCCGAAATCATCCAAATACAGCCCGATACTTTCTAGCACTGGCTTTTTTTCACGAATCAGGATACTTTCTGAATTAGGATAATCGAGAACAATCGGAACTAGTAGTTTTTGCTGATCTTGTGTCACGCGACCTATTGCCTTGCGGTAATATTCATAGTTGACTCGCTCTTGGGCTGCATGCTGGTCGACTAAATAAAAGCCGTCCTTACTTTCAGCAACCAAATAAGTTCCATGGATCTGTCCGATGTAACGCAAATCCGGAAAACCACTCGGTTGCGGTTCCTTGACTGGCGCTTGGTCAGAATGTTCGACGACTTTGACCTGGGCTTCTTTCTTCAAGCGTTCATCCCACGATTTCAAATGCTCTGGATCACTAAAAATCGGCATCCCGTCAGTCGGTGTGACGAATTCTTTTTCAATTGGTTCTGTTTGTTGAGTTGCCTTTGATTCCAACTCGGATTGTGATTTTGGTTGAGCAACTTCAGTTTGTGTCAACGGCTCACTGATTTTGTCGATTGTTTCAACATCTTCAAAACTGATCTGTTCGGGCTTATACGTATCAACCGGTTTGCGATTGAGATTTTTCACTGCATCGGGAATCAAGTTTTGCTTGGACAAACGTTCTTTGATTCCTTGGCTGATCAAGTCACCAATGTGACCTTCATTTGACAAACGCACCTCTTGTTTAGTTGGGTGAACGTTGATATCAACTAGACTCGGGTCCATTTTGATGTCGATCACCGCAATTGGGTAACGAGCTACCATCAGTTTCGAACCGTATCCACGAACAACGGCATTGGTCAATTGAAAGTTTCTGATGTAACGACCGTTTAAAATCAGTGAAATGTAAGACCGATTTGAGCGGGTCGTATCAGGTTTGGAAAAGAATCCTTTGATTTGATAATCTGGATCAGAATTTTCAAATTGGAACATGTGACTAGCGATACTCCGACCATAAATTCCGGCAATCGTCTGTTGCAAGTTGTCATTACCAGAAGTCCAAACTAAGTCTTTACCTTCATGAATCAAACGAAACGAGATTTCGGGATACCCCATCGCTAAACGGTCAACGATATCAACAATCCGATTCAATTCGGTATGCAATGATTTGACATACTTCAATCGGGCTGGAGTATTGAAGAATAAATCTTCGACCAACATCGTGGTGCCGACTGAACGTGCAAAAGTTTCTTTCTTAACTAATTCATTTCCCGAAAACTTAGCCCGGACAGCCGATTTACCGTCAGTACTCGTTAGAACTGTCAATTTGGAAATAGAGGCAATACTAGCCAGCGCTTCACCACGAAAGCCGAGTGTTTTGATATTGAACAAATCTCGGTCGTTGGCGATTTTACTCGTCGTATGTGGCATGAAAGCTACTTCAACATCATCAGCGTTGATTCCGTTACCGTTGTCGTTAACTTCAATTGACTTTAAACCTGATTGAGCAACCGTGATGAGGATCTGGGTTGCTTTGGCATCAATCGAGTTTTCCACCAATTCTTTGACAACTGAAGCCGGACGCTCGATAACTTCACCAGCCGCGATTTGATTGCTCAATTCGACTGGTAACTCATGAATTACTCCCACTATTTCCACCTTCTTTACTTAAGTTTCTTTTGCCACTTGTAGAGCAGATTAATGGCCTCAATTGGTGTGACGCTCATTAAATCTTGACTCGTTAATTCTTTGATAACTTGGTTTTCTTTCTTTGATTCTTTTTTAACAGGTTTTTCCTCAGGGAAAAGCGAAAGTTGTGTTTCATCCTCAACCGGTGTCACGCTTGGTTGTGCCTGTATTTGTGCTGCTGGTTCATGAATACTTTCTGACAAAGTTGTGTGAACGGAATTACCTTCTAAGCCTGACAAAATTTTACTTGCGCTAGTTAAAACTTCATCCGGTAAACCGGCCAATTTAGCCACGTGGATTCCGTAAGACTTATCCGCTGGTCCGGGTAAAACCTTGTGCAAAAAGACTAAATCGCCATTTTCTTCAGAAGCGTCAACGTGAACGTTTTTCACTCCCGGCAACTGACTCTCCAACTCGGTCAATTCGTGATAGTGAGTTGAAAACATCGTCATCGCTTTAACATTCTTGTCAATGTATTCGATGATAGCTTGAGCTAACGCCATTCCATCATAAGTAGCCGTTCCACGACCGATTTCATCAAAGATGATCAAACTATTTTCAGTCGCATGTTTCAAGGCATCATTAGCCTCACGCATTTCAACCATGAAAGTACTGTCACCAGAGATTAAGTCGTCAGCCGCCCCAATTCTAGTGAAGATATGGTCAAAAATTGGCAACTTGGCGCTAGTAGCTGGTACAAAACAACCGATCTGAGCCATAATGACGATCAAAGCCAATTGTCGCATGTAAGTACTTTTACCAGACATGTTTGGACCAGTTATCAACAGGATGTTGGTTTCTTGGTCGAAAAAGACGTCGTTAGGGATGTAGGAATTGTTGCTGAGAACTTTTTCCACCACCGGATGGCGACCATCTTTTATTTCCAACTGGTGTCCGGAAACAAATTCAGGAGCCACGTAATGATAATCTTCACTGACGACTGCAAAACTTTGCAAGACATCTAAGCGTGACAAAATGTTAGCTAGTGCTTGGATCCGTCTGATCTGTTTTTTAACTTTGCTTCTGATTTGATCAAAGAGATGATATTCCAAACTCTTAGATTTTTCTTCAGCCTCGAGGATCAAGTTTTCCTTCTCTTTTAATTCTGGCGTGATATAGCGCTCGGCATTGACCAGTGTCTGCTTTCTCGTGTAACGGTCTTCAGGCACCTTGTCGATATTGCCGCGGCTAACTTCGATGTAATAGCCGAAAACTTTGTTGTAACCGATCTTCAAATTGTTGATACCGGTCGATTCTTGTTCCTTAGCTTTCAAGGTTGCTAACCATTGCTTACCGTTTTTCGATGCGTCGAGATACTGGTCAAGTTGGTCATTGTAGCCTTCCTTGATCAAACCGCCATCGGTAACGGAAATTGGTGGTTCTTCGACTATCGCCTTGTCAATCAAGTCACGAATATCAGCCACTTCATCAATTTGTTCAACGTAAGCTGATAAATTGTCATCGCCAATATCTAAGAGAATCGATTTAATTTCAGGAACTTGTTCTAAGGACGTCTTCAATTGAATCAAATCGCGTCCATTGACTGTTCCATAGGCAACTCTTCCGGCTAATCGCTCCAGGTCGTAAACCTTAGTCAAATAATCTTGGAATGATGAACGTTGGAAGTAATTGTCGAGAAAAACTTGCACCAATTGTTGGCGTTGTTTTAACTTATCCACACTGATTAAAGGACGTGCCAACCACTGTTTAAGCAGACGACTTCCCATAGCAGTTTTAGTTTCGTCCAATAGCCACAAGAGTGTTCCGGATTTTTTATTCGTGCGAATATTTTTGAACAGTTCCAAATTACTTTGAGCACTGTGATCCATCAATAAATATGAAGAAGTTTCATATGACTGGGCCGCCTTCAAATGGTCAAGTGAACGCATCTGGGTTTTGATCAAATAACTTATCAACAGCTTAACGGTGGATACTTCATTTTCAGAAGTGATATTGGAGAAATCGAAACTGTAATTTTCTTCTAGTTCATCTATTTTCGAGATTAAAATACCAATTTTTCGCAACCGGTCTAAATACTTTTGCGGAAATTTGCCGTAGACAACCGTTTCCTTCGTATCAAGGTTTTGCAATTCGTTAGTTAAATCGAGTTCATTATCAACCGATGTCACTTTAACTTCACCGGTGGATAAATCGGCGTAAGCTAAACCAAAGCCATTTCTATTTGAAGTGATTGCGGTGATGTAGTTATTGTCCTTAGCTTGGGATGACTTATCCATGATCGTACCTGGAGTGACAACTCGAGTGACCCCGCGCTTAACCATTTTGCCTTGCGCATCAGCTGGATTTTCGAGCTGGTCACAAACTGCCACCTTGTATCCCTTGTCAACTAAGGTATCAATGTAACCCTCGATTGCGTGATGGGGAACGCCGCACATGGGAATACCCTCATCCGCTTTCTTATTGCGAGAAGTTAACGTTAACTCTAAAATTTGCGAGCCTTTGACAGCATCGTCATAAAACATTTCATAAAAGTCACCAACTCGATATAACAAAAAAGCATCTGGGTATTGTTTCTTATACTCCAGATATTGCTCCATCATTGGTGTTTCTTTAGTTTTTTGAGGCATGAATTCCCTCCATTAATTCAAAAAAGTTTGATTGTTCGGTGTAATGACATAATTCTTAATGCTTCGAGCATTGTTGGTCTTATCATTGATTTCAATCACGCAAAAACCAATCTGCATGCGGCCATCCTCGTCCACATCAAATTTGTTCGGTCTTTGAGTGAGAAAGTTGTTGATGATTGGTTCTTTTTTATCGCCCAAAATCCCATCATATGAACCGGTCATTCCGACATCAGTCAAGTAAGCTGTCTCTTTGTTGATAACTTGTGCATCGTTAGTCTGCACATGGGTATGCGTTCCACAGACAGCTGAAACTCGTCCTACGGTGTAATTAGCAAAAGCAATTTTTTCACTAGTAGTTTCCGCGTGGAAGTCAACAAATTTTACCGCATCTTGATCCAATTTGGCTAACAATTCGTCGGCCGCTAAAAATGGATTATCAATTGCCCGCATCAAAGCCGTTCCCATCATGTTGATGACGTAAACTTTCTTTGAGTTGACATTGATTTCGATGAAGCCTCGACCAGGAACATTTTTCCCAGGAAAATTATACGGACGCAAAATATTTTTCTTAGGATCATCGATGAAATCAAGAATTTCCCGCTTATCCCAAGTATGATTTCCTCCCGTAACAACGTCAGCTCCAGCACGAGTGATTTTTTGATAGTCCGGCTCTTTAGTACCCTTTCCACCAGCCGCATTTTCACCATTGACAATGGTTAGTTGTGGCTTAACCTTCTTTTTAATTTCCGGTAGATACGTTTCAAGAGCTTTAATGCCGACAGAACCCACGACATCTCCTACGAAGAGTATTTTCATTATATTTTATCCCCAATCTTTACCTATGATATTGTATCAATTTTAACCAGAATAAAAAAGACCAAGCGAACGCTTGGTCGGGTAAAATTGGTCATCTAATGTGAGAAAGCGTTGCAATTTCCTTTCAATTGAAATATTCAAAATCATATTATTTGTACTATTATTTGGATAAAAGTATTAATTAGATAATAGTTATAATATGCATTATTTTTATTTAATCTTTGGGAACAGCACAAGTTAGGGGAGTTTTATAATTTTAAAAATGGATTGAACAAAGAAAAAGCTTTTTTTGGTTCTGGTGTGCCAATAGTAAATTTTGTAGATGTATTTCACAATAGAATCTTGATGCCGGACATGCTAATGGGACGTGTGACACTGACTGAAAAAGAGATAAAGAATCATGAAATTAAACAGGGAGATATCTTCTTTACTAGAACGTCTGAAACGATTAATGAAATTGGTTATCCATCTGTAATGCTTGGTGTACCTGATTGCACAGTTTTTAGTGGCTTCGTATTACGAGGACGTGCTATTGGAGATGATCCTTTAAACAATCTTTTTAAAAGTTATATTTTTTTCACAGAACATTTTCGTAAAGAGATGATCAAAAAAAGTTCCATGACGACAAGAGCATTAACTTCTGGAACGGCCCTTAAAGAAATGATTATTAAATTTCCGGCGTCAGAAAATGAACAAACAAATATAGGGATATTATTTAAACATTTAGATGTTATTATTGCTTTACAACAACGGCAGTTAGACCTATACACAAAACTAAAAAAAGGACTATTGCAGAAACTATTTCCTAAAGACGGGGAAAACGTGCCCGAGATTAGATTTGCTGATTTTCATGATGATTGGGAACATCATAAGTTCAATGAAATTTATAAAAAAGAGACTGAAAAAAATGATTTATCATTTGGTAGTGATAAGATCATTTCGGTTGCAAAAATGTACTTCAAAAATGATAATCAGGATTCAAAAGTCGATTATATGAAGACTTATAATATTTTCAGAGTTGGAGATATAGCTTTCGAAGGAAACAAAAGTAAAAATTTTAAATTTGGCAGATTCGTTGAGAATACAATTGGCGACGGGATTGTTTCACATGTATTTGATGTATTTAGACCAATTAATTTGGATTCTCATGGTTTAATATATTGGAAATATGCAATACATGACGAATTGTTCATGAGAGATATTCTTAGAAAAGCTACTACACATGCAACAATGATGACAAATCTTGTTTCAAGTGATTTTCTAAAGCAAACGATACGAGTACCTTGCTATGAGGAACAAAATCAAATTGGAAATTTATTGCAGAATATTGATAATTATATTGAATCTGAACAAAGCAAATTAAAAGAAATGAAAATTCTAAAGAAATATCTTCTACAAAAACTATTTATTTAACAAAACTGATGTTTTAAATTTCAACTTCTGGATAATAAATAATGGCACAAAATTAGATGCCATATAAATTATTCGGAGGTTTTTTCTATGTCCAGAACTAAATCATCACAATTATTTTACAGATATTATGAAGAGTGGATTGAGTTGTACAAAGTGAATGCAATTAGGTCAGTCACACTGGATAAGTATTACATGAGTTTAAAGTGGATCATTAAATTAGCTCCTGAATTAAAATTGAGTGATTTGAATCGTCGAAGTTACCAAAAACTGATTAATGATTATGCTTTGGAACATGAAAAACAGACAACCAAGGATTTTCATCATCAAGTGAAAAGTGCGATTATGGATGCCGTTGACGAGGGATTAATCAAACAGAACCCGACTCGAAAAATTATTATTAAGGGAAAAAAACCTAGGAATAAGAAGCCCAAATTCTTAAATCAATATGAATTACAGCAATTAATTCGGCAGCTCGACTTGGGAACAGAATTGAACTGGGATTGGTACATTTTATTAGTCGCAAAAACAGGATTGCGGTTTGCTGAAGCTCTAGCAATTACGCCAAATGATTTCGATTTTTCCAAACAATTGTTGAACGTTGATAAAACTTGGAATTACCGATCAACAATAGGAAATTTCCAACCAACCAAAAATTTTTCGTCAATTAGAAAAATTCAATTGGATTGGCAAATTGCTATGCAGTTTTCTCAAATGATTAAAGGTTTGCCAAAAGATAAACCTATCTTCATTAAACAAAGAGTTTTTAATTCAACTATAAATAATCGTTTAACAGTTCTCTGTAAACGAGCAGAAGTTCCAGTAATAACCGTTCATGGATTAAGACATACTCACGCCTCAATTCTTTTGTTTGCCGGCGTTTCGATTGCTAGTGTTGCAAAAAGGCTTGGACACTCTAATATGACTACTACCCAAGATACTTACTTACACATTATTCAAGAGTTAGAAACACAAGATAGTGAAAAAATAATGCGTCAAATGGCTCAACTAATGTAAAAAGGCAAACACAATAATTTGGGTTATTGTGTTTGCCTTTTTTGTTAGATGAAAAGCTTTTGTAAAAGAAATTGTTTAATTGATTTTAGTTTATCCAACTCTATTCGCTGTAGAATAATTAAATTATCAGTATGTATTATTATTTTTTCAATTTGTTTTTGTTCCTTTAAATGAGGAATTATTACTTCCATTTTTTTGATTTTATCTTTTGAAATATAAAAAATTGTTGATCCAGCCGATTCTCTTTTTAGTTCATGTCTTACATTTGGGGTTTGAAATAATGCATAAATGAAATCTAGAGTTATTGTTTTCTTTGGAAAAAGGCCAATAAAAGTTTGATTCGTAACTAAATCCTTCGTAACTATTGCGACAACACCAAACGTTGCACTTATGGAAACAATCAAAGAGTTTTTAGGAATAATCTTTAAATTCATTTTTTTAATAGTTTCCATAGAAACAAATTTATTTGATTTAGATTTTGATAAATATTTACCTTCTATATCTTCAATTCTAGTCCAAGGTATATTGCCACTAAATTCTTTTGGTTTATCCCGCATTGGAACAATAAATTTTTCAATCAATTGTTCTAACTTACGAAGTTCCCAATCATCATGAAAATCAGCAAATCTAATCTCGGGCACGTTTTCCCCGTCTTTAGGAAATAGTTTCTGCAATAGTCCTTTTTTTAGTTTTGTGTATAGGTCTAACTGCCGTTGTTGTAAAGTTATAATTCCATCAAGCTTATATAGCACATCGCTTATATTTTCTTGTTCAGAGATATCTGCAGGCAAAAAAATGTTAAATCTTGAAAGATCTCCTAAATAAATTCCTGGTTGAGCTGATACAACCTGATTTCTTCTAAGATCCGATTGAAATCTATTTGTTTGAATCAATATTTCAAGAAAGTACGGAATCATTGTCTTGGGTCTAAGATATGCAACACTTCTTTGAAATGTAACTCCATAGGGATTCTTTAGTATTGCACTCTGACCAATTGATCCGACTATTGTCAATAGAACATCGTTCTTCTTTAATTCAAATTTTTTATGAATCGAATGATATTCATCCCAAGATATTTTTCGATCATCATCCGTGATTATGATTTTCCCGTTTTTAACATTCTTTGCACTTAAAAGAAATGGACCGTTTGTTACATTTTTATGAGTCCCATGCGTCCCATCCTTTAATAAAGATAATTCATTTTTTAACTTGTGCTGTTCCCAATCGTCAGTAAAGCCTTTAAAACGTACTTCAGGTACCATTTTTTTATCCATGGTTATTCACCTCGTCACTCAACATAGAGATAAAATCATCAAGATCATTTTGAGTTTTCTCATCAGAAGAAGTGAGTTCTTTCATCATTGAAAGCAACTCATTTTTATTTTCCATAATTTTTTTATTATTTTCTTTAATCTCTTTAGTAATATCTCCTAAGTCAATCTCCGGTTCAGGTTCAAAAGTATCGACATAACGAGGGATATTTAAATTGTATTCATTTTCTTGAATTTCCTTAATTGATGCTACATGTGCATACTTATCAACATCTTTTCGATTCTCATAAGTTTTAACAATCTTATCGATATTCTCTTGAGTTAGTTTATTTTGATTCTTACCTTTTTCAAATTCATTACTGGCATCGATAAACAAAATATCATCATTAGTTTTATTTTTCTTTAGAATCATAATTAAAGTTGGAATACTTGTTGAATAAAAAATATTAGCTGGTAATCCAATAACAGCGTCAATTTGATTTTTATTTACTAATTCTTTACGAATAGTTCCCTCAGCTGCACCACGAAATAAGACACCATGAGGCAAAACAATTCCCATAGTACCAGTCGGCTTCAAATGATATAGTCCGTGTAATAGAAATGCATAATCAGCTTTTGTTTTAGGAGCCAATTTTCCATAATCACGGAAACGAGGATCACTCAAACGTCCGGGATTATTATCCCAATGTGCAGAATATGGTGGATTCATTGCCACAGCATCAAACTGATATGGCTCATCTGAAGGCCAATCAACATCTAGCGTGTCTCCGTTACGAGCATAAATATCTTCATAACTTACTCCATGAAGCATCAAATTCATACGAGCCAAATTAAAAGTTGTATTATTTAACTCTTGTCCATGATAGCTAATTGGTTGATCATCAGTCACTTGATCAGCGATTGTTAACAACAAAGAGCCCGAACCCATAGCTGGATCATAAACACTACGTATTTGAGTGTCACCTTCTTTATGACCAATCGAAACAATGCGTGCGATAATTTCACTAACAGATCTTGGCGTATAGAACTCTCCAGCTTTTTTACCAGCACTCAAGGCAAATTCACTAATCAAGTATTCATATGCATCACCCAGAACATCACGACCATTGTCAAAATTAATGTCTTTTAATGATGTAATAACGTCATTCATAGTTTGACTAGGATTTTTGCCTAATTTATTAGAATCTAAATCTATATCAGAAAAAAGGCCTTCAAAGTCTTCTTCAGAAGAATGTCCCTTTACCGATTGTTCAACATTAAATAGGGCTTGTTTCAAATCACTAATTTGAAATTGATGATGCTGGATTCTAATAACCATTGAATCAAATAAATCATTTGGTTCAATGATATATCCATTAGCTCCATATAGTTCACTCTTAATATCTTCCTGTTGTTCATCCCAATATTTTTTATAAACTTCAATCGGATCACCAGTTTCACCAGTCGCTTCCATAACCGTCTTTAAAGTCATATCACTGAGGAATCGATAAAAAATTAAACCTAACAAATAATTTTTATACTCACTTGCATCCATGGTTCCTCTCAATGCATTAGCAGAATTCCACAATGCTTGTTCCAATGTTTTCGATGTATCTTCACTCATTTTTTTTATTTCTCCCCTGCAATGTATGGTGCTAAATCTTCTTTGATGAATTTTCTCCAAGCACGCTGAACTGAACCTTTAAAGCTCAACACATTTCGATACTCATGTCCATTATTTTTAGCGACATTAATATCAGCTGTTTGTTTCAAAGCCTGTTCATGTCCGAACTCACCCGTAGCCTCATATTCCGTTACCAAACGATTAAATAATTCTTCATTAAGACCATATTCATTGACAAATTTAGTTATTTTTTGTTGCTTCTTTCTGCTTTGATGAAGTGCATAACTAGCTCTAGCATCATAATTTGCAGGTATATCTCCACGTTTTCTTTCCTCAGACACAAACTCACGAATATTTTCAGCCTCTTGACGATTTCCGGCTTTAGCAAATTTATCAGCTGCTTGATTAAATTCATCTGCCGCAAATAAATTTCCAACGTCCAACAAGTATTTAGTTGCCAATCCTAAGACGTATTCTTTGTCTATAACAAGTTCTGTAATCACTACATCGTCAAAGTCGTACTTCAACGAGATTGGATCTGAATCATTATCTGGAGGTTGTTTTAAATTATCCCTAATATTTTTAAATGCACCTTGAAAATAACCAAATTCCTCACTAGTCATACCATATTCATCGGCATGCTCATCCCAATCAAAATCAGAATAAGAAGAAATGTATTGTAATTCTTTAGATAAGTTCCTAAATTTCTTTAAAAAATCAACTTGTTCTTTTTCAGTACCTTTAGTTAAATCATTAGCAACTTCAGGCGTAGGAGTAAATTCTTTCAAATCTTTAACAGATTCTTTAAAAGAATCTTCCATTTCGTGGAATCCTGGTCGAAAGACTTTCTTAAATGAACCCTCACCTGCATACTTTTCAAACGCATCTTCAGTTCGTTCCCTCATTAATTTGGGTCTTCTAAACATAACAACGTTTCCTTGCGTTTTATTTTTATCATAGACACGGTTAGTTCTAGCAAATGCTTGAATCAATCCTTGATATTGCAGTAATTTATCCAAATACAAAGTGTTTAATCTTGGAGCATCAAATCCCGTCAGTAAACGAGCAACTACAATCGTTAAATCAATTTCCTTATCTGATGGCAAGTTTTTATATTGTGCTTCTGTACGAGCAGTTCTTTTCGCAACGTCATCAATATAAACACCCACGTTCTCTAAAGAAAAAGCTGTTTCTGAACCAGCATATCGAATCGAATAATCTTTCATCGCTTCAGCTAATCCTGAACGTTGTTTCTGATTAGTATCACCATTTTCATTAATGGAATAAGTCAATGCAATTTTTAGATTATGCTTACCTTCTTGCCCTAACTTTTTAAACAATCGATAGTAATTTAAGGCCTGATTGATATCTACAGTTGCAAGAATGGCGTTAAATTGATTCTTTTCTGATTTTCTACGCCAATTCTTGATAATCCATTTCACAACTTTCAAACGATAGTTTTGCGCAATTTCTTCATCACTGTTATATGCCTCATCAGGTATTTGTTCTTCTTCTACTTCATCACCCGTACGTTCATTCGTAACTTGCATTAAACTGACATATTCGGAATTAAACGGCAAAATAGCACCATCACTTAAAGCATTCCCGATGTTATACCGATGAAGTTCAGGTCCAAATTGACTTTCAGTAGTTTGATCTTGAGGTGTTTTATTGAACTCAAAAATTGGTGTACCCGTAAATCCATACCAATTTTGTTTTGGAAAGGCCTGACGAATAACTTTCTGCATTTCACCAAATTGTGATCTATGAGCTTCATCAACAATGAATACCATGCGTTTTTTCATCACATTAACTAAAGGTTCTCTATGACCAGTGTTGATAGCTTCTTCATTTCGTTCAACGGCTATTTTCATCTTATTAATAGTTGTCGTTATAACACCAGGTTTTGAACTTCTAAGTCGTCTGATTAGCTCTCCAGTATTATTAGTTTCAAAAATAGTATCGTCACTATTACTAGAGAATTTGCTAAAGTTCTTTCCTGATTGATTATCTAATTCTTTTCTATCAGATAAAAAAATCACTTGATTATTAGGATTTCTCTGTAGTAAAGTTGCTATTTTATATGCTGTAAGTGTTTTGCCAGAACCGGTAGCATGCCAGACATAACCATCCTCATGCTTTGAAAAAGCTTCACGAACAGCATTCACTGCATGAATTTGGTAAGGACGCAAAACTTTTAAAGCATCCCCGTCAGCAACGGTATAATTACTAATCAAATTGTGTGCCATAGGAATTCTCAAAAAATCTTCTGTAAATTGTTTCCAGTTATGTACTGGATGGTTTTTCTTATCTAACCATTCAAAAAAGAATTTATTATTAAATAAATCAGCACTTTTTTCATTAGCAAAATAGCGGGCCGTATCTTCTTTTAAAGCCACAAAAATTTGTACGGCTGAAAATAGCCCATCATACTTATGTTCAGACTTGTACTTCACGATTTGATTAGATGCTTCTTTGATACTGACATCGACTTTTTTCTCTTCAATTTGAATTAATGGTAGGCCATTAAACAATAGCGTTACATCAAAACGTCGATTAACATTTTCTGGAGAATCTTCTTTTCCGGGTCTGATTGCTTGTCTGATAACTTCGTAACGCATTTGACCACCAGCTATCGCATCGCGCCAAAATAATTTCAAATCCATTGTTCCCAATTCCGGATTCTCTCGAGCAATATTGAGTACAGATTCATAATTTCCAGTTAAAAACTCATTCATTTCAGTTGGGGTTTTCCCACCGATATTTCGCATAATTTCACTCATTTCGGTGTCTGTTATCTTTACCCCATTTAAAGCACTGTAGTTATTTTGATTTAGTATTTCACGAAAATGATTCTCTAAGTCTTTTGGTGTCGCATTATCTAATTTTTTGTTATACGTCCATCCATTTTGAGTCAGAGTTTCAACGAACTCTTTTTCAAAAGTTAGTTCCCCTTTCGTTTTGTACAGAGCCATATTTTCTCCCTCACTTTGTCAATTAAAAAACTATATAAAAATCCTATTATGTCCAGTTTAACTGTAGAACTTACGCAGTTCCAGAGTTTTAGTCATTAGATTACCCACTTTTCTTTTATTGCATACAAAAAAGCGACTAGACAATCCGTCTAATCGCTTTTATAACTACTCTTCAAAAAAATCCTCATCAATTTCAAATAGATCTAAATGTCTCTTAACTTGTACCCCAACTTGATATTGCAGCATCAAATTTGTTAATTGAATGCCATCAATCAAAACAATTGAGAAATTCTTTGCTGTTTCTTTTGCTCCGTCGGAGAATTTAGAAGTTGTTATAAACACTCCTCTATCAGCATGTTTACTCGATAAAGCGCCATAGAAGCCCTCAATTGCTGGTCTTTGAACTACATTATCATTTTTATACCTTTTTGCTTGAATATATACCGTGTTAGTTCCTAATGGATCTTGATTAATTATTCCATCGATTCCACCGTCGTTTGTTGGAGGAGTAACTTCAGCTGAACCATTTTGACCTTTATAACCCATTTTTGAAAGGAGATCGACAACTAATCTTTCAAAAAAAGTTGGCTTTGATTCTTGAATTTTTTTTAACAGATTAGAAGCAATTTCATTATTATATCTAGTGACCTTATTGGATAATTCAGCAACTTCATCTACTGAATCATCCTCATTAATATTCTTATTACGTTCATTTAATTCTTTTTGATGTTGAACATAGGCAGGTAAAGAATGTACTTTATCTCTAGTAATTTCTTCCCCACTATCGAGGAGTTTCTTTCCCAATTGACTAATCTGATAAATTCCTCTCGAAGGTCGTTCCAAAGCTCCTCCTATAAATAAATCACTAACAGCCCAGCCCACTCGTCCTTCAATTAGCACGTCATCTGGATATTTGGAGGATACTAAATTTCTCAAATTTTCAGGTAATTCTAAAGAATTTGCCACATCAAATGTTATCGAAGACTTTGATACTGCTCCATGTTCATTTGTATACTTCAGAACTAACGGCATTAAAGAATCCCATGTCGGCAAACCGTGCTTACTCAATTTTAACTTTTTATAATCCATAACTTCCCCCCAGAGAAACACTTACTTATATGTTTAGTATAACAGGGTAGAAATTTTAAAAATGATTTTAAATTATAGAAATCCATACAAAAAGAGCTGGACTTTAATCCAGCTCTTTTTCATTTTTTAAAACAACCCCAAAACAGCAACCACAACAATCGGCACCAACAGCGAAGGCAACAGATTCAGCACTTTGATTTTCTTAATATTCAACAATCCTAATCCTGAGGCCAAAATCAAAATCCCTCCAACTACAGTCAACTCGGTGATCATATCGGTGTTGATGGAATTTTGTAGCAACATGGCAATTAAGTAAATGCTCCCTTGCCAACAGAAGACTGCTACGGCGGCGAAGGCCATCCCTAATCCAAAGGTTGATGCCAAGACAATCGAGGTGATTCCGTCGAGCATTCCGTTGGTAAACAAGAAGGTATAATCCCTATTCAGTGCGGCCTGAATTGGTCCCAAAATTGACAGCGAGCCGATGCAGTAGAGTAATATCCCAGTCGCCAATCCTTCGGCCAAATTTGCTTTCCCATCTGTGGTTGGTTTAGAAAATTTACCGACCAAGTTGTCAAAATGTTTTTCCAAGTCGAGCCATTGTCCAATCACGCCACCGATAGCCAAGCTAACGATGAATAGTACCGGATAGTGGCTTTTTGGCATATTGTGCACCACGGCGTTGATTCCGACTACCATGGCAACCAGCCCCAAAGCTTGAGTCAGAATCTCATTATAAGCAGGTTTAATCCCCTTTTTGAAATAACTGCCGGCAAAACTGCCTAGCAAGATCATCGTGACGTTAAAAAATGTTCCAATCATGGAATTCCCCCCTCTAAATTATTAACAGAAATTATAAACTCTCTAGTAACTAGAGGGTCAATCACTTTTAATAGGTATTTTTATTTCAGTGACGTATTTAGCAAAGTCGTCGGTAATTCCGTAGTCGATCAGTGCCGTTTCAATCGCTGGACCGTCAATTTCAAAATTGTGTTTTTGACAATATTGCAACAACTTCTGGTACTGAATTGCGGCGGTATCATGGGTTCCGTGAAATCTGATTCGAACGTATTTGCCAGCTTGCAAACTACCAGTCGCATCTCCCAAATCACCCGGTTCTAAAATTAGTAACAAGCCGTTGTAACTATCAAAGTGTTTATTCAACAAATTATTGCGTGACACCATCAAGGCAATTTTGCCCAAGAAAATATTTTTATCTAGGCCAAAACGTTTTCTCAAGGTGATAATGGGAAATTCGATGTCGTCGTTTGGTCGGTAATCTTCGTCCAGATAAACTACTGGCACTGCTGGCAAATCGAGCACTTCTATCTTATCCAATGTGCTTTTCACGGCATCTTCGACTTGATTGATTCGAGCATCGATGCGGCGGTCGATATTTTTCAGTGCGGTAATCTGCTTTTGGACTTGTAACTTTTGCTCCTTTAACATGGCTTCCAACTTATTAATATCTCGCGCATCGAAAAATTGTTTGATCGTCTCAATCGGCAAATCGAGCGCTCGCAAATACGTGATCACATTTAAGCGTTCAAATTGTTGAGTCGAATAATAGCGATAATGAGTTTTACGATTTATCTTAGCTGGTTTCAACAAACCGACTTCGTCATAATAACGCAGGGTTGGCACCTTGATATTAAAGAGTTTCGACAATTGTCCGATAGTGAATAACTGATCCATCGCTATCTCCTTTTTAATGATTTATTTACTTCAAATTATGAAAGAAATATCATTCATATCTGGGATACAAACATATTTATATAATTTTATAATACGTAATGTATAGATATATTTTAAATTAAGATTTTTTATATAAATGTGTTTTTTCGGGGGAATCAAAATGAAGAACAGTCAACTGAGAGTGATTCTCTTCCCGCTACTTTTTTTAGCAATGTTCATAATAGTCGGAACCCAATCATTAACTAAGGTAAATGCAGATAGTCAAGCTGAGACTGTGGCTATCATGAAAAAAATCAATGATGGTATTTCTAATTGGGATTACAAGACGCAATATACTAATCCTAAAAATGTTATTGGAAAAATTCCTATCGGTGATGGATTATCACTAGATTACACTTTTGGGGCAGCTCAAAATCAAAACGGGACGGTTATGGCTGGTGACAATACGATCGCAACTGACCACAAGATTTCGCAAGGTTTACAAACTTACTCTAAAATAAATATTTTTCTGGAACACAATAATCAATATTACGGAATTATTCATCAAAACAAAAATGCCTATATTGGTACGGGCGGACAACCTTATACGGCTTCAGACTCCTCTTTGGACTTTGCCGTAGTTACTGGTAGTCTTACACTCTCCGGTGCTAACTATGGGGTTATGGGTCAAACGAGCAATAAAGTTTTTGCTACTGGTACTGATTCAAAGCAACGGACTGTTTTAAAAATTGGTGGAAAACTGAATAATCCATCAAATATGTATGCTGAAGTTGTTCTTCGTCCAAATCCATCGGGAGCTCCAATTGTTCAAAGAGAATTGTATCTTTATAACAATACCTCAAATGATATGAAAATGTTCCAAGTATATTTTGGTGAGGATACTGCTTTAGGTAAAGATCCTTCAATTGTCGATGATGTTCCACTTTATGCCATTGGAAATGATGAAGGATTGTACATGTATGATACACAAACTCCTTCAAATAGTGGTTCAAAACTTTACGTAACTAATAACGTTGCCGACGGCTTTAACAGTTATATGGGAAAAGCCTACGTCGACTCTGGTCTCTGGAATTTAAAGGGCTTCGCTGAAATTTATAATGGTGGACAAATTGCTAATCCCAATTTGAAATACAAAGACACTACTAATGGTGATAATGGTCGGCCCGCTGGATCAAAATTGCTCTTTGGTACAACGGAAAATTCAAATATCGTTTATCCAGTTGTTAATGGAAGAAATGGCGACAAACTACAAGATTCTGCCTATACCTTAAGATGGCCACTAGCAACAGAAGATAATCCTTTAAAGCCTGGACAAACTGCTCATTATGCATCAACCATGGGGGCAACTTTAGCTGGCTATCCGATCCCCTCCGTTTCAAAGACTTACACGAACGAGAATCCACACGCTGATGGTTTAGTTCATATCGGCGATAGATTGAAATTCACTCTGAAAGCTAAAAATGATGGTCTAAAGTCCAATTGGTCTTTGACAGATATCAGAGATGCTCTTCCAAAGGGATTAGACATTGACACAAGTTCAATCAATTACAAATGGACAGAAATGACTACCGGTGGTTCTGATCAACATCAAAAGGATACCGAAAAAACTATTGCTAGCGGTACTATTCCTAGTATGTATGTAACAAGTAATTCTCTGGGTGACACTTTGGACTATACTCCCACCAATACTGTTTTAAAGGAAAAAGATCAGTACTACGTCACTTTCTATGCGACAGTGAACAATAAAGCTCCATTTTCTGTCGATAGTTCAAAGAATTTAGTCAATGAAGCCTCTTTTACCGGCTTCAACGCTGATACCAATAAAGACAACAAAACTTTCACCGCCTCAGTCAATATCCCCATCTTGACTACTGGATTCAATTATTCATTTACAAACCAGGTTCGCAATGTCACCACCGATCCGACTGGTACTTTTGACAGTGAAGTAGATGCTCACCAAGGGGATATTGTCGAATTCAAATCTACCTTCACTGGTACTCAAGACATTGCCGCTCAATCAATCTACACGAATATCCTTAATAATTCTGACTTATCATTGATTTCTGGTTCCGTATTTCTAAATGGGGCGATGCAGCCAGACAGTATCGGTAAAGGAATTTATTTATCTAAGACGACTGCCACGAATTCTAATACCATCATGTTCCGGGCCAAAGTCAATAAATCCACATCAGGAACTATCGAAAATAGAGCCAACATGAATTCTGTTACATCCAGTTCTGGTACTTTTAACAATTTACTTTCTGATAAAGCTTCAATCAATGTTCAAGAAGACATCCCCTCGACTTCCTTTGTTGAAGTTCCCGAATTCATTGATTTCGGTAGTATCAATTCAACTGGTAACGAAAGAATGCTGACCAACAAGCAAACTAAAGGTAACCTCATCGTCAGTCACAGTGCTGAAACTCCATTTGAAGTTTTAGTCAGTTACGACAATAACGGTGATCAAGCTATAAATAACGGTAATGAAAAACTTGTTCAAGACAATGGTTTATCATTAATGCTCAACAATAACGCCAATGAATCTCAAGACAAGTGGACGCCGCTTTCTCAAGCTGGAGTTCCGATTGCCAATAAAGATTTCACTGGATCTAGCGACGAACTCGATCTAACCAAATATGTCGGTTTAGACAAATGGAAGCTAAGAGTTCCTGGTACAGCTCAATCTGGTAAATATAGCGGTCAAGTTACTTGGACTATTGCCGATACAGTTAGTTAAGAGAGTGGAACAAGAGCGGTCAGCTCCCGGACGATAACGTAATTTCAGGAATTGCTCGTCGCACTTTGCGAGTGATTCCTGAAATTTTGTTATCTCGGAGGGAGTTGCTCTTGTGTAACTCGTTTCAATAAATAAGCCATTATTCCTAAATTTAAATTAGAAATAATGGCTTATTTAATTTTGTGAAAGAAAAGAACTTTGTTATTGAATTATTTCGTTAATTATTTCACTTTATAATATATATTGTATAAATACATTCAGCGATAAGAATTTTGTTTATAAATATATTTTTATGGAGGAAATAAAATGAAAGGACATCAATCAGTTCCCAAAATATTTTTACTGGTTTTTACCGTGTTATTAATGATCCTAACTTTTAATTCAACAACGGTTAATGCCGCAACTTCAAAAACTGCCGTCATGAATGCGGAAAAAATTATGCGACAATACGACGGTGTTACCAACTGGCAACAAAAAAGTGACGTGGCAAGTAATGAAATTGGGAGAATTCCCATAGGTGGAAATGTCTCTCTTGGTTATACTTTCGGGGCCGCCCGTGATGCCAATGGTAATGTTAAGGCCGGCGACAAAACTATCTCACGAGAAAGTACTTATAGTTTTACGAACAAAATTCCTAACATAACCCATTCTAAAATAAATATTTTTCTCGATGATAATGGTAAATATTACGGTATTTTACACCAAGGTGACAACTCCTATATTGGTGGTTCTCCGGAAAATGCTTCAATTTCTTCAATTGACTTCGCATTACTGGAAAACAGCCAAAGATCTAGTGTATTTTATCAAGATATGAACCTATTAATAAAATCATCACAAATTGATTCATCCAATGGTGGAATATATAAACTCTTTTATACCGCTACCGATAAAAGAGGCCGAAAGATATTTAAAATGGTCGGACATTTTTCCGCGAAGAATCTCTTCTATGAAGTAGTTCTTAGACCATCCCCTAGTGGATCCCCAGTTGTTCAACGTGAACTATACGTTTACAATCCTTCAACTGGTGATGCAACTTTTCAACCTTTCTTTGGTGAAGACACCGGACTAGATCCTAATAATGATAATATCAGTGCGGTTGATAACGTTCCTATGTTTGCCATCGGTGGTGGCTTAGGCTTGTATATCGAAAGTGGTATTAAATCCTCTGAATCAAAGTTATTTATTACTAACAATGTTGATGGAGGATTCAAAGATTTCATGGGTCGTGTTTTGGCTTATCCTGATAACTGGAGTGCAAAAGGTATGCAATATGGCTCTACTAATTCTGCCATTCAGTCCCCCAGTCTTCCCGTTGTGGCAGATAACAAACCCACTAAAGATCAAGTCGGTGACACTAACGCCGTGGCTGATCACAATCTATTGATTGGTAAAAGTAATTCCGGTCAAGAATATAAAATCGTCGATGGTAATGGAAAACAAGATACGTCTTATATTCTAAGATGGCCTTACACTAAACTTGCTTCAGGTGGTGTCGCAAAATTCGTTTCAAACATTGGTGCCACAGTTAAACCTTACGCTATTCCAACCGTCAAAAAGACATACAAGAACCTCACTTCAACTGATGGAACTAACAATGTTGGTGATAAACTTCGCTTTACTCTATCAGTAAGAAATGATGGTTACGGTTCTAATTGGATAATCACTAATATTAAAGATGACTTACCAGAAAGCTTAACTATTGATCCAAATAGTCTTCTAGCGGATGGAAATAGTATTAATTACAACCCTAATGCCAGTATCACCGATGGTCAGACAGCAACCTATACTTTTGACGCGACAATCAACAATAAAGCGGCCTTCGGTTTAGTAAATGGAAAAATCAGTAATACTGTTCACTTCACCGGCTACAATAAAGGCTTTAGCGATAGCAAGACTTATGAAGATACCGTTGAAATTCCGGTTGTAAAACCAGATTACTCCTACATCTTCAATCACCAAGTCCGTAACATCACTGCTGATCCCAATAGTAATTTTGCTCAAACAGTAGACGCAACTACTGGAGATATTTTGGAAATCAAGTCTGAATTCATGGTTAGTACAGGTATCGCTAAAGATGCCATATATTTAAATGACCTCAACGATTATGTAGATCCAGTTACCCATAGAAAGGACACCCTTAATGATAAAAGGGACAAATTATCACTAATATCTGGTAGTGTGCACGTAAACGGTGAATTAGCTTCAGATTCTATCTCGACTAGTGGTCTATATATAGGAGCATACACACCTGCTAACCAATCAAATATTTTCACTTATAAGGTTACTGTAAATAGTGCGCTTGAAGAAAAAATTCAAAATAGCGCTGCCATGCGAAATGTCATAAACCTTAGTGGTAAAGCACTAAACATTGGACCATCAGATACCATCTATATCAATGTTCATCCGCCCGCACCAACCACAGCTTTCATCGAAGTTCCTGAATTCATCGACTTTGGCAGCATCAACTCAACTGGCACCGAGAAAACGTTAACCAACAAGCAAACCAAAGGAAGCCTGATCGTCAGCCACAGCGAAGAGACCCCCTTCCAAGTCCTAGTCAGCTATGACAACGAAGGCGACCAAGCTATAACCAATGGTAGTGAAAAATTAATTCAGGACGATGGCGTATCCCTATCACTCAACAATAATTCTCAAGATGAAACAAATGAGTGGACCCCATTGTCAACATCTGGCGTTCCAATCACCGATAAAACTATCAACGGTTCCCCCGACCCAATCAACCTAACCCAATACGTCGGTTTAAATAAATGGCAATTGCGAGTTCCAAAAACAGCTATCTCCGGTCAATACAGTGGTCAAGTCACTTGGACTATTGCCGACTCAATAGTTGAGTAAAAAAAGAGTGAGAAAATTCTCACTCTTTTTTTCACGCTCTAATTTGATTGCTTAATCATCCCAACATCAATTCCAGCTTCTGAACCAATAAAATCAACAATATAACCAATAACTTCAGTATCATCCCAGTCAGCCGATAAATCCAAATTAACTTGCCGGCCATCTTTTAAGTTAACTTCCAGATAATACGGCGTTGGCAAATGAAACATGATTTTCTTAGGAGCATAAAATGAACCACCTAAAATATTCGACGGAGCATTCATATCCTTACCAACAATCACAGTCATACTCTTAATCTCATCAAACTTAAATCGCACCCGACTCTCACTGAACGGAAATAATACCGCCTGAAACCGCACATTAAAATTTTGGTAATCGGTATTTTGAATCCCCTCAGAATCAATTTCCCAGTGCCCAAAGAAATCATACATACTACGCGTAAATAACAAAGCCACGACGACCAAAGCAGTTATCGCTAGAATTACTGCTAACAAAGTTATTTTAGTAAAAATTTGTATCCCGATACCGACGACGATCCCTATCACACAACTGATTAGCGCCGGTACATAATTGATCTTGCGACCAAATTCTATTTTATCCATATGTTTCTCTTTTCAATTTTTCTAACAATGTTTAATTCTATACTTTTTCAGAGCATGAAAAAAGCGCTAGTAAAATACCAGCGCTTTTTTATTATATTTGCCTTAATGCTCGAGAGTTGACCATGTCCTGTCCCACTCTCTAGTTGAAACGAGTTGCACAAGCCAGACTCAGCCATATAGCTACATTTCCCAAATCACACACAAGCCCGGTGTGCAATTCGTGAAATTAGGCTATCTGTCTGAGTCTAAGCAGGCTTGTTTCACTCTCTACATCATACCGCCCATACCACCGGCAGCAGGGTTACCTGCACCAGCAGCGGCATTGTCATCCTTTGGTTCTGGCTTGTCAGCAACAACAGCTTCAGTTGTCAATAACAAGGCAGCAACACTAGCAGCATTTTGTAGAGCTGAACGTGTAACCTTAGTTGGGTCAATGATTCCGGCGTCTACCATGTTTTCCCACTTGTCGTTAGCAGCGTTAAATCCAATTTCGTTATCTTGGTTCTTGATGTGTTCAACGATAACTGAACCTTCATAACCAGCGTTTTCAGCGATTTGACGTAGTGGTTCTTCAAGGGCACGGGCAACGATATTGATACCTGTTTGAACGTCTCCGTCTTCTTTAAGAGCCTTAACCTTGCCTAATACGTTCATCAAAGCTGTACCACCACCAGCAACGTAGCCTTCTTCAACAGCGGCACGTGTAGCGTTTAGAGCATCTTCAATTCTGTATTTACGTTCTTTTAGTTCTGTTTCAGTAGCAGCACCAACTTTAACAACAGCAACACCACCGGCTAATTTAGCCAAACGTTCTTGAAGCTTTTCTTTGTCAAAGTCTGAAGTTGTTTCAGCAATTTGTTTCTTGATCAAGTCAACACGTTCGTTGATAGCGTCCTTGTTACCTGAACCTTCAACAATTGTTGTGTTGTCCTTGGTAACAGTAACCTTACCAGCTTGTCCTAATTGATCCATTGTTGTGTCTTTTAGTTCAAGACCAAGGTCAGAAGTAATAACTGTACCACCAGTTAATGTAGCGATATCTTCTAGTTGAGCCTTACGACGGTCACCAAAGCCAGGTGCCTTAACAGCAACAACGTTGAATGTACCACGGATCTTGTTCAAAACAAGTGTTGGCAATGCTTCACCATCAATGTCATCAGCAATGATAAGTAGTGACTTACCTTGTTGAACGATCTTTTGTAGTAATGGCAAAATGTCTTGGATATTTGAGATCTTCTTGTCAGTGATCAAGATGTAAGGATTGTCGAGGTCAGCTTCCATCTTGTCGTTATCTGTAACCATGTATTGTGAAATGTATCCACGGTCGAATTGCATACCTTCAACAACGTCTAGAGTTGTATCAATACCTTTTGATTCTTCAATTGTGATAACACCATCGTTACCAACTTTTTCCATAGCGTCAGCAATCAATTTACCTGTTTCTTCACTAGCAGATGAAACTGAAGCTACTTGAGCAATATCACTCTTGCCTGAAACTTTGTGAGAAATATTGTGAAGTTCATCAACAGCAGCTTTTGTAGCCTTTTCGATACCAGTTCTGATACCAACAGGGTTAGCACCGGCTGTAACGTTCTTCATACCTTCCTTAACGATAGCTTGTGCCAAAACAGTAGCTGTAGTAGTACCATCACCGGCAATGTCGTTAGTCTTTGAAGCAACTTCAGAAACAAGTTTTGCACCCATGTTTTCGAAGTGGTCTTCTAATTCGATACTCTTAGCGATAGTAACACCATCGTTTGTGATTTCTGGAGCACCGTAACTCTTTTCAAGAACAACGTTTCTACCCTTAGGTCCGATAGTTGTCTTAACTGTGTCTGCTAATTTGTTAACACCTGCAAGCATCTTTGCACGTGCGTCTTCTGAAAACTTAATTTGTTTTGCCATTAATTTTCACACTCCGTAAATTATTTCATAATTGATCAAAAATTTATTTTTAAAAATTATTCAACGATAGCCATGATATCTTTTTCATGAAGGATTAAATATTCACTGTCTTCATACTTAACTGTTGAGCCTGAGTATTTATCAAATAGAATCTTATCACCTTTTTTAACGCTCATAGGCAATTTCTTTCCATCGTCAGTAACTAAGCCATCACCTACAGCAACAACTTCAGCTGTTTGAGGCTTTTCCTTAGCATTATTTGCTAAAACAATACCGCCGACTGTCTTTTCTTCTTCTTTATCGACTGTTACAATTACTCTATCTCCAAGTGGTTTTAACAATTTAAATCCCTCCGATTATTATTTTTTTCTGTTTTTATTTTTATCTTTAGCACTCGAACATCTCTTGTGCTAATCACAAGTTTTATATTAACATTTTATTGAAAACATGCAAGTATTTACCTCTAAAAATTAAAGGAGTTATCATGGCATTTCCAAAAAATCAATTTTTTACATTACTAACTTACATCCTGTTGTTGTTACTAGGATCAGTTTTAAACATGCTGCAAGTGACTGGCAGTCTGTATTTTGTCCTATTAACTTTGGGAGCAATTTTAGCCACCGGAATTATGATGTACTTAGTCAAAAAAGACCAGAAATTCAATTTTGAAAAAACTACTGACTTAAATCACAATCTCCAATGGGTCATCTTAGGAACCATCGGGGCAATCGTTTTGCAATACGGGATTGGCTTCATTGACCAGCTGATTTTCCACACTAGTACTCATTCCCAAAACACGATGCAATTATTGTTGATGGTCAAAACTTATCCCTACTATTTCATCTACGTATTGATCTGTGCGCCAATCATGGAAGAAATCGTCTTTCGTCGATTGTTCTTTGGTAACTTGATCAAACCGACAAATATTTATATTGCGGCAATCATCTCAGCGTTCTTATTCGCTTTCATGCATCAGGATACAAGATTTCTAGTTTATGTCGCAATGGGACTATGGTTTTCATTTATTTATTACAAATCTGAAAATATTTATGCTAGTGCCGGTAGCCACATCCTGATGAACGCTATCGTTTTGACTTTGTCGATGCGGTAATGCCAAATTGTAAAACTTATAAACTAACTATCAACTCATTTATGAACTAAAATCTCCTTTGAAAATATAAATTCAAGGGAGATTTTTTTATGTCTGAGAAAGTTATTGTCATCACTGGTGCCTCTAGTGGTATCGGTGCTGCTTGTGCAAAATTATTGGCTACAAAAAATAATAAAATTGTCTTAGCCGCCAGAAGAAAGAAACGTCTCCAAAAGATTGCTACTGAGATCCAGCAAGAAAATGGCTCAGCGATTGCCGTGCAAACTGACGTTACCGATCAAGCTCAGGTTCAAGAATTAGCTAAAAAAGCTGTGTCTGAGTATGGTCGAATCGACGTTTGGATCAACAATGCTGGTTTGATGCCTCGTTCAGAATTCATTAAAGGTCGAATTGAAGAATGGGACAAAATGATCGATGTAAATATCAAAGGAACCCTTTACGGAATCGCTGCCGTTTTGCCAATCATGCGTAAACAAAAAAGTGGTCAGATCATCAACCTTGCTTCTGTCGCTGGTCATGCCATCAGTATTGGTTCTGGCGTCTACTCCGCAACTAAATTTGCTGTGAGAGCTATTAGTGAAGGTTTGCGTCAAGAAGAAGCTGCGGCTAAAAGTAATATTCGTGTCACCGTAATCTCACCTGGTGCCGTCGCAACTGAATTGACAGAACACGTAAAAGATCCCGAAACTAAAGCACAACTAGATCAGTTTTATAAAGATTATGCCATCGGTGCTGACCGAATTGCCAACACGATTGCTTTTGCCATCGACGCTCCTGAAGATACGACTATGAACGAAATCGTTATTCGCCCGACTATTCAAAAATAAAAAAACAGCCTACCAATTAAATAAATAATTGATAAGCTGCTTTTCGTGTGTTTAAATTGTTCTACTCTACACGGGGCTTAATCACCACGTGTGTAGGATGCAACGTACTTTTCTCGTTTGTCCTCATCGAATTCCTTTTCACTCTTAGCAATAATGATCGTTGCTAGTGAATTACCGACAACGTTTACTGCGGTACGTCCCATATCTACGAGACGGTCGATACCAGCGATGAAGGTCAATCCCTGCATTGGCACACCTATCGTTGATACTGTGGCTAGTAGCACAACAAATGAGGCTCCTGGTACTCCGGCCATCCCCTTAGATGTTAACATCAAAACTACCACAAGGGTAATTTGTTGCCCTAAACTCAAGTGAATATTGTAGGCTTGAGCTAAAAATAAAGCTGCTAAAGATTGATAGATTGCTGAACCATCAAGGTTAAAAGTATAGCCAGTCGGAATAACGAAAGAAACGATTCCTTTTGATGCACCATACTTTTGCATTTTTTCCATCATCTTAGGCAAAGCTGCTTCTGAACTAGCAGTTGTAAAAGCTAAGGTAACTTCATTTTCAATAATTCGAAACATTTCATAAAATCTCACATGGAACAAATGTCCCACTCCGGCCATAACGACAAAGACGAAAAACGCCATTGTTGCATAGGCAATCACAATGAATAATAACAATGGTTTAAGGGAACCAAAACCCATTTCTCCAACCGTGACACCAATTAAAGCACAGACACCAATTGGAGCTAGTCGCATGACCCAATTAGTTACTTTAAACATAACATTGGCAACGGCGTTTAAAACATCAGTGATGATCTTACCTTGCTTGCCAATTGAGGCTGTTCCTAATCCGAACAATACGGAGAAGAAGATAATTGGTAACATATCACCTTTTCCAAGTGATTCAAAGATATTGGTTGGAATGATACTCATTAGGATCGACCAAATACCCGAATGTTTGGCGTTCTTTGCTGTCGCTGTATATTGACTAATATCCGAACCTTTTAGACTATGAATGTCAATATAGGTACCGGGATGAGTAACATTAGCAACAATAATACCGATAATAATCGCTATTGTTGTCATAATTTCGAAATAAACTAGCGTCTTCAGACCGATTCGACCAAGTTTTTTGATATCACCCATATTTGCAATCCCAACTGTCAAACAGGAAATGACAATTGGTAAAACAATCATCTGAATCATTGAGATAAACATCGTCCCAATGTTCTGCATTACTTGAATAGCGGCCTTATTTTGATAAAATAGCTGTCCTAGGACAATACCTAAAATCAGACCGATTATAATTTGCCAACCGAGGCTGACACGAAAAAACTTTCGTCGTTGCACTTTTCTTACCCCTTTGTCGATAACATAGTTCTAATTATAGAAGATTTTTTTGGAAAAATGAAATAGATAGCGGTTCCAAGTTAGAAACTTTCTTAAAACGTTATCAGACACGAACATTTCTAGGCGTGACACTTATTTTTGTTCTATATTTGATTAAATTTTCCACAAAAAAATACGGAACATCCGGTTTTTTCAAACGGACATTTCGTATTATGACAATCTGTATTAATTATTTTTAATCTTCTCCAGATTCGGAAGCGATAATATCGAGGTCGCCATCTAACTTCCAGCTATCAACTGTAGCAGGAACAATCAAATGGACACCTTTCTTCAAATCATAATCTTTGCCATCAACGGTGATCTTACCAGAGCCATTGATAACTGATATCAAAGTATACTTACCAATTTGGTGGTGCAATTCAACTGGTTCTTTGATTTCCCAGTGATATACAGAGAAGAATGGTGAGACTGGTGGTTGAACAAAGGTAGTAAACTTGTTCTTACCAACTTCTTTTGATTCGATGTTTAGTTTTGGATCTTTGTGTGGCACGGCAATTGTGTCTTCTGATTGTTTGATGTGAAGATCACGTTTCTTACCAGTTGTCTTGTCAACACGATCATAGTCGTACAAGCGATAAGTTGTGTCACTACTTTGTTGAGTTTCCAAAGCCATGATACCTTTATTCAAGGCATGAACTGTTCCACTTGGTACATAGTAGAATTCACCAGTCTTAACGGGAACCTTTCTCAAAAGATGATCCCAGTCGCCTGATTCGATCATTTTATCAAGTTCAGCTTTGTTCTTAGCATTGTGACCATAAATCAAGTATGAACCTGGTTCAGCATCGATGATGTACCAGCATTCTGTCTTACCTAATTCATGTTCGTGCTTTTCGGCATATTCGTTGTCGGGATGAACTTGAACTGACAAACTAGCTTCGGCATCCAAAATCTTTGTTAGAAGTGGGAAAACTTTGCCCTTTGGATTACCGAATAGTTCTTTGTGACTCTTCCACAAATCGTTAACGTATTGACCAGCAAATTCACCGTTTTGGACTTTAGTTGGTCCGTTTGGATGTCCTGAAATAGCCCAGCATTCACCGATAGTTCCATCAGGAATGTTGTAATCAAACTTAGTTTCTAGCTTTCTTCCACCCCAAATCTTTTCGTGGAATACTGGCTCAAGAAATAATGGTTCACTCATAATGTAATTTCCCCCAAAAAATTATTATTATTTTATTCTTGCTCTTGGTCCTCTGTTTATGACTTATCACGGTCTAAGAAGAAGATCAGTGTTTGTAACTCATTCGCCAAATCAACATAATGAACTCGAATGCTGCTTGGAACGTTGATGATAACTGGCGTGAAGTTTAATACCCCACGAACTCCAGCATCGGCCAACAAGTCAGCTGTCGTTTGGGCCGCATTTGAAGAAACAGTTAAAATGCAGACGTCAATCTGTTGTAAATGGAGTTGTTCCTTTAATTCACTAATGTCGTAAACCGGAACTCCACTCTTAACTGTGCCAACAATTTCCTTATTTATATCAAAAGCTGCGGCAATTCGAACATTATTCGTCCGAGAAAAGTTATAATTTAATAAGGCGTTACCTAAATTACCTACACCAATTAAGGCTACGTTGGTACGCTTATCTTGATTCAAGAGCTTCTTAAAGAAAGCTACTAAATCGTTAACATCGTAGCCATAACCACGTTTTCCTAGTGCTCCTAGATATGAGAAGTCACGTCTAATTGTAGCACTATCTATCTTAACCCCTTCGGATAATTCTCCAGAAGAGATTTTTTTTGTACCTTCATCCTTTAAAAATTGGAAGTACCGATAATATATTGGTAAACGCTTTATTGTTGCGTTTGGAACTGTTGTTTTTGTCATAATTTACCACCATATGTGTGTCATTTCACTAACATTTATACTAAATAAAAATCCATAAAAACGCAATACGTTAAACCTATAAAGACATAAATTATTAAATAATGATAAAATTGTGAATACGTAAAGGAGTTTCAAATGATTTTATTACAAGCACAGAATATCACAAAAAATTTTGGTACGAAGCGCCTCTTTGAAAATGTTAGCTTCGAAGTCCAAGACAACAGCCGTATTGGCTTAGTTGGACGTAATGGAGTTGGAAAATCCACTCTTTTAAAAATTATTTCCGACCAAGAAAGTTACACTAGCGGAAATATTGCCCTGAAAAAAGATACCAATATCGGTTATCTGGCTCAGGATTCCGGCTTAAATAGTGAAAATAAAATTTTCGATGAGATGGAAAAAGTTTTTGACTATTTAAAAGTTCAAGAAAAAAAGATGCGTGCTCTTGAGGAAAAGCTCGCTAATCCAAATGTTCAAGACTACGACGACATCTTAAAACAATATGACCAATTGCAAAATACCTTCCGTTCGGAAAATGGTTATGGTTATCAATCCGAAATTCGCAGTGTCCTCAAAGGATTTGGCTTTGATGAAGACGTTTGGCAAGACCAAATTTCAACTCTTTCTGGTGGTGAACGTTCACGTTTGGCAATGGCGAAGATGCTTTTGGAACATCACGACATTTTGCTACTAGATGAACCAACTAACCATCTGGACATCAACACCGTCGAGTGGCTGGAAGGTTATTTGAAGAACTATCGCGGAGCCTTGGTCATCGTTTCCCATGATCAGTACTTCTTGGACAAAGTAGTTACCGAAATCGTCGAAATCAACCATCACTCTTCCACGCATTACTCTGGTAACTATACTTTCTACTTACAAGAAAAGAAGAAAAATCAAGAAGTTGCTTGGAAACATTATGAAGAGCAACAAGCCGAGATCAAGAAAACCGAAGAATACATTCAAAAAAATATCGTCCGCGCTTCAACAACCAAGATGGCTCAAAGCCGTCGGAAGAAACTCGAACATATGGATGTTTTAGACCGACCTGACAGTGACCAAGGATCCGTTCATTTTAACTTCCAAATTGATAAGGAAAGTGGCAACGACGTTTTAAATGTCAGTGACGCCGCTATCGGCTATGACGACCAGATCATGTCAGAGCCCATCAACTTAGACGTTAAAAAAGGCGAACGTGTCGGTATTATCGGTCCTAACGGAATTGGTAAATCAACCTTTCTAAAGTCAATTTTGGGCCAGATTCCCTTCATTAAAGGGCAATCACGCTTCGGGGCCAACGTACAAGTCGGCTACTACGACCAAAACCTCAACAACCTCGATCCTAAAAAAGATGTCCTTCACGAAATTTGGGATCTCTACCCTCGCCTAGATGAGCAAGTCATCCGTAACATGCTGGGAGCTTTCCTATTCAGTGGCGACGATGTTCTAAAACCAGTTGTCGGCCTCTCTGGTGGTGAAAAAGCTCGTTTGACGTTAACTAAACTAGCGATGGAACACGATAACTTCTTAGTAATGGACGAACCGACTAACCATTTGGATATCGACAGTAAGGAAGTCCTAGAAGATGCCTTAAAGAGCTTTGAAGGGACCGTCCTGTTCGTTTCCCATGATCGTTACCTGCTGAACACACTAGCCGATAGAATCGTTGACATCGGCTCTCATGGCAGTAAAATCTATCTTGGTGACTACGACTACTATTTGGAGAAGACAACCGACAAACCAGTCGAAGAAGTCGCTCAAAAGAATGTCGTTAGTGAAAAGAAAGTCGAATACCAACAATCTAAGGAACAACAAAAACAAGAACGTAAACTACGTCGTGAAGTTGAAAGCCTAGAGAAACAAATTTCTGACCTAGAAGACAAGAATTCAGCTATCCAAAAAGAAATGACCAAAGAAGAGAATTTAACTTCTTATAGCAAGTTAGCTGATCTACAAAAAGAACTCGACGAAAACAAGCAACAACAAGATAAAATCGAAGAACAATGGACTGAGAAATCAATTGAATTAGAAGATTTTACTGATTAATAACACTTTAAATGCCGTCTTCCACACAAGCCCTGGTTCTATACTTGATTTCACTTGATTCAAAAAATAATAAAGCTGTATTAATGCGAAATATCATTAGCAAAATTTTTTAATTTTATAACCGAACTAAAATAAATATATACTAAAAAAGCTGTACTAATGAAAAAATATCATTGGTCAGCTTTTTTATTTATCTCCAATCAAACCAAGAAAAAATCATAACAAACTCGGACCATGAACTGATCTAACGGATAATTTGAATGGACGCACCATACTCTTCTTAGAATTTACAAAACAATTGCAAAGAATAGGATTCAGTCTGGAGCAACAGCTCTGGGAAATGCTCAGCCGTGAAATTTTTGTTAATGCTTTAGCATTTACAAAAAGGCCAATCTTGAAGATTGCGCGCACTTTGCGTAAGCTTCAAGTTGTGCCCACAGCGTTCCAGTCATTTCCCAGATGTTGTGTAAGACGGCATCTAAACACCAAACAAACAAAAGAAGTACCTCATACCCTACTCTTTTTCGTTGATTAAACATAATTAATTTGATAACTTAGTTGAAAAGACTTTAAAGAGGAAAAATTGAAAATAAAACAAGAAAATTTTTTAGTGAGATTCATTAAAGGGGTTATTATTGCTTTAGGTTTCATCCTACCGGGGGTTTCAGGTGGCGTGTTAGCTGCTATTATGGGGATTTATGAACGAATGTTGAGCTTCATGGCTCACGTCCGACAAAATTTCAAACGGGATTTTCTCTACTTCTTACCAATTGGTCTAGGTGGCATTGTCGGAATTGGTCTACTTTCAAAACCACTTGATTTTCTATTGCAACACTATCAAGTAATCGTTTTATGGGGCTTTGCTGGGACGATTATTGGGACGATGCCAACTTTATTGCGTGAATCTACTTCTAAATCTTCACGAGACAAAATTGATATTGCTTGGTTCTTAGGAATCTTAATTGGTGGCGGTTTGTTCCTATTTTTCATGAGTGAAATCTTTGGAACCATTCCGGCCAATTTCTTAGGATTCGTGATTGCTGGAGCGTTAATTGCTTTGGGTGTCTTGGTTCCCGGCTTGAGTCCATCCAACTTGTTGATCATCTTAGGATTGTACTCACCTATGCTCAAAGGTTTCAAATCTTTTGACCCAATGGTCTTCATCCCGATTGCGATTGGTGGAATCATCTCAATGTTAGTTTTTTCCAAAGCTATGGAGAAGTTGATTCAAAATCATCATTCACGCGTCTACCATTTCATCTTAGGAATTGTTTTGGCTAGTACGATTTTGATTTTGGTTCCAAATCCATATCAAAATGACGGCATTTCCTATGCTGGTGTGAGTGGATCAATCATTATTTTAAGTATCATTTTCTTCATCTTAGGGTGCGGTTTAGCTCTTTGGATGAGTAAATTAGAAGAGAAATATAAATAGCGTTGGGATTTTCTCCCAGCGCTATTTTTGTAAGTATTTATTTCTAATTTTATAAGACGGCTTTACTTTATCATCGTTAATGACTTTGATTGAATCTGAATATTTATGTTCAAAAGCTGACGTCGTTTTGAGATTACTATTAGAAAATCCCAATAATTTTTGATAATGCAAGACTTCATTTTTAGTAAAGCCATTCTCCGACAACAGACCAAGAATCGGAAAACTCTGCGTCTCATTAGCAACAAAACGCATGATATTACAGAAGTCTCGGCGACCATCTTGAAGATCAGGATTAGCTACGTAACCATAAATTGCCGGATTTGCCATCAACAAATCATCACCCCGCTGCATGCCACTAAACCAAGTTAAATTCCACATAAAGTTCATATTGTCATAACTCAACTTATACCAGGACTCATTTTCGTTTGTCGCAAAAACATCATTATCTGATTCAAAAATAATGACAGAATAATTATAAAGTTTTGTGTCACGCGAAAAAGATACGTTAGTAAACGGAATAAACAAATGATCAATGTCAATATTAGCATCCACAACCTTCAAACGTTCAATAATATGCATCTTCAGTTGTGTGGACGTTGTATTTCTAGTTGGATCCAGCTCCAAATTAGGAATCATAAATTTGCCTTGATCATTATTGACCCCTTTTGTGTAGATAGCATCCGTCCTTTTATCATACTTTAAAATTACGTACGAAATGGTAGTTCTATTTTCCATCAATTACACCTCCCATTATTTTTAACACAGTTGGGCCGATTTATTAATCCTTTTTTGAATTTAATTGCAAATCGTACACAAAAAACCTCAAATCAATTTCAATTTGAGGTTTTTTTACTGTTTCTAAATCTTTAAGGGTACAAAAACGATTTAGTGTGCTTTCTCTGACTGTGTTTTGTTTTACTGTTTCTAAATCTTTAAGGGTACAAAAACTGTCTAATGCCTTCTGAGCGTTCACATTGTGTTTTACTGTTTCTAAATCTTTAAGGGTACAAAAACTAATAGTGAAGCAGGAATAACTATCAACGGGTTTTACTGTTTCTAAATCTTTAAGGGTACAAAAACTCTAAGTGTATCTAGGTCGATTGTCGATGGGTTTTACTGTTTCTAAATCTTTAAGGGTACAAAAACCACCTCATAACCGTACAAAATAGCTTCTAAGTTTTACTGTTTCTAAATCTTTAAGGGTACAAAAACTTTCGGGCTCCATGCTTCTGTAGACTTTATGTTTTACTGTTTCTAAATCTTTAAGGGTACAAAAACACGTAGCGGAAGCTGCTGGGCAATTAGGAAGTTTTACTGTTTCTAAATCTTTAAGGGTACAAAAACACGTAGCGGAAGCTGCTGGGCAATTAGGAAGTTTTACTGTTTCTAAATCTTTAAGGGTACAAAAACGATAAGTATCGGCGTACACCATAGCATTAGGTTTTACTGTTTCTAAATCTTTAAGGGTACAAAAACTGTTCCATTAATTCAGTTTCATAAAAAGTCGTTTTACTGTTTCTAAATCTTTAAGGGTACAAAAACGCATTTCATCTACGAGATCCCATTTAACAGGTTTTACTGTTTCTAAATCTTTAAGGGTACAAAAACTATTGTCCACGTCAATGAACACCTTTAAATGTTTTACTGTTTCTAAATCTTTAAGGGTACAAAAACACTTGCTAATTCTTGAGTTAGTTCAATAATGTTTTACTGTTTCTAAATCTTTAAGGGTACAAAAACTGATGATTGTCGGATTCGTAACTGCACTAGGTTTTACTGTTTCTAAATCTTTAAGGGTACAAAAACGTTACCTTTGAAGATTCGTCAAGGCGACACGTTTTACTGTTTCTAAATCTTTAAGGGTACAAAAACTCACATCTTTGAATACTTTAGCCATAAATAGTTTTACTGTTTCTAAATCTTTAAGGGTACAAAAACCGTTCGCATTTCCTTTATCTTCCATAATTAGTTTTACTGTTTCTAAATCTTTAAGGGTACAAAAACAGTTCAAGATTAACGGGGACGCAGACGAGCGTTTTACTGTTTCTAAATCTTTAAGGGTACAAAAACCTCAAATTAAAAAAATAACTAAATACCTAATTAATCTTTCAAGAATTTGGTTTCCGTACTATTGAGTAAATTACATTCTAAATTAAACGACGTCTCGTAACCTAAAACCTCATTTACTACTTTCAATAATACCAAATCTTTACTAGATATAAACATTTTTTTACTTGATCCAACAAGTGGAGCAATTCTCCTTATGGCATTTACTGTGTCTTCAGGACTCCAATAGAAATCAGATGGATAATGTAACTTTATGGTTTCTAGCAAATTCTCAAAAGGTAACATTTGGTGAAATTCGTCGGCTGCAATTACAATATTTTCGACATCATGCTCATTGATTGGAATATTCTCTAAGCTGTTGCCGATAACCATTAATTTCATATCGGATTCTGCTACCATCTTTTTTGCTTTCAAAACAAAATTGTACATCTCCTCAGCAGAAACAAAACTTTCTAAATTGTAAAGAATCAGCCAAACCGTACGCCCATCATTATCAAGTTTAAATTTAAGAAAATTCAAAAATTCATCTAACAAGGCTTCTGTATCCATGAATTCCAAAGGATAGATACTATTATCTAACTCATAATTTATCATCAAATTATTTTTCAATAAATCCAAATAGGTTTGTTCTTGAAAAGAAGCCTTTAGATTATTAGAATTCTTGTCCAAAGTATCTTGTAAACTCAGCTCTATCTTTAATAGCTCATCGTTCATTCTTTCCAAGTCATGATTGATTTCTATATTATCAGACTGACTATTCAGATAATCAAATAACAAGGAATTCTTTTTATAAATCATTTGATTATAAATACTTTCCCTACTGTTGATAAAGTAAGTTTCATTATTTTTAACCGACATAGCCTCATCATCAAAAGCGATTTCAATTTTGTCATCACCATAAATATTCGTCGACAATTGTGGAGCTCTATTGAAGTAATAGTATAAACTACGAAAAATTTTCCACATTTGCTTCTGATTGGGGCCAGTAATATATACTGATTCATCCAGATCAATATCTAAGAATTTTTGATTTTCTAACTCGATGCTCAACATCATATGACCACCAGCTCCTTGTTTCCAACTAATAATTCTTGTTTGCTTCTATTGCCGACAAGCACTTGCATATCGCCATATTGCTTCTCACTAACATATACTAATCTAACTTCACCATGCGGTGGTAAATAATTCTTTATATCATTTTCATATTTCTTAGCCGCCGCTCGATTTTGGACTGCTCGGCAATAAATTGAATACTGTAACATTGTAAAGCCATTCTTCAACAAGGACTTTCGAAAAATTCGATAATTGCGCTTTTCATTTGAAGTTTCCATGGGTAAATCAAACATACACATCACTCTCATATTTTGATATTTCATCCTTTTTCACCTATAAAATTATTTAACGTAATCTTTACTAACAAATCTGGATCAGTTTGCTCAATAGCTGTAACAAAACTATTAACGTATTCTTGCATGGAATTACTAATCGTCATTTTCTTATTATTGATGACAATCTTTTGATTCATAAATTCAATAATCTTCAGTCTTGATTCATAAGTCAAATAATCCTTATCACTTAGAGCAAACTCATTAACCCAATAATCCATCAATGGACGATATGGTTCCATTAAGTCGTCTGCCAGATTAAAGCTATTAAACTCATTACGATGAAATATGCCTAACATGGTTATCAAGCCATTTCCAACTACAATCCTAGCCATACTAGATCGAATAATCGCATATCCAAAATTCATCGCTCCATTAATTAGACAATCTTCATCCCTTGTAAACGACTTTCCATAAAGTGAATCAAAATAAACTTTGGCGACATGTCCTTCACGGTTAGTAGAATCCCCGATTTCCAGTCCATCAATCAAATCTTCTATCAATTCGATTCTGTTACTATCCACTCCGCAATATTTGATATAACCTAATTGATTATTCATTTTTTGACCAACTACGGCTTTCCAAAGTATACCTTTTTGTTCAGGAGTCCATCCTGCTTGGTTAATAACCCTTTTTGAACAATGATGGTATTGTCCGTACGGTAAATACATCCCGACGGGCAAATACTTATCATCACAAATTACTAGACCAACATTATTCTGACTTAACCTGGACATTAGCTTCGTCGTAATTTTAGTTCGATTTCCTTCCAAAACAACCATTGAGATATCACTTAATGGAATATAAACTTTATCCTCTTTTTTACGCACCTCCAAATTATCTAGCCTTAATCGTAATTCATCGCCTTCTTTGACATGGACAATTCTCCAAGCCATGATTTAACCTCCAAATTTTGATAAAAAAAACCACCTATTTTTTCAAATAGGTGGTAAATTCGGAATAAATCCTTATTTTTGTAGATCCTTAAAGATTTAGAAACAGTAAAACTAAAACTTTAAGCGAATGAATATTCAAACATATAAGGCGTCCCTTACAACTAAGATATTACCATATCAAGATGATTAATCAAGAATATCTTTTGGATTTTCTCCCTCTTTTTCAAGGTAATATGAATCACCTAAAATGTTTGTATTTACTTTCCAAATTTTACAATTTTTTGGTATAAGTTTCTTAATTAATCTTCCTTTTCCATACACTGGTAAAATCTGACTATTATCATATTCATATATGGGTTTTAATTCAGCATATCCTTTTTGCTTGTCCATCGTTCGTGACCAAAATAGCAATTCAACTGATTCATGAGTACCCAAATCCTCAACCTTAATCCGATCCTTACGATACAGACTGAACATGAATTCTGAAGTATCGGCTACACCTTCACGTTTTTTTATCTCTAAATACTTAGCTTTCTTAATACCGTATCCTTCACCTTTATTGAACTTCAAATCTGAATATTTGATACCCATAATTTCATATTCATTGGTCTCGTGGTTAAAGTAGACATCTGTCCGCCAAGGTTTCAAGGATTGTAAAACAACATGCTTGTCTTTGGCGGTTTTTGGCGTGATATCGATATGCGAGCCGAGCTTCTTGTCTAAATATTTAAGTTGTTTAATTACTGGACCGTTATTCTTTTTCGCATATTTTTGAACCATGCCATGGTCGAGTCGATAACTTTCAAATGGACTAATGTCAAACACTTTATATTTGCCATTTGCTTGTTCGACTTCTCTCTTATTTGGATAATTATTCATTATCTCAACTAGCTTGGCAAAACTTCTTGGATCATATTTGGCTAATAAAAACTTTGTTTCGTCTTTATCACAAAGAGCCTTAAATTTCTTATAGCCATCGACACTATAAATATCTTTGATTTTACCTACGACATACTCAGATTCCTGTTTATCTTTTGCTAATTGACCTTTTCTCGTTGAATAAATCGTCGCATCACTGACTTTTCGATTCATCTTTTTATCAACTTGATGAGAAAACTTGATTCTGTCGTCCGCATTATTTAACTCAGTGAAGAAACCAGCATAAGGCTCACTGTACATCGTCTTATTAAAATCATTATCATCTAAAATTTCACCAGTAGTAATATCAATTGATGACTCACCAACGTTTTTAGGAAAAATAGTGCTGCCTTTTTTCCACATATTCAAAAATGGTGTTGCAGCAATAATCGAAGCATCAATGGCGTGATGATGGAAAGTATCACGTGTCTTATTAATGTTCCAGTGTTTCCGCATATTGGAAGTGAATTTTCCACGAATAACCGTCACTTTGGTTCCATCATTCTTTTCTTTGAAGAATTCTTGCAAACTATTTAAAACAACTCTAGAAGAATATCTTGTATCAACTAAATTACGAGTGATGAATCTTTTTCTAGTATCGATATCATTGACATTTTCTTCAAACAAATAATTATCACGTTTAGCTTTATTGTAGTTTTTATTCTTTAAAATTATTGCTTTGAACTTTGCAAAACCGACGCCGTGCCCCTCATTCAGAAATTCAAACGGAGTTTTTTTGTCTTTTATCTGATTCATGTTTGCATAACAAAGGGTTTTATTATTTAGACTATCGTCAAAAGAAATCGACTGTGGAATAATGTGGTCAATTTCAAATTCATCTGGATGACTTAGAAGATTTTCTGGCTTGATTACCTCACCACAATAAGGATCTATCCTATCTTGTAAATACCACAATCGAATTTCAGTTTGTAACTTATGATTGCCATATAAAGCAGCCTTAACCTTTTTTTCATTCCCAATAGCATCCACAAAAGTTATATATGCCTTATCCTTTTGTCGCTTATTTTCCTTTTGGAATTTTTTAATTTGATCTTTTTCTTCATCCAAATTCCTATCTCGAGGCATTTCCACAACTAAGTAATCAATTTTGCCATACTTTTTTAGTACTACATTTACAATTTTTAAAGCTTCACGAACCGCTTTTGATGCAACCGGATTAAAAATATCATTAGCAATTTCTCGATAAGGTAAATACTTATTATTCTCAAAACGATGTTGATTTTTCTTAACCAAACCCAGTTCATTCAAAAGTGTCATCTGCTCAACTGGACGTTCTTCCATAATCGGAATCAATTCTTGCATTGTTTTAACTGAGAAACGATGCCATTTATGATTAGTATTAATTTTGAAGCTGGCTTTATGATCAATGATAAATTGGATTAAATCGTCAGTTAAAAATTCAAATTCCGGTTGCAAGCGATTTTTCAGTTGCTTTCTAATTTCACCATTTTCAGTGTTAAGTGTCACAATAAAGCTCAAACGGTCGAGGAATTCTACCGGCCAATCCGAAACATCAACTCCATCAGCCAAAAAATCTTTATGAACTTTTCGATAAATACTCATCGAACTTATCTCAGGTTTGTCCTTATCATCAACTCGGAAGCCCTTAATATCACTCTCTTCACAACCAGTAACCTTTTTAATCAAATTCATCATTCGAATCGTTTTAACACTAGTTTTCAATTCATGAATAATGGCCTGCTTGTTTTCAGCTGTGAGTTTCTGATCCTCTAAACTAAGAATTCGCAAGTTATTCAAATCATTCAACAAATTAAACAACTGCGCCGTATACGAAGCACTCGAGGCCCGCAATTCCTCAGGATGAACTTTGTCATGACCAATTAGCTCTTCAAATAAATTATCAAGTGTTCGCCCATCAGTTTTATAAATGCCGTAATCCGTCCGTGATAATTCATTTCCGGGACCTTCAAAGTAGCCTCTTTTACGGGTCAAAATTTGTGAGTACTGTTCAGAGAATTCACTCGTCAAAATTTCCGGATAAAATTGTTTTTGCTCTTCAATAATCTGCTTAGCTTCTTTTTCATAAGCACTAGTTGGAAATACATTTAGTAAAACAGTCTGTTCATCATCTTCTCCAACCACAACTTTTCCACGAACTGCCCCATATTCTTGCAGTCTTTGCAATTGAATTTGAGCTGGAGTCATCTTCTTTAACTCATCACTATTGATTTTCAAGCTCTTTGAATAGTCATTGCCACTATCTTCATCCACGTCAGCATCTTTCAATGCGTAACTAATTCCACGGTGCTTAATGATTTGATACAAAGCATAGGCCAATTCAGCTTTAGATAACTGCCCACTCAATCCTTTGACCCGGATCTCATAAGGATTCCAATTTTGATTAAACTCTGAATCAAATTTAGAATCTTCAGCTATTAATCCAGATTCCTTAAATAGCTTCACAACATCCATTCGTCTTTGACGATTACGATTCAAACGCCTTCTAGCGCCACGCATACCTCGGCGTGTTTGATTTTCTTCAGCAATTTTGGCATTAAAGAGTCGTGAACCCAGCTCAACAATTTTTGCTTGATCAATATTCAAAACACTAAAACCAACTGAAGCAACTCCGATATCCAAACCTAAACTAATTCTATCTGCCATCTTTACATCCCCTAAGGTAACTTAATAAGTACTAGTTATTTACTTCACTAGTTTGACTATAGCATATTTTAAACACTCAAAATATCAAAAAAGGCACCTATAAATAAATAGGTGTCCGTCACTAAAACTATATTTATTAAAAGTCCAAACTAGGGTCAGCGTTCAAATCTAAATCAGCAAAATCGCCTTTATCATATTGAATTTGGGCCATTGCGCCAATCATTGCAGCGTTGTCCCCACAAAGACGAAGTGGAGGAAAGACTAGCTCCATATCCAAATTACGTTCCTTGATTTCTTGTGCCAAGCGTTTTCTCAAACCTTGGTTAGCGGAAACTCCTCCACCGACGATCAATTGCTTCACTGGGTGTTGTTTCAAAGCTTTGAAAGTCTTGTTACTTAAAATATCTAAAACAGCCCCTTGAAAACTTGCTGCTAGATCATTTTTATTGAGTTCTTCGTGAACTTGATCAGCGTGGTGAACTCGATTGATGAAGGCACTCTTTAATCCACTGAAACTGAAATCTAGATTGTCTTCTTGAACCATGGCACGTGGAAAATCAAAGGTATCCTTACCAATTGCTGCCATTTGGTCAACTTTTTTACCGGCTGGATAATTGATGCCAAGAATTCGACCAATCTTATCATAGGCTTCTCCGACGGCGTCATCTCTAGTGTCACCAAGCGTCTGGAAAACTCCAGGGGCGGTAACCAAAACTATTTCAGTGTGACCACCAGATACCAAGAGTGACATGAATGGATATTGTAAATCAGTTACAATATTTGCTGAATAAATGTGTCCTGCCAAATGGTTAACTTTGATCAATGGCAAATTATGGGCAAAAGCGACTGTCTTAGCAGCCATGATACCGATCAATAGTGAACCGACAAGTCCTGGTCCATAAGTTACGGCAACGGCATCCAAATCTTGATAACCAACTTTAGCCTCTTCTAATGCCAAATTGATACAGTGAGTGATTTCTTCAACGTGATGACGGCTGGCAACTTCTGGTACTACACCTCCAAAACGTTGATGACTCTTAATTTGTGTTGCAATTATATTTGATAATATTTCGTTTCCATTTTTAATAACTGCGACAGATGTCTCATCACAACTACTTTCAAATGACATGATTAATGTATCTTTTTTCAAAATAATCTCCTTAAAGGTCAACCATCATTTCTAAAGCGTCGTGATGATTTCTAAAATAATACCGTTTATGAACTGTTTTGACTTTGAACCCGAAGGCTTTGTATAAAGCAATGGCTGAATCGTTAGTTACATCGACTTCGAGTGACATTTTTTTAAAATTACGTTTTCGACAATAATGAAAGGCTTGATTCAAAAGAAGATGACCTATTCCTAATTTTTGAAATTCACTATGAACCGCCAAATTAGTAATGTGTGATTCGACCTTATCACTTAAAGAGATGCCAATGAAGGCAACTACTCCCTTTTTATTTTCCAATGACAAATAGAGCGCATTCTTATTGCCAATTTCCATTTTCACAATATCGATAGGCCATGGTACAGGAATAGGATAAATGGTTTCTTGAATTCGCATATATTCAATGGCATCTTGGCGAACAGCTTTACGCAAAGTGTATTCTTGTCCGTCAATGGTAACTAACTGCTTATCAAAATCAAATTTTTCCGTTTTACTACCTAAAATATTTTTAAACTTCTTCAACATAGGAAACATTCTTGTCTTCCTTATTACCTTTAGCATACCAGTCATGTTCCGCTTGTGTGAGGCGCAAATATGTTGGGATAAAGTTATCAATATCCTTAACCGCTGGTGTCGTCTCTGCAATTTTACTTAATTTAGCAGCATCTGGCAACGAATCCTCAGTAGAAATAATTGAAGCTTTGGGAAAATGATTTTGAATTAACTCGGCTAATCTTGGTGTGGCATTGATGAATTCTAATTCTTGTGATTCATACTGCTCCAAAGTCTCAAATAAATTTTTCATTGAAGTATGGTGGTCACTGATCACAGTTAATAAACGACCATCCCGATTGTTAACGTAAACTCCAGCAAAGGCGTTGTCGTTTCTAGCATCCATCAAAGGAACTAACAGATGCTTCTTATCACCATTAGTGGCTAATAATTTCAAACTAGAAACACCGACTAATTTTTTATTCAAAGTATCGGCTAAAACTTTCGCAACCGTAACAGCAATCCTGACACCGGTATAAGAACCTGGTCCCTTAGCGACCGCAATCAAGTCAATATCATCGACTGTCAAATTGGATTGTTCTAAACCTTTTTTTATGTCTGGCAAAAGAGAAACACTGTGGGTCTTTTTTTCAGTAGATTCAATATGTGCTAAAACTTTACCATCATCAACTACTGCAACGGATAATGGCTTATTAGATGTATCAAATGCTAATATTTTCATAATAATCCCTCATTCTTAATAGAATTATTTTAACACATAATTTTTATGCAAAAAAAAAATCGACCTATAGGCCGATTTTATTAAATTTTGAATTATCAATCCATTTAAGAACGATATACAAAAGTCCTGTTTGATAAACCAAACTGAATGCCTCTTTGGCAAGTCTTGGTACCAATAAAGTCATGACCGGTAAATTGGTCATCATCTGAATCCACAAGGTATTCATTGCAGTATTAACAATTACCGTAATCAATAACACGGTGATGAACGTTCTGAGAACTGTTACTTTGTGGTTGTGTAACATGTACCCGTAAATCAAACCTGCCACAAGTGCTGACAAGGTGAAACCAAAGAAGAAACTACTACCTGAAGCTAAAACTGTGTGACCGATAATATCAGCCAAAACATTAGCAATGGCGGCTTTGTAAGGTCCAAAATAATAACCCATCAAAGCAATCGCAATAAAACTAAAACCTACCTTCAGGGTGTTGCTACCAATCGATAACTTTCCTAAAACCATTTGTAAAGCTATCAACAGTGCCATCCACGTAACTTCTTGAACACTAATTACCTTTGTTCTACTGTTGTTCATAATTCGACATCTCCCAAACGGAGCTGCCACCGCATATAAAAGAGGCCTATATAAAGTGGCGAATGCGGAAACAAGATCGCGAGTTTACTCTTTGTCCGATGTTCACATTCCGTTCCATCAGCACTTAACGCCTTGAATCCTACTCCAAATATTTTTTAGTACCTCAATATAGTAGCACAAATAATTTTGGTTACAAGTGATTAGTTTGGATTTTATTTATCTTCCCATTCAAATTGAGCTGTAACGTTCAACACGTCACCATCTTTAATCCAATGAATAGATTTATTATTCGTATTATCAAATTTTGCATAGGCAACTGGTTGACTGTCCAAATTCAATTCTTTTTCATATTTAATATCCATGCTCTTAATACGATGACTAGCAATAAAATCGGTATCAAGTGTATCGATCATCCAATCGAAATAATATGAATTATTAACATGTTTATTAACATCGATGTTGTAGTAACCAATATGTTGTGGTTGCTTGAAATCATAATCATCTGGAATTTTGATGCGATTGAACCGTTGAATCCGGTTAACTTCTTCAGCACCGAATTTATTATCCAAACGGTCTGCTGCCCCAACGATTTTCCGTTCTTTAATATCGATCAAAACAAAGGCACTTTGAGCTTTAGCCAAGACGTTTCCATCCAAATCTTCAACCCAGAAATTGCGGTAAAAGAAATATTTGTTATAACTCGTTGCTTGCGTCGTCACTTTCAACTTTTGACCTAAGGTAGGCATTTGTAAGATGTCCAAATGATATTGAACCACTACCCAACCTAAGCCGTTATTTTCAACCATCTCAGTACTATCAACGTCTGCTTGATGTAACTGCTTTTCGGATGTCAACAACATGATATCGATCAAAGCTGATAAACGAATATCGCCAGTGAAATTTACAAAATAATATGGTACTTCTGTTTCAATTGAAAAGGTTTCTTTAGTCACTTTTCTTCTCCAATTCCATGATAAAGGTTATACACAGCTTGTTTCTTCAAGCCATTAGTCAAGGCAACTTCTTTGATGGCCTTGTTAGGTTTCTTGCCAGAGGCAATCAAGTTATCCACCGCTGAAATCAAATCTTGATCAGAACTTGCCGCAACTTCTTCTTCAGGTTTTCCGGCAATTATCAAAACATACTCACCTTTAGGGTCATTGTCTTCATAATAGGCAGCAATGTCTTTCAAACTTCCCCGTAAAAAGGCTTCGTGAATCTTAGTTAATTCTCGGGCTAAAGCAATCTGGCGGTCATCCCCGAATCGTTCGATCAAGTCTTGAATCGTCTTCTTAACCCGATAAGGTGATTCATAAACGATCGTAGTTTCAGAACGTTGGGCCAAATCGACTAAGGCTTGTGTTCTTTCCTTACCTTTTCGAGGTAAAAAGCCATAGAAGTAAAATGGCTGTGGTTCGATTCCTGAAGCAATCAAAGCGGTGATTGAAGCCGTAGCACCTGGTAGCGGAATGACTGGAATCTCTTCTTTAATGGCCGCTTTAACTAGTTCCTTACCTGGATCACTAATTGAAGGAGCTCCAGCGTCACTAACTTGAGCAATTTTTAAACCGTCATTCATTTTTTCTATTAATTCTGGAATACGTTGAGCAGTATTATGCTCATGGAAACTTATTAATTCTGTTGGTATTTCAAAATGATTTAATAAATTTTTGGTATTACGAGTATCCTCTGCCGCAACCAAATCTGCTTCTTTTAAAGTGTTAACAGCTCGAAAAGTCATGTCTTCTAAATTACCAATTGGTGTTGGCACTAAAAAAAGGCAGCCCTTCGAATTTTCAACAAAACTTTTTTGTTCCTTCATTCAAATAGCTCCCCTTACTTTTTAACTTTTTTATTCTTCTTCCAGTTCGTCCCGTACAAAACATTCATACAGAATAAACATTCCTCATCATTATCACGATGAGATCCGTAGTACTGTTGGCAAACGTGAAATCCTTTGCGATAAAGTTTTTCCAAATTCAATCGCGAATCAGACAACGCATTGCCATTAAAATCCTTTTCCTCATAGCCAACTTTTTCTAAGTGTTTCCGAAGATTTTGGTTCTCTAACTTAATTTCCTCGTTTTTCTCCAAAGTATCGGACAGTTCCTCTTTCAATAGAGAAACCTTTTTACTTATATCATTTAGTTGATTTGTGATTGTTTCAAATTCATCATATAAATCCTTCTCTGACATGATTTCACCTACTAATCCACAAATTTTAATGACAAATCTTCTAAAATAGCTTGAAAAGATACATTACTTTTCCACATCTGTTCGGCTGTGAATAAGTCATCAGACATCCCAACAATCTTTTGTATTCCCTTGTTGGCAAGTAAATCCTCAGTCGTCAATGTTGATTTTTCTAAATTGTACCTAACTGATAATATATCACTAAAAATCTGATTCAACATGTCGAAAACCAAATGTTGCTGGTTTTTATTCTCTACTAAAGGCATGATATCAGTCTGTATATCAATAAAACTATTTATTTTTTGATTATTAATTTCTCTCAACCAGTTGGTGATTGCCGACAACATCGACTGATATTTATCACCGGTAATGCTGTCCAAATATTTAATATCCGTGAATTTCAAAGCCTTCTGAGCTTGCGGTACTTTGAAACCGACTTTCACCAAACTGTTGATTTCATCTTCGTTACTCTTATTCGACAAATGAAAAATCTGCACTCGTGATTGAATCGTTGGCAACAGCTGTTTAGCCGAATCCGCCAACAAAATAATCATCAAGTTACCTTCAGGTTCTTCAATCGTTTTCAACAAATTATTACTAGCTGCGTTAGTCATCTTCTCAGCTTCATCGATGATCAAAATTCGCCTTTTCCCCTGAGTGGCAGTCATATTGGCTTCTTTTTTGAAAAACTTGATATCGTCGACACCAATACTCTGCTTCTCGGTCTCCACTTCTAGGACGTCGGGATTATCGCCCAAGGCAATCGTGTTACATTTTTGGCAAGTTTGATCCGGTGCGCCGTCTTGTAAGTTATCACAAAACTGACTCTGAGCTAACCAAATTGCTACCTGTTGGCGAATTTTTGATGACGCGCTATCGATCAAATACGCATGCGATAACATATTTGAAGCAATTATCTTTTTAAATTCCGCAATTACTTTCGGTTGCTCATCTTGTATTTTCATTTTAGAATCTCACAAATTTTTCCACAGGTAAGATGAAGCAAGTTGCTCCTCCGACTTGAACTTGAATCGGTTCAGCCAAACTGCTGGCAGCTTCTGGCATCAAAAATGTTGGCGTAACGTATTGTGAACGGGTATGACAGTTCTTTCTAATAACTTCTAAGGCAATATCGACTTTTTCATCCTCGACACCAATGATAAAAGTACAGTTACCAGCCTTCAAAAAACCACCTGTAGATGGCAATTTAGTTGATCTGAAGCCGCCTTTGACTAATTTCTCTTGCAACACTTGACTGTCTTTATCTTGAACAATAGCTAAAATTACTTTCATGATTATTATTCTCCTTTGGCAAAAGTTTTCGGGAATCTCTTAACGATTATATCCAAAACATCTTTGACAACCTGTTCTGGACTTTGATTAGCGTTGACAGTTTTGATCCGGTCAGGATTGTCTTTAACAATTTCTTGATATGAATCATAAACTCTTTCATGGAAACTGAAAGCTGCCTTCTCGAGTCGATCCATTTGGCCTTCATGATCTTTTTTGATTCGCGACAAACCTATATCTGGCGTGATATCGAAATAAACTGTTAGATCAGGAAAATGGCCTTCAATAGCGAAGTTATTAATTTCAGCAACTTCCTTAGTTCCGATTTCTCGACCACCACCTTGATAGGCGATTGAACTATCAACAAAACGGTCACTAAGCATAACTTTGTCTTGTTTCAATGTTGGCAGGATAACATCAATCAAATGTTGGCGTCTAGCTGCCGCATACAACAAAGCTTCTGTTCGCGCATCCATTTCTTCATTTTCTTTTTCTAAAATTATTTTTCTAATTTTTTCTGAAATTGGGCTGCCACCTGGTTCTCTTGACAAGATAACTTCCTTGTCGGTTCTTTTCTGTAATAGTGGCATGAGTTTCTTTAACGCAGTAGTTTTGCCTGCTCCGTCTGGTCCTTCGAATGAAATAAATATTCCTGACATAAAATAATCGCTCCTAGATGATTACTACTATTTTACTTGAAATCGGTTATAAATGAAACTTCTTGAAGGTGGTAAATTGTATTTTTAGGTTTTGGTTAGTATGTCGTCCTCCGTACAAGTCCTGTGATTGGCTGGAATGCACTCGTCCTTGTCAAGTTGACATTTTCTTGGCTCAAATAATATAACTTTTTAAGCGACCTCACCCCAAAATTCTTCGTTGGTGAGGCCGTTTC
>NZ_RKLY01000008.1 GCF_004745525.1 Companilactobacillus suantsaicola | reverse complement strand
AGAAGTTAAGCTTCTTCACGTCGAAAGTAGTTGGTGGGAAACTACCCGCGAGGATAGATAGTCGCTACGCAACCTAAGGGATCTACTTAGTAGGTTCCTTTTTTTGTACCCTGAAATAAGCTTCATGGAGACTATGAAGGGTTCAAATCCCTTACTCTCCGTAAATAGGCACTTCATCCTACCGGATGTTGTGTCTTTTTTGTACTATGATTGATAATCAATCCCTGAAAAGTCTATAATAACTAATTATTAATTGATTCAAAGAAACGAGAAGGTAAGACTATGGTAAAAATTAGACCAGCCACAGAAAATGATGCTGACGCATTATTGAAAATTTATACACCTTATATTACTAATACCACGATAACTTTTGAAAAAGATATTCCGACTTTAGATGATTTCCGTCAACGAATTCATGATATTTCGCAAAATTTTCCTTATATTGTCGCCGTAGATGATGATGACCAGATTCTAGGGTATGCTTATGCACATCTATATGGTCCTCGGGCAGCATTTGCTTGGACAGTTGAAGCTAGTATTTACTTGGATCACAACTTTGAAGGCCATGGTTTAGGAACAATGCTATATAAAAAGTTGGAGAACATCTTAACTAAGCAAGGGGTCGTTAATCTGATGGCTTGTGTGACAGAAGAGAACCTTAACAGTATTAAATTTCATGAAAAATTAGGTTATAAAGTAGTTGGAGTCTTTCCAAAAACAGGATTTAAATTTAATCGTTGGCTAGATATCACTTGGCTGCAAAAGACGTTGAATGATAAATCGGAAAATATGAAACCTATTACGCCTTGGAAAGAATTGGACTAAATGTTTGCTCTAAAGCTAACTTTAGGTAGTATTATAAATTTATAATATGGAAGGAGTTTTTCGATGACAAAGTTAACAGATACATTTGAAATTTATAATGGTGTTAAAATTCCTAAGGTAGCTTTTGGGACTTGGCAAATTCCTGCAAGTGATGCTAGACAAGCTGTGCGTGACGCAATTGAGACAGGATATCGTCATATTGATACAGCTTTGGTTTATCAAAATGAAAAGGAAGTTGGTCAAGGTATCAAGGATTCAGGTGTCAAACGTGAGAATCTATTCGTTACTTCAAAGTTGCCAGCTCAGACGAAGAATTATGACGATGCTCTAAAAGACTTTGAGACGACTATGAAGAATTTGGACTTAGATTATTTGGATCTATATTTAGTGCACGCTCCATGGCCTTGGAGTGAAATTGGTGCCAATTATGATAAGGAAAACCAAGATGTTTGGCGGGCGATGGAAGAAATTTACAATTCCGGTCGTGTGAAGGCGATTGGAGTTTCAAACTTTAATGTTCACGATTTGGAAAATGTTTTAAAGACTTCCACCATCAAACCAATGGTTGATCAAATTCAATACTATATCGGTTTTACGGAACCTAAGATCACAACTTTTGCTAAGGAACATGATATTTTAGTTGAAGCGTACTCACCACTAGCTACAGGTGGCTTGATCCACAATCAAGATGTTTTGAAGATTGCTGAAAAGTACGGTGTTAGTGTCGCTCAATTGGCAATTCAATTTGTTGTTCAAAACGGTGTTTTACCATTACCAAAGGCCGTCCATAAGGCTCATATTGAAGACAATGCCAAATTGGACTTTGAAATTAGTGACGAGGATATGTCGGTACTGAATAAGATGCCGGATACCGCACCATCACATTCACACAATTCTACTCAAGGATAAATAAAGGCAGCTATTCTCTTACATTCGTATAAGAAATAGCTGTTTTTTTTAGGTTCTAAATAGACAAGAAAACCTTCATCATGATAGTATAAAAAAATACTAATAATAATTATAAGTTTTTAGATGATGAGGTGGACTTATGCGTATTAAAGATGACAAATTACTCTCTTCAAAGACCGAGCCTAAGATCAGTATTATTTTGCCAGTTAAACCGGAAACTCCACAAATCGAAGAAAATATTTTGAATTATAAAAACTTATTGAAAGATGTTTTGAAGGATTTAGAATTAAACTATTCGAGACGTTTTTGGGATATGGCAGCCAAGAATCTGAATTGTTTGCTGTTGGATCGCCAATTATTCAGTACGGCTAAGAATTCACTTTTAATTTTTGCTAACAATGAGCAGATGGAAGTTTGTGAGTTGCAACATAAGGTTATGCCTAAAGCACATGTGGGCACGACGTTTTTAGTACAGGATTTGCTGTTGCCGGAGGAAAATTTAACCAAACCGGATTATTTAGTGAACATTAGTCGTGATAGAATCAATGTTTTTGATATTGATAGTCTCAAAGAGGTTGAATTAGAGGGAATTCACGCTCGATTTGCGGATTACTATCCAGATTTTGATGCTGAGTCGAACGTGAATGTGGGTTCTTATGGGGGTAAGAATCCTAACTTCCACGGGCACCGTGCTAAGGCTGAGGAACAGCAAAAGGATCAGACGATTTACTATCAATATTTGGATAGGGCGTTGAATTCGCTACATGCTAAGAAGGGTTATAGTTTTATTTTGACCGGCTTACCAGAAGTGTTGGATGTTTACTTAAATATGGGCAATCGAAAATATGTGGATGGAGTGATTCACGCTTCAATTCTGAATCTTAATCACCAGGAGTTATTGGAAAAAGTTAGCGAGTACAAAAACTTTGAAAGTTTGGCTTTAACTGAAAAAATTAAGCATGATCTACATCGAGCCGACAATCAAGAAAGACTGTTGCATGACTTAGATATGATCAATTTTGCTTTGGAAAATCGTGATGTAAGAGAGTTAGTTTCTTGTAATGACGGGCTGTCTTATTCGGTTGAACACAATAAAATGATGGTTGAGTCACTACTCAAGAGGATTAATTGTCGAGTACTCTATTCAGAAGAAGCGGTCGTTCCGCAGATGAGAGCAATTGTATACTAAAAAATAAAACAGCACCTATTTTCAAAGACATAAGACACGAAATTATGTATTTTAGAAAATAGCTGCTGTTTTTTTTAAAAAAAGGTTATTTTGATGGTTTGTTTTCTCTTAGAATTCTAGCGGGGTTTCCAACAACGATTACATTGTCAGGGAAAGAATGGGTAACGACTGACCCTGCTCCGACGATAACGTTATTACCTAGTGTGACGCCTGGCAAAATGCTGGCACTGCCGCCGACCCAAACGTCGTTTCCAATCGTAATAGGGGCAGTTCTTTCAGCCTCTGTTCGGCGAACTGATGGGTCCATTGGATGTTTTGGTGTGTAGAGACCTACTTTAGGACCGAATTTGACATTATTTCCGATGGTGATTTGACCCTCGTCACAAAGTGTTACGTCGTGATTAGCATAAAAGTGATCACCAATCGTAATATTTTCGCCGTAACTGAAATAGAAGGTTGGCTCTACGAAAAATCTGTTTCCAACTTTTTTCAACAAGTGTTGAATTTTTTCATTACGCTCATCATTGTCAGTGATTAAGTTGTAAGTCATTAACTTAGTTCTAATATCATCACGCAACTTAGCTAAAAGGTTAGATTCTAGGTAAAGTTCTCCGTTTATCATCTGCTGATACGCAGGGTCTTGATCAATTTCCATTTTCTTTCATATCTCCTCATAAATATAAGTGTACATTAAGCATAACATAATTACTGAAAATTCAAGAATGTAAGCGATTTTAAATCATAGTTATTTGAAACTTTACAAACGGCAGAACTTCCAGTTTTGACAAAAAGATTTAGAATGGAGGTGGAATAAAAAAATCGGAGGTAAGCAATATGGCAAATGTTTTAATAATTGGTGCAACTAGTGTAGTTGGTCAAAGAGTAACAGAGCGTCTTTTACAGAATACTGATGATTATTTAACTTTGATGGCTCGTAATACTAATATGTTATCGATCGATAGTAATAGAGGTCGTTTAGTTCACGGTGATGTCTTAGATGATAAGCCATTGAATCAAGCACTTGATGGCAATGAGGTCGTCTTGGTCACAGCGGATAGTAATTTAGGTTTGTCGGTTCAAAGAATTATTGATGCGATGAAGAAGAGACAGATGAATCGCTTGATCTTCGTCACATCAATGGGTCTTTACAATGAGATTCCAGTTACTGACGGGGCTTCTGGGAACTTGACCCAGGATGCTTTGTTGCAACCTTATCAGACGGCAGTCAATATGATTGAAAATTCCAATTTCAATTATACGATCATTCGTCCAGCTGAATTCGATCAGGGTCAAGACATCAATTATGATTTGGTCAATGGAGCTTTAACTAGTGATACAGTTTCGATTGACAGTGTAGCGGATTGCGTTGCAAAATTGGTGATCGATAAGCACCTTGATTCTAAGAAAAATTTGGCAATTTGTCGTAAGTAATTTGGTGTGGCAGAAATGTCACATTTTTTCTTGCCATAAAGTCAGCTTGAGGTATTAAGATAACTTTGAGGTGATCAAATGTCAAAATTAATTATTTACTTTTCTCTGTCTAATAACACTAAGAAAGCAGCTTTAGCGGTTCAAAAAATTACTGGTGCTGACATCGTCAGAATTGAGCCTAAGACGCCTTATCCAGCTGAGTATAGTAATTATTCGAAGATTGGAATGAACGAGCTAGAAGAGGGTATTTTACCCGAAATATCGACAAATATTACTAATTTTGATCAGTACGAGACGATTTTTCTAGGTTATCCAACTTGGAGTGGTCAATTGCCGATGATTTTCCATTCACTGGCTAAGAAATATGATTTTGCTGGTAAGAAGATTATTCCGTTTACGACCACTGGGGGATCAACTGCTAGTGAGTCACTGCCTTGGGTTAGAAAGGTTTTTGCGACAAGTGAAGTAAGCGACAACTTCCGATATCGTGATAGCAATGAGCAGCTACAAGAGTTTCTCAGAAAAAATGATAATTAGACAATAAAAGACCACCAAGGAATTTTCCTTGATGGTCTTTTTGTCGGGATTCTTCAATTGACTAACTGATTATGTGTGTAATGTGGGAGAATAGCTAATCAACTGAGTTGCATTGACTACTTCAATTTAGAAGAAGTCAATGTTAGATCACTGTAAAGTTCGTTATTGGCAGGACTGAAGTCGAAGCCTTTAACACGATTATTAACTGGTTGCCATACGTAGTTGAATTCTTCTGGTACGACAGCAGCTTGATCGTTCATATATGCTTGCCATTCTTTGAATGTCTTAGTACGTGTCTCATCGTTCCAAGCAGATGAATCGTTCATCTTGTTGATCAATTCAGTATTCTTCTTAGTTACGAAGTGACCCATGTTGAATGGAGCTGTTTCACCGTAAAGTTGTGATTGTGAAGGTTCTGATGATAGTGACCATGCAGCATCCCAAAGGTCAATCTTGTTTTGAGATGGTTTTTGCAATGTATCATAGAAACTATTCATTTCCATTGGTTTGCCACCGTATAATTTAACGTTCAAACCAACTTTGTGCCATTGTTGTAGGTAATCTTGGTATGTAGCTTCAAGAATTGAACTACCACTCATACCACCGAAGTAGATAACAAGTTTCTTACCCTTTGGATCTGAACGCCACTTGCTACCGTTACGTTTCTTGTATCCAGCTTCATCAAGTAACTTATTAGCTTTCTTGATGTTTAGTGGGTAACCTTTAGCAGACTTGTCATAGTACTTTTGGAATACAGGTGGGATCAATGTATTACCACGCCATGCAACACCATTACCAAACTTCTTAGCAATTTGGTCAATATTTAGAGCATACATCATAGCTTGACGTAATTTCTTATTAGCCATCTTCTTATTAGGATCGGCAACGTTCTTACCAGTCTTAGTATCGTAATGACCTAAGTTAAAGGCAAAGTAACTGTATGATAGAGCAGGTTGACCAACTTTTGTATAACCTTTAAGGTTCTTCAATTTCTTGTATGTTGTACCACCAACTTCACCAGAAGCTGAAGGAACTACGGAGTCATACTTCTTAGATTGAAGAGCTTTAACAATGTTATTTGATGAAACAACATTGATAGTAATATGTCCGATTTGGGCTTTCTTACCGTAGTAGAACTTGTTTGGAACCCAACTAGTAGATTCACCAGTAACAATCTTATCTAGCTTGTAAGGACCAGTAAAGATAGGGTTCTTACGGATTTGTTCTGAAGATGCAAGTTTTGAAATTGGAACGTCTTTGATGTATTCGTAAGGTTCAACAGTTCCCCAAATGAATGAGTTACCAGAGAACTTCATACTTGGTGACATATGATCGAAATGGATAACAACTTTCTTACCCTTTTCGCCATCTGGCATTTCGATACCAGAAATTGTGTCAGAAGTACCGGCATGGTATTCAGCCATACCTTTGATGTTTTCAAAGTCAGATGAGTATTGACTTGATGTAGATTCCTTGTTACCAAGAACTTCATAGGCGTATTCAACGTCTTTTGCAGTTACAGGGTCCCCATTTGACCATTTAGCGTTGCTACGAATTGTGATAGTAGCAGTCTTTGCTTTACGATCAAGTTTTTGATTAGCAAGACCACCATCGATGATCTTGTAGTTCTTGTCAACGTTGAACAAGTTATTACTACCACCAGGTGAGAATACGTGGGAGTCAGCAGCGTTAGATGCAAGAATTGGATCAGAGATACCTTGGAATGGTGAGTTAGCAACTTCAGCTAACTTCAAAGTACCGTTTTTAGTAGCATTCTTATCTGTCTTAGCAGAATTCTTGAATGATGTCTTTAATTTGATTTGTGCAGTGGAACCAGATGAAGAATTATCACTACTACTATTATTGCTGGAACAACCAGCAAGTGTGACAGCTGCAAGGAATGTTACAGCGGCCGAAAGAACAACTTTATTCTTAGTTTTAACCATTATGTTTCCCCCTTAAATGAGTAACCCTATATTTTTTCCGATTGGTTAAGTCGGTGATTGTGATGACAAAAAGACTAGACTATGCTTAATATTTGGTAGGCACCATCCCCTTAAAGTTAGAGAGCGGAGGACAACGGGTAATCTCCGAGGATTTACGGAATACTGGAGCTTGGCCACGAAGTGGACGAGATTCAATATTTTGTAAACCGGAAGAGATTGTTGTCCGCAGCTCGTTTTCGTTAGAGAGCTGAAGAGGTTATCCCTGTGCAGCTCATTTCAATAAAACAATTTCAAACTATTAATCAGCAGCACCTTGACGTTGTGTAGCATCAGCTGAACGACGTAGAACTTGTCCGATATAACTGATTGATAAACAAAGAGTAATAATCAAAGCAGCTGCAGGTAACCATGTCCACCAGTATTCGGTGATGTTGTTAGGATCATTGGCGTTAGCAATCAAAGTACCAAGTGAAGGTGTTTGGATTGGAAGACCAAATCCCAAGTAGGAAAGACCTGTTTCAACACCAATGTTTTCAGCAAATGATAAAGTTGTATCAACGATGATCAATGATGAAATATTTGGCATGATTTCCTTGAAAATAATCTTTAAACTACTAGTACCAGACGTCTTAGATGCAGCGACGTAATCTTTTTCTGATTCAGAAAGGGTACGTGAACGAATCAAACGTGAAGTACCTTCCCAGTAGAAGATAGAGAAGATCAATGTCAATGAGATAGCGTTGTAGTTTTTGATGATAGTAACTAAAACGATGATCATCATAGTCATTGGTAGCATCATCATGAAGTCATACACACGTTGCATACCCCAATCGATGTAGCCACTGTAATAACCGGAAATTAATCCCCAGCAGATACCAAAAGTTGAAGAAATAATTGTCAAACCAATGGCGATACCGATAGAGTTACGTGAACCAACGATGATTTGTTGAGCAATTGATCTACCAGCTGCATCGGCACCAAGTATGTAACCGTTGGTTCCGGGACTGATATTGTAGTTCATCAAGTTAGTCTGCATCATTTTTGGAGTATCGATAAAAAGTGATGCAATCATGACGAAGGCGATAAAGCCAACGACGATAATTAAAGCGATTAAAGCAGGCTTGTCAGCCCGAAATTCGTTCCAAATGATTTTAGCTGATGAAGGAGTAGCTTCTTCATTGGCTTCTTTGTTCAAACGGTCTAAGTCGGCCGCTGAAATATTTGAATGTTTGTTAAAATTCTCTTCCATAATTGACGGCCCCCTTATTCAATTCTGATTCTAGGATCAACGATACTTAGGATGATATCTGAAAGTAAGGTACCTAGAAGGTTCAAAATTCCGTAAATTAAAACTAAAGCAGTAATAACAGTGTAATCACGGTAGTTGATAGAGTTAATAAATAGTAATCCCATACCTGGATAAGAGAAGACCGTTTCAGTAAAGATAGAACCATTTAATAAACCGGTGATTGAATAGCCGGCAAAAGCGGCGATTGGTAATAATGAATTTCTAAAAATATGATGTTTGTAAATTTCTTTTTCGGGAACACCCTTTGAACGAGCAGTTCTAACGTAATCAGAACGTTTGGCGTCAATAACTTCAGAACGAAGATATTGAACAACGTTGACAGTTCCAAACAATGCACCCAAGACACTAGGTAAAATGATGTGGTACAAGTGAGAACCGTAAGTTGGAAGTCCAGAAGCGGCAGTTGCGGAAACTGAACCTGTAGTTGGGAACCAACCTAAAACGTAACCGAAAATCCAGATACCGATAACTAAAACAACGAAGAAAGGAATACTGTAAGTGATGTATGTGTAGAATCTGATGATTGTATCAGGTAATTTTCCTTCGTGTTTTGCGGCGAACATACCCATTGGTAAAGCGAAACAATAAGTTAGGAATGTTGTAAGTAAAGCTAACCAAACTGTATTGATGGCACGGCTACCAATAAGTCGTGTGACTGGTTCTTGGTATTGGTAACTGTTACCAAGATTTCCTTGGAACAAGTGAACGACCCAATTCCAATATTGTTGATACCAAGGATCATACAAACCGTTCATTTCCATCAAATGATGGAGTTGTGCGGGATCGGCTTTTGGGTTAATGGAACCGGTGAATGGATCACCAGGCATTGCTTTAGCAAGTAAGAAAACTAAAAGACTTAAAATAATAACTTCAGGAATCATGATTAGAACACGACGAAGAACTGTTTTCCACATTATGCTTTCACCTCTCCTTCCTGTTTAATGATTTCGTTAGCGACATCTTGAGGTAGAGCAACTGAATGAGTTGGACTTACTGGTACTAAAGGAAAAGCTTTGCCATCTTTGTCATAGTACTTATCCTGTTGTTCACGATAGATTTCTTCAACGGCTAGACGATCTTTACGATGTTGAAGACGATCGTTAACGTTTGTTTCAGGAATAGCGGCTAGTAAACGTTTTGTATAAATGTGGATAGGATGATTATAAATATCATCACGAGTTCCAATTTCAACTAAACGGCCACGGTTCATAATGGCGATGTTGTTACACATATGTCTGACAACACCTAAATCATGAGAGATGAACAAGTAAGAGATTCCGAATTCACGTTGGATTTTCTTCATAAAGTTCAAAACTTGAGCTTGAACGGAAAGGTCCAAGGCAGATACTGGTTCGTCAGCGATGATCAACTTAGGATTGGTTGCAACAGCACGTGCTACACCGATACGTTGTCTTTGACCACCGGAGAATTGATGAGGATATTTGTAAAGTGCATCGGCATCCAAACCAACAATGTCTAGTAGTTGTAAAACTCTAAGTTTTTCTTCATCTTTAGATAAGTGTTCGAAGTTTCTTAATGGTTCAGCGATGATATCTTCGATTCTCTTTCTAGGGTTTAAACTGGAAAGTGAATCTTGGAAAATCATTTGAACATCGTGGTTATAATCGAGTTCTTTGCGATTTCTCTTTTGTGTGATGTCCTTACCTTGATACATGATGGAACCACTTGTAACTTTTTCTAGGCCAACGACTGATTTGCCAGTTGTTGATTTACCTGATCCAGATTCACCAACTAATCCGTATGTTTCACCAGCTTCAATGTTGAAACTGATTCCGTCAACGGCTTTCACGGAGTCGGTAACGCGATTCCAGAAACCTGAGCGAATAGGATAGTGAACTTTTAAATTTTTGATTTCAACTAAACTCATACTTTCACGCTCCCCGTTTGATCTGGAAATGTGAAGCTCTTGTAGCAAGTACAACGAACTTCATGTCCTGGTTCGACTTCGTGCATTGAAGGATTGGCTTCGTGTGCTGAAGCATCAATCCAAGGAATTCTTGGTGCGAAGCGATCGCCGGTTGTAGGCATCTTTTGTAGTGAAGGAACATTTCCTTGAATGACGTATAAGTCATCATTTTCGTTATCACGTTGTGGCATTGATCTTAACAATGAACGAGTGTAGGGATGCTTTGGCTTGTTGAAGATTTGATCAGCAGTTCCTTCTTCAACGATTTGACCAGCATACATAACTGCTACTCGGTCGGCTGTTTCAGCCACAACTCCTAAATCATGGGTGATCAAGATGATTCCAGCATGATTTTCTTGTTGAATCTTTCTTAGAACATCTAGGATTTGAGCTTGAATTGTAACATCAAGCGCTGTTGTTGGTTCATCAGCGATGATCAAGTCAGGCTTGCAAGCGATGGCGATAGCGATGATAACACGTTGTCTCATACCACCTGATAGTTGGTGAGGGAACTGACGAGCAGTTCTCTCAGGATTAACAATTCCAACTTCGTCGAGTAATTCCAAAACTCGTTTATGTTTTTGCTCAGCGGTGAAATTAGTATGGTAAGTCATTACTTCACTAATTTGATCTTCAATCCGTTTCAACGGATTCAAAGCAGATAGTGGATCTTGGAAAATCATGCCAATCTTGGCTCCACGGAACTTGTTGTAACCAGCTTCATCAAGTTTGAGTAAGTCGGTACCTTCAAACTCGATTTCACCGGAGATTTTTGTCTCTGATGGATCATGCAATCCCATAATAGTTGTGGCTAAAGTACTCTTACCACATCCAGACTCACCAACAATGGCAAGAATCTCGTCGTGATGAACTTTGAGATTAATATGAGAAATTGCATCGTAGTATTTGCCGTTAATCTTAAAAGCGGTATTAACGTCTTTTATATTTAGAAAATCTGATGTAGTTTCCAAATGATCCCCTCCTGATTCTAATAATTCTCTTATTTAAACCCTAAGACGCATCGGCGGTTATGTACCAGTGCTGCAAAGAACTTTTTAATAATTGAGTTCGATTATAGTTAATTAGTTTCTAATTTACAACCCCTATTATTAAAAAAATATTAAAAATCTTCACAAAATATTCATAAACGCTTTATTAATGGAGTTTTATATTTATGACAAGACTATACAATCAAATTAGAAAGATTAAAAAAAAGTTAACTTATAAATGACGAAACGTATATTTTAGGGTCCTAAGTCTAATGATTGGTATAAAAGTAATTGCATAAATAACATGGTATAGACAGAAAACTAATTTATTATCGTTATAACGACAAGGGGTTGAATTGAGTTTTTTAGAAAACAAAAAAGAGTTTCTCAAAAATTAATTTTTGAAACTCTTTTTAAAAATATTTATATAAATTTCATGAAAATTCAATTTTTAGAAATGGTTGAAAGATGTTTCTGGACGTGCCAAACTATGTAAACACAAGTCCGATTAAGAAAAATAATTGAAAGTGGTATTAAGATGGATAGTAGAAGAAGTGTGAGAAAAATGCGGAATCGTAAAAATAAGAAACGTCTAATTTTAAGTGTTTCATTAACAGTCGTGGCTTTAATTGTGTTAGGAATCATTTTCTTTTTCCCATTGAATAACTTCTTGCGAAGTGCGACTGGAAACGATACGCCGAGTGATAAGGTCGTTAAATCGGAATTGGTCAAAAAAGTTAAGTCGAAAAAGACGGGAGATCCTAAAAATGATGAGAAAATCGATCGTGCTGCTTCAATTTTAGATAAAAAGAAAATGTCGGAAATTATTTCTGCGGCCAAGAGTGAAAATAAGACGGCTAATTTAATTTCTGATTCTTCATCTTTGAGCAAAACACAATCACAAAAAGCCGCACAAGTGATCTTTTCTAATTCAGAGTACGATGGATTGAGAAACGCCATCAGTGATGGAAATTGGTATCAAGCTTATCAACAGTATCAAAAATTATCCGATGATGGCGCCTTAAATCAATTACAAAAGGCAATAGGACAATAAAAAAGGAGTAAACCATGTGGTTTACTCCTTTTTCAATGATGTTGCACTGCATTATTAATATGTTTATTATCTAATATGCTTAGTCTTTTTCTAAGAATGTAGTTGAATCTTTGTCGTCGGCATCCTTATCGTAGAAAAATGCTTCGATAGGAATATTGTATTTATTATGAATAAGTAGAATTTCTTTTTGAGTGAAACCTAGATCATCATTTTTGCGACGAATAGTAGAAGTAGACTTATCAAGTAATTTAGCAATATCGTTTTGCTTGATATTTTTTAATGTAAAATATGCTTTCAAATATTGATTGTTATACATAATAAATTCCTTTTTTTAAGCTATTTCCTTAATTAAGGACAACAATATCGTAAACTAGAACCAATTTTTTTTCAATATCTTTTTTGAAAAATTCATATTTTAGTTTAAAATATCATATATGAAAGGAATAGGTTGTATTTGACATATGATAACGATAGGAAAGTATTTAAGAACAAAGAGATTATTAAAAAAACTGACTTTACAACAAGTAGTCGATCAAACGCGCTCTGTCTACAATTGTTCCACTTCAACATCCGTTTTGAGTGCGATTGAAACAGATAAAAATAAAATTATTGATGGAGAATTACTCTTTGTATTATCAGATCTTTATGGAATTAAACTAGAAGAATTGCAAAGATTAATTATCAGAAATTTACAAACTGAGCATGAATAATTAAAAAACTCCATTAATGTTATTTGTCTTAGACTAACTTCTTATATAAAAAAATAAATATTGAATAATAATGTTATAAATATCAACCTAGTGATGCCTGCTTGTGGATAATTTTGTCCATAAGCAGGCATTTTTTTCTTGTATATTGCCATCCTCTGCTTTATTTCTAACTCAATAAGGACATTAATATAATAGTAGTAAAAAGTGAATTATTTCACATCAATGAAAATTTGTTTAATAATGGAAGAGAGGACATTTTGGAAAGTGGAATTACTGGCATTGAGGAAATATCTTTGATGAACGGATGATGAAAAATGAAATTTTGTATTGAGACGGACCCTAAGAATAGCTGGTATCTTGGTACGAGAAAATTTGATCCACTAAAAATTGATAAAAGTGAAACTATCATGTATCAAGGTAATGGCTATCTTGGTATTAGAGCTTGTGCCGAAGAAAAAAATCTCCAGGAAAAAAGGGACATGTTCGTAGCTGGAACTTTTGATTCTTTCGACGATGAAGTGACGGAATTACCGAATTTACCAGATATTTTAAATATAAAATTTGAAATCGATCAGAAAATTTTTTCTTTGAGCAACGGAGTGATTAAAAATTATCACAAGTATTTAAATTTAAAGAACGGTGAATTAATTCGACAATTTGATTGGATAATTGATCAAAAGCGGATTCACTTTAAGTTTTCCCGGTTTGTTTCGATGAGCGATGTCCACTTGTTTGTTTCTAAAGTTGAAGTTGAATCTGACAGTGATGTTGAAGTTAAGATCACCTCGGGAATTGATGGACAGGTCTCTAATAGTGGGACACAACATCTCGTTGAAGGCGACAGACGACTCTATGATGGCAAGATTATTCAATTGCGTGAACGGACCCAACGTTCCAATATCGAACTAATTTTTAACGTTTTACATAAGATTTACGTCGATGAGGTGTTATTGAATTCTAAACCGCACATTCAGATGGATCGTCAAAAAATTGCTGGTGATTATCAAATTAAATTGTTGCGAGGACAAAAGTTACTCTTCGTCAAGTATGCCAATGTTTACACCGGTATCGACAGCGATGTAGAAGAAGACGATATTTGCGACACCTCAATCGGTGACATCAAACAACACAGTTTGGGAACATATGCGGAATTACTGAATAAATCAGCCAGAGCTTGGGACCTCAACGTTTGGCAAAGGAGTCTGGTAAAAATTGCCGCGGCAGATATCACGCCTCAAGTTGCGATAAATTTTGCTAGATACCAATTAGCAGCCAATACTCCACCAGATTCACGGATGAATATTGCCTCTAAAGGATTAACTGGTGAAGGTTACAAGGGACATACTTTTTGGGATACGGAAATTTTTATGTTGCCATACTTCATTTTTACGATGCCAGAAATTGCTCGAAATCTTTTGCGGTACCGATATTTAGGTTTAGGTGGTGCTAGAAAAAAAGCCAAATCTAATGGTTATCCCGGTGCCCAATTTCCTTGGGAAGCAGCTTGGCCGACTGATGGTGAAACTACGCCACCATGGGGTTCAGCTGATATTGTTACCGGTGAGCCGATGAAAGTTCTGTCAGGCTTTTTGGAGCAACATATCACCAGTGACGTCGTTATAGCGGTGATGGAATACTTATATGCCAGTGAAGATCAGCGTTTTGCTAAAGAAATGGGTTATGAAATAATTTTGGATGCGGCTAAATTCTGGGCCAGTCGTCTGGAGTGGAACCTGAGTCAGAAACGTTTTGAAATCGACAACGTGATTGGCCCCGACGAATATAAAGAACACGCTAATAACAATGCCTTTACTAATTACACGGCACATTGGTGCATTCAAAAAGCTATCGAAATCGTCAAATTGTTGCGAAACTCCGATCCAGAAATGTACGATGAATTGAATTTCAAATTGGATTTAGACGAAGTGTATCAAGATTGGCTAGCGAAAGTCGATTTAATTTATTTGCCACGACCTAACGAAGAGGGCGTTATTCCGCAAGACGATACTTATTTGACCAAGAAAAAAATCAATATAACGCCATACCTGTCAGATGGTGGTCACGCCAAGATATTTAAGAAGTATAATTTGCAACAAGTTGATAATCTTCAAGTAACTAAACAGGCAGACGTTTTGTTACTGCTTAATCTCTTCGAAGGACATTTCACTCAAGCTGTTGAGCAAGCTAATTGGGATTATTATGAACCTAAAACTACTCACGATTCATCGCTATCACTGTCGACCCACGCAATCTTAGCGAGTGATTTGCATCTTCAAACCAAAGCCTATCAATATTTTGAACAAGGCTGTGAAGTTGATTTAGGAACTAATATTGGCAAAACGACTCAAGGATTGCATATGGCTGCTGTCGGTGGAATTTGGAAGATGGTAGTTTTGGGATTTGGCGGCGTCAGAATTGTGGATGGCAAGTTAAGAATCGAGCCGAATTTACCGGATACTTGGGACAGTTTGCAATATCAGATCAATTGGCACAAGAGTTTAGTTAAAGTTTTTGTCGATCACGATACGTTCAAGGTCGAAGTCATGGGTAACGGAATCGAGTTTATCAACCATGGAAAAATTTATCGGATCGCCGCTAATTCTAAATTAGAGCTACCAATTGAGATTCAAGTTGAAGTTAATGATTAATTTAGAAACACAATTTTTGTTTAAATGACGAAAATTGTGTTTTTTGCTGTCTAATTGATTAAAGACCGTTATCATAATTGTATCTATAATAGAATGTATTAAGGTAGGAGGAAATTTTATGACAAAAGTAGTTTTGATTACCGGTATTTCTTCAGGAATGGGACGTGCAGCGGCGTTATATTTCAAACAACAAGGTTTTGAGGTTTACGGCGGTGCTCGTCGAGTAGGAAAATTAACTGATTTAAAGGAATTAGGGATTCACACTCAAACTTTAGATGTGACTGATCAAATTTCCGTTCGTAAATTAGTTGATCGAGCAATTGCTGAACAAGGTCAGATCGATGTTTTGATCAATAACGCTGGTTATGGAGAATTTGGACCAATTGAGGAAGTTCCGATTGAAAATGCCAAGAAACAATTTGATGTGAATGTCTTTGGGGCAGCTCAAATCACGAAATTTGTTTTGCCTAAGATGCGTCAACAAGGCTTTGGAAGAATCGTGAATATTTCTTCAGTTGGAGCTAATATTTATAGTCCTTTGGGTGGTTGGTATTACACGACTAAAGCCAGTTTGAACATGTGGAGTGACGTACTGGATTCTGAGGTTAAACCATTTGGCGTACGCTCAGTGATCGTTCAACCTGGTTTAACCAAGTCAGAATGGAGCAAGATTGCTTTTGACAATGCTGAAAAGAATCTAGTGAATGATTCACCTTATACGAATGTTTTAACTAAGACTGAAGAGTTGTTCGATAAAATTACTTTCAGTGAAGCAACCGCTGAAGATTTGGCAAAAGTATTCTTCAAAGCAGCGACAGATGTTAAGCCAAAGCGCCGCTATTACCATTCAATTATTGACCACGGAATGGTCTTTGTTGCACGGGCAATGCCAAATACATATCGTTTTGCTTTGAACAAATTGATGAAATAGAGGTGATAGAATGGCCTTTTTTGGATTTAAAGATATTGATAAGTTGTCGGAAGTCGATATGGCAATTTATCGTTTTATCGTCGATCACGATGAACAAGTTCCTTTTATGAGAGTGCGAGACATTGCTAAAGGAGCTCACGTTTCAAATTCATCAGTCATGCGTTTTATTCATAAGATTGGTTACAGTAGTTTTCCGGAGTTTAAAGTGTCTTTTAAAAATGAGAGTCAGGATCTGATGCGTTCAAAGTCTGATGTCTTGAAAATCATTACTCGGGATGCTTTCCCTAATGATATTGAGAAGACAATTAAATTGGTCGCTCATTTGATGTTAGACGCTGACAATATCATTTTCTTTGGAATGGGTGGTTCGGGTGCGATTGCAGAGTATGCGTCACGCCAAGCTTCGTCTTTAGGCTTCAACTCGTTTGCGGTTAAGGATCCATTTTATCCGTTGATTCAACAATTACGTAACACTTCTAATAATGTCATCATCACGTTATCAGTTTCGGGTAAGACAAATGAAATCATTGAAACACTGAATAACTTTGTTAACAGTGCTGATACGATCATGGCCAGTATCACTGGAAATGTTGAAAGTCCGATTGCGCGAATGGGACGTTACGCATTAACTTACAACATACCGGAAACAAGGATTCACAAATACTATGACCTAACTAGTCAAGTTCCTTGCGTCTATATTATCGATGGTTTATTGATGGAATTGCACAATCAAGATGTTGATCGACAAATGCCTTAATTTTTAGGAACACTGTGTTCCAACTATGGAAAAGTAATCAAGCAACAGGTACATAGATTCAGAACGTTTACAAAGTATTCAAATTTTGTAAGCGTTTTTTTATACTAGTAACTGTAATCAAATAAGGGGGATTCACATTATGATGAATAGTTTCAATGCGTTCATGGAAAAACACATCGTACCGTTCGCAACTAAGTTGAATGAACAACGTCATATTGCAGCGATTCGTGATGCTTTCATGTATACATTTCCAATCACAATGGCAGCTTCAATTGTCATTTTGATCAACAACCTTGTCTTTTCAAAACAAGGATTTATTGCACAGATTTTATTCTTACCGAAATTTTTCCCACACCTAGAAGAAGCTCAAAAACTTCTTACTTCAGTAACTAACGGGACAATGAATATTCTTTCAATTTTCATTGCATATTTAGTTGCTAGAAACTTGGCTAAGTATTTCAAGGCTGACGATATGTTAGTTGGTATGACTGGTATCGCAGTTTTCATGATCATGTACACACCATCAATCGTTAAAGACGGCGTAACTTACTTACCAACAACTTACCTTGGTGCTCAAGGTTTATTCGTTGCCATGATCTGTGGTGGTTTAGTTGGAGAATTCTTACCAAGACTTACTAAGATCAAGAAATTACAAATTAAGATGCCAGATATGGTTCCACCAGCCGTTGCTCGTTCTTTCAATGGTTTGATTCCAATCGTCTTTGTTATCATGGTTGCTTCAATTATTAACTACTTTATCGGTTTAGTTGCACCCGGTGGTATCAATGATGTTATTTACAAGTCGATTCAAACACCACTAACACATATCGGTGTAAATATTTACGGTGTTATTATCATCGCTATTGTTCAAAACCTACTTTGGTTAGTTGGTATTCACGGACCAAATACTTTGAATGCTTTAAGATCAATTATCTTTACTGAAGCAGATCTTTCTAATCAAACATTTATCAATGCTCATGGTACAGCCTGGGGTGTTCCTAACCGTGCCACATGGGGTGTTTTAAATGATGTTTTCGCTAATATGGGTGGTTCTGGTATGACACTAGGACTTATCATCGCTATTTTCTTAGTTTCAAAACGTAAAGACTATCGTGCTATTGCTAAACTTGCTTTTGTTCCAGGATTGTTCAATATCAACGAACCATTGATGTTTGGTTTGCCAATTGTTTTAAACCCAATCATGGCTATTCCATTCGTTCTAACACCAGTTGTTAATATTTTAGTTGGATATACAGTAACCGTTATCTTTAATTGGATACCGACGCCGGCGTTTGGACTGACGTGGACCACTCCAGGACCATTGATGCCATTCTTAGGTACAGGTGGTAACTTGCTTGGATTAGTAATTGGATTCGTATGTTTAGGTATTTCTGTTGCTATGTACTTCCCATTCGTTTTAGCTGCCAACAAGATGGCTGTTCCTGATGATGACGAATCAACAGATGATAAATCAAAAGAAATTGAAAAAGAAGCAAAAGATGACGATGTTACAGGTGCTGTAGAAGTATAACACCGTTATAACGAACATGTAACGCATTTGAGGAGGATTTTTGTATGAACTTAGAAGGAAAAGCATTTCCGGACGGATTTTTATGGGGTGGCGCAGTTGCTGCTCATCAATTGGAAGGTGGCTTTGACCAAGGTGGAAAAGGTCTCAGTACTGCCGATGTAATGACAATAGGAGCAAACGGTGTCGCTAGAAAAGTAACTGACGGAATTGATCCTAATGAATTCTATCCTAATCATAATGCGATTGATTTTTACCATCATTATCCAGAAGATATTAAATTGTTTGCGGAAATGGGTTTTAAATGTTTTAGAACCTCAATTGCCTGGAGTCGTATTTTCCCAAATGGAGACGACGACCAACCAAACGAAGCTGGTTTGCAATTTTATGACGATATGTTTGATGAGTTACATAAATACAACATTGAACCGGTCATCACTTTGTCCCACTTCGAGATGCCTTATCATCTAGTAAAGAAGTATGGCGGCTGGCGTAGTCGCAAGGTGATTGATTATTTTGTGAAGTTTGCGACAGTTGTCTTCAAACGTTATCAAAATAAGGTTAAATACTGGATGACGTTCAACGAAATCAATAATCAAACTGAATTTGAATCAACACACGCACTCTTTACTGATTCGGGAATCATTCCGAGAACCGATGAAGATAATGAAAAATTGATGTATCAAGCCGCTCACTACGAGTTGGTCGCTAGTGCTAAAGCTGTTGAAATTGGCCACAAAATTAATCCTGATTTCCAAATTGGTTGCATGATTGCCATGACACCAATTTATCCATTAACTTCTAAACCAGCTGACATCTTGTTTGCTCAACGAGCAATGCAGACACGTTTCTGGTTCGGGGATGTCCATGTTAACGGCGTTTATCCACAATGGTTGTTGAATCATTTCAAGGAGCGTAACTTTAACTTGGATATGACTGCTGAAGATTTGACTAATTTAAAGAAGGGGACAGTTGACTACATTGGTTTCAGTTATTACATGTCCTTTGCGGTTCAAGATACTGGAAAACTTGAATATAACGAAAGTCATGATCGAGTGGCAAATCCTTATGTTAAAGCTAGTGAATGGGGTTGGCAAGTTGATCCAACCGGCTTACGTTATGCCATGAACTGGTTCAATGACCGTTATCATTTGCCACTATTCATTGTCGAAAATGGATTAGGTGCAGTAGACAAATTGACTGATGACAAAAAGGTTCACGACGATTATCGAATCGATTACTTAACTGATCATATTCGTGAAATGAAAAAGGCCGTTCTAGAAGATGGCATCGATTTGATGGGTTACACACCTTGGGGTTGTATTGATTTAGTTGCTGCCAGCACTGGTCAAATGTCCAAACGTTACGGTATGATTTATGTAGATGAGAACGATGATGGGACTGGTTCACTGGATCGTTACAAGAAAGATTCATTCTATTGGTTCCAAAACGTTATCAAAACTAATGGCGCGGAGATCAAATAATGAAAAAATATGTTGGTTTAGATATAGGTGGAACCTCAGTTAAATATGGTCTAGTGGACGAAAATGGCGTAGTCACAAACAAAAATCACTTTGAAACAAATGTCGACGACAAAGACAAATTGTTAAATGATTTAGTGGCGGCAGTCAAAGAGATTCAAGATATTGAACCAGTTGAAGGCATCGGAGTTTCTATGCCCGGAGTCGTGCAAGCGGACGGTTTCTTGACTACTTCTGGAGCAGTTAAATACTTCACAGAAATCAATTTAGCCCAACTACTTGAAGAAAAAACTGATCTACCGACAAAAATTGAAAATGACGCTAACGCGGCTGCTATTGCTGAAAAATGGATTGGCTCAGCGCAAGGAATCCATGACTATATTGGATTAGTATTGGGCACTGGAGTTGGTGGCGCCTTGATCGTTAACGACCAAATCTATCGTGGAGCTCATGCTCGTTCAGGAGAATTTGGTTGGATGATTGTTGAAGACGATGATGTTGACGTGGAAATGGGGACTTTGAATTTCCGTGGGGCAACGGTTATTGGACTAATTAGGCGTTATAATCAATTTAGTGGAGATCAAGTTGACGATGCAAGAAAAATTTTCCAACGTGCAGATGACGGCGAAGTCTTAGCGCAAAACGTTTTGAAGAGTTATTATCGTAGTTTAGCTAAAGGAATCATCAATTTAGAAGTTGCCTTTGATCCAGCCGTTGTGATTATCGGTGGTGGAATTAGTAATAATACAGAATTTATGGACAATTTGAATAAGACTATTAAAGAAATCCAAGCTGTCCACAACAGTATTAATAATTTGCAGCTTCCTGAAGTTAAGGCGGCTAAACTCAAGAATGATGCAGGAATGATTGGTGCGGTTTATCAATTGATTCATGCTTAGAATTTGCTTTGTTGTAAGAAACATGTAACACCCAAAAAAATTATAAATAGAATAGCTTTCAGTAGAAATATGGTAATGTAAGCGTTATAAAGCGTGTACCTCTTGAAAGGTGGCGGTGCCTATGGTTTGGTCATTTCGCCATGATCTGCAAGTTTAGTAGATTATGAAGAGTGATTGCAAAATAGTGTCCCAAAATTATTTATATTTTTCATGAAATAATATTTAAATTTTTTTTCAATGTCAAACATTGAGGGGTGAAAATATGAAAACGTGGTTTAATGAAAAAATTATGCCGGGTATGATGAAATTCGTCAATACCAGGGGGATAACGGCCATTAAAAATGGTATGTTGGTTTCCTTGCCATTCATTATGATTGGTTCTGTTTTCTTATTGCTAGCATCGTTTCCTGTTCCAGAAGTTGCTAATTGGATGGACAAGACTGGTTTGACTCCATATTGGAATCAAGCTTACAACGCTTCATTCGGGGTTATGGCAATCTTTGCGGTCGTAGGTATTGCTTACAACTGGGCTAAAGATGCCGGATTTGAACCATTGCCAGCTGGGATGACGGCCTTGGTCAGTTTCTTTTTGATCATGCGTCCAACAACAGCGGTTATGAATGGTACTAAAACGGTTGTTTCAGCTAGTCAAGCACCAACTATGCTTGGTGGATTTATCGATCGTACTTGGCTCGGTGGTCAAGGGATGATTGCGGCTATCTTAGTTGGATTGATTACTGGATGGGTTTACTCGTGGTTCTTGAAGCATCACATCACGATCAAGTTGCCAGAGTCTGTTCCACCTGCAGTTGCTGAATCATTCGTGGCTTTGATTCCTGCTTTTGTCATTGTTTGTGGATTCCTACTTATTTACATCTTCTTTGACTTAGTAGCTCATCAAACAGTTACTCAATGGATCTATACAACGATTCAAACACCATTGCAAGGTATCACAGATTCTGCCGGTGGTGTGTTCTTAGTTGGTATCTTGGTTCCATTCTTGTGGTTCTTTGGTGTCCATGGTTCCACAATTATTGGTGGTATCATGAGTCCCTTACTACAAGCTAATGCATTGCAAAATGCTACGATTTTCAAAGCTCATGGAGTTGTAACTCAAGCCTTAGGTGGTCACATCTTTACTCAATCATTAATGGACCAATTCGGTACAGTTACTGGTGCCGGTATGACTTTTGGCTTGGCAGTTTACATCATGTTCTTTGCTAGATCAGCTCAATTGAAGGGAATTGGTAAATTAGCCTTTATCCCTGCAATATTCAATATCAATGAACCAATTTTGTTTGGTTTACCAGTTGTTTTGAACCCAATCATGGTCTTACCATTCATGTTCATGCCAACATTTTCAATGTTATCAACGTATTTCTTAATTAAAATTGGAATTTTGCCATATCTAAATGGTGTTCAAGTACCATGGACGACGCCACCAATTGTTTCCGGATTCTTAGTCGGTGGTTGGAAAGTCATGATTTGGCAAGCAATTATCATCGTAGCTTCGTTCTTCGTTTACTATCCATTCGTGCACAAACAAGATATGATCTTGTACAAGCAAGAAAAAGAAGAAGAAGCTGCTGAGGCTAAATAAAAATAAGACTCATAAGTCAGATTAATTCTGTGACTTATGAGTCTTTTTTTTGTTCGTCAAATCAAGTTGATGGCAGTTCGCATAAGCAGTTAGACCGTAATTGGTCTAGTTGCTTTTTTTGCCGAGATGAAGAGCGTGCTCTAAACCAAAAGATTTGAAGATCAATCCGCTTAATAAAGTTAGTCCAGTTTCGATAACCGTATGCGCCATTTTTTATTTTCTTTGTCCTTCCAATGATTCCTTCTAAAAATTCATTGGAGTAATCAAAGTGCAGAACGATTAGCCATTTGAACAATGTGAAACCAATCAACAACTATCCTTGCCTTAGTAATTTTGGAACGAGATTAATATAACCGGCGTTTAAATCTAAAGACATAGTTCCATGTATATTCATAAAAATGGAGTCATCAGTGAATACAATATTCTTGTCTTTAATTTCTAAAGCATTTCGTATAGAATTATCTGTTAGGGGCATCATTCAAATTCCTTTCATTGTGAAGCTGTAGAGGGTCGAACATCTAAAGGACATGAGTGGTGTCTTTTTTGATGTTCTTAAAGAGTATTGCTAATAAAAGGTATACAAAAATAGAGTTGATGGGCATTTTGCCATCAACTCTATTTAGCGTACAACCGTTTTTTAATCCAAACCTTGTTCGGCTTGCTTTAGTTGAACTCTTTCACTGATCTTAATAAATGGTAAGTAGAAGAAAACACCAATTATGATAGTTAAGATTTGAACTAGAACAGCTTTCCAGTCACCAGCAGTAGCAAGGTAAGCTGATAGTAGTGGTGGCGTGGTCCATGGAACCATGACGACGACTCGATGGATAAAGCCAATTGCTGTAAAGAAGTAAGCAATTAAGATACCGATTACCGGTGTCAAAACGAATGGAATCATCATTGGGATGTTAAAGACGATTGGATAACCAAAGATGACAGGTTCGTTAATATTGAATAGTCCAGGAGCAATGGCTAGTTTAGCAAGTTCTTTCCCTGACTTTTGATGGGAGAATAAGAAAATAGCAATTAACAAGCAGATAGTTGAACCAGTACCCCCCATCATACCGAAGGTATCACGGAATGTATTTGTCAAAATGTATGGAGCTTCATGTCCAGCGGCAAATGCAGCAGTATTTTTATTCATATTGATCAAAAGTAAAGGATCAAGCAAAGTACCGTTGATAACTGTTTGGTGAATTCCCAATGTAAATAGGAAATTACCAACTGAGTAGATGAACAACATACCGAAGAGACTAGTATTAACTTTTCTTAATGGTTCTTGGATCAAAGTAGAAATTAAAGTGATTAGATCTGTATTCCCGAATACAGCTAGAAGAGCGGCAATCAATGCGAAAATACTTGCTGTTAAAATAGCGGGAATCAATGAGTTAAATGATGCGGAAACTGCAGGAGGAATATTATCTCCCAAATTAATTTGTAAATGTTTAACATTTGATAGCTTAATAAAAATTTCTGTAGCTAGTAAACCAACGATGATACCACCAAACATACCAGTAGTACCTAAGTTGTTGAATGACATTAAGCCGGAAACATCAACCGCTTTTTTAGCACCAGTAGGGATGACACTTAATGATAAAGGCATTGTCATAACTAAACTGGCTAATGAGATTATGGCAGCTGCGATTGGATTATCATAATTCTTATTTCTAGCCAGGCAAAAACCAATTGCGGGTGCAAGCATTAAACCGGCGATATTTAAGGTACCATTAGAAATCAGATTTCCCCAAACTTGGAGATTTGCTAAGGTAGTGCCACTAGCAATTTTTGGAAAGACAACGTTGTTAATTAAAACTCCGACACCAGCAAGAATGAATAGGGGCATGATGACAGCAAAGGCATCTCTTAGAGAACGAAGATGGACTTCTGCACCAATACGAGCTGATACGGCGGCAAATTTATCTAAAAATTTTTGTCCCTTACCTTTTGAGGCTTCCATTTTTTTCACTCCATTCTAAAGTATATTTCCATTAGATTTAATGACCTCTTTAAACCAATTGAAACTCTTCTTTGGAATACGTTTCATGTCACGTAGATCATGGTTTCCACGGTTTACGTAGACCATTCCATAACGTTTTTCCATATTTCCTTGTGAACTAGGAATATCGATCAATCCCCAACCAAGGTAACCCATAACATCAACGCCATCGATGCTAACAGCGTCTTTCATAGCTTGGATGTGATCGCGGTGATATTTGATACGATAGTCATCATTAATTGGATTTTTACCGTCCCAAGTTTCACTGACACCGATTCCGTTTTCAATTGGGAAAACAGGAAGATGTGTTTCATTTGAAATGGTTGTTAAAACAGTTCTGAATCCTAATGGATCGATTTGCCAATCCCATTCATTTGTTAATAGATATGGATTTGGTTTATGTCCTTCAATGCTGTAGAAGTTAGGGCAAGTGTTAATAGGAATTAATGTACTGTCGATTGTTGAAGTTGAATAATAGCTGAAACTAATAAAATCACTTGTCGTCTTTGAAATAACTTCCATTTCTTTTTCGTCTAAGATGTCATCAAGATTGTTCATCTTCATGTAGTGGACTACTTCATCAGAATATTTTCCTTCAGTAAATAATCTAATTAAATTGTTGTCAGCAAATTCTAGGAATTTACGTGTTGCGGCAACATCAGTTGGTAAAGCTGTTGCAGGATAAACTTCTTGATAGGCAAGCATGCCACCAATTTGTACATTTGGATAATTTTCATGAACTTCATTAGCAATAGCTGCATGACATAAGAAAACGTGTTGTTGAATTTGATAAAGGTCTCTAATTGAATTGTCACCTTTATAGCCACTGATTTTGAATGCTTCAGGAACACTGTAAAGATTTTGTTCATTGAAGGTGATCCAATATTTAACTCTGTCGCCAAATCTCTTTAGCATTTCTTTTCCATAACGGACAAAGGCATCTACTACGTGTTGACTAACGAATCCGTTATACTTTTCAGCCAAGTGAAGAGGCATATCGAAGTGGTACAAGCAAATCATTGGTTCAATATCATTTGCTAATAATTCATTGATCAAATCATCATAAAACTTGATTCCTTCTTCATTAAAATCACCATCACCGTCAGGATTAACACGGCTCCAAGAAATTTGGAATCTGTAACAATTCATACCCATTTCTTTCATCAGCTTAACGTCTTCGGGATAACGATGATATTCATCGATAGCAACTTTCCAGTCAGAAGCATCAGCAGTTGCTTTTCTGATATCGTAAACGGATTTACCCTTACCGCCTTCGTTTACGGCACCTTCGGTCTGCATACTAGAGGTAGAATTCCCCCACAAGAAATCTTTTCTTAATTCATTCATATAAATAAAATCCTCCTTTACAAAACGAATTGTACACGCTTTCACATAACTTGTAAACTCAAATTTATAAATTGGGTGTTAAAGTTTTCAAATCGAATAAAGATGGGTATTATTAACGTAATGAGAAAAATGAGGTTAATGCGTGATGTCAAGATATGAAGAAATCGCAAATGAAATAATAGAAAAAATTCGTGCTGGCATTTATAAATCTGGAAATCCTTTGCCTGACCAAAAAACTATGGCAAAGGAGTATGCGACAAGTAGAATGACGCTTCAAAAGTCACTCGCAATTTTGAAAACTCGTGGATATGTTTATAGTCAACAAGGAGCTGCAACTTATGTAAAAAGCAATGCTGACAGTATTGCTAATATGAGTATTGGCGTAGATCAGTACGTGGGAACGTCACAATTGATGGGTCAAGAGCATAAGGTTGTTAGCAAAATTATCAAGTTTGAGTTGAGATATCCTAACAAGGATGAGATGCGAGACTTACGAATCAAAGAAACTGATGCAATCTACAATATTAAAAGATTGAGGTTAGTTGACGGAAATCCATATGCGTTGGAATACACTAAAATGCCGGTTAATGTTATTCCAGGCGTTAATGAGAAAGTTTTACATAGTTCGATTTATGGTTATATCCAAAGTGAATTAAAATTGACTATTGGTGCAGCCGATAGAACTATTAATGCTGAGAAACCTTCAGCGGACGATTTAAAATATTTGAAAGCCAAGACAGGTGAACCAATTTTAAATGTTAGACAAGTAGTTTATTTGGATGATGGAACACCATTTGAAAGTTCTTCAACTGACCGGCCATATAATACTGGTGGATATCGAGTTTTCTTGTCTCACAAAGCAGATTTATAAATGAAATTAAAAAATTCAAGGGATGTAATAATTCCTTGAATTTTTTTGTATCTAAGAATTTCTTATTTTAACCTTAATCAATCATCAAGACCCCAGTACTGTTGCGATGCTATAACTTAACTATGCTTTTAAGCAGGAAGAAAAAATGGCAATAGAGGTGAACTCTTGGCAACTACAACTAAGAAAAAGAAAAAATATTTATATGAAGTGGATTTAATGCGAGTTCTCTTTATTGGTGGCGTGCTGTTGAATCATACAACAACCGCTTTTAAAAACAACGTTGGCGACGGTACAGGTAGTCAACTATTTATCGAAGCGACTCACTTGATGCTTCACTTTACGAGAATGGGTTTCATGTTCATGACGGGACTCGTTTTAGTTTTAAATTACTACAATCGTGATAATCATTGGTTAGGCTTTTGGAAAAAACGTTATATCAGTGTAGGGATTCCTTATATTGGTTGGAATGCGATTCTGTTATGGTTCTCAACCATCACGGCGGGTGTCGCTATCAGTTGGCCTAATTATTTTCAAAATTTATATGATGCCATAATTCATGGGAATAAGTATTACATGTACTACATTCTGGTCACGTTCCAGCTGTACTTACTTTTCCCACTAATAGTTTATATGTTTAAGAAATTGCCAAATCACCACGTTGCCATTTTGGTTGCGAGTGCTTTGATTCAACTATTACTAGTTATTGGCATCAAATATTGGTTACCAGGTGTCGACCGTAGTGGTTGGTGGTATCTCTTCAGAGCCTATGGAATGAATGTTTTAGTTTATCAATTCTACTTCATTGCCGGAGCATTTGTTGCTATCCACTATGATCAAGTCGATAAATTTATTGAAAAAAACCATCGGGTGATTGGTTGGTCAACACTTGTTTTAGCAATTGGAACAGTACTTGTTTTCTTCGGAAATCAATACGTTTTAAAACTAAGTATGAGTGCGACTCAATCGATTCACCAACCATTCATTTTTATCTATGATACGTTCATGATCGTCTTTGTTTTCTGGATTGGTCGACAATACGCCCATGCTAGACAAAAGAATCTACCAGCTTGGTTAGATAAAACAATTCACAACTTGGCCAAAGTATCCTTCGGGATTTACTTGGTTCAAACGATTCCAATCGCAATCTTGTATGGAATTTTGAGCATTATCAATGTGCCATCATTCGTGATGCTACTAATGTTGCCACTTGGATATGCCTTTGTCCTTGGTGGAGCCTTCTTGATTTCTTGGTTCTGCTACAAGGTTCCTCCGTTTGGAGTTTTGATTGGACGTCCGCAATGGCACCTAACAAAAGGAGCAAAAAAATATGTCAGAAATAACTCAACAATTAAACAAGCAGTTAAAGAATAACTTAAATGAAAAAATTATTAAGGATGAAGCACTAGATCAGTGGTTCACCGGTAGTCAAATTCGTGGTGATATCAGGATTTTGAAGGATACTTTAATCGATCTTCACATCGGATTAGGTGATGTCGTATTAGTTTGCCTGAAGAATTCAGCGGTTTATCCAGTGTTAACTCAGGCGCTCTGGGAAGTGGGGGCCGTCGTGCATCCAATCGCCGCTACAACGCCAGAAAAAGAATTACAACAAGAACTAGCTGAACACGACTATGCAGCTTCAATCGTCGGTGAGAACTTGGTTGATGCTGTTTTGGATGACCACATGGCAATTGTAACGGCGTTACATTTAGAAACTTATTCTATTTTACACGTTATTCGTTATCGAGATTTGATGGGTCATGACGCCGCTACACCAGCAGAAGACGATTTAGCCTTGATCATGAACACGTCTGGAACCACTGGAAAACCCAAACGAGTTGGCTTGACACATCGGATTTTGAAAAATGCGGTCGAACATGATATTGAAAGCCATAGATTGACTGCCAGTGATACGACTTTGGTCGTTATGCCGATGTTTCATATCAATGCTCAAGCTATCGTCATATTGGCAACTCGTTTATCGGGTGGAAAAATTGTCGTCGCTGAAAAATTCAGTGCTTCTAAGTTTTGGAATCAGATTCGAACAAACGGTGTTACTTGGGTTTCCGTGGTACCAACGATTGTTAATATCTTATTGATTAATCAAAAAGCTTTGCAGGCTTATGATACGGATATCCAATTACGCTTTGTCAGATGCTCTTCATTTGCTTTACCACTTGATAAACTAACTGAATTTCAAACGAAATTTCATACTCAAATCCTTGAAGGGTATGGGATGACGGAAACTGCTAGTCAATGTACGATCAATCCTTTCGGTGCTCAAAAGGTTGGTTCAGCCGGAAAAGCTTTTAAGACTAATGTTGCTATCATGAACGATGGCCAAGTAGTTGAGAAACCTAATCAGTTAGGTGAGATCGTTGTTTCCGGTGATCACGTTATTAGCGATTACTTAGATCCACATCCGGATTCTTTTAAGGATGGTTGGTTTTTAACTGGCGATTTGGGATATATCGATGAAGACGGATATTTATTCGTTAAAGGTCGTAAAAAGGACATTATCAATCACGGTGGTGAAAAAGTTGCGCCGGCACAAGTTGAGAATGCCCTCAGCCAATTAAATTTTGTCAAAGAGGTCTCAGTCATTGGAACACCTGATAACTTGTATGGAGAAGCAGTGACAGCTGTAGTGATCACTCGCGGTCAACAATCTAAAGAACTAGAACGTCAAAAAATTATCGCTCACGCCAAAGCTACTTTAGCTGGTTATGAACAACCAACGCGAATTGTCTTCGTTAAAGATTATCCGCGTAACGCTACAGGAAAAGTGATTCGCTTAAAATTACGTGAGCAAGTTATGTCAAACTTAGTGGGTAAATTCGCATGAATAAACGAAAAAGAAAATTTAAAAAGCTCTTAATCAGTGTGGTCCTATTCTTCTGGGCCGTTGTAGCGTTATATGGATTTAAGCAAACTGATGCCGGTAGTTCGTCTTCAAGTTTAGAAACGGTCACGATCGGTTATCAAAAAGGTGATCCATTTGATATTGCTAAACAGCGTGGTGAATTCGTTAAGAAGATGAAAGCTAAAGGTTACAATGTTGTCTTTAAACAGTTCCAAGACGGAAGTGCTTTGATGCAAGCCTTGAAAGCTGGTAGTGTCGATTATGCTAGAACTGGTGATACACCACCGGTATTCGCACTTTCGACAGGTACAAAATTGACTTATATTGCTGGTAGCACTTCAAAAGCTAAGGGCTCAGGTATTTTAGTAAGTAAATCTTCAAATATTTCTTCAATTAAAGATTTGAAGGGGAAGAAGATTGCCTATACTAAAGGAACTAGTTCTCAATATATGGTTTTAGCCGCATTGAAAAAAGCTGGCTTGAGTACTGATGATGTAACGTTGGTCAATATGGATCAATCAAGTGCCAGCGTCGCCTTCTCAAAGGGGAAAGTTGATGCTTGGGCAAGTTGGGATCCATATACGGCACAAGCAGAAATCAATCAAAATGCTAAATTGTTAGTTAATGGTTCAGGTATTACCAATAATCGTGATTATATTCTAGCATTACAAAGTTATGCCAAAGAAAATACTGAAGTATCGAAGTATTTAGTTAAGTATCTACAAGAAGATATGGAATGGGCTAATAATAATCAGAGTGAATTAGTAACAATGATGAGCAAGTCTCTAAATGTTTCTAAGAGCGTGGTTAAAAAATTAGTCAGCCGTCGTAGCTTTGGTATTTATACAATGAGTTCTAAATATGTAAAGGAAGAGCAAAAGATTGCGGACCTCTTCTATGAAGAAGGATTCATCGAGAAAAAAGTTACAGTTAGTGACTCTGGTGATTATGATTAAATATAAAAAGGACGATTTGATCGTCCTTTTTTGTTGCCCGTAAAGTATCGTTATAACGACGAAATTGCTTTAGAGGATAAACGCAACCGCCAGCTTCTAGGCAAAGGAGCTCGTTTCCTATAAAATCATAATTAATCAAGGGGGGATTTATTATGAGGATTGGAACGAAACTGCAACAACAACGTAAATTACATAATATGTCACAAGCAGATCTAGCTAAAAAACTGAATATTTCCCGTCAATCAATATCGAAGTGGGAGAATGGACTGAGCTTGCCAAGTTTTAGTAATGTTGTCGCAATTAGTGACTTGTTTCAGATTTCTTTAGATGAATTGATTCGGGGGGATGATGAATTGATGAATAAGTTTGCAGAAGATAAGATTAAGTTCTCCAAACTGGAATGGATCTATACTTTGGGACTGCTCTTAGTGGTAGTTGGTTTGTTCATTATTTATGGACGAGGTATTTCTATTGTTACAGTGGAAGACTGGTTGACTTTGACTGGAGTTGTTTCTTTGGTGGGGTTCTTGAAGTGTGTTAAGTGGCAAGGGATTAATAAGTGGGGGATTGTTTTTGGAGTTATTTTAGTGGTTTCAGTGGTCGTTCCTTACGTTTTGCATGAAGTGCCGGATATTGTTGAAGGGATGCGTGAGGCTAGTCTGGGTATTTAAAAAGAGCTACTTACCGGTGGGGTTAGTAGCTCTTTTTGTATATAGCGGATAACCAAAGTGCTTAGTTTGATCGTAAACGGGTTACACAGGGGCAACTCCCTCCGAGATAACAAAATTTCCCAAATCACTCGCAAAGTTCGGCGTGCAATTTGGGAAATTACGTTATCCTCCGGGAGCTGACCGCCCCTGCTTCACCCTCTAATCGTAAACGGGTTGCGCAAGCCAGGAGTCAACATATAGCTACGCTTCCCAAATCACCCGCAAAATTCGGCGGGCAATTCGTGAAGCTAGGCTATCTGTCGCCTCCTAAGCGGGCTTGCTCCACCCTCTAATCATCGTCATCATCTGAGAAGTCCAACATCGGTATTGTCATTGGTGGGAAGCCGCTGGCTGTCACCATCATTGAAGCCATGGGGCGTAGATAGGACAACAGGATGCTGGCGGCGTCTGTTTGAAGGATTTGATAAGCTTCACCTTCAGGGACGGCACTATCTACTTTGAAGAAAGCTAGAATCTTCATGTTGATCTTATAGGGTGCGTCCGAGTTATCAGGATTAATAAAGACGCTTAAATAGACTGGGATTGGTTCTTGCCAATTGATTTCTAATTCGTCGGGCATTTCTACCAAGGTGCTGATATCAACGTCGTCGAAGTCATTGTCAAAGTCGAATTGTTCGTTGACATTGAATTCAAACGTTAGAATAGTTGGATCATCAAATTGCAAATACTTATTCGTTGTATTCATGATTTTTCTCCAGTCATTTTTTCTAATATTAGCACTCTCAAGAAAAAAAGACACGCTAATTATCACGGACCCAAATATGTTTTAATTACATCAAGAAAAACTTAAAAAGCCGTACTAATGATTTTTTTGTTTTCATTAGTACGGCTTTTTTGTAAGTAAATTAAGCTGTTTGCATTTGAGCTTCTTTTTCTCCTAAAATCTCACCGAGAACACGATCAGCTACGATACCGATTTGACCGGCGTTACGTTTCTTAGGACAAGTTTCTTCGTAATAGTTAGTTGAATTCTTCATCACGACGATACGATCTGCCATTCTAGCAGCTTCTTCTACGTCATGGGTTACTAAGATAGTTGTTAAATTCTGCTTTTCACAGACAGAGAGGATTAGGTCTTGCATTTTTCTTCTAGTCAAAGCATCCAAAGCTCCTAATGGCTCGTCTAAAAGTAGGACTTCTGGATTAGTCATCAAAGCACGGGCTAAAGCGACTCTTTGTTTTTGACCACCGGATAATTGGTTGGGGAAGTGGTCGGCGTAATCGCCTAATTCAACTAATTCCAAGAGTTCTTGAGCATGCGCTTTAGTATTTTTATCTTTAGAACCAAAGGATAAATTGTCTAAAACGTTCATCCAGGGAAGTAGTCGATCTTCTTGGAACATCATTCGCATAATGGATTTGGAGTTGTCACCATTGACTTTGATTGAACCGGTTGTTGGTTTTTCAAGGCCAGCGATCAGTCTTAGTAGGGTACTTTTACCGCCACCACTCATACCGACTAAGGCGATGAATTCACCTTTTTTAATATCGAGTGAGACATTTTGTAAGGCGGTTAAATCTTGATACATTTTATTAACATTTTTAACTTGGATCATTTCTTCTGTCATTAAACATTACTCCTTCCAGTTGTTTGCCATTCGAGTAGGAGACTTTCAAAACTCTTGGCGACGAGATCAGAAATTTTACCGAGCACCGCATAGACGACGATACATAGAATCACGGTTTCCATATCCATGAAATCTTCGGCGTTATTGGCCATATAACCGATACCGGAACTAGCGGAAATTGTTTCAGCGACGATCAAAGTTGTCCACATCACACCTAAAGCGTAACGGATACCGACGAGAATTTGGGGAAGTGCGGCCGGGAAAATAATTTTGAAAAACATTTGGCGTTTAGATAATTCGTAGGATTCACCCATTTCAATCAAGTCAGGGTCGACGGAACTGATACCGTGGAAAGTGTTGATATAAACGGGGAACATTGTTCCGATAGCCACCAAAGAGATCTTGGCTGACTCATTGATACCTAACCACAAAATAATTAAGGGAATAAGGGCTAAATGGGGGATGTTACGAAACATTTGAATTGATGAATCAAATAATAGTCGACAAGTTTTGGACATTCCGTTGATGAAACCGAGGATAAAGCCGATTCCTCCACCAATCAAGAGTCCTAAAGTTGCCCGGTAAAGACTGATACTAAGGTTTTTTGGTAATTCTCCTGATTGGGTCAACTCGATTCCGTCTTGTAGAACTGCCAATGGCGATGGCAAAACGGAACTGGATAACCAACCCAAAGAACTAGCAACTTGCCAAAATAACACAAGGATAATTGGTATTAAAAAAGGTAAGAGCTTCGTTACGGGCAAACGTAACGCCTTTTTCTTTGGTAAAGCTACAGAATTTTGCATCGGCTAAGCCTCCTTTAATTGTTGAGTTACTTCTTGAGCTAGAAGTGTTCGTTGAATTTTACCAGTCGCATTTTTAGGTAGTTGGTCACTAAAAATGTACTTAGTTGGACGTTCAACTGGTAGTAATTGCTCATTTGCTAATTCGTTCAACAATGCAAGTTGGTGTCGATGGTCGCGGCTGATTTCGTTAGGGACGATCACAGCTGTTACAGTTTCACCATAGATTTTATCGGGAGTTCCAACAACGGCCATTTCTCGAACAAATTTCAAGACGTTCAAACAATCTTCGACGGCCAGTGGATTGACGTTTTCTCCACCACGGATAATCATTTCCTTACTACGACCAGAAATTGTTAAATAACCATTTTCGTCGATTGAACCAAGGTCGCCGGTTAGAAGGTATCCGTCATAGAAAGCCTCTGGTTGCGGATCAAGATAGTGAGTAATTACACTGTCACCTTTGATGGCAATTTCGCCGACAGTATTTAAAGCAACTTCATGATGTTCACTATCGAGAATCTTCATTTCAGTACCAACTGGTTTTCCGACAGTATTTTGAATTGGCTTTTCAAGCGGATTTTGAGCAATTTGGCTGGCAGCCTCGGTCATACCGTAACTTTCGATTAAAGGAACACTGAAGCGGCGGTTGAATTCCTCGTGAGTGCTAGGTAAAAGTGGAGCGGAAGCTGTTCGTAGGAAACGCAAATTATTGTCGGTTGTGGGTTGTTCATCACGCTGTAATAAAATTGCGATGATGGCTGGGGTGAGTGACACCCAACTTACCATTTCACTACTGACTTCTTTCCAAAAGAGGTGAGCACTAAACTTTGGTCTAAAGAGCAATTGTCCATGTGAGACGCGAGTGGCCAAGTTGGAGATGACCATGGCGTTGATGTGGAACATTGGCATCAAGATGAATGTCGAGTCGTCACTAGTTAAGTTTTGACTCTCAACCACGTGGAATGCTCCGGCCAAAAGTTGTTTGTGAGTCAGACCGACCCGTTTTGGTTTGCCAGTTGTTCCAGAAGTGTGCATGATTACGGCCAATTGTGAATCGATCGGCTTTTCAGGCAGGTGGGCAATATGTTTGTTCCGAATGAAGATTTGAACTTCAGGTTCGTGCAAAGTTGTCAATCGCGGTTGATTAGTAAAAGTGTCACTAAGAACAGTCAACTCTTGAACTTCACTGTTTAAAACAATTGCGGCGTAATGGTATTGATCTTCCAATTCACTAATTTGAATTTCCGTAGTAGCCGGATTGATCGGGTGAACGATAGCACCAATTTCCCAGAGACTTTGAGTAACTAAGGAATAAGTAACCGAATTAGTAAGAGCCACCAAAACCACATCGTTGTGACCAATACCCTTGTTTTCCCAATAGTTTTTCCAAACAGTTTCCTCTAAGTTAAGTTCACTACCGGTATACCAATGTTGTTTAGCGTCCTGCATAAGAGAACGATTTGCGCCGTTAAGAAGTTGTTGTTTTAATCTATCTGTAAGTTCTGACATATCACCAAGACCTTTCATGTGTTTGATTGAATAAACCTAGTTTACAAGCAAGAAGGAAATGGGACTACTGGGGTTTGGTAAGGTTTAGATAAGATTTTCTTAGAAAGAGAGCGTGGAGCAGGGGCGGTCAGCTCCCGGAGGATAGTGGAACTTCCCAAATTGCACGCGCACTTTGCGTGCGGTTCGGGAAGTTTCACTATCTTGTAGGGAGTTGCCCCTGCGGAACGCGTTTATGCCGCAAGTTTAGGAAAAAGAAAAAGGGAGCACTTATCCAAGAACCGCAATAAAATAAAAGAACAATTCCCATACCAGATTCCCTTCTTAAATCAAACACATAAAGAACAAACAAAAAGAAGTCACACCAACAAAAAAACATCAGCACGACTTCTATATATTTTTTTAAAATTAAACGGAATAAAAAATAAAATCGAGTTTGTTGCGAAAGACGGCAATTAACCACCAACATCAAAACAAACCCGGAACACACAACCATGCGGTTGATTATCCAAAACCTCAATCTCAGCGTTATTCAATTTAACCAACTGCGAAACAATCGACAATCCCAAACCGCTACCTTGAATCTCACTCGAATGGGAAGTATCAACCCGATAGAATCGTTGGAAAATCAATTTCTTCTGATCATCTGCAATACCAAATCCTAAATCTTTAACGCACAAATGAGCTTTGCCATCGACTTGCTTTAAACTAAGCGTAATTGGTGATTTGTCATCAGAATACTTATTGGCGTTGTCCAAAAGGGCGACCAAAATCTGTTTCAAAGTATCACTATCGCCTAAAACGTGGATGTCCGGTTCAATTTCCAAATTAACTTGGTGGGGTAGAGAACTCTGATAGTGCTCGCCGATAGATTGCGTGATAGCTGATAAGTTCACATCCGCTAAAACTAATTTGGCCCGGTCGGCTCGCGATAAATGCAGAAGATTCTCAATCAAATTCTGCATCCGCAAAGATTCTTCGTCGATGAAATCTAAAGATTCGGGGATGACTTCTGGATGTTTTTGCCCGTGGCGCTTGATTAAATTGATGTTGCCACGAACGGCCGCAATTGGGGTCCGTAATTCGTGTGAAGCGTTGGAAACAAAGTCCTTTTCGCGTTGCAGGCGCTCATTTTGAGTCGTCAATAAGTCGTTGAAAGCAGTTCCTAATTCGTTGATTTCTTGCGGACTATCGGGAACCTTCAAAGTCGGTTGATCGACCACGGAATCCTTGATGGTATTGCGCGTTTCCTTAACCAATTGAATCGTCGGAGCACTCAACTTTTCGGCTAAACGTTGGGCCCACCAGGTTCCAAAGCCTAGTGTCACGAAGACGACAATGCTGATGATGATTAATAACAAAATTAAACTATTGAGTAGGCGGTTCATACTGACCCAGATTTGATAAGTTGTATCCTCATCTTTTTGCGAATAAAACAAGAAGAATCCAAAGCCGTTGACGTAAACTACGTGATCAAACAGGCTGAATTTTTTTTGAGCGATAAACTTTTTCGAGGCACTGGAAGTCATGATAACTTGGCCACCGCGGCCGGAAGCAGCCGTGATCGAAGAACTGCTAGTTTTGACCCGAATGACGGTATCTTGTTTGGAATGGCGATTATTTTGGCTACTCCAGTGGATGAAACTAGGAATATCGTCAATGTTGGCTCGGTTCAGACTCATCATCTGACCTTCGGCTTCACGGGTTGTCATCAAAGTTTGTTGCACGCCCACGATGATTAAAATTAAGGCACTGATTGATAGAGTAATAATAATAACTAATTTTTTTATGCCTTGACTGATTAAAGCTTGATACGAAAGTGGTTTTTTAGCCATTATTCCGTCACATCCTCAAGTGAGTAACCGACCCCTCTAATAGTTTGAATCAAAGGCTTATTTTCCTTGCCATCGATTTTACTGCGTAAGTAACCGACATAAACATCGACAACATTTTGTTGCCCAAGAAAATCTTCGCCCCATACGTTGTCTAATAATTCATCACGCGTGAAGACTTGACCGACGTGTTGTAAAAAGAACAATAAGAGATCATATTCACGACGAGTTAACTGGATATTTTCTTCCTTACGAAAGACTTGATGGGATTTAGTATTCAAAGTTAAATCGGCAATCTTGTATGTTTGTTCCGGTTCAGTCATGTGTTCCATTCTTCTTTGAATGACCCGAACTCGAGCTAACAACTCTTCAATTTCAAATGGCTTAGTGATGTAGTCGTCGGCCCCATTATCAAGGCCAGCAACCTTGTCACCAACATAATCACGAGCCGTCATAACGATAACTGGCACTTGGTCATGTTTTCTTATACGCCGCAAAACTTCCATCCCATCGAGTTTGGGTAACATCCAATCAAGCAAAATCAACAGCAATTCGTTTTGATATTTTTCATACATGTCTAAGGCTTCGACACCATCGTTAGCAATCACAACGTCAAAATCCTCAAATTGCAATTCCTTACCGACGTAACTGGAAAGACTACGTTCATCTTCAACAATCAAAATTGTATTTTTCATCACAAATCTCCCAAAAATCGTTTTATCTAATTATAGTAGCAAACCATTCTTAATTCTAACTAAAACTTTCTAATGCGTAATAATTACTAATTGTGTTACACTACTGAATGAACCAAAGAAGGATGATTCAAATGGAAAAAGCAATTGAAATTCTCAAAAAGAATAATTATAAGGTGACTAAGCAAAGAACCGACCTAATTGGTTACCTAAAAAACTTCACGATCCACTATGTAGCAATCAGTGATATTGCCAATTATATGCGTTCGTTGTATCCAGGGATGAGCAACAACACAATTTATCGTAATTTAAAGGAATTCGCTGATATTGGATTAGTTGAGTATCAAGAAAAAAATAAGACGCTGGTCAAATATCAATGTGATTTTGCCCATCGTCATCACCATCATTTTGTCTGTAAGAACTGCGGTCGAGTAACGGAATTAAAAGCTTGTCCAATGGAGTTCTTCTCAGATCAATTACCGGGATACACAATTGAGGGACATGCAATCGAAGTTTATGGTTTGTGTGCTAATTGTGCTAAAAAGTTGAAAAAGGAAACTGCTGACTTATAGTTGGTAGTTTTTTTGTTTTTGAGGAGAAGTATGGTCGCCCTCCACAAAAAACGCGATTGGGACTGGAACGATGTGGGCGCGACTTGGAACTACCGCAAAGTTCGCGGCATTTCCAAGCTCGGCCTTATTCTAAGCAATAAATTGCTAAGAATAATATCACATCTGAGCCCAATCGCATTTTTTGTTCCGGGCTAAAATAACGGATCTATTGGTTATGTGCTTTCTTTTTGGTTAAGGATAGTAAATTCTATTCAAAGTGGTGTTTTCTAACAGAATCAAATAGCGAAAATAAAGAAGCAGTATTAATGAGAAATATCATTAGTGCTGCTTCTTTATTTTAGTTCGTGAGCAAAGTGCATTTGTTATTTTTTGTTGTTAAAGAATAGAAGGTTATATCGTATCCATTTCAGAATTTACCGAGTTGTTGCGGAAGACGGCATCAAACACCACCAAAACTACAGAACAACACTTAATGATTCAATTTATAATTCTTGTATCCTAAGCCAATGAAATACGCAATTACTTCGTAAGTTGCGATGAAAAATGTTACTGGCCAATTGGTAATGAAAGCTAAGTATAAACCTAACCAAACACCGCTCAGTGCTAAACCGACTGAAACTAGGATCATCTTTGGTACGGAATGAGCTAAGTATTTGGCGGTAGCACCTGGTAAAGTCAATAGAACAAAGACTAACAAGGAACCGACAATTTGAGCGCCGATACTAACACTTAGTGCTAATGTAACTAAGAAGATGACTGATAACAAGCGAGTTTTTAAACCGCTGGCTGAAGCTCCGATGTGGTCAAAGGAATCAAAGGCTAATGGTTTGTAAAAGATGATGAAGATGATAATGACAAAGATTGCTAGTGCCAATAATTGTTGGACTTCTTTGCTGCTAATACCGACGATACTTCCAAATAAGATGTTAGTAGCGTAGCTGCTGGATTTTGAGGATAGGGATAAAAATAGAATCCCTAGTCCGATAAATAGTGATGACATGGCACTGATTGAAGCTTCTCTTCTGGAAGATTCGTTGCTGAGACCACCGACGGCGATGGAACTAACGATTGTGAAAAGAATCATTCCTGCTAGTGGTGAAATACCGACCAAAACTCCGAAGGAAGCTCCGGCAAAGCCTATTTCGGAAAGTGTGTGTGAGAGAAATGACATATTTCTGGAAACTACAAAGACGCCGACTAAGCCTGCTGTAATTGCGATGAAAGTGCTAGCGATGAAGGCTTGGCGCATAAATTCATATTGGAGCATTTTATCCCTCCATCTTAAACATATTTTTGGAAACGTCACTGACGTTAACTTGTTTTAAACTCTTATTCTCAAAGAGTAAGGCCCGTTTTGTATATTTCTTAGTTAAATCGTAATCGTGAGTGATAAAAATGACTGTTAAATGTTCCTTTTGATTGAGTTCGGCAACTAAATCCATCAACTGCATTTTTACTTCAACATCAAGACTGGCAGTTGACTCGTCTAAAATCAGAATCTTAGGATCATTTAAGAGTGCTTGGGCTAAATAAGCTTTTTGTTTTTCACCACCGGAAGCTAAGCCTAAGGGGCGATTTTTTAAATTTGTCAGACCAGTTTTTTTGAGAATAGTTTGAATCTTTTGATTTTGTTCTTTGCGCTTAGCTGGATTCAAAGTGAATTTATTGTTCAGACGAATAAATTGCTCAATACTCAAAGGATAGTCATTGTCGATGTTGCGAAATTGTGGAACGTATCCGATGGTGTGATGGGACATTTGCAAGTTTCCTGAAGTTGGCTTTTCCAATCCCATCATGATCTTGATCAAGGTTGTTTTACCGGAGCCGTTGGGGCCAATCAGACTGACGAATTCACCGTCGGAAATTTGGAAGTTCAAATCAGTGAAAACTAATTGATTACCAAAGGATTTACTTAAATGTTGCGCTTGAATCATATTATTCACCTTGCAGAATTTTTTCTAGATCTTGGTACTGGGAGAGCATCCATTGCTTATAAGTCTTACCTTTAGGCAATGTTTCGGTGACTTTGAGGACGGGGATGTCGTTTTTTTCAGCCTTTTGAACGAGGTTGTTAATAACTTTGTTGTCAGTTTGTGAATTGAGTACGAAGAAGGCAACTTTCTTATCCTTGAGGCCATTGTTCATCTTTTGAATTACTTGTGGAGTAGGGTCGGTGCCATTTTCGATAGCTTTTTCAAAACTCTTGTTGGCAACTTTATAACCGATAGCATTTAATGAATAGTCGAAAACAGGTTCGCTGACGTAGACGGATTTGTTATCACGCTTGGCATTTTCCTTTAGCTTGCCTAATTGGTCTTGGACCGGTTTAAGAGTAGCAATGTATTTTTGAGCGTTCTTTTCAAAGTATTCCTTATTTTTCGGCTGTTTCTTACCTAATTGTTTAGCAAGATATTTAGCATATTTAGGCATAGTCTGAGGTTCATACCAAATATGCGGATTGTCACCCATCTTTTTATGCATGACATTTTCACCGATTTTAATGAAAGTACTGTTGTCATCTTGGTTCAATTTGTTCATCCAAGAATCGTAGCCTAAACCGTTGGCAACAGTGATATCAGCTGTACTGACTTTCTTAGCAATATTAGTAGTTGGTTCGTAATCGTGTGGATCAACGTTGGGATTGTCGATGATTGAAGAAACAGTTCCTTTGTTACCGACGACAGCCTTGGCAACTTCACCATAAAAGTCAGTAGTCGTAACTATTTGTAATTTAGATGATTTTTTAGGTTGAGTAGAACAGCCGGTTAAAAAGACGATGAAGAGCAGCAAAATTGTAATAAGACGCGATTTTTTTGAAAACATAGTAATCTCCCTTAATGATAAATATGACTATTCAATCTTAAAGTAATTCTTTAAAAATGTAAATGATAAATTTTACTATTTGATGTTAAGCATGCCGTCCTCCGCAAAAAACTCGATTGGGACTGGAACGTGGTGGGCCGACTTGAAGCCTTTTTCAAAACCGGAAAAAGTCTCCAAGCTCGACCTTAATGTAAGTGCTAAACCACTAACATTAATTTCACCACTGAGCCCAATCGAGTTTTTTGCTCCGGACTGGAGTAGTTGTTCTATGGTTTATTTCTTTCTAATGTTTTAGAAATAGTTATTCTATTTCGATAAGAGTTTTGGAATAAAAATAGTTAAGGTTAATTGTCCCTTTGGGAGTGGCAACAATAAAAAAGAGGATCTTGTTAGAATGTGGCAATGTGCACGGTTCTAATAAGATCCTCTATTATTTTATGTACAAATTATATCAATAGATAAAACAAAACTATTGATTTTTTTGAACGTATTCAGCTAATTTCTTTATGTGTTCTTTGATGTCATTGCGGGCATCACGGAAATCGGCCATAATTTCTTCTTCACTGCCTGTACTGATAGCAGGATCATGAATTGGCCAATGTAGCCAGCGGCTGCTCTGAGGGATGATGCATTTGTCGCGGGCCTCACCGCACAAAGTAACTACGACGGTCGCGTTTTTCATGAAGTCGTTGTCGATTATTTTAGAAGTTTGCTTAGAGATATCGATGCCATCTTCGGCCATTATTTTGATAGCTCTTGGGTTGACGCCGTCGGCTCGGATACCGGCGCTTTGAATATTCCAGTTAGGCAAGTACTTTTTTGCGTACCCTTCAGCGATTTGACTCCGACAGGAGTTTCCGGAACATAGAAAATAAATACTATAATTACTCATTGTTTTTTATTCCTAATTTAATTTGGCATTCTGGACATAATCCGTAAACTTCCATGTGGTTACCGGAAATCATGTAGCCAGAAATTTCAGCCGTTTTTTGTTCGAGATTTTTTTCAGTATCACTAAAGCCGGGATACGTAACGTCTACTATTCGGCCACAGTTGGTACAAATGGCGTGATAGTGGGGGGTTCCGAAATAATCGTAATGGGTACTTCCGTCACCATTTTGTAATTCGACGACTAAATGATGGTCAACAAAAGTATTAAGGGTATTATAAATCGTAGATGCTCCCATATTTGGAAGCTCTTTGCCTAGAGCGTCACGAATTATTTCCACAGTTGGATGATTATGATGGCTAACTAGATAGGCCAAAATGATGTGGCGTTGTGGTGTAACTCGTAGTTTATGATCTTTTAAGATTTGCAATGTTTCTTCCATTACAGCATTACTAGCCATGAGTGTTCTTCCTTTCTACTTAGGAATCATTACAAGGTAATTATATTACTAAAAGCTAAGTGTTTACAATAAAAGGAATTTAAAAAGTTGAAACCGTTTTATTGAGGGCTGAAGGTTTACTTTTCTGAAAATAAGGATTACGATGTATTCGTTAATAAGTAAGAACCATTCCAATGTAATCCAAACAATTAAGGAGTGAGTACCATGCCTAAAGCAAAGAAAAAACAAAGTTTGGCTGAAAAAATCAATGTCATGCGTGCCAGTGTGATGGGCGCTAATGACGGGATTATCTCTATCGCCGGTATCGTTATCGGTGTTGCCAGCGCCCAAAGTAACAATCACGCGATCTTCTTAGCAGGTATTGCTGGGATGCTAGCGGGGACTGTTTCTATGGCTATGGGTGAATGGGTTTCTGTAAGTACCCAACGTGATACTGAAAAACGGGCCGTTGAAAAAGAATCAGCTAAATTAGATGGTCACTACGATGACGAATTCAGTTTCATTCGTGATAAGTATCAAGCAACCGGGATCTCTAAAGAATTGGCAACTCAAGCGACATCAGAAATGTTACATGATGATCCGTTGAATGTTGCTGTTCGTGAAAGATACGGATTCAACCCTAAGGAACAAACAAGTGCCATCGCGGCGGCCATGGCTTCAATGATTTCGTTCCCAACGGGATCAATTTTACCCTTAGTTTCAATTACAATGTTCCCTCAAAACGTCAAAATGATTGCGACAGTGATTGCAGTCATCATCGCCTTGACGATTACTGGTTATGCGGCTGCTACTTTAGGTGGTGCTAAGCGTGGTAAGGCGGTTATCAGAAATATCGTTTCTGGATTATTGACGATGTTTGTAACTTACTTGATAGGATCACTATTTGCACATTAGTAGGAGGGAAAGATTATGAAAACTATGACAATGTCGAAACCAAAGAAACAAAAGAAGACGATGGCTGAACGTTCAAATACCCTTCGGGCTGGTGTGTTAGGATCTAATGACGGAATCCTAACCGTTGTCGGGGTCTTGTTCTCAGTTGCCGTTGCTACAACGAATACTTTTACCATCTTCATCGCTGGATTATCTGATTTGTTAGCATGTGCTTTTTCAATGGCGTCAGGTGAATATGCTTCAGTTAGCTCTCAAAAGGATACCGAAAGAGCTGCGATTGAAAAAGAACGTGAACTGATCAAAAGTGATTTCCAATCTGAATTGGATGTCGTAGCTAACTATTACGTTGATCGTGGTGTTACGAAAGAAACATCTTATAAGATTGCAAAAGAATTAATGGATCAAGATGCTTTAGGAACAGTCGTTAGAGTTAAGTACGACCTAGAACTTGGACACTACATGAGCCCTTGGGATGCTGCCTTTTCATCACTAGTATCAGCTGCTTCAGGTGGTATTTTCCCACTAGTTGCGATGACTTTATTGCCAGCTTCAATCAAGTGGCCAGGAACAATTTTAGCAGTTACTTTGTCAGTTGGTTTGACGGGATTCTTGAGTGCTAAATTGGGTGATGGCTTAGTGAAGACAGCTATTATTAGAAATATCATTGTTGGTTTGATTACGATGGCAATTCACTATTCAGTTGGTTTAATGCTTTAAAAAGTTGAGTATAGGATAAAAAATATCGTAGGATGAAGTATTCCTTACGGTATTTTTTTTGCTTAAAAAGTGAATAATCTTATAATGGAAGTAGCAATGATATTGGGGTGTTTAAAATGGGGAAGAGGATAGTACAACTACTTTTGGTCTTAGTGATTGTTATGGGCTTAGTTAGAACTAGTTCAATTCGTGCAGCTACAACGACTACAGCGAGTTTTTCTGATTACACCATTTCGGGCAATTTTTATCAAGCAAAAGTCAATTTTCAGCTGTCCGGTGGGGGAGATCAACTGATTTTGGATTCACCAGATTCGAAAAATCTCAATTTGTCCAATTTGAGAGAACAATTAGGTAGTGAAAATGTGGTTGTTGGCAGTGATGACCGGATATTGGTCAATTTGAAAAAGGTAGCGAATAATGATTCGGGAACGTTTTATATTCAAATGAAAAAAGCTACCAGCGACGTTTTATCTGTGCGTGATATCAATAATCAAGTTTTAAGTAAATTCGATTTCACTACGGGTCAGTCGGGAACAACGCGGAATAGAATTCAATCCTTTAGTGCGCTTGCCACAAGTTCGGTCCCGGTTATTTCGGTGCAACCAACGACGGTAACGGATTATGATCACGATTTGACGATTCATGGAACGTGGCAGTCTAGTCAGAGTAGTATTACGATTTATTATAAATTTGAATCATCATCTCCGGGCAAATGGAGTGTATTAGGAACTTATAGCGGAACTGCCAATCAAATTCATGATTTTACGGGCACAATTCCGAAAGATTTGATAAGAGGAATGACTGGTGGTAGGAAAATTAATTTTTACACTAATTATGTCAATCCTACGGCAGATAATAAGGGAACTTCATATAATACAAATTTCACATTTGCACCATATGCTTTAAATGCAAAATTATTTATTGATAATAAAGAAATTAATACCACACAAGAGAATCCTTATGTTGCAAGAGGAAGCATTTTAACACTTACTCAAACTATGAGTACAAATGTTGGAGGAACGTTGAAATTCATTGTTGACGGTGATACTTCAAACGTGCCTTCGGTTAATTTAGCAATTCCGGGTATTTCTACTAGTACTACGCAAAGAATTCATCTAGATAGTTTAGGTAAAGATGATAATAAGGTGCATAAGGCAGTTTATCAGTTTGAAGCTGGAGGCAAAGTTTTAGTTTCATCAATTTTGTATTTTGTTGTCGGTAATGACTTGAGGCTAAACGTTCCGAGAACGATTGATTTTGGAACTCATAGACCAAGTGATTATCAAAAAGGATTTGAGAGTTCACCGACGGTTACAGGTGAGTTATCGATTTTTGATGGTCGTAATGGGGATGGAACTGCTCATTATAGTGGAAACTTGCAGCTCTTGGCTTCGGCAAGTGATTTTGTTAATGGTAAAGGGCATCGACTAAATGCTAGTTTGCTCTGGGATGGTCAGAGTATTTCGAGTGATAAGAAAAGTAAGGTCGAGGAATTAGTCCCACCAACCGCAAGTGATCCGGCGTTTAAGGATTTTACTGAAGATGTTAAGCATGATTTGAAGTTGTCGGTTCCTAAAAATACTGCGACTGAAAGTGGGACGTACTCTAGTACTATTACTTGGACCTTGCAGGATACTTTGCAGTGAAAAGTCGGTGTAGGGAAAATTTTGGATATTAAAATAGGCCAGGGTAATCGGTTTGATTGCCTTGGCCTGTGTTTTTAAATTGTTATTTTTTTTGTGAGTAGTTGTGGTTCTTTTGGCTTATAACCATGGGTCTATGCAGAATAGTCAAAACGCGTTCCACAGGCCAGGACTCGGCATATAGCTACGCTTCCCAAATCGCCCGCAAAGTGCGCGTGCAATTCGTGAAGCTAGGCTATCTGTCGAGTCCTAAGCGGGCCTGTTCCACGCTCTATCTAAACCACGCTCTACATATATTTCTCTAATTCCAGTCTAAACTTCTCTTCTGGTTGATAACCAACCATTCTGCCAACAACATTGCCGTCTTTTTTAACGATAAATGTAGGGATTCCTTGGATTCCGAAGTTATTTGGAGTTTCGGGGTTCTTGTCGACGTTCATTGATGTGAACTTGATCTTGTCGCCTAATTCGTCTTTGGATGATAACTTCTCCAAAATTGGGTTCATCATTTTACATGGAGGACACCAGTCAGCGTTAAAGTCGGTGATTACGAGTCCTGAATTTGTTTCGTCATTGTATGTCTTGTCTGATAATTCTGTAATATTAGCCATCATTCAAGCTCCTTCTCAATTTCTATAAAAATAATATACCCCCTAGGGTAAATTAAATCAACTATTTTGTTCTCTCGGCAATCACACAACTAATAAAGTAATAATTTGCGACCCGGTACCCGCATAGGTATAATGGTAGAAAGAATTCCATTTGGGAGGAAAGTTATGACACAAACACCCGAAGAAGTAGCCAGCAAAAAAATAACCAGTCGCCTTAAACGTTCACGCGGACAACTCGATGCCGTTTTAAGAATGATGGACGAAGGCAAGCCCTGTAATGAAGTGTTAATGCAATTGTCAGCCGTTAAATCAAGTGTCGATAAGGCAATGAAACTCGTCATTGCCCAAAATATTCGTAAAAGTTCCAATTGTACTAGCGAAAAGCAATTAGCCGAATTACAAGAATCATTGGATCTAATGCTAAAAACTAAATAGCATATGTAAAATCCGTTTGTGGATTCTGTTGTGATTATCTATTTAAATTGTTGCTGTTAAGTCAAAGAAAACGATTACAAAATATGAAGGGATTCCCCAAAAAAACTTGTTTTTTTGGGGGGTGAATTAAACTAATCGTGAAAAGAGAGGCGATTAGGATGATTCAGTTTGGAAAGAAGATTAACTTGAGACCTTTGTTAATTGGTCTGATTGTGGCTTTTATCCCAGGCAGTTTCTTCTATGCGTTTTTTGGTGCCTGGATAGGCCTATTCGTTGGACTTTGTTTCTTTGCAGCAATTTTTGTTTATTATTACATCAATTCACCAAAAGTTTTCAATTATTGGCAATTCGATGGCGAGAATGTTGAATATTATGATATGTCAAATTCTTGGAAACGTGCTTTGATGATATTGTTCCCACATTTTGTCAAAATGAATTCAATATCAAAAGAAGAAATCAAGTCAGTGAAAGTATTAGGGGATATGAATGAAGTAAAGAAATTGCCATCAATGGTGCCAGTTTCAAATGCTTATAATATTTTCTCAGCGCAAATGTCGATGATGAAAAATCCATTAGCAGTAAAAATTACCACAACTGATGGTAAAGTTATTAATCTAGATATTTCTCGTGATTACACTTATGACAAGGATAAGACAACCCAAAGTGTCGATAACTTCTTGAGTGATGTTAGAATTTCATAATTTAATCAAAATAAAGAAGCCGTACTAGTGAAAATTAGTCGGCTTTTTGTTTTGAATCTTTTAGTTTTTTTTAGGATTAAATTCAGTAACGTATAAACGGTTGGTAGTTATCAATAAATAAATTATGCGAATCATTTTCGGAAGTTAAGCAAGTTGTGTCGAGTGATTGGGATTTAGAATCTATGCCAATAAATAATTTCATAAAATTTTCCTCTCTTTATTTATACATTTTGAAAACTAGCCCCAAATTGACGTTGAAACGTGCTATATTGTCTTATGGTAAACGATTTCAGAATTTATTCAAAGGGATGATGGATAATGGACGAAGTACCAAAGACAGTCACAAATATTAGCTGGTTTGAAGGGGAAATCATCACGATCGACTTTGATCGTTCGGTTGATTTTGACCCCAAACAATTTGTTGAATTGACTAAATTAGGGCGTTGGATCGATTCTGACGACTTGTCAAAATTTTATTTAGTCAGAAAGTCAGATTCGGTTTTCCCAGATGATGTTATCAACAAAGTTTTGGGTAAGCTCAATCTCAATGGCTACGAATTGATTCACAGATACGTGGCATACGCCTAGAACAAAATTCCGACCAATTATAGTAGTTGGTCGGAATTTACGTTTTATTCAAAAGTAACGAAATCTTCATCCCAAATATTTTCGAAGAATGAAATCGTATCTTCGGCAATCATGTAATTGTTGTCGAAAGTCGTGGTAGCGTCGTGTTGCATTTGGATTTTGTAGCCTAAATCATGGGCCACGGTAATTGTAGCGTCGCAACAATATTCAGTTTGAGCACCACAAATTTCTAATGTTTTGATATTTTTTGCTTGTAGAATCTTTTGAAGATCAGTGTGATAGAAGGCATCATAGTGAGTTTTTGCTAACTTGAGGTCTTCTTTTTTTACGTCCAAATTCTTAGCCAGTTGCCACAAATCACTGTTCAAGGCCAAATCTTTATCGTGGTGCTGGATAAAAATAATCGGTAAATCTTGTTCCCGGTAAAGTGCGATACGTTTGTTGATCCGATTGATGAGATCATCGAAATTATAACTGTATCGAAGTGCTTTTTGCATGTCGATCACGATGAGCGTGTCTGTTAATTTTGACATAAAATCACTTCCCCTAAAATTTTCTTCAACTTGAGATTAACATTAAGCTAATCCTAATGAAAGCGATGTTATTACAATATGTCTCTATTTTAAAATTTGTCATTGAGGAGTATTTGTATTTATAATAAGTGATAATAAATTTTAAAGGTAGAAACCATGAAAAAATTAAAAGTGTTTTCAATAATTTTAGGTATCATACTCGTATTAATGTTGGCAATTGGAGGAATCTACGTCAATAAAATGCAGGATGCCCTGAATTCTTTGAATACTAGTAAAAGTAGTGTTTCGAAAAAAATTAAACAGGGGAAGCCATTTTCGATTCTGTTATTAGGGGCTGATACAGGTGCCGATGGGCGAGTCGATCGTGGTAATTCGGATACGATGATGCTCTTGACTTTGAATCCCAAGAAGCAACAAACTGTAGCCTATTCGATTCCTCGTGATGCGTTGGCTGAAATGGTCGGCGACAAAAAGAAGAATGTTCAAAAAATTAACGCAGCCTATAATATTGGGCTATCACCCATGGCTAAGAAAACAGTCGGCAGCTTGTTAGGTGTACCAGTCGATTATCATGTGGCAATTAATATGGATGCTCTGAAAAAGACCGTTGATTTCGTCGGCGGAGTAACGGTAACAAGTGATTTGAAAGTTTCTTTTGATGGTGTAACGATTCCTAAAGGAACTCATCATCTCAATGGTAAGCAAGCTCTTACTTATGCTCGGATGCGTTATCAAGATCCACGTGGAGACTATGGCCGTCAAATTAGACAGCAACAAGTTTTAAAAGCTGTAACTAAGAAATTAGAAACACCTAAATATATCGTTAAAATTCCTGAATTGATCAAGACCGTAAAAGACGACATCAGTACCGATTTAACGGCCAAAGAAATTGACGAAATCGTTTTGAAGTATCGCTCAAGTTCTAAGAATATGGACTTCAATCAAATTCAAGGCAAGACCGCTTGGATCAATGGAAGTTCTTATCAAATTTTACCAACCGATACAATGCAAAGAGCTTCAAACAATTTACGAGATAACTTAGGTCTGAGTGATCAAACCTTGAATAACACCGAAACCAAGTTGAACGCAAAGAATGAAGACTTCTTCTCCGATGAGGACAGTACCGATTACGATACGTTTGGCTTGAATACTACTTTTTATAGTAATAATACTTACTAATAAATTGTTTGTTGGCTAAGGATGCCGTCCTCCGCACAAGTCCTGTGATTGACTGGAGAATGTCGGCACAACTTTGAGCTTTTTCAAACCCGGAAAAATCTCAAAGATTGGCCTTTTGTAGGTGCTAAAGCACCAACAAAAATTTGGAGCCTGACATCACAGGACTTGTGCTCCGGACTGAATAGTGATTCTATGATTTATTTCTTTCTACTGATTTAGGGATGACCATTCTATTCAAAATTTTCTTTGGATGATTTAAAGAATAGTAACATCTGTTCTGTAGAACCTGATAATTCGGTTATCACAGAACTTTCAACAAAATATTCCATTTAACTCAAAAATAAAGAAGCTGTATTAATGAATAATTATTTCATTAACATAGCTTCTTTTTTTGCTTTATGCGATTCTTTATTATTTTTGGAATTAAATTAATCGAATCTATAAACGTATCCAGACCATGTATCAAGGTTTGGCTTACTAATAAATAGAAGTATATCCATTACAGAATTTATTGAAATACTGCAAAGATTTGAAATCCAGTCTGGAGCAACAGCTCTGGGAAATGCTCAGCCGTGAAATTCTTGTTGGCGATTTATCGCTTACAAGAAGGCCAATCTTGGAGATTGCGCGTACTTTGCGTAAGCTTCAAGTTGTGCCCACAGCGTTCCAGCGTTTCCCAGAGCTGTTGCGGAAGACGGCATCTAACCACCATCCAAGGAAACAAGATAAACAAGCTTGTTCCACTCTCTATAAAGTAATATCCGCTGTAATTGAACTGGTCTTATATGGAAAGCGAGATTGAGAAATTTCAAATGGTTGACCGTCGTCTAAATAGCTTAGTTGGTCAATCACCATCACAGGTTCACCAATTTTTTCGGCAACACCAGTTTCAAGGTCTTCTTCGTTTGCTGCATCAGCTCGAACAGTTCGATGTGAGCCTTCGATACTTAAATTAGCTACTTTTAAGAGATGCCCATAAATTGAGCCTTCTAAAACCTTTTTGGTTAAAGTGGCAATGGAAGTGGGCATAATCGTGTGTTCGTAAGCAAATATTTCGCCATTAACATAACGAACACGACGAATGACATAAACTGGTTGAGTAGGAGGGATGATTAGCTCATCGGCCTCTTTTTGAGTAGGGATACGAGCGGATAATTCTAAGACTTTACTGGTTACTTTTTTGCCTTGGTTCGTCAAGGTTGCCCCTAATGGCTTATCAATAGGAGAAACTTGTCCGCGATTGGTTGTCGCATCATCTGGTAAATAGTCTTTTCTGACATAAGTTCCAGAGCCTCGTTTTGAATAAACCATTCCTTCGACAATCAATAGTTGTAATGCTTTATGAACGGTGATTCTAGTAGTATTGAACTTTTTTGCGATTTGATTTTGATCAGGCATTAGTTCACCGGGTTCGTATTTCCCAGATTTAATATCTTCTCTGATGCCGTCAGCAACTTCCTTATATTTATATGCCATCTTACCGATATCTCCCTAATAATTCATTCGAATTCATTCTATCATGATTGAAAACGTTTTTCCTTATATTTTAAAAAGTATATACTTTTTTCTCTGAAAGTGTTTACAAGAGTAAAAAATAATGTATACTGTAAACGTATTCAAAAAATAAATGTGTGAGGTAGATGAATAGTATGACAGATAAATTACCAGAGAATTTCTTTTGGGGTAATTCCACTTCCAGTATGCAAACTGAGGGCGCTTGGAATATTGGAGGCAAAGGTAAATCCGTCTACGATGTGAGACCAGCTACAAAGGATGCTTCTGATTGGCACGATGCAATCGATGAGTATCATCGTTACGGCGAAGACTTTGATTTGATGGCTAAACAAGGGATGAATTTCTATCGTTTCCAAATTTCCTGGAGCCGTGTAAATCCAGAGGGTGACGGTGAATTCAATGAAGAAGGTATCGAATTTTACAATAAGTTGATCGATGCACTTTTAGCTAAGAACATCACACCGATGATTTGTTTGTACCATTTTGATATGCCTCTTCATTTAGCAGAGGAATACAACGGATTCTTATCACGCCACGTTGTTGATGCTTTTGTGCGTTATGGCGAAGAAATGGTTAAACGCTTTGGAGATCGTGTTAAATATTGGATTACCTTCAATGAGCAAAATCTCTATCACATGAGTGAAGCATTTCGAATTGCTGGTTACTTAAAGGGTGACAAAACAGATGATGAGTTGTATCAAATCAGCCATCACGTAATGTTGGCTCACGCAGGAGTAACTAATTACATTCATGAAAATACTGATTGCAAAATTGGTGGGATGCTCGCCTATAGTGAAGTCTATCCAGCATCACCAAATCCAAAAGATATTTTATACGCTCGCCAAATCAACGAGTTTCTCAATCGTGATTTGTTAGATGTTTTCGTTTATGGTCGTTATTCCAATGAAGTTCTTACCTTCATTAAGAACCACAACATTGATATGGATTATCAACCAGAAGACGATGAAACTTTAATCAAGGTGACATCTGATTTTATTGCTTTTAGTTACTATCGTAGCGATACGATCGATTCAACTAAGGTTCCTGAAGGAACAATTCCAAATTACTACTTAGACAAAGGTGTTAAGAAGAACCCTTATTTGGAAACTTCAGAGTTTGGTTGGCAAATCGATCCACTCGGTTTCAGAGACATTTTGACAAAAGTTTACAACGAGTACGGAGTACCAATGTTCCCAATCGAAAATGGTATCGGTGTTCGTGAAGACTTCGATGGCAGTGAGATTCAAGATGATTATCGTATCAAGTACCACCGCGACCATATCCAAGCTATGAAAGATGCTATTTTTGAAGATGGTGTTGAGGTAATTGGATACTTAGGCTGGGGCTTGATCGACATTCCTAGTTCAAGCGGTAACATGGATAAGCGTTATGGAACTGTCTATGTTAACCGTACAAACCACGATCTTTTGGACATGAAACGTGTTCCAAAGAAGAGTTACTGGTGGTTGAAGCACGTTATCGCAACTAATGGAGGTGATTTGTCGGATTTGGATTAGGATTTGAATTTTTTATAAACTTTTTTCGGGGGCGAAAGTATGTCATTACAGAATTCAAAAGCGGCTGACAAATTTGCGACATTTGCAGCCAAAATGGGTGCGCAAATTCATCTACGTTCATTGCGTGATGCGTTTGCCACAATCATGCCGTTGTATATCCTTGCTGGATTAGCGGTTTTGTTAAATAACACAGTGTTCACATGGATCTTCAAAGGTGACACTTTAACGCATGTTCAATATTGGGGAACCTTATTGAGTAATGCGACACTAAATATTTCAGGTATTTTAATTGCAGCTATGATCGGTTATTGTTTAGCTAAGAATAGAAAATTCGATAACCCAATCGCTGCTGCCTTGGTATCAATGGCAGCCTTAGTTACTATGATGCCTAACACAGTTTCATTAATTCCTGATGGTGCTAAAAAAGCAGTTGATGTTTCAGCTGTTCTACCATATTCAAACTTAGGTACAGGAGCAATGTTCGCCGGTGTTATCGTTGGTTTGCTTGCTACTGAAGCTTTTGTTAGAATTTCAAGAATCAAGAAACTACAAGTTCACTTAGGTGATAACGTTCCACCAGCTGTTGGTAAATCATTTGATGTTTTGATTCCTATCATCATTGTTCTATCATGTTCAGCTATTATTTCAGCACTACTTTACAACTTGGCCGGAATGAATTTGATCAACTTGATCACAACATTCATCCAAGAACCATTACGTCACATTGGTACAGGTATCTGGGGAGTTATCATTCTTTACTCACTAGGTAACTTACTCTGGTTGTTCGGTATTCACCAATCAGTTATTTACAGTTCAATCCTAGAACCACTTTTGATCATCAATATTACACAAAACATTGCCGCATATAATGCTGGTAAAGCTATTCCTAATATTATCAACGTTTCCCAAGTTCAAACTTATGGTTTGATGGGTGGTTCAGGTTCAACACTTTGTTTACTAGTTGCTACATTCTTAGTTGGACGTAGTGCCGTAACAAAGAACGTTTCAAAATTATCAATCGCACCTGGTATTTTCAACATTAACGAACCTGTTATCTTCGGTTACCCAATCGTTTATAACATTTCATTAGCTATCCCATTCGTATTAGTTCCAGTTATGGGTCTTGTAATTAGTTACGTAACAACAACATTAGGTTGGATGAGTCCTTGTGTCATTCAAGTTCCATGGACAACACCAATCGGATTCTCAGCCTTCCTAGCAACTGCTGGTGACTGGCGTGCCGTTGTTATCCAATTGATTACCTTTGTTCTAGGTGTTCTAGTTTACATTCCATTCGTAATGATCAACGATAAAGTTCTTATGAAGGAATCTAAAGACGACACTGTACAAGCAGCTTAATAGTTAGAAATACTAATTACTTAACAAACACTTCACAAATTATGTGGAGTGTTTTTTTTATAACGAGTATGATGATAATTGTAAGAAACAAACAAATGGGGGAAATAAAATGACAGATCGTATCGAATTATCAGCTTGTACCTCAATCATGGTAGGCAAGAAAGCTTCCATGGATGGCGCAACTTATATCTCAAGAAATGAAGATCGAATGAACGCAATTTATCCGAAAAAAGTGATCGTGCAACCAAGTGTTAATAACCGTCACGCAACTTATGTTTCAGCTTACAACCAAATGACCATGCCATATCCAGAAAATGGCTATCGCTACACTTCTACACCTAGTGTCGACCAAACGACTGGCCCTAATGAAGAAGATGGTTTTAATGAAAAAAACGTCGGTATGAGCGCAACTGAAAGTGTTTATGCCAACGAAAAAGTTTTAGCCTGTGATCCTTATGTGGAGAATGGTTTGGCTGAAGATTCACTAGCTACCTTAGTGTTACCTTATATTGATTCAGCACGAGAAGGAGTTAAATATCTGGGTGAACTAGTTGCCAAATATGGTTCAGCTGAAGGAAACGGTTTGCAATTCAACGACAAAGATGAAGTTTGGTACATGGAAGTTGTTACTGGTCATCAATGGGTAGCGGTTCGTATTCCTGACGACTGTTACGCCGTAGCTGCCAACCAGGTGGCAATTCAAGATATCGACTTCAACGACTCAGAAAATTACATGTGGGCCGATGGCATTCAGAAATTTGTTGCCGAAAACAATTTGAATCCCGACTCCGACCGTTGGGACTTCCGCCACATTTTTGGCACGGATACTGAAAAAGATCATCATTACAACACACCAAGAGTTTGGTTTGCTCAAAAATACTTGAATCCATCAATTGAACAAGATCCTGAATCAGCTGAATTACCATTCATCAGAAAAGCTGAAAAGAAAATTGCCGTTGAAGACGTTCAGTATATTTTGAAGTCTCACTACAACGAAACAAAATATGATCCACTAGGCAGTGGCAGTGAACACGACAAGAAAACTTATCGTTCAATTTCACTCTCCAGAACTGCCAATTCCCACATTCTTCAAATGCGTGATTCCAGTAAAAATGGTGCTGCAGGCCTAGAGTGGACCGGCTTTGGAATTCCAAGCTTCTGCCCACAAGTACCATTTTTCACCAACGCCAATGATATCGACGAATCATTCAGTTACACACCAGAAAAATTAGATTTGAAGAGCGCTTACTGGCTATATACAACCTTAGCGATGGTAGTGGAAAGTCACTACAAGGAATTCGTCGAACCAAATTTAGACTATCAAAAAGCTTTGTCACAATGGGCTAGAACTAAGATTGCCGAAGTAGACAAGAAAGCTAAAACCATGTCAGGAGAAGCATTGACAGACTATTTGACACAGATGAATAAAGAAATAGTTAAACACTATAATGATAAAACCAGAGAACATTTGGCCGATTTAGTTACGAAAGGTGCCGAGATGTCGAAGTTGACATTCTTGATGGATCCAAATTTGTAGAGCGTGTAGCAGGGGCGGTCAGCTCCCGGAGGATAACGTAATTTCACGAATTGCCCGCCGCACTTTGCGGGTGATTTGGGAAATTTTGTTATCTCGGAGGGAGTTGGCCCTGCGGAACGCGTTTTAGCTATATGGCATAGAACCATGGTTATTCCCAACAGAACAACCGCCATAACCAAAAAGAACCATGGTTATCCAAATAGAAACAAACCAAAGTCCAAACCAATAGAACCCCAACCCAAAACATAGTAAAATAACAGCGAATACAAAAAGGTATCCGCTGCTTTTGTTTTTAAAAGAAAAATATCCTGAGGTAAAAGTTATGAAAGAATTACGTTTCAAAAGCGTTTTTGACATCATCGGTCCGGTTATGGTCGGCCCTAGTAGTTCACATACGGCTGGAGCAGCTAGAATCGGTAAAGTGGTCCACGATATTTTTGGTGAAAAACCAGAAAAGATTACTATCGATCTCTATGAATCTTTCGCTAAAACCTATCGAGGCCACGGCACTGACGTTGCCTTAGTCGGTGGTCTATTAGGGATGGAACCTGATGATCGAAGACTCGCAGATTCTTTAAAAATGGCCTATGAGCAAGGAATTAAAGTGGCCTTTGTTCCTAAGAGTGACAAAGTTGAACATCCTAACACGGCTAAAATCACTCTCGTTAAAGGGGACCACGATCTGAGCGTGACAGGTGTCTCGATTGGTGGCGGAAATATTCAAATTTCGGAAATCAACGGATTCAAGATGTCGCTAAGTTTGGGCACCCCGACTTACATCACGGTTCATCAAGACGTTGCCGGAATGATTGCTAAAGTTACTGATGTCTTCTCGGAATTGAATATCAATATCGGCACCATGACGGTTACGCGCGCTTCCAAAGGTGAAAAAGCCATCATGATAATTGAAGTTGATGAACGCCGCGACAAAGCAGAAATCCTACAAAAATTACGTGCCTTATCACATGTTGATAACGCTACTTACTTTGAATAGAGGTACTGAGATGTTTTATACGATAAAAGAATTAGTTAAACAAAGTGCTGATTATGATTCAGTGGCTGATTTGATGGTTCAAACGGAAATGAAAAATACTGATCGTAGTAAAGAATTTATCCGCATGACGATGGAACGTAATTTGAAAGTTATGGAAGACTCGATCAAAGAAGGTGTCGCCGGAGTGAAGTCGGTAACTGGCTTGACTGGTGGGGATGCCAAAAAGATGAACGCTTACATCGAAAATGGTGATTTTTTAAGTGGAGAGCCGATTTTAGAAGCCGTTCGTAACGCTATAGCGGTCAATGAAGTCAATGCTAAAATGGGCTTGATCTGTGCAACACCAACTGCTGGTAGTGCTGGAGTCTTAGCTGGAGTTTTAGTAGCGACCCGCGACAAACTACATTTAACTAGAGACCAACAAGTTGACTTTTTGTTCACTGCTGGAGCTTTTGGATTAGTGATTGCCAACAACTCTTCAATTGCTGGTGCCGAAGGAGGTTGCCAAGCTGAAGTAGGTTCCGCTGCCGCAATGGCCGCTGCTGCTTTAGTTTGTGCCAAAGGTGGAACAGCCCAACAAGCAGCTGAAGCAATTTCCATCACTTTACAAAATATGATGGGCTTGATTTGTGACCCAGTTGCCGGATTAGTCGAAGTTCCTTGCGTTAAAAGAAATGCCTTAGGAGCCTCACAAGCAATGATTTCAGCTGATATGGCTTTGGCTGGTATTACTAGCGTTATTCCAACTGATGAAGTAGTAGAAGCAATGCATCGAGTTGGCCAACAAATGCCATCGATCTTTAAAGAAACTGCCGAAGGTGGCTTAGCAACGACACCAACTGCTTTGAAATTGAAGAAAGAAATATTTGGTGACTAGAAGTGTTTTTTACGTAATTTGTATATTGTGAAAAGATTTTAATAATAAAATTTGAGGTTTTCTAATGGATAAAGATACATATAAAAAACTCTTGAGTTTGGAAAAGATTTTGACCAATAAACAAATTACTGTGGCTTCCCAGGATGAACAACGAAAGTATCCATCTCGGGGAATTTTTTCTGTTAATCATAAGTTTGAAACTGTCATGAATAGAAAGGGACATAAAAGAGATAAATTGTCTTTAATGATGAATTCAAATGATGGGAATATGATGAGATTTGATATTATTGGCAAACCTCATCAAGGGTATCCAACTCCACATTTACATGTTTTTACTGGAGAAAATACATTTGATAGTAAATTTTTGTCAAGTGAAGAATTACCGTATACATTTGATGAAATTGTGAGCAACCCTTCAGCTTTTAAAAAAGATTTAGAGTTGTTCTTGAAATATAATAATGTCGAATTAAAAAATGTTATTTTTTATGATTCATCGATTAAAGGAGGGAATTGAAATGATGAAGTCTTCTTGGGTTGAAGAATACCTTGATTGGCTAAAAGAACAGTACCAAATTAGTGATCTGGGAAATAGTGAAGAGATAATTACACCGTTTGTAAATTCAATTGGGGATAATATCACTATCTATGTTTCTCCAAATGAAGATGGATCTATCACTTTGACAGATGATTTTGATACAATTGGTGATTTAACAATGATGGGCGTAAATTTATCTTTACCGTCTAGAAAAGTTTATTTAAATAACATTATTAATGAATATGGTATTCATAATGTGGATGGTGAACTCTTTGTTGTAGGTAGCAAAGGGGATTTTCCAATGATGAAACAGAATTTGGTTCAGGCAATAATTCATATTGATGATTTACTTATGACTCGTAAGGAGAATGTGACAAGTATTTTTAAAGAAGAAGTATATAGCTACTTTGATGAAAATGATTTTGGTGGACTAAAAACTTATCGGCCATTTGGAAGTAGTGGTAATAGTTATTTGATTGATTATACAATCCCTAAAAGAGAACACCGACCATATAGATTTATTAATTTTACTAATTCTTCGTCGTTTGCAAGTATTGCAACTACGGGGGCAATGTATGGTGATATATCTTCGGGTACGGAATATAATGTGAAAAATTCAGAATTCATATTAATCTATAACTCCGAAATAGCTTCTCCGAGTCAAAAAGGATTTAATATTGCGGAACGTTTCAATTTAAAATTAATACCTTGGAATAATAAACACGAAATACTAAAATTAAAGTAATTATCGAACCTTTGGAATTCCAAAGGCTCTTTTTATAAGTGGGGGAAAATTATGAAACGACAGACACATTCAGCTTGCACATCAATCATGGTAGGTAAAAAAGCTTCACGAGATGGCTCAAACTTTATTGCTCGAAATGAAGATAATTTCGTCGCTATTTGGCCTAAGAAATTCTTTGTTAAAAAAGCAGTTGAAGATCAAGATAAAAAATATGTTTCACCCTATAATCAATTAACCGTTGATTTGCCTAAAAAAGCATACCGTTATACAACTTCACCTGATGCTGATCCAAGTGAAGGATTGTATGAAGAAGACGGTGTTAACGAGAAAAACGTGGGGATGAGCGCTACTGAAAGCGTGATGGCTAACGAGGCAGTTTTAGCCTATGATCCATTGGTGCCAGAAGGGGTTGCAGAAGACTCCATGACGACACTTGTTTTGCCTTACATCGATTCTGCTCGTGCTGGTGTTGAAAGACTCGGTGAGTTGATTGAAGAATTTGGCTCCGCTGAAAGTAATGGCGTGGAATTTGTCGACGCTGACGAAATTTGGTATATGGAGATTGCGACTGGTCATCACTGGGTGGCAATCAAGATTCCTGACGACTGTTACGTGGTAGCTGCCAATCAAATCGGTATTGAAGATATTGATTTTACGGACTCCAACAATTTTATGTGGTCAAAGGGAATTGAGGATTTCGTCGAAGATAATCAGTTGAATCCTGATTTTGATCGTTGGGATTTCCGCCATATCTTTGGTACAGATACGAAAAAAGACCGTCATTACAACACGCCAAGAGTTTGGTATGGTCAAAAGGTGTTGAATCCAAGTACTCAACAAGATCCAGAATCTTCTGAGTTACCATTTTTGAGAAAGCCAGAAAAGAAAATTGCTGTCGAAGATATTCAAAGAATCCTGGCCTCACATTACAACGAAACCAAGTTCGATCCACTAGGTAGCGGCAGTGCTGAAGATAAAAAACGTTATCGGGCAATTTCGCTGTCCCGGACAGAAAATTCTCACATCCTACAATTGAGACCAAATGGCGAGACTATTGAATGGAAAGCATTGGGAATCCCAAGTTTCAGCCCCTATGTGCCATTTTTCACCAACGCTAATGCAATTGACGACTCCTACAGCTATGCACCCGCAAAACTAGATTTAAAGAGTGCCTATTGGATGTACGAAGCTTTGAATATGGTAGTTGAAAGCCATTATAAGGAATTTGTTGAGCCAAATTTGGATTATCAAAAAGAATTGAGATCCTGGTCACGCAAGAAAATTGCCGAAGTAGATGAAGAAGTTAAGAAGCTCGATCAAGTTGCTGCGGTAGATTACTTAACAAAACAGAACCATTTGATTGCTGAACACTTTAATGAAGCCACTAAAAAACATATGACCGATTTAGTTACCAAAGGTGCCGAGATGTCGAAGTTGACATTTTTGATGGATCCAAATTTATAGAACGTGGAAGCCAACGGGTAGGAGTCAGCAGATAGTCTAGCTTCACGAATTGCCCGCCGTACTTTGTGGGCGATTTGGGAAGCGTAGCTATATGTTGACTCCTGTTGGCTGGAACGCGTTTTGACTATATCGCATAGAACCATGGTTATAAAAAAATAAAGCACCAAAAAAACACTGAATCTAACAACAGATTCAGTGTTTTTTAACCCCAAAAATCCAGAAAAATTGCATAACTTTTAAATATACCACAATTAAAACGCTTTCTCACGAAAAATATGCTATATCATGAGCGTTTTTTCCCCAAAGTGACAATTTCTGTCCTATAATAGAAATTGGGATGTTTTCGTTTGAGAAATCAAATCAATGAAAGGTAGCGAAGGTATGCAGGTATATAAAAATTCAGCAGAATTAATAGACCAAATCAAAGAGAGTTATCATAAGTTCATTGATGAATATGAGGGTATAACAGATGATGTTGCCGATGAAAGAATTGAGCAAGTGGATAAGACTCCACGTGAGATGCTCTCATATCAAGTCGGATGGATTAATATGATTTTGTCATGGGAAAAGGCCGAAGCTGGTGGGGAAAATATTACGACCCCAACCCCAGGTTACAAGTGGGATCAAATGCGTCAGCTTTATCATGACTTTAATATCAAGTATGGATCCGATGGCATCGAAAATGAAAAAGAGGAATTAAGTAGTACTGTTGATGAGCTGGTCTCATGGGTCGGCAATATGTCACACGATGAACTATTCAAACCTGGCGAACGCAAGTGGGCAACCACAAAAGCAATGTGGCCAGTAGCTAAATGGATCAGAATCAATGCAGTTTCACCATTTAACAATTACAGTCGTCAAGTGAGAAAGTGGAAGAACTTTAATCTAAGAGATAGAAAGACTGTAAATTCATAATTATTAAGTACGGATAAAGAGTAGCTACCACGGGTAGTGAAAATTATCCGTATTTTTTTGTATCCGTTTTACAATAAAGATACTAATTGTTTCTAAAATTGGGTAAAATAAAAAAGTCATCCTAGTGTAGATGACTTTTACATTCCGAAATCTATTAGGAAATATCCAATTGTTCCTAAAATTATCAACATTGTAAAGTTAATAATTGTGAAATACATTAAATATTTTCCTGGATTCTTTTTAAAGAAGAATCGATATTGTTTGAAGGCCAATAAGTTAGCGAGGGATCCGACGACCGTTCCCAAACCACCAAGGTTAGTACCCAAGAAGATTGCATGGATATACTTGGAGAATTTTGAAACTAAGATTGTTGTTGGAACATTACTAATGAATTGACTAGTTATAATTGAAGTTAAATATGTGCTAGTTCTCGTTTGTAAAAATTGATGTAGATTATTAACGATTGCTGGTTCACGATTGATATTACCAACGGCGATGAAGAAACACATAAAGATTAAAACGATTGAATAGTCCACTGACTGTAAAATGTGAGGATTGATGAAGATTACCAACAGTAGTGCGGCAATCAATGATCCCCACATTGGGATTACAGAGAAGATTCCTAAGAAAATAATCACAGTGACGATAACAGTTAGTGTTAAACTTGGGATATTCAATTCAACAGCAGGCAACTCAGTGAGTTCGATTGGATCACTTGGAAAGAATCGAGTCACGAGAAAAACGGCCAAGAATGTGACAATCGTAATGGGTGTCGACATAATAAAGAATTGTTTAATACCAAGGTCAAAATGTGTTAATAGGAATAAGTTGTGGGTGTTACCAAACGGAGTGAACATACTTCCAAGGTTAGCCGCCATCGCAATTATAATGACGGGGAAAATTGGATTTACTTTAATGTGTTTGGATAGTTGATAAAAAAGTGGAACTAAAGTTAAAATTGTTACATCATTAGTTAAGAACATAGCTCCAAAGAATGCTAATGAGGCTAACATAAACATCATTTGCCGAGTAGTTTTCGCTTTGTGTGTCATGTACGCGGCATAATATTTTAGAAAGTCCAAATAGTCATAGATTTGGATTATAATCATCATAGATAAAAGTGAAGCAAGTGTCTTCCAATTAATGTCCATCATTTGCGGTGGACTAATGAAGATTGAGGTGAGGATTGCTGCTGCCCCAGCTATCCAAAGCACCTTATCCGAAAATACACGTTTTAATACAGCCATTTAAGTTTTCCCCTACAAAAAAGAAGTACCTTATCTAGTATAAAGATAAAAGTAACGTTAAAAAAGATAATTATGCAAAAAATGACGAATTATTTTTTAAAACTTAAATTCTTTAAAAATTTTTATCATAAAAAGCATAATACATCTTATCCTAAGTATACTAAAAGTCAATTATGAGGAGTGAGAATAAATGCAAATAATTTTATCAATTTTACTATTCATCGTCGGAATTGCCGTTATGGCAGTTTCTTTTAAAGCTAAGAAAGAATTAGTGTATTACTTGCTCCTAATTGCAGGGCTAGTTTTGTTTTTTGCAGGTATCCATGTTATCTTCCCAAAATAATCGTGCCAAGTGGACACTAGACTGATATAATCTAGTCGTATCAAATATTGGGGGTAACGCCTATGATCTTAAAGAGAACATCTCTTTTAGTATTAGTTTCAATAATTTTAAGTGTTATTGAAATGACCGTTGATCCTGCATTCATCTTAGGACGAGTGTCATTAGTCTTTTCAGGATCACTGTTGATTTTATTGTCGTTACTATTTATTAAGAATCTGTGGAAATCCACAAATTAATAAGATGACCAAAAAAGGAATCATGTCCAAAGTTAATTGGAAATGATTCCTTTTTTGATTTGTTTCATAAAATGTTTCACAGGAAACATTAATAGTCTCCGTCAGCAATTTTTTCGAGAGTTGGTTTTGAAGGGATGAAGAATAGATTACCAGTTATTGGAGTACTGAAGTCGAGTAAACGATCACTCTTAGTAAACATATTCGTCAACATTCGATTAGTGATAGCGAAATCCTTTGAGTAGCCAATAAAGTAGGTTCCTGTAATATCTTTAGCAGGGTCAGAGAAAGGAACGTTCATTCTAACAATCTTATGTTCAACGCCGCCTTCTTCATCTTTAGAGGCAACGTTATGAGCGTTAGGTAATTTCTCGTCGTCGGCTAATTCACGATCGGAGAACTTATGACGACCGATAGCTTTTTCCTGGTCTTCAGTTTTTAGATTCTTCCAAGCATCCATATTATGGATGTATTTTTGAGCAAAAGCGTAAGATCCGTTATTGAATTCAGGGTCATCGTCGATCAAAGTGTAATCCATTGACTCAACACCAGCAGGATTTTCAGTTCCATCGATAAAGCCAATGATGGCACGACCTTCCATGTATCTGAAACCATGAGTTTCATCTTCAACACTGGTGATAGGACGTAAAATACCCATAAATTGATCCATTAATTCGTAACAAACAGCCATCTTGGTAGCACGGACGTGAATAAAAATATCGCCGGGTGTGGAAACAGCTGTATATTTTGGTCCTTTGATTTCTTTAAAGTTTTCTAATTCTTTTGGTTTAGGAGCGTTTGGGAATAAATAATCCCAAGCATCTGATCCAAATCCCCAGGCAACGTGTGCTTGAGCTTCTGGGTCACGAATTCGCATACTATTAATGATTGAATTAGACATATCGGAAAAATCAGCAATAGCTGCCTTTTCTTTATCCAAATCTGTTCGATTCAACATTAAAGTTGTAAAAATAACACTTTCGCCCGCGTCTTTATAGACGTCTTGGGCTTTTTTTATGTCTACTGTCATGGAATCTACCTCCGGAATATTTGTTTACACAGTTAGCTTATCATATTACAAAATAAATCGTTGGGATTAAAATTCGTAAAATAAAATTCTTGATAATGTTAAAATTTTAGAGAATAATAATTTTTATATTATGTACGTTACAAGAAGTACGAAAGGGAGAAAAATTTATGTGTACAAGTCTTAGTTTAGAAGCCCTAGACGGATCAAAATTCTTAGCCAGAACAATGGATTTTGCCTTTGAATTGAATGGCCGGCCAACTTTCTTACCACAACAATACGAATGGATTTCTTCATATGATAAGAAATCTTATACAACTAAATATGCCATTATGGGAACAGGAGCCAAATATGGTCATAATTATATGGTAGCCGACGGTTTTAATGAATATGGTCTATCAGCTGCCGAATTGTACTTCGCTAATGCTGCAACTTATGACAAAGAACCAGTCGACGGTGAAATGAATCTCGTGGCGGAAGAATTTATTCTTTGGGCATTAGGAAACAACAAGTCAATTGAAGATTTGAAAGAAAATCTCAAACAAGTTCATTTGATCGAATCTGATCGTGGGGTCATGCAACAAAATCAACCACTTCACTGGATTTTTAGTGACGCAACTGGTGCTACTTACGTCTTGGAACCAGAAGGCGATGGGTTGAAATTGCAAGAGGACAAAGTCGGTGTGATGACTAATACTCCAGATTACAACTGGCACAAAACTAATTTGTCGAACTATTTAGGTGCTCAAACGACTAACTTTGGTGCCAAGAAGTTTGGTGATGAGGAAGTTATTCCATTAGGTCAAAATGGTACCTTTAGATTGCCCGGTGGTTACACTGCAGTTGACCGTTTCGTGAGAACTGCTTTTATTCGCAATTCAACTGAGAAACCTAAGGATAGTAAACAAGCTGTTAATACAATTTTGCATATGCTTGATAGTGTAACGATTCCTCGTGGCGTTAATATTAAGGAAAATGGCGAAGCTAGTTATACTCAATACCAAACAGTTTTGGATTTGACTAACAAAATCATGTATTTTGTTCCTTATGGTAATCGTAAGGTTTACGCTACAAAATTGACTGACGATTTGATTAAGAATCAAAAAGAACCAAAAGAGTTCGAAGTAGCTCTTGATCAAGAATTTGAAGCCTTGAACTAAAAAACTAAAGGTTAAAAATTGAATAAGCCTGATGTTATTAGAAACTGACGAAGAATTGTAGATTTGACCTACATATAAAATACCCGTTACACCTTGTGCGCAAACTATCGCATGGTGTAACGGGTATTTGTTTTAAGCAAAATTTTTTTATTTGTCGAAAGGATTATTTTTCAAAACAGAAGTGTAAAAGTTAATTTCAGCAATTGCCTCTTGCAGACGTTTTGCAAAGTGATCACTATTTTTGACATCAAGTAAGTGACCATCGTTGTCGAAATTATCATCGGCGTTCCACAACAAAACTGGTGTAGGCAAAACAATCATCTTGAGCATCTGTAGTATTGGTACGATTGAGTTAGCCGCCAAAATTCCACCGTCACTAAAATGTGAGTAAGCAATCGTTAGAACCGGCTTGCGATTAACTTCGGGATCAACCAAATCGAGTGCATTTTTCAAAGCACCAGTAATAGCGTGATCGTATTCTGGTGTCAAAATCAAGTAACCATCTTGTTGCGCTAAGGTTTTCAGCCATTTGTCTTCAATGTTATTTAGATCGTGAATGTGAGTCTCAAGTGGCGTTTCTTCGTGATCGTAAAGTGGCAACGGATAGTCACGTAAGTTGATCCAATTGTATTGCACGTCGGCGTTTTCCTGGACGCTGTTTTGTAAATATTTAAAGATTTTTTCACCGAGTGAAGTTTGGCGTGTCGTTCCTAAAATGACACCAATTTGTATTCCCATATTAGATACCTCATTTCTATATAATAATGTTATATCTGAAAGCATTTAGAGTGCAAATGATTGAATTGAGGGACCAAAAAATTTCTGGTATGTAAATGTTGATGATTATAAGGTATACTGATTTCGAAAGATAGTTACCATGTATAAAATTGGTTCGTCCCAATTTATGAAACGAGGAAAATTATGGCAGATTTAGTTTATCAAAAAATTATTACATCATTAAAAAAGTCAATTGATGAGGGTGAATATTCCGACATGCGCTTACCGGATGAACGGTCACTGGCTGAAAGTTATAGTGTCAGTCGTAGTTCGATTAAGCGGGCCTTAGGTTTAATGGCTGACCAAGGAATCATCTTTAAAAAACGTGGTTCAGGTACGTTTGTTAATCCACTCTATTTAAAGCAAGGTTCATCATTTAGTTATAGTGGTAAGAACTTAGGTATTACCGACAGTTTTAATGCGAACGGACAAAAGCCTGGCGTTCAGGTATTAAAATTTGACGTGGTCCATCCCGATAAGGATCTTCAAGATAACCTGTTTCTAAAGTCGAGTGAATTCGTATATTCATTCAAACGTTTACGTTTTTTGGACGACGTGCCTTTTATGATTGAAACTGGTTACATCCCCATCAAATTAGCTCCAGAATTGTCTGAGCAAATTGCTTCCGAATCGATCTTTAATTATGTAGAGTCTGAGTTAGGAAAAGAAGTTAATAAAACTTATCTGACGATTTCAGCGCAACCATCCGATGAGGAAGGCAAAGAATTGCTCAAGTTGTCTCCAAACGAGCCGGTCGGGATGATGGAAGGTATTTTCTTCTTGGACGATGGAACACCGTTTGAATTCTCTACCATGAAGTTACATTATAAGTACTTTAAGTATGATTCATTCGTTGATTTAGGTAATAAGTAAGTGTTTACAAAAATTGGGTCGAACCAATTATAAAAGTGGTTGACTTTTAATTGTTTTATGGTTATGATTACATTGTAAAAACGTAAGGAGTGTGCTGGTAATGACTGATTACTCATCAAAAGAATATTTAAACTTGATCGATAGATATTGGCGTGCAGCCAACTATGTTTCTGTTGGACAATTATATTTAAAAGATAATCCTTTATTAAAACGTGAATTAAAACCTTCCGATGTTAAGGTTCACCCAATTGGACACTGGGGAACTATCGCTGGTCAAAACTTTATTTATGCCCATTTAAATCGTGTAATTAACAAGTACGGTTTGAAGATGTTCTATATCGAAGGCCCAGGTCATGGTGGGCAAGTTATGGTTTCAAACTCATACCTTGATGGTAGTTACACGGAAATTTATCCAGAAATTACCCAAGACGAAAAGGGTATGCAAAAATTATTTAAGCAATTCTCATTCCCAGGTGGTGTCGCATCTCATGCTGCCCCTGAAACTCCTGGATCAATGCATGAAGGTGGAGAATTAGGTTATTCTCTATCACACGGTGTTGGTGCTATCCTCGATAACCCAGATGAAATTGCTGCAGTTGTAATTGGTGATGGTGAATCTGAAACTGGTCCATTGGCTGCTTCATGGTTCTCAAATACTTTCATTAACCCAGTTAATGATGGTGCCGTTCTACCAATTCTAAATCTAAACGGCTTCAAGATTTCTAACCCAACAATCTTGTCACGTAAGAGTGATGCAGATTTGACTAAGTACTTTGAAGGTATGGGTTGGGATCCAATGTTCGTTGAAGGCGACGATCCTCAAAAGATGCATCCTGAAACTGCTAAAGTTATGGATGAAGCTATTGAAAAAATCAAGGCTATTCAAGAAGAAGCTAGAAAACACCCAGCTTCAGAAGCTAAGATGCCAAAATGGCCTGTAATCATTTTCCGTGCACCTAAAGGCTGGACTGGTCCTAAGACTTGGGATGGCGAACCTATTGAAGGTTCATTTAGAGCTCACCAAATTCCAATTCCTGTTGACCAAAACGATATGCAACATGCTGACAAGTTAGTTGAATGGCTAGAATCATACAAACCAGAAGAACTATTTGACGAAAATGGTAAGTTGGACAGTGACATTGCTGCAATTATCCCTAAGGGACAAGCAAGAATGGCTATGAACCCTATCGTAAACGGTGGAGTTGATCCTAAACCATTGAAACTTCCAGACTACAAGAACTATGCTTTGAAGTTTGACAGACCAGGTACAAAGACAGCTCAAGATATGATCGAACTAGGTAAGTACTTAGGCGATGTTATCAAGAACAATGAAAAGACATTCAGACTATTCGGACCTGATGAAACAATGTCAAACCGTCTATATGGCGCATTCGATGCTTCTCCTCGTCAATGGATGGAACCTGTTAAGGAACCAAATGACCAATACGAAGCACCAGTTGGCCGTATCATCGACTCACAACTTTCAGAACACCAAGCTGAAGGATTTAACGAAGGTTATACTTTGACAGGTCGTCACGGTATCTTCGCAAGTTACGAAGCCTTCTTGAGAGTTGTTGACTCAATGTTGACACAACACTTCAAGTGGTTAAGAAAAGCAAATGAATTGAGCTGGAGAAATAAATACCCATCACTCAACGTTATTGCTACTTCAACTGCTTTCCAACAAGATCACAATGGTTATACTCACCAAGATCCAGGTATCATTACACACTTAGCTGAAAAGAAACCAGAATACATTCGTGAATACTTCCCAGCTGACACAAACTCATTGCTTGCTGTAATGCCTAAGATTTTGGATGACCAAGAAAAGATCAATTTGTTGGTTACATCAAAACAACCAAGACTACAATTCTACTCAATCGAAGAAGCTGAAGAATTAGCTGACAAGGGACTTAAAGTGATCGACTGGGCATCAAACGATAATGGAGATCCAGACATCGTTATCGCCTCAGCTGGTACAGAACCTAACCTAGAATCATTAGCAGCTATCAGTATTCTTAGAAAAGAAAAACCAGATATCAAGATTAGATACGTCAACGTCGTTGACCTATTGAAGTTGAGATCACCAAAAGTTGACCCTCGTGGTTTAACAGATGAACAATTCAACGAAATCTTCACAGTCGACAAGCCAGTCTTGTTCGCCTTCCATGGTTTCGAAGATATCATCAAGGAAATCTTCTTCGATCGTGCAAATCATAATCTATACGTTCATGGATATCGTGAAAACGGTGATATCACAACACCATTTGATATGCGTGTAGTTAACCAAATGGATAGATTCCATCTAGCAGAAGAAGCAGCCGTTGCCGTACAAGGCGATGCAGCCAGCGACTTCGCCGATGAAATGGAAGCCATTGTTGATAAACACAACAAGTACATCCGTGAATATGGTGATGACTTACCTGAGGTTAATAGTTGGAAATGGTAAAAGCAGAGCGTGGAGCAGGCCCGCTTAGGAGTGAGCAGATAGCCTAGCTTCACGAATTGCACGCCGCACTTTGCGGGCGATTTGGGAAGCGTAGCTATATGCTTACTCCTGGCCTGCGGAACGCGTTTTAGCTATAAAGCCAAGAACAATGGTTATTCCAGTCAAGAACAACCGTTATTCCAAAAAAGAAGTATGGAAGTTCTCAAAAAGAACAACCCATATTCCCAACCAAACAAGTCGTTATAAAATAAAATCCACTTCGAATACCAAAACCGTGGTCAAAAACCACATAATCACACCCAAAAGAAAATCAAAAACAAAAAAGAGACTCAGAAATCCCACCAAAAGGATTCCTGAGTCTTTTTTTCGTATTCTTCAAGCGGATTGAAGGCAAGCGGCTGATAAAGCATAATTGAAATCCCAATAAATGCAACAAATTGACCGCAAAAGAATATCCAATTAGTAGTCGCAAGTCCCATGTAAAGACCTAAAGAAATCACCAATTCACTTACAAGTGACATGAAGAAAAACATTATAACTAGATAAATAAAATAATCAATTATCAATTGAAGTATGGAAAAAGCCTTACTATTTTCTAGCTCGTATTTTTCAAAAGTGGTTAAGTTTTTAGTAGCTAGAAAACTAGATATTTCTAAAAAAGTGAATATAAGAAAGGTTAGTATAAAATAAAAAAAGAGATCTGACATAAAAAAACCCTCCCAATTTGTATAGACCACTTAACTATAAAGTAGTCGAGGATGTAAATTGGGAGGAAATGGTATTTTTATTTTTTTGAAAGCGAAAATATTTTTATAGTGGGATAGTGGTGGATGCAGCGTAAACGCGTTGCACAGGGGCAACTCCCTCCAGATAACAGAATTTCCCAAATCGCCCGTATAGTTCGACGTGCAATTCGTGAAATTACGTTATCCTCCGGGAGCTAACCGCCCCTGTTCCACGCTCTATCTAAAACGCGCTCCACAGGCCAGATTCCTGTGCTTTGCTACAGAACTGAAATCACTCGCAAGTACGGCGAGCAATTCCAGTTCTTAGGCAAATGCTCGGAATCTAAACGGGCCTGCTCCACGCTCTGATTTCTTTGATCCCCGACAAAATAAACGTTGGCAATGCAGGGACAAAGATCACGATCCAATAAACAATCCCCGGTAACTGAGCTGTTCCCATTACGACATTAAAGAACGGAATAGCAGTTACTAATATTGAAGAAATTCCTGCAAATAAAACAGCTGCAATTAAATGTTTATTTTCAAATGGATTGCGTCTGTATATTGATTTGGAACTTCTGGCATCAAAGACGTGCCACAATTGACCGAATACTAAGGTTAAGAAAGCAACGGTTTGAGCTTGATTACTTGTAGCGCCCATTTGAGCGGCCCAGGCAAAACCGAAGTAGACCATGGCACCCATGACGGTTCCGCGAATCAAAACTCTGGACCAAGTATTATTGGCCAAAATTGATTCATTGACGTCACGAGGCTTTTCTTTCATAATATCTGACTCGGCGACGTCATAACCTAGTGCAAATGATGGAAGTGAGTCGCTGATCATGTTGACCCACAAGACCATCAAGGCACTTAAAGTAGCAGTACCGGCAGGGACTTGTCCAACTGATTGGGTAAAGAAAAGACCAAATAGTAAGGACATTACTTCAGCTACGTTAGTTGTTAATTCATGACGCATGAAGTTTTTGATATTAGCGTAAATCATCCGTCCACTGCGAACTGATTTTTCGATCGTCGTGAATTTATCATCTAGTAAAATCAAGTCAGCCGAATCTTTAGTAACTTCAGTTCCGTTGATTCCCATGGCGATTCCGATATCAGCGGCCTTCAGAGCTGGAGCATCATTGACACCATCACCAGTCATCGCTACAACTTGTTTGTGACGTTGAAGTTGTTTGATGATTCGTTGCTTGTGTTCAGGGGTAACTCGAGCATAAATATTAGTGCCAATTACTGAATTGAAAAGTTCGTCATCACTCATTAGTTCGATTTCAGAACCTTCAATTACGCGAGCATCTTTAGATTTAACGATACCAAGGTCATAAGCGATGGCCCGAGCGGTTTTAGCGTGGTCACCAGTGATCATTACAACCTCGATTTTAGCGTCGTTTAAAGTTTTTACTGACTGTTTAACCTCAGGACGAGGAGGATCAATAATTCCGGCTACACCAGTAATAGTTAAATCCTGTTCCAATTCTTCAAGACTAGCCGTTTCAGCTTGACGTTTGGTTAAATCGCGGTAGGCGACAGCAATCGTTCGTAGCGCTTGTTCAGCAAAGTTATCAATAATGCTTTCAAATTTAGTAGAGTCCTTCGTCAGTTGTCCATCAATCAGTAAATTCTGACTGTGCTTCAACAAGACATCCGGTGCCCCCTTGGTGTATAGACGAAATCCGTTTGGCATCTTGACCACGACACTCATCATTTTTCGGTCACTTGAGAAGGGCAGAGTTCGTAAAATTTGATTGTCGTTAGTGAGAGATTGCTTAGTCACGCCAGCTTTTTGACCTAAAACGTTTAAAGCAATATCAGTCGGATTTCCAAAAGTTTGGAAGTCATCACCATCTTTAGTCACACTGGATTCGTTAACGAGAACGGCCCCGTGGAAGAAAGGTGAGTTAGTGTTTACTTCTAAATCCCCATCACCCACTGAGAATTCGTTATGACCATCGTAAAACTTCGTGACAGTCATTTGATTTTGCGTTAAAGTACCAGTCTTGTCAGAACAAATGTAAGAAGTACTACCAAGTGTTTCGACACTGTTGAGGGATTTAATTAAGCCATTGTTGACGGCTGTTTTGGTAGCACCAATTGTTAAGACGATAGATAAAACAATCGGCATGGCGTCAGGAATCGATGCCACAGCTAGAGAAATAGAAGTGGAAAGTACTGAACTCAGAGACGTGATACTGAGTTCTCCAGCTTTGATAATTCCGATAATGAAAGTTAATAAAACGATTCCACCAGAAATTTTCATTAAACTGGCAGTTAGTTTTTTGATAGTGATTTGTAGAGGGGAAGTCTTTTTATCGGTGTTGCGCAACATTGAAGCAATGTTACCTAATTCGGTATTTTCACCGATACCGACGACAACTCCTACTCCAGAGCCATTAGCAACGGTTGAACCTGAATAGCCCATGTTAGTTCGTTCAGCTAATTCAGTGTCAGCACTAAGTGCTTTGGTTATTTTTTCAATCGCATCTGGTTCACCGGTTAAGTGAGATTCAACCACAGACAGTTCACTACTTTTGATCCAGCGAACATCAGCTTCTACGAAATCTCCCATTTTGACTTTGATAATATCGCCGACAACTAAGGCAGTTGTAGGAATAACTTGCCACTTATTATCGCGTAAAACGACGGTTGTCCTATTGTTCATTTCCTTTAGAGCGTCGAGACTTTTTTTAGTACTCATCTCTTGAAAGAAGACGATTACCGCGTTGATAATTACCAAAATAAAAATAGCGACAGCTTCGTAGAGTGCTTCTTTTCCGTGTTGAACGTTATTTTGAACTTGGAACGCATAAGCAGAACTTAATAGTGATAAGATTATTGCTCCAAGTAACACAATCACGATTGGTTCTTTGAATGCTTGCAGAAAAATCTTCCATGCAGGGTCAGATTTATCTTCATTTAGTTCATTTGAGCCATATAGTTCTCTATTGGTTTGGACTTGTTGATCAGTAAGGCCAACATTAGAATCGACTAATAGCTTATCTAAAACATCGGTAGTTGTTAGTTGATGAAATTTGGTCAGAAAATCAGTCCTTTCAGTTTTTTGCGAAAAAATAGGCTCTAACTAATTGTTTATCCCTCTACAAACGAATTAATTAGAGCTTATAATAACTATAATATCCGCCTATATATAATTCTATCATATGGTATATACACCATGTCAATACAGGTGCTTACTGGTTTTATCAGTGAAAAAAAGTGTTCATTTATAATTAACACCTGTCTGTAAGCGTTGATATAACAAGGCTGAGGAGTGAAATAAGATAAAAAATAATTGAATAAGTTTTATCTTAATTTAGCTTTCATTAAAATTTAGAAAACTTTAAGTATTTTCTGAAATTGTTGTCGCAGTAAGGTTTTCAATTTAATTTTTTCTAAGATAATAATATTGATTATTAGAAGAACTTTATCAGTTTTTAAAATGGCTGAAAGTGCTGATTTAACGGCTTGTAAATCATTTTTTAGCATGTTATTCTCATCTGTGGACAAAAAGGAAACTAAATAAAAAATCACTTAAGGGGTGGATGTTATGACAACAAAAAACGTAAAATTCATGAAAGTAACAGTAATGGCGGTAATGGCTGTCTTATTGATGATTCTCTTCGTTTTGCAAAGCCGATACTCCATTCCATTAGCTGCACTATTTGCAGTAATGATTGCAGTTTACTCAGAAAATCATATTTCTAAGAAACACACATTCAAATATACAATGTAATTAAAATACTAAATCAAGGGCTCTTCTATGGCAGTTGGAAAAATCCAATTGTGATAGAAGGGCCTTTATTTGTTTATGTGTCGAATAAAAGTTGGTGCTATAATTAAATTTAACCAAAAAGAGGGGGTTGATCTGACTTGGGTGTACGACAAAAAATTGGCATAGTAGCGACTATTTTGATTTCTTCAGTTTTGTTGAGTAATCAATTAGTTGTTAAAGCCAGTACTGTTGCTAATTTAGCAGATGAGACCACAACGCCTACTAATAGCGAAAAGTATTCGGGGACTGATGGAACTTGTCAGTGGTATATTTCTAACACGGACATTTTGCACATCAAATCTGGAACCTTGTCTAAGGGTGCTTTGGGGAACACTTTAAAATTAGACGAAAATAAATATTCTAATGTTAATTTCAACAGTGTTAAACAAGATATTAAGGGGATTTCCTTCGATGGGCTAGTTGTTTTGCCAGCCAATTCGTCGTGGCTATTCACCGGATTAGGTAACAACTTGCAAGGCGTTTCGGGGCTGACTGAAATAGCGAATACAGACCGTTTGGATACTAGTCATGTCACAGATATGAGTCACATGTTCGACAGCGTAGCCTTGAAGTCGCTTGACGTGTCAACTTGGGATGTCAGCCATGTCACAGATATGAGTTACATGTTCAGCGATACTGGTTTGACCGCATTAGATCTCAATAACTGGAATACTAGTTCAGTTACCAATATGAAAAATATGTTCAGTTCGACTGACGTCGATTCGAAATTGCTATCACTCGACCTTGCCAACTGGAACGTCGGTAATGTGCGTGATATGTCAGCAATGTTCATGAAAGTTGATAAGTTAAAGAATCTTGATATCAGTAACTGGAACGTCGCCAACGTTCAAAAGATGGTCGGGATGTTCAGTGATGCTGGCGATATTAAAGAATTAGATTTCAGCCATTGGGACAATCATTCCGCCAAAAAAACTGGTTTACTATTAGGAACCAATTTAAGCCGCTTGACCTTAGGTTCAAATTTTTCATTGAAACATACCGATTTAGGTCAAGACTTAAATGGCAACAATGCTAATCAAAAATGGTTGATCACTGAAAAAAACGACGACCTCAGAATTATTTCTAGTAAGCAGTTGCTCAAAGGAAAATATCAAGGTGAAGTTATCAGTGCCAAAAATGTGGCTATTTTTGATATTGAAGTACCAAACAATCTCAAAGAAACAATAATCGATAAAAACGTTAAAGGAACGATCCACAACGGAGTTGCTACCTTGACGATTAAAGTACCAGATAAAAATGGCTACGATCCCAACAAACATTTGGTTTCGTTTGATGTTAATGTCGATGAATTACATTCTAAAAAGGGCCGTTACGTCGTTACCTTACCAGAAAAAGTTACTTATTCTAAAGCCAAGACGACCCAAAAAAATGTTCAATATGTTGATCAACTTCTAGCAACTTATCCGGACGCCAAAAGTGCCTTGTTGTTCAAAGATAATGCGACAAGTTCAACTAGCCGACCACTCTTTGCCGGAACCAATTGGAAGAGCGACAAGCAGATGAAGAAAAATGGTGAAACGTATTATCGAGTTGGCAATAATCTCTGGGTCAAAGCAAAGGACGTTTACACTTACGAAAAGCAATCACTCATCATCATGACCAGTGATTTGCAACAGAACATCTTTACCTCCCAAGGCAAAAAAGTTACTAACCGTAAACTTGCGGCTAATACTAAGTGGCAAGCCGACCGCCTAGCCTACATTAACGGCAAAACGTATTATCGAGTCGCCACCAACGAATTTATACCAACCGGTGATGTTACGATTGTAAGATAGATGTAGATTGTTGTTGTAATAATTTTGAAAAACAAAAAAGAAGCTGTACTAATGAATTTACTAATCATTAGCGCAGCTTCTTTATTTAGTTTTGAGTTAAAAATTAATCTGCATAGGGCAGTGCATCATTAGGAACGTCTTCGCGGTTTAGTAAAATAATATTTTCGCCATTAGCTTTGCGGCGGTCAATATCATTTTCTCCCCAAACACATAATTCTTCGAGAATCTTATTGAGTGATTGCCCATAAGCAGTTAACGAATATTCTACTTTTGGCGGAATTTGATTGTAGACTTTACGATTAACGATGTCGTCGTCTTCAAGTTCACGCAACTGTTGGGTCAACATTTTTTGAGTGATGTTGGGGATAGCACGCCGTAACTCGCCAGTACGCATTGCACCATGTTTCAGATGGCACAAGATAATTGGTTTCCACTTGCCCCCAATGATCTTCATTGTATTTTCAACGCCAATATTGTAAATTGCTTGTTTCATTGTGTTATCCTTTCGTTTTTGTAATCTTACCATCACTATTTGTTCTTAGCAATTCTCTAAATCTAATTTTGGTTCAGGATCTTTTTCCATTCGTTTCAAAATGGCAATCAGAAGAATGCCGAGTACCAACATTCCAATTCCAATCCAAGGTGTGTTAATGAGTTGATTGTGAGCAACTGCTTGCCCACCAATAGTTGATCCCAAAGTGATACCAACGTTGAAAGCAGAAATATTCAAAGCTGAAGCCAAGGGAACTTCGTTAGGAGTATATTTTTCAGCCAATTGAACGATGTATAGTTGTAATCCAGGTACGTTCATAAAAGCGAAAAGTCCTAATAATAAGATTGCCAACAAACCTAAGAAGTGGAAATTGATAGTTAAGCGGACCACGACTAAAGCCACACCTAAACCAAGAAACATCTTTAATAAAGCAGATAACGGTGACTTGTTAGCCCATTTTCCACCGAGCGTGTTACCAATTGCGACTGTCACGCCGTAGAAAATCAGAATAATCACGATAGCACTTTGTGACCAATTCATATTTTTATTCAAAATTGTGGATAAGTATGTGTAAACTGGGAAAGTTGCGCCATAACCTAAAGAAGTTACTAACAGAATTAGTAACAATTGTGGTTGTTTGAGAATTTTCCAAATACCACTAACACTAGTTGGCTTAGGTAATGGCAATTTGTTAGGAACCAAAATTATGTTGGTAATCAAACCAATTAAACCTAAAGCAACTAAAAATAGAAATGACATTCGCCAATTAAAAGTTTGACCGATAAAAGTACCGATTGGCACACCAGTAATAGTGGCAACTGTCAAACCGGTGAACATAACCGCAATGGCTGAAGCACGCTTATTAGGAGCAACAACGTCAGCCGCAATCAATGAAGCAATCGTCATAAAAATCCCATGTGATAAAGCAGCGATAACTCGACCAGCCAAAAGAATAGTGAAGTTAGGAGCCAAAGCAGACAATAAGTTACCGATGATAAAACTGATCATGATACCAATCAGCAATTTCTTACGGTCCCAACGATTAGTAACCAAAGCTAAAATCGGTGCACCGAACATGATCCCGATAGCGTAAATGGAAACTGTTAGGCCTCCTTGTGCCAGACTGATGCCAAAAGTTTTAGTAAGCAAAGGCATGATTCCAACACTGATAAATTCAGTTGATCCAATTGCAAAAGCACTGATGGCTAATGACAAAAGAATCCAAGTAGATGAAACTTTTTTATTCATAATAATTAATCCTCCTAAGTCATGAGTATCATTATATGGGGTTGGGATAAATAAACAACTACGCACTTTAAAGTGGGGTAGATACTAAAAAGTACCTGTGGAAGATTTATTTTGTTCTGTTTGATGGTGGGGTGTAGTATGCCGCTCCTCCGCAACAAAGCTGATTGGGCTGGAACGATGTGGGCCGACTTTGAACTACCGCAAAGTTCGCGGCATTTCAAAGCTCGACCTTATTCTAAGCAATAAATTGCTAAGAATAATTTCACATCTGAGCCCATCAGCTTTGTTGCTCCGGTGCTAAGTATCGGATCTATGAATTATTTGATTTCCATTCTATTAGAAATAGATGTTCTATTGGAATTAACCTATGTTCTTATTTTTATGGAATTAGATTTTTAATTAGTGTCACACTATTTTGGAAAACAGTTTTGGAGAAATTGGAATAGAATTTCTATTCTTTAAACAATTAAATTATGAAGAGCAAAAAATCCAAAACAAGTTCGGAATAGAACACAATACGCCAATCCCACAAGATATTACCTCAATAGAAATTAGAATTGTTCTATAGTCTGGAGCGACAGTCCTGGGAAATGCTCAGCCGTGAAATTTTTGTTAATGCTTTAGCATTTACAAAAAGGCCAATCTTGGAGACAATTCCCGGGCCTGGAATTGGCTTCAAGTTGTGCCCACAGCGTTCCAGCGTTTCCCAGGACTGTCGCGGAAGACGGCAATCACCCACCACCCAAACTAAGGAATAAAAACTATCAACCAAAACCAAAACACAAAAAAATAGCCAACCATTGAAGGGGATCAATAGTTGGTTACTTAGATTATTTAGGTAATCCACATATCAGGGAGGAAGGGTGGATTACGAGATTTATATATTATGAGATTTTTCTATTTCGGTTTTCTATATGAAGATAATTTTAAAAAGGAGAAGTAAGCTAAAAGTTCTTTCCTTTAACTTACAAATATCATGATAGACACCAAATGTGAAGAAAGTGTGACACTAATATTATTAAAATTTGATTTAAAATATTAATTTAAATATATTGCTCGTAAATCTCTTATCTCTGAAGGAATTACCTTTAATTCATCTTTGATATAATTGTCTATATTACCAGACAATTCGGCGATTTCTTTTTCAGCCGCAGCTAAATAATCAGTGTGAACGGTCATTAAATCACGGACGGAACTGAGGATGTTTTTGTCGGTGTAGCCTTTTGTTTGAAGTGTTTTGATCAAATTATCGACAAATTGTTTGTTGGCTTGGTTAGTCAATAAGTAGTCTTGTTTGATAACGTTCATTGGTACTCCTAAAGCACTCAACAAGTAGACCGCTCCCATACCGGTCCGATCTTTTCCGGCACTACAATGGAAAAGTAAGACTTTGTCATCTTGGTCATTTGTTAATAATTTATCAAAAAATGTTCGATAAGCACTCTTTGCCTGTTGGCCTGTGATAATATCACGGTAAACGTCTTTCATATGTTCGAAGCCATCAGTTGGATCACCACCGATTTCGGGGATGAAACTCTTACTTTGAACTTTTGAAGCTTCAGTTTCGTCGGCCTCAAAGACAGAAGCTTGCACGTATTCAGCATTTTTTGGTAGCTTATCTGGTTTGTTGTTGATTTCTTCTTGTGAACGGAAGTCGACATCAAACTTCAAGCCGTATTTGTCTAAAAAATTGAGATCGTTGGTCGTTAAATCACTTAAACCAGCAGATCTAATAACTTTGTGATATTTGATAGTTTTGTCGTCGACTGTCTTATATCCACCTAATTCACGGAAATTAACACCCTTTTCAAGGTTCAAAACGCGTTTGTCATCGTTATTCATTAGCGTACCTCTATAAATTTTATTTCATTACATTATTATATCAAAAAGGAAGAGTCATCCTATCATGAAGTTCATTATCGCACCTGGAAAATATAGTAATAATGTTAGCTCGGCCAAAATTGGTCAGGCTATTTATAGCGGAATCTCCCGTGCCATGCCGCAAGCTCAGATCGTTACTATGCCTGTGACTGACAGTAAAGATGGGATGCCCGCACTCGTTGCCCAAACGATTGGTGGACAGTGGGAAGAACTCTCCTTTTTTGATGCTTTCTGGCAGAATCGTCAAGGACGATATTTAGTTACCAAAGTCGATAACCAAGATACCGCGATTATGGATTCTGAGCAAGTAGTTGGGGTTGACCTTGCGAAAGAGAAATCACGCAATGAATTGTTCCATGCGACTAGCTATGGTTTGGGGGAATTCATCATGGATGCGGTCAGTGACGGTTTGAGAAATATTGTTATCTGTTTGGGTAAGACAGCCGTGGCCGATGGGGGCTTAGGAGCTCTACAAGCCTTAGGAGCAAAGATTTACGATGAGGACGGTAAACTTATCCCTGAAGGAGAAAACCCACTGATTAACGCTTATAAGGTGGATTTGGACGATGTCTACGAATTACTAGGTCGCCGAACTAGAATTACCGTGTTGTTGAATTATTCAACAACTAAGAAGTTAGTCGATACGGTGAATTATTTGAACGAAACACAGCGTGGTTTTTTAGAAGATAATTTAGTTTTTATTACTGAAAAAATAAATCAGAAGTATAATTTAGATATACACCCGATGCCACATTCAGATTCGATCAAGACACTGGCAGGGGCGTTTGCGATGATTGATGCACGTATTTTTAGGTCGTCTTTTGAATGGATCGTCAAAGTTACTGGGATGGATGAAACGATTCGCTCAGCTAATGTTTTGGTAACTGCGACGGATAAAATTTCTCGAGAGTCAATGCATGATGACGTGCTGTATCACTTGAGTCGAATTGCGGAAGCCTCGAAGATACCGACATTTGCGTTGTGTAATAGCTTTGTCGACGATTTTCAAAGCTATGAGCAGCTTTTCACCGGAATCTTTTCGACCCAGATGACCGAATACGATGATGAAATGACAATGTTTGAAAATTATGAATCAGTTTCCAACCAGTTAGTGAGGACTTTAAAGGCTTTCAAATAACTGGTAAAATATTGAATAATTATTATGAATGCATTAATCTTAAAATAGTAAGTAGTTAATAAGTGCATTGGAGGATTGAATTATGGAACAAGATTATAAGAAAATTTTGGTTCCAGTAGATGGATCAAAAGAAGCAGAAATGGCTTTTAAAAAGGCCGTAACAGTTGCACAAATGAACGGCGGACACATCGATGTATTAACAGTCCTAGATACGAAGCAATTTATTGGTTTGCACGGTGGAATGTTGAATGGGGATGTCATCTACCAACTTTCTGAAGATGCTCAAAAGTATCTCAATGAATTGAAAGATGGTGCCATTAGTGGTGGATTCAAAGAAGAAGATATCGACATCCACGTTCGTTTTGGTGAACCAAAGACCGTCATTTCTCAAGAATTCGTTGAAGAATATAAGAACGATTTGATCATGATCGGATCTACCGGTATGAACGCTGTGACAAGATTATTAGTTGGTTCCGTTTCTGAGTACGTTACTAGAAATGCTAGAACCGATGTGATTATTGTTAGAACTGATAGTGATAATAAGAAGATCGTTGATAAAAAATAAAATTTTAAGAAGCTGGCGATTGCCGGCTTTTTTGTTAGGTGGAAAATATGCGTTGTGAGTGGGCTAATAGTTCAAAAGAGATGCAAGCTTATCATGATAACGAATGGGGCAAAATTAGTCATGATGAAAATTATTTTTTTGAAATGTTGATTTTAGAAGGCGCTCAAGCGGGCTTGTCATGGGCAACTATTATTAAACGTCGCCAAAATTATCAACAAGCGTATGAAAACTTTGATGTAGACAAAGTGGCAGCTTTTGACCAAATAAAAAAAGACACCTTGTTAAAAGATTCAGGGATTATTCGTAATCATTTGAAAATCGATTCTTCAATCAATAATGCTAAGTTAATTGTGGCAATGCATCAAAAAGGTGAAAAATTTTCTGATTATATTTGGAATTTTGTTGATAATCAGCCGATAATTAATCATTATAGTGATATGAGTGAAGTTCCAGCACAGACGCCATTGTCACAAAAAATCAGTCGTGATTTGAAGAAACGTGGTTTTAAGTTTGTGGGACCGACGATTATTTATTCATTTTTGCAGGCAGTCGGTGTGATCAATGACCACTTAGATTCCTGTAATTACAAGTAAAAATTAGTATAATGGTATTGAAGACGGAGGATAAATGTTTATGAATTCTGAAACTATTAGCAAATTAGCCGAAGGGCTTTATGAAAATCGAAAAAAGATTGAAGATAAATCTGAAAAATTTGATGCCCAAAAAGTTTATGATATCTTGGATTCACTAGAAGTTTTGAGAAAGCCAATCAAAGATTATTTTGAAATGACTGAAGATGACTACTATCAAAATGAATCAGACCATCGCTTAACCCTGCAACATCCCGATCACAAATTGAATCAATTACATGACCGCGTTCAAGTTAACCACGTTGATGGTTCACTAATGGGACATGAGATCAATTTTACATATAACCACGAAGACCCATATGCTGGTGGGGATTATAAAGTGATGACCGATATCAATTTGATAAGTTTTGCCTTTACTGTAATTGGAGCCGTTTACGATAACACCATTGTCGCTGATGTGAGAAATTCAGTTTCAAAAGATGCAATTCTTTCGATTGGTTTGGCAGCAAAAGCCGTTGAGGAATGGCAAAAATGAAATTAATATCAGTCAATGATTTATCATTGCAAAATGAGGGCTACTTTGCATTTAAGCATGTAGCTTTTTCTTTAGCTCAAAAAGAGATCATTGGCATCAGTGGCGACAACGGCAGCGGCAAAACACAGCTTTTAGAAGCAATTGCAGACGATAGAAAAGTTGATAGTGGAGAAATTAATTACACTCCGGGGGTAAGAATCGGTTACTTACCACAACAAGATCCTCAAGAAATTTATCAAACGACCAGAAAATATTTGGAACAGATTCGAAAACTTTCCAAGAAGTTAGCTGTCCGTAAAGATCAAATGGATGCGATGATAACTTATTTGCGCCTGAGTCCTTATTTAGACCGCAACGTCAATCAATTATCACTCGGCACACAGAGAAAAATTGGCTTTTTAGCAGCCGTTGTCGGTCATCCCAACGTCTTGTTACTAGATGAGCCATTCATTTTTCAAACCGATGAAACAATATTAAACATGCTCGATATGATTCAGGACCTAAAGGACAATGGTTCAGGCATTATCATCAGTGCCAGTCAATTTAGTCCTAATGTAGAAAAAATTTTGACGACACAATATCAATTAAAGAATGGTCGCTTAGTTACTCCGGAAAAAGTGGCGACCGAAAACTTGCAGTTTAGAATTCACGCTGACTCAATCGCGATTACCAAAGAATTGTTCAAGTATGTGACGAGTAATCAGAATAACTTGTTGCAAATGCAAGTTCCAGCACAACTCAAAGATAAAATCGTCAGTCAGATGATTGCCCTCAATTATCAATTTGTGGAGGTGGAGCATCATTAAACTTTTATTGAAGAACTATTTGCAGTTTATTTTTCAAAATTTTCTCTATTTAACTTTACTTTTCTCCATCATTGTCTTTGGATTAACAGCTGATAAATTATTAAGTATTGATTCTCATGAGAAATATAGCCTATTATTAATAGGGATATTCTTTTTATCATTATTTTCAACGATGAATTTATATTATTACGATAAAAAATATAATCATTATTTAAAACAAAAGGTAGATAGCTACTGGGCGGAATTCTTTAGCCAGTTTTTAACGATAATAATCTCCAATTTAATTTCAGGAATTTTGATTTTTGCTTTCAGTCAAATTTTCAGTCCTGACATTATTTTGGACTTAGTAGGAGTACTAACTTTGATTTCGGTAGGAATCTTAGGAGGTTCAATCGCAGCTTTATTTAAAACTCAGTGGTACAATCATTCAAGTTTCGGTCAAATAGGAATTTTAGTTTTCGTCTACTTAGCCTTATCCGGTAGCGTGATTTCTATTTTCAAACCGGTGCAGATTCTCTTTCCACCATTGTCAGAATTGATTACCAACTTGCACAGTACTGCTTCGATTGTGAGTTTGTTACCAGTTTCCGGTCAAACGTTGGCCTATTCGTTGGTCTTGTTTTTGATTAGTAGCTTTATTTACAAAAGAAATAGGAAAAGTTGATAAAAAGTATTGCAATGAGGTATTATTTTTTGTTTTAATGTCTTGATGAAGTAAGGAGGCAATTTTATGAGCAACATTTATTTGCGTCAAGCAACAGTTGACGATTTGCCAAAGATTATTGACATCATCGATGGGGCCAAGAAAACCCTGAAGGACCGCGGTGTTGATCAATGGCAAGCAGGTTATCCTGATCAAGAAATCCTGAAACGAGATATTCAAGAGGACATAAGTTATGTTTTAATACTAGATGGTGAGGTAGTGGGATCTGCTGCTTTGCAACAAGGTTATGATAAGAATTATCAAGACATGACTTCTGGTGAGTGGTCTAGTAATTCCGACGTAACTTATTCCATTATTCACCGTATAGCTGTTGAACCAGGCCATCAAGGTCAACACCTTTCGAGTGCTTTGATTCAACAATTATTGACTATTTCTCATTACTTAGGTTATCAAGACGTTAGAATCGATACACATCCCGATAATTTAGTAATGCAACACGTAATTACTAGTAATGGGTTTGTGGAAAAAGGTACCATAACGATGGATGAAGATCATGGTATTAGAAAAGCCTACCAAATTCTTTTAAAGTAAGGCTTCTAAAGATTATTTTTCAAATCTTTGGGATATAATTGGACTAAGAGACCATCGTTAAGATGGTTTTTTTACTATAATTCTATAATTCGTTTCCAGTTATTGGATATTGGAGATAAAAAAATTGAAAATCAAAAATATTGCAAGAAAGATGTTGAACCCTAAACCAGCAGAATTCGTTTCAGCACAAACGGATCTGTTTTTAAAACGCTTAAAGCCTAGACCATTCGTCACTGACTATATACAAGGTGTCTATGACACAAACGTCAAGCCGAATGTCACTGACGATACGTTGACTTTATCCGTTTTGACAGATACCCATGCTAAAGCGATTGCGAGTGCCTCCTATTATGGAATCAACGGTGCACGACATATCATTGAAGCCAATGCTGTCAGTAATGCCGTTGGTTTAGATTTAAATGTGCATCTAGGAGATTTGATCGATGGCAGTGACAAACCTGAGATTAGTCGCGGTTTGTTGCAATTTGCGGTGGAAAATTACCAAAACAGTAAGCCACCATTTTATCTTCTAGAAGGAAACCACGATGAGAATGACAAGTATGATGAGCATCGTTTCTTTGGCTCGGCCTCATTTCATCGTGACGATTATGATTCATTAGTAACACAATATAACTTTGATCAACCACAGATTCATCGTCTCAATCCCGTTTCGAAAGTCGGCTGGTTCGACAAAGGTGACATCCGAGTCATTTTTATTGATACTAGCGATATTCCTTATATACTAAGCAATGGTTCAAAGAAATACGATTTTAAGAAAGTTCGTGGAGTCAGAGAACAACAACTGGAAGATTTAATTACAATCTTGGAACAGACGGTTGATAAGCATGTTGTCATGATGGGACACGCTAACATTATTAGTCCCAGTGGCCGAAGTGCTTTAAACTTCAACGGTGACTTGATTCAACAGCTGCTAGTAAGCTTTAACAATAAGACCTCAGGACAATTGAAAAATGAATTAACGGGAGATTTTGGAGTGAATTTACGCTATGATTTCTCATCTACAGGCATTTCAAAAGTTACGACCTATATTTGTGGACATATGCATTATGAAAAAAACTACAAAGTTTCTGAAATTAATCATATAATATTAAATTGTTCGGCCTTAATGGGAAAGAAACATGGTTTAACAACTGACTATAATAAAAAATGGGATAGACGTTATAATGAAATTTCAGAATTAGCAGGCTATTTCATTAATATCGACCCGAACAAATTGCGCTTACAGATTTTCGGTTACGGAGCCGCTACAAGATATGTAAGTTTTGAAATATAAGGGAGAAATTTTTATGTGTGGAATTGTCGGATTCGTAGATAAGAATATTGCAGACAAGAAGCCTGTAATTGAAGCGATGATGGATACAATCAAACATCGTGGTCCAAATAGTTCTGGTGAACTAGTTGATGGTGATGCAGCACTAGGCTTTCGTCGTTTGAGCATTATCGATATTAGTAGTGGTATGCAACCTATTTACAACGAAGACAGATCAAAAGCCGTGATTTTCAACGGTGAAATTTACAACTTTAAAGATGTTAGAAAAGAATTAAAGAAAGCTGGTCATGTTTTTACAACTGACACAGATACTGAGGTCCTCCTTCATGGTTTTGAAGAATGGGGTATCGAAGATCTTTTGAAGAAGATTCGTGGGATGTTTGCTTTCGTCATTTATGATTTAAAAACTGGTGACATTACTGGAGCAAGGGATTTCTTCGGTATCAAGCCACTTTATTATTACAACCGTGAAGGCACCTTTATCTTTGGTTCAGAAATCAAGTCATTCTTGAAAGAACCAAACTTTAAAAAAGAATTGAACAAAGCTGCTTTGAAACCATATTTGACTTTCCAATACTCAGCTTTACACGAAACATTCTTTAAAAATGTTTTCCGTATTCCTGAAGGTCACTACTTCACTTTCAAGAATGGCAAGTTAAGTATCAAGAAGTACTGGGATATGTCCTTTAAAGCTAATAACTTATCATTTGAAGAAACTGTTAAGCGAATCGACAAATCAATTCGTGAATCAGTTAATGAACACTCAATCAGTGATGTACCAGTTGGCTCATTACTTTCAAGTGGGGTCGATTCAAGTTATGTAACAGCTATTTTGAAGCCACAACATACTTATTCGATTGACTTTGATACAAGTACTTATGAAGAAGGAACCGCTGCTAAAATGCTAGCAGACAAGCTAGGACTCGAGAATACTCGTGGTATCGTTACAAAAGAGGAAGCGGTCAAGTCCATTCCATTAATTCAATACTATATGGATGAGCCAGACTCAAATCCTTCATGTATACCACTTTACTTTTTGACCAAGTTAGCTAGCCGCGACGTTACCGTTATACTATCAGGTGAAGGTGCCGATGAATTGTTTGCTGGTTATGCAAATTATGGTTTCCATTCACATTCAAAAGTAATTCGAGTAGTTGCTGAAGATTTGAAGCATTTACCAAAAGGTGTGAAGTACAAGTTAGCTCATGGTTTAAAGAAAATGCCAAACTTCCCTGGAAGACTACATTTGTATGAATCAACTGCTAAAGCAGAAGAATTCTTTATTGGTCAAGCCAAGATCTTCACTGAAAAAGAAGCAGCTGATCTAGTTAAACCAGAATTTGAGAAATCACGTTCAGTTAAAGACATCGTTATGAGAAGTTATAGCAAAGTTAGTGGTTATAACGATGAAGTTAAGAAGATGCAATATCTTGACCTACACCAATTCATGTCAAACGATATCTTATTAAAAGCCGATCGTATGAGTATGGCAAATTCGATGGAATTACGTGTGCCATTCTTGGATAAAGAAGTAGCCAAAGTGGCATCAGGAATTCCAACGAAGTATCTTTTGAACAGCAAGGACAGCAAGTATGCATTAAGAGTTGCTGCTGAAAGAGCTTTACCAGACGAATGGGCTAAGCGAGAAAAATTAGGCTTCCCAGTTCCAATTAGAGATTGGATCAAGACTAAGGAAGTTTACGAAAAATTCCGCGAGTTATTCAGTGCTGATTTTGCGGGTGAGTTCTTTGACCAAGATGCCATCTTGAAGATGTTAGATGGTTGTTATCGTGGTGAAAACGACGATCGTAGAAAAGTATGGACAATTTATACTTTCTTAATTTGGTACAAGGTTTTCTTTATCGACGGTGGCAAGAAACCAGATGTCGATCCACAAGTTAAAGTGGGATAATTTTAATTTAATTTTTTGTTTGATGAAAAGCTGATTTATATATTGAATCGGCTTTTTTTGATGGGGGAGGTAGTATGCCGCTCCTCCGCAACAAAGCTGATTGGGCGGCAACGTGCTGGGCCGACTTTGAACTACCGCAAAGTTCGCGGCATTTCAAAGCTCGACCTTATTCTAAGCAATAAATTGCTAAGAATAATTTCACATCTGAGCCCATCAGCTTTGTTGCTCCGGTGCTGAATAACGGATCTATGGGTTATTTGATTTCCATTCTATTAGAAATAGATGTTCTATTGGAATTAACCTATGTTCTGATTTTTATGGAAATGTATTTTCAATTGGTGTCACACTATTTTGGAAAACAGTTCTGGAGGATTGGAATAGAATTTCTCAATTAAGTTATGAAGAGCAAAAATCTAAATCGAATTCGGAATAGAACGTAATACACCAATCCCATAAGCTATTACCTCAATAAAAATTAGAATTGTTCTATAGTCTGGAGCGACAGTCCTGGGAAATGCTCAGCCGTGAAATTCCACTTAGCGCTTACGTGGAAGGGTGAGCTTGAAGACAATTTCCGGGTTTGAAATTGGCTCCAAGTCGCCCCACAGCGTTCCAGCGTTTCCCAGGACTGTCGCGGAAGACGGCATCCTACCACCACCCAAACTAAGGAACAAAAACTATCCATAAATTAAAATAATAATTTAAGAAAACAATAAACCTCAAAATTTTAGTATTAATGCCAAGCTCGTTGTGCTAGATTGAGTATGGTATAATTTTGTGTGAAATGTGTGTAATTTTAAAAATAGAATTAATATAGTAAGAGGTTGATCCCTATCGAAACTGAATCAGGAAAAAAGTTCACACCCATTCTTTTGGGTAGTGATATGAACGTATATGGAATGGCCCGAGCTTTCCATGAACTTTATGGTGGCACTGTAAAGGCCTATGCCGAAATTCAATTAGCACCAACTAGATTTACAAAAATATTAGACTTAACTCTTTATTCAGGATTTTCTGAAGACCCTGTTTTCATCGAAAAAATGCGTGAAATTGCGAAAGTTTATCAAAACCATGATGAACCAGTTATTTTAATTGGTTGTGGGGACGGTTATGCTGAACTTATCAGCAAGCATAAAGATGAATTGTCAAAGACCTTTGTCTGCCCTTATGTTGACTATGACTTATTGAAGTCATTGAACAACAAAGAGAGTTTCTATCACGTTGCCGATAAACATGGTTTGCCACATCCATTGACAAAAATCATCACTAAAGACATGTACGAAAACAAGTCCGACTTGGATGTTCCTTTCGAATTTCCAGTTGCTTTAAAACCTGCCAATAGTGTTGAATGGTTGGATATTCATTTTGAAGGACGTAAAAAGGCTTTCATAATTCATTCTCAAGAAGAATATATGACAATTGTCGGTAAAATTTATGATAATGGTTATAAATCTGACTTGATCCTTCAGGACTTTATTCCTGGGGACGACTCTAACATGCGTGTTTTGAATGCCTATGTTGATCAAGATCATCACGTGAAGATGATGTGTTTAGGACACCCAATTTTGGAAGATCCTACACCACAATCGATCGGTAATTACGTTGCCATTATCCCTGAATTTAACCAAGATGTTTATGATCAAGTTCAAAAATTCCTTGAAGATATTGAATTCACTGGTTACGCCAACTTTGATATGAAATATGACTCGCGTGATGACACGTTCAAATTCTTTGAAATCAACTTGCGCCAAGGTAGAAGTAGTTTCTTTGTTACGCTCAATGGCTATAATCTTGCCAAATATGTGGTTGAAGATTATATTGAAGGTAGCTTGGAAAATGAACCAACTGTCTACGCTAATAAGAATAAGGCGCAACATAAGCTTTGGTTAGGTGTGCCTGAAAAAGTCTTTAACAAGTACGCTGCTGAAAATGATGCAACTAAGTATGCTGACGAACTTATCAAGCAAGACCGTGTTGGTACAACTGTTTTCTATAGCAAAGACAACTCCTTTAGACGCTGGTTGCTGTTGACATATATGTTCCACAATTATGTTAAGAGATTTGATAAATACTTCCAGGAAAATAAAGGACGCGACTTTAAATAACCGAGGGGGTTTACCTATATGGATGAATTAAAGGAATACAAAGTTAAGAAAATTGAGTATTCTAAGATTTTGATCTGTGTTGATTCTGATGATTTTGAGTCATCAAAAAATGCCTTTAATTATGCTTGTTCTTTAGCAAAACATTACAAGGCTGAGTTGGGTATTGTTTCAGTACTTGAAACAGGAGATTTGAATATTTTCCAATCTCTAGATCCAGATGTTTTGACAGAACGTCGTGAAGAAATTAAAAAATTGCTTGAAGTTTATGGACAAAAAGCAAAAGAATACGGCGTTGAAAATGTTCACTTGATGGTTACTGAAGGTGGTCCCGGAACAGTTATTTCTGAACAAGTAATCCCTAAGTTCCAACCTGATTTGGTTATTGTCGGTGTTGAAAAGAAGAACAGAAACCGTAATACGATCGGTTCACAAGCAGCTAAAATCGTTAATAACGCTAATGTTTCTGTTAGTGTTATTAGATAATATGAAAATTGAAGATGCCAAAAATTTTTGGCATCTTTTTTCGTAATTTAAATTAAGTTGAAATGATAAAAATGAAAATTATTCTAATAAAAAGTAATTAGTGTTATAGTATTCTTTAAAATTAATAGGCGGTGAAGAATTTGTTAATGAATAAAGTTATCGGTGGTGCAGGGGATTTAATCAATGCTAAACCCGCCGATTATAAAGATAATTTGTATTTGGCAGTTAATGGGGCTTGGCAAGAAAAGGCCGTTATTCCAGCTGACAAATCAAGAACTGGTGGTTTCACAGATTTGGATGAGGGTGTTGAAAAGACACTGATGAAGGACTTCCACGAGTTCGCTAATGATGAAAAGAAAGTAACTGATCCAAAACTTTTACAAGCAGTGAAATTGTATCGTTTGGCTAATAATGTGGAACATTTGAGTAAGTTCCACCAACAACCAATCTTGAAGGATATGCAACGTATCACTGACTTAAACAGTTTAAAGGACTTGAGTGATGGCTTGGCTGCCTTGTCCAAAGACGGCTTTAGCTTGCCAATTGATTTGGGCATTGATGCTGATATGAAAGATACGGCTAAAAATGTCGTTTACATCAATGGTGCAGGTTTGATTTTGCCTGACAAGAGTTACTATACTGATGACAATGAATCTGGTAAGCAATTACTTGCTAAATATGCTGACGTCGCTGGTCGCTTGCTTTCAATGATCGGCTACAAGTTGGATGAAGCTAAGGAAATTGTTTCAAAGGCTTTGGAATTCGATAAATCATTGGTACCAATCGTAAAAAGTTCTGAAGAGTGGGCTGATTATACAAAAGTTTACAATCCAATGGACTTTGACGAGTTTACTAAGAAATCTGATGTCCTAGATTTGAAGAGCTTAGTAGTAGATTCAGTTAACGACACACCAGAAAAAGTAATCATCACCGAACCAAGATATTTGGATAATTTGAATAAATTAGTTAACGCTGATACTTTTGAAAATATCAAAGCTTGGATGATGGTTAAATTCTTAACTGGTAATGCTTCGATTTTGGATGAAGAATTCCGTCAAGTTATCGGTGAATACAACCTTGCCCTCAGTGGTGCCAAGGAATTGAAGAATAGAACTAAGTATGCTTACAACTTTGCCGCTGGTATTTTCAGTCAAGTTGTTGGTACTTACTACGGTCAAAAATACTTTGGTGAACAAGCCAAAGAAGATGTTCGTAACATGGTCAAGAAAATGATTGCCGTGTACGAAGCCAGACTTTCAGAAAATGATTGGTTGAGTGAAGATACTAAGAAGAAAGCTATCGTTAAACTTGAAAAAATTGTTATCAAGGTTGGATACCCAGATAAGGTCGACCCACTTTACGACAAATTTGAAATCAACGAAAATGATTCCTTGTATGACAACGTCTCAAGAATTAGAAAGATAGTCGCTCAACATAACTTAGATCAATATCACGAACCAGTCGATCGCAAGAAGTGGTTGATGCCAGGTCATATGGTCAATGCTTGTTATGATCCATCAAGAAATGACATCACCTTCCCAGCTGCCATTTTGCAAGCACCATTCTACAGTTTGAAACAAACTAATTCCCAAAACTTCGGAGGAATCGGTGCCGTTATCGCCCATGAAATTTCACATGCCTTCGATAACAACGGTGCTCAATTCGATGAGTACGGTAATATGAACAACTGGTGGACTGAAGAAGACTACAGCAAGTTCAAGCAGTTAACTCAAAAGATGATCGAAGAATTCGAAGGAATTCCATACGCCGGTCATAAAGTTAACGGAAAACTAGTAGTTAGTGAGAACGTCGCTGATGTCGGAGGACTTCGTTGTGCCTTAGAAGCCGCTAAATCCGATTCAGACTTCGACGTCAAAGCTTTCTTCATCAACTGGGCCAGAGTTTGGAGAAACAAGTCAACACAACAATTGACCGAAATGTTCCTATCAATCGACGTCCACGCCCCAGCACCATTACGTGCTAATGTTCAAGCGCAAAACATGAACGAGTTCTATGATGCCTTTGGTGTTACAGAAAAAGATGGCATGTGGTTGGATGAAGATAAACGAGTAAATATTTGGTAATAAGAGTTTAAATTTTTTAGTGTGATTCTGTTTGTTAGGCGGTGGTTAGATGCCGTCTTCCGCAACAGCTCTGGGCACAACTTGGAGCCAATTCCAAAAGCGGGAATTGTCTTCAAGATTGGCCTTCCACTAGGCGCTGAAAGCGCCAAGAGGAATTTCAGGGCTGAGCATTTCCCAGAGCTGTTACTCCAGACTGGATTTCAGATTTTTGCAATTATTTCTGTAAATTCTGAAAGGGATATGGTTCTATTCAGTGTAATTGTGAGATAGATTTATAGTCTGGACAGTTATAATGTCTCAATATTTTAATCCACTAAAAATAGAAGAGGATCTTATTAAAATCGCTGTGTAAATGTGGCAATTTAGTAAGACCCTTTTTTGATGTTATTACTTCTATTTTGAATTGAGGGGAATTTGATAATCGATAAAAATACCTGTAATGATTCAGAATAGAATCACTATTTTTAAAGGAATGGAAAGCAAATAAATAATAGAATTTCTATTCAGTCCGGAATAGTAAAGCCGATTTGGCTCAGTGGTGAAATTTCTACCAGAAGTCAAGAGAAATACTGATTTAATAGTAATTATAGTGAAGTTAATTTGTTATAGATCTAAGACATCAGTCAGATGGTATGAACCAAGGCAAAA
>NZ_RKLY01000007.1 GCF_004745525.1 Companilactobacillus suantsaicola | reverse complement strand
ACCAACGAAGAATTTTGGGGTGAGGTCGCTTAAAAAGTTATATTATTTGAGCCAAGAAAATGTCAACTTGACAAGGACGAGTGCATTCCAGCCAATCACAGGACTTGTGCGGAAGACGGCAATTTACACTAACCAAGTTTCAGAATTCCCATTACAGAACTAGAAAATGGTATCAAAATTACTTAACTAAATTCATTTTTTGGTGTCTGTTTGTCAGCCAAGACTTTTGAAGTTTTATCATACTTAAAATGAATTTTATTTAATTGGGGATTAAATTTTTCGACTTGGAAATTGCTCTTTAAAATTCTGACGTTAGGAGATTGACGATAGAATCGTAAATCTTGTCCTTGAAAACTGGAATTACTTTTGACTGCTAAATCATTCTTAGCATTAACTAATGTGGTATCGATCTGTAAGTCGCGAAAGAATAAATTTGTTTTTCGACGTAATTCCAATTTGTTAAAGATGACTGAATTTTTTAAATACACGGTTGAATTTTTAGCGAATAAGTATGCAAAAGTGGTGTTTTGAGCAAATAATTTACTGTGATCTAATGAAAGTCCGATGGCTTTGGTTTTGTTACCAGTCCCAATTTGACTCTCTTTAAAAGAGAAGTAGGAATTTTGACCATAAATGGTATCCCAACTGTCGCTGGTATTACGATCGATAGTTACGTTGTCACCATAAATTTTCGAACCATCGTATGCACTGAGCGTGTTTTCATCGTTAGCGGTGTAACTTAGTAGAAGATTTTTAAAAATTACAATTGTACCTTGTACGACTGTAAAACTGGCGTACAATTTAACGGCTTCGTTGTCATAAGTTTTGCCAACAATTGAAATATTGTTGGTAATGGTACAAATCAAGGGATTATCTTTTGTAAAGTAGGAACCTGGTAATAATTCGATCACGTCGCCATCTTTAGCGTTGACAATGGCATTCGACAATTGATCATCATTATTTTTTTGATTTCCTATGAGTATTTTCATCTAAATCCCTCCTTTAGTGAATAGAATATATTATAAAGTGTAAAATAAAAGAGACCAACAAGTAAATGTTAGTCTCTTTTAAATTCTAAAGTGATAATTATACACGAGTAACTTTTCCTGATTTCAATGCTCTAGCTGAAACCCATACACGTTTTGGCTTACCATCTACCATGATACGAACTTTTTGCAAGTTTGGCTTCCAAGCACGCTTTGTTTGGTTAAGAGCGTGTGAACGTTTGTTACCGAACACTGTCTTACGGCCTGTAATAATATCTTTTGCCATGGGACCGACCTCCTTTGGCTACATGTTTTTTCTTTAAAATATCACCTGACTAATTTACCATAACCTAGAAATGAAATCAATAGAGTAATTGTGTAATAATAGAGTTTAATATAGTTTAAATCTTTAATTCGAAATGTTGCTATGATAAAATTTTAATGTTTATGATAGCTTAGGTCCAAAGAATAGGAGGATCCTGATATGGCAGTTACAATAAAAACAAAGCATGGTGAAATTGAAATTTCAACTAATACTGTTGCAACGATCGTTGGTGGAGCTGCTTCTGATATCTACGGTATTGTAGGTATGGCAAGCAAAAATCAATTGCGTGACGGTATGAATACAATTTTAAACCGTGAAGATTTTTCTAGAGGTATAGTGATTCATCAAGAGGACGGAAAGCTAGCCGTTGATGTTTATATTATTGTCGGATATGGAATTAAAATATCTGAAGTAGCTAAGAATTTAAAAGAAAAAGTGAAATACAACCTAGAAACAATGCTTGGAACACCAGCTGGCACTGTTAATGTATATGTTCAAGGAATTAAAGTTCTAGATGACATTGAATAGGTAAGCTAGTTGGAGGGAAAACTTTTGAGCAAAGAACTAATTACAAAAAAAGAATTTTCAGATATGATTCGTGTGGCATCACATCGACTCGAAAAGAATGCTAAATTTGTTAACTCATTAAATGTCTTTCCGGTTCCTGATGGTGATACCGGTACTAATATGAGTTTGACGATTCAAAGCGGTTTTAAGGCCGTTAATGAGTCAGAGAGTGACAATGTCGGTGTTTTAGGAAAAGCCTTGGCTAAGGGACTGTTAATGGGTGCTCGTGGAAATTCAGGGGTTATTACGTCACAGATTTTCCGTGGTTTTTCAAAGAGTATTGAAAATAAAGATACTTTGAATGCAATGGATTTAGCTAAAGCTTTTGACGATGGAGTTAAAACGGCTTATAAAGCTGTTATGAAACCAGTTGAAGGAACAATTTTGACCGTTGCACGCTTTGGTGCTGAAGCCGCCATGAAAAAGGTTGAAAGCACTAACGATACAGTTGAAATTTTAAAAGCAGTCGTTAAAGGTTCTAAAGTAGGACTTGAAAAGACACCATCACTTTTGCCAGTTTTGAAAGAAGTCGGCGTAGTCGATTCTGGTGGACAAGGATTAGTTTTCATTTATGAAGGCTTTTTAGAAGGTCTCAGCGGTCAAACTAGCGGTGACGAAGAATATGTCCCAGATGAACGTGATATGACTGAAATGGTCAATGCGTCCCATCATCAATCAGTTCAAGGACAATTCAATACTGACGAGATCAAAAATGGTTATTGTACCGAAATGATGGTCGAATTGGGGAAAGATCCTACTAGCGACGAAGAGTTCAACAACGATACTTTGCGTGATTACCTAGATACTATTGGGGACTCACTAATTTGTGTCGCCGATGACGAAGTAGTTAAAGTCCACGTCCACACTAACTATCCATATAAAGTTTGGGCAGCTGGACGCAAGTACGGTGCTTTAAGCAAGATCAAGATTGATAACATGCGTTTGCAACATGAAGATATTGTTGAAGAAGATCAACCAGTCGCTGAACCTGTTCAAAAGCAAATCGACTATGCAGTGATCGCCGTATCCTCTGGGAAAGGTTTAGCCCAGTTGTTTGAAAGTTTAGGTGTCACGCATATTATCAGTGGTGGTCAGACTATGAATCCATCAACTAATGACATCGTGGATGCTATTAACAAATCTAATGCTAAACGAGCTTTAGTATTACCAAACAATGGAAATATCGTTATGGCTGCTAAACAAGCTGTTGACCTAGTTGATATTCCCGTTGCTATCGTTGGTACTAAGACGATTTCTCAAGGAATGACTGCTATGCTTTCATTTAATCCCGAAGCCGATTTGGAAGAAAATGAAGAGAACATGGAAGATTCCCTAGATACAGTTAAGAGTGGACAAATCACTCAAGCAATTCGTGATACCGAAATCGATGGCTTGAAGATTACTAAAGGTCATTACATGGGAATTGTTGATGGTAAGATTTTAGTAGATGATCCTGATATTGTTGCTGGAACTGAAAAAATGCTTGATAAGATGATTGACGAAGATAGCGAAGTAATTACTATCATGGTCGGTCAAGATGGAAATACTGAAGATGCTCAAAAGGTTGCAGATTACTTAGATGACAAGTATTCCGACCTAGAGACTGAGATTCACCAAGGTGATCAACCAGTTTATCCATATTTGATTTCAGTTGAATAATTAATTGATTGAGGCAATGATGAAACTAAGTTTTGTCAGGCCTCTTTTAATTCTATCCAAAGAAAGGGGAAATTATGGATCTTAGAAAAGTGTCATTAGCAACCTTGCCTTCGGTAGGACCAAAACGTTTAGAATCGTTGCAGTCGTTAGGAATAGAGAATGTCTATGATTTGTTGTTTTATTTCCCATTTCGTTATGAGGATATGGAAGCTAAATCTTTAGACGAGGCAGTTGATCAGGAAAAAATTTTACTCAAGGGTGTCGTTGCTAGTGATCCAGTTGTTTTTCGCTATGGATACAAGAAAAATCGTTTGAATGTCCGTCTTTTGGTGGAAAATGAATCGATCATGGTGACATTTTTTAATCAACCTTGGTTAAAAGATAAGTTTGAAACAGGTCTCGATGTAGCTGTTTATGGCAAATGGAATGAAAATCGTCGGGCATTGACGGGGATCAAAGTGATTGACGTTAATAATGACGATTCAATCGATTCGGTTTATTCAGTTAATAAAAATATTCATCAAAAAACTTTGATAAATTTAATTAAAGTCGCTTTTGAAAAGTACCATCAAGAAATTGAGACTGTTGTCCCAGAATATTTGCGAAAAAAATATAAATTGTTGAATGATGAAGAAATTGTTTCAGGGGTTCATTTTCCCAAGACGCCACAGCAAAGTGATGAAGCTCGTCGTAGTGCAAAATTTAGAGAGTTTTTCTTGTTCCAATGTGGTTTGCAGAGTATCAAACGCGAAGACAATCAAAAAAATTTGGGTATCATCGAAAGCTATGATAAGAAATTTATTCAGCAGTTTATTGCTGATTTGCCATTCACTTTAACGGATGCCCAACAAAAGGTCGTCAAAGAAATATTGGGTGATATGGATTCAGATCATCACATGAATCGGCTTTTGCAAGGGGATGTTGGTTCTGGTAAAACCATCGTCTCAGTAATTGCTATGCTTGCTTCTGTGACAGCGGGCTTTCAAGCTAGCATCATGGCGCCAACTGAGATTTTAGCCCAACAGCATTTTGATAAAATTAGTAAATTGTTGGCACCGTTAAAGATTCGCGTGGCCTTGTTGACGGGATCACAGACTAAAAAAGAACATGACTTCATTACTGAAGATATTGCTAGTGGAAAAACTAACATCGTGGTCGGAACGCATGCTTTGATTCAAGAAGGGGTTGATTTTAAAAATCTCGGTTTGATCGTCATTGATGAACAACATCGATTCGGAGTTAATCAACGAAAGGCTATGCGACAAAAAGGTGACAATCCAGATGTGTTAGCGATGACTGCCACGCCGATTCCCAGAACTTTAGCGATTACGACGTATGGTGATATGGATGTTTCAAGAATTGATCAGTTACCGGCTGGTCGTAAAAAAATTGAGACTTATTGGATTCGGAGTCAAAAAATTGAACAGATGTATCAATTTGTGGCTAAAGAGTTGTCCGGAGGGGCACAAGTTTATGTGGTAACACCTTTAATTTCAGAATCTGAAAAAATTGATTTAAAAAATGCTGAATTGATTTATGATAAGTTTAATGAATTATTTGGTCAAAAATATCAAATCGGTTTGTTGCATGGGCAAATGCCTAATGATCAAAAAGAAGCGGTCATGAATGATTTTGCTGACAAAAAAATCGATGTCCTAGTTTCAACGACCGTTATCGAAGTCGGAGTCGATGTTCCCAATGCTTCAGTAATGGTCATTTATGATGCTAATCGCTTTGGTTTGTCGCAGTTACATCAATTGCGTGGCCGTGTTGGTCGTGGAGAAAAGCAGTCATATTGTATTTTGATTGCTGATCCCAAAAATGAGGCAGCTTTAGAAAGAATGAAGATTTTAACATCGACGAATGATGGCTTCGTTTTAGCTGAAGCTGACTTGAAGATGCGTGGAGCCGGTGATTTGTTGGGGAATCGTCAGTCTGGTTTGCCGGAATTCAAAGTTGGTAATCCAATCAACGACATCAATATTTTGGAAATTGCCCAAGAGGAAGCAACAACTTTGTTTGAAAATGAATCCTTAATGAATAGTCCAGAGACGGAAAATCTACGAGTGTTCATTAAAGATGAGTTTGATCAATTAAACAATTTTGATTAGTGAGGAAATAAAATGAAAATAGCTGTCGATGCAATGGGTGGAGACAATGCTCCACAAGTGATAGTTGAAGGAATCGAACAAGCTCGTGATGAGTGGTCAGATTTGGAGTTTGTACTGTATGGGGATCAAGCTCAAATTAAAGAATATCTGAAGGATGACACACGAATTAAAATTGTGCATACCGATGAAGAGATTCTCGGCACAGATGAACCAGTTAAGGCAATTCGCTCAAAGAAAAATGCCTCAATGGTTTTAGCCGCTAAGTCAGTCAAAGATGGGGAAAACGATGCGTTGTTCTCACTTGGAAATACTGGAGCCCTTTTGGCAGCGGGAATTTTTATCGTGGGAAGAATTAAACAGGTGTCACGCCCTGCCTTAATGCCAACTTTGCCAGTGACTAACTCGCCATTGGGAGTTAATATCTTAGACGTTGGTGCTAACGCGGAAGCTAAACCAGCTTATTTGCAACAATGGGCAATCATGGGTTCAATCTACGCCCGTGATGTTAAGAAAATTGATAAGCCAAGAATTGCGCTTTTGAACAATGGGACTGAATATGACAAGGGTGATACGCTTCACAAAGAAACTTATCAATTATTAAAAAACACTGATGACATCAACTTTATCGGTAACGTTGAATCTAATAATATTTTAGCTGGAGTCGCTGATGTTATCGTGACTGATGGTTTCACTGGTAATGCTGCTTTGAAGGCTACTGAAGGTACAGCTACGATTCTTTTGAGTGAGTTGAAAGATGCCTTGCTAAATAATGGTATTTTTACTAAAATGGGTGCAGCTATCGTTTCACCTTCTCTCAAGGGATTAAAGAAGATGTTTGATACTTCTCAAGCTGGTGGAGCAGTCCTTTTGGGTCTGAAGTCACCAGTTATTAAAGCTCATGGGGCAGCTGATGCCAAGACAGTCTTTTATACTGTTAAGCAAATTAATGATATGCTAAAAAACGATACAATTAACAAAGCTAATAAGTATTTTGAACAAATGAATTCAGAAAAATAAGGAGATTTCCATGACAGAACAAGAAGTTTTTGACAAAATTGTTTCACTGATTGCTGACAAATTTGAGGTTGACGCTTCAACAATCACCAAAGAAACATCCTTTACAAAGGATCTCGATGCCGACTCAATCGACCTAGTTGAATTTGTGCTCGAATTAGAAGATGCTTTCGGTTCAGAAATTCCTGACGACGATGCAGAAAAGATTACTACCGTCGGTGAGGCAGTTAGCTACATTTCATCACATCAAAAATAAGGCCGAATGGTCTTATTTTTTTATCCAGATAATTATTTAAGTAGAAAGTTTAGTATAATTAGTAATATTGGAAAGGGGACACGTTATGTTAGATCCGAAATTCTTAGAGTTTTTAGACGAAAAATACGGAATTAAGTTTAACGATAAAAGCATAGTGGAGAGAGCGATGACTCACTCTTCGTTTGACAATGAACACAAGGAATTAGGTATTGGTGATTACGAACGGCTTGAGTTTTTAGGAGATGCCGTTTTGGAAATCAATATCTCACGTTATTTATTCAAGAAGTATCCTGATCTACCTGAAGGAAAATTGACTCGTTTGAGATCAGATATTGTGCGTACAGATAGTTTTGCCCGTTTTGCTAAAGAAATCCAAATTGATAAGTATTTGTTGATTGGTAAAGGTGAGGAAAAACAAGGTGCACGTCAAAGACATACCTTACTTGAAGATATCTTTGAAGCTTTCAACGGAGCTTTGTATCTTGATCAAGGTAACGAAGTGGTCAATGATTTCTTGAAGAAAGTTGTTTATCCACACATTGATTCAGGAGAATTTTCAGAAGATACCGACTTTAAGACACATTTACAAGAAAAATTACAACAATCAGGTGAAGTCGAAATTGATTACAAAGTAATTGATGAAGAAGGTCCTGACCATGACAAGAAGTTCAAAGTTGAATTGATTGCCAATGGTAAAATTTTATCCAAAGGTCTTGGCTACAGTAAGAAACATGCTGAACAAATGGCAGCCAAGCGCGCACTAGAGGAATTATAGGAGTTTATTTATGCCGTTAAAATCATTAACGATCAATGGGTTTAAGTCATTTGCTGACAAGACAAAGATTGATTTTACTAGTGGTATCACTGGTATCGTCGGACCCAACGGGAGTGGAAAATCAAATATTACTGAAGCCATTCGTTGGGTAATGGGTGAACAATCAGCAAAAAGCTTACGTGGAGACAAGATGGTCGATGTGATTTTTGCTGGTAGTGCAACTCGCCCCCAGATGAATCGGGCTGAGGTGATTTTAGAGTTTGACAATCACAATCATGAATTGAAATCTGCCCAAGATAATATTACGATTTGTCGTCGTCTGTTTAGAAATGGCGATACTGAATTTTTGATCAACAAGAAAGCTTGTCGGTTGCGTGATATTACTGAATTATTTATGGATTCTGGGATGGGAAAACAGTCATTTTCGATTATTTCTCAAGGTCGAGTTGAAGCTATTTTTAACAGCAAACCGACTGAAAGACGAAGTATCATTGAAGAATCTGCTGGAGTATCACTGTTCAAACAAAAGAAGCAACAAGCTGAAAATAAATTGTCAGAAACAACCGATAACTTGCATCGAGTGTCGGATATTGTATCTGAATTGTCTAAGCAAGTTGAACCATTAAAAGAGCAAGCTAGTATCGCTCGAGATTATCAGGAACAGAAAAGTAAGTACGACAGTATTTATCAAAAGATCTTGACGATTGAAATTAAAGATCTATCTTCACAGAAGCATCAAGTTGATAAAGAGTTACGTGAAGTAAAATTGAGTGCCCAAAACATTGCCCAACAAGTTAAAATTGCTAATAAACAAGTAGAAGACAATAATCAAAAGATTCAACAGTTGACCCAAGAAATCGATGATCAACAAAATAAGTTAACTGATAATACGAGAACTTTAGAAGTCTATAACGGAAAAGTTGCCGTAGCTGATGAGAGAAGTGGCTTTAATATCACTAGTCAAGCTTCTCTAAAGAAGCAATTGGCTGATTTGTTAGAGCAAAAGCAAACTAATCAAGCAAAGTTAAACGCTTCTAATCAAAAATTGACCGATTGTAAGGCGAAGATTGAACAATTTGAGAAACAATTAAAAGACGTTCAACAATTGAAGCAAAAGACACCAGCCGATATTTCAAAAAATATTGATCAGTTGCGTGACGACTATGTCAACTTCTTACAGGATCAAGTTTCTAATAATAATGACCAAAAGTATTCGCAAAAACAATTGGACCGGATTCTTGCGGCTGTGGCTGAACAAAATAAGCAAGTGACTGAGATCAATGAAAGTTTAAAAGAGTCGCAAACTAAAGCAGATATTTTGCAGAAGAGAATTGCTGATTTGGTAAGCGATAATAAATCTTTGATTGAGCAAGATCAAAATTTGTCTAAAAAAATTGAGCAAATTACTGAGACTGGTAAGAAGGAAAATAGTAATTACTTAGCTATTTTGGAAGGCTTGCAAGAGATCAAAGCGCGCAAAAAAGTGCTGGAAAATATGGAACAAGAGCACGCTGGATTCTTTGAGGGTGCTAAAAATGTCTTGAACAATCAGGATAAGTTGTCAGGTATTGTCGGTGCTATCGCTGAATTGATTTCGGTACCCAAAGACTATCAATTAGCAATCGAGACGGTAGTAAGCAATCAATTACAATCGATTGTCACAGAGGATGAAGTTGCGGCGAAAAAAGCCATTTCATTCTTACGTCAAAGTCGCGGTGGACGAGCAACATTTTTACCAATCAACATTATTCGCCCTCGAGAAATTTATGCTAACGATTTGAACAAAGCCAAAGCAATCGCCGGTTTTGTTGGGGTCGCTAGTGACTTAGTTAAGTACGATTCAAAGGTTGGCAATATCGTCAAAAATATTTTAGGCAATTTGTTAGTCGCCCAAAATATTGATGTTGCTACAAAAATCTCTGCAGCGGTGGCTCGTAAATATCGAGTTGTTACCTTAGATGGGAACGTCGTTAATGCAGGTGGTTCCTTGACTGGTGGACAACAGCGTCGTGTTAATTCAAATATTTTAACTAGAAAAGACGACTTGACCCAATTAACTAAACAACTGTCACAAAAGGAACTATCACTTGATCAAAAACAACGTGAGGTTCAAGATCTACGTGAGCAATTGATCAAATTGAATGCTGAGAAGAAGACTGCTGACGAAAAATTAGCTAGTTTTAATCAAGAAAAGAATCAATTAGAAAATTCCTTGTCGACTTATCAAAATGAGGAAAAACATTTTAATGAACGTTTGACAGTTATTCAATACGGATTGTCGAAAAATCAAACTGAAGCGGACCAATTGAAACAAGATTTGGCTAAGCAAACGCAATTAGCAGAAGATATCAATCAAAAAATTGCCCAAAATCAAGCTGAAATTGAACAAAAACAAAAATTGTTGACTGATTTCGATGCAGAATTAAAATCAATCAATGAAAATGAACGTCAATTGCAAACACAACTGGCTGTCGTTAAGAGTACTTTTGAGAGTGCCTCGGTTCAAAATAATGAGTTAAAAGAAACTGGTCAAAAACTGGCTTTGCAATTGGCTGATGTTAACAAACGTTTGGAAACTTTGGATTCAGAAAAAGACCAGTTGAATTTGAGCAATTCAGAAGTTAAAAAACGAATTGCGACACTTAAAAAAGAGATCGAAAAACTTGAGAAGAGTGTGGGTTCCTTAAAGGATCAACGTTTGCATCAACAAGCTTTGTCGAGTGATTTGAATAATAAAGCTCAGCGAAATTTTGATTTGCAAAAAAATGCTTTTGACCAACAAGAAGGTTTGGCGATTAAAAATACTAAGCTTTCCAATGAGATCAACAGTCGACTGGATACGTTGTCGCAAGATTATCAATTGACCTATGAGGCTTCACTTTTAGAGTTAAACAAAGGTGATTTTGACCCACAACAGTTGCAAAAAGAAGCTCGTTTACTCAAAATGGGAATTGAAGAGTTAGGTGAGGTCAACTTGGCGGCTATCGCTGAATATGATAAGGTCAAGGATCGATACGAATTCTTAACTCAGCAACAAAACGATTTATTGAAGGCTCGAGCTCAATTATTGGATACGATGTCGGAAATGGATAAGGAAGTAACGACTCGTTTTAAGAAGACTTTTGATGAAGTAGCAGCTGCCTTTGAAGTGATTTTCCCAGAAATGTTTGCCGGTGGTCGAGCTAAATTAGTTCTGACTGAGCCAGACAATTTATTGGAAACGGGAATTGAAATCATCGCCCAACCACCAGGGAAGAAATTCCAGCGTTTGAGCTTGTTATCTGGTGGTGAAAAGGCTTTGACAGCTATCACATTGTTGTTTGCTATCATCAAGGTCAAGCCAGTTCCATTCTGTATTTTGGATGAGGTCGAAGCATCACTTGACGATGCCAATGTTTATCGTTTTGCTAACTATTTAAATCAGTACGACGACAACACTGAATTTATCGTAATCACGCACCGTAAGGGAACGATGATGAATGTCAATCGCTTGTATGGTGTCACGATGGAAGAATCTGGTGTGTCACGTATGTTGAGTGTCGAAGTTAAAGGATAAGGAGTAAATTATGGGATTATTTGATCGAATTAAAAAAGCTTTTACGGGAAAAGATGATTCTAAAAAAGATGAAGAATTAGAAAAGCAGTCCCAAGAAGCTCAAGCAACTGACCAAAAAGAAGAATCTGATAAAACTTCATCTGAGTCAACTGAAACTAAAGTTACCGAAACAAATGAAGCCGTCGAAGAAAAATCGGTGGAATCACCGGTGCAAAATCATGAATCAGTAAGTCAAAAGGACTCTGATGAAGCAGAAAAACCTGAAGAAAATGAAGTTGAAACCACTGAAAAAACTGAAGCAGTAGAATCAGAAACAAAGATTGAGCCAGAATCAGAACCTGAGGCAAAACCTGTCGAATCTGCTGATGAACCTGATACTAAAGAAATAAATGAATCAGAATTAAAACCTGAGCCCGTTGAAGAATCTAAGACTCAAGCAGAATCAGTAACAACTGACGAACCTGAAGCAAAATCAGAAGAGGCTAAGGAGGTTTCTGATGAGAGTGCAGAGGAAACTTCTGAAGAATCGGCAGAATCAGCAGAATCAGCAGAATCAGAATCTAAAGACGATGTTAAAGAATACGATGAAGGTTTGAAGAAGAGTCGTAATTCCTTTAGTGCTAGATTTAATCGCTTCTTAGCTAATTTCCGTAGTGTTGATGAGGACTTCTTTGATGACTTGGAAGAATTACTGATCGAATCAGATGTCGGTTATGAAACAGCAATGCGAATCTCAGATGAGTTACGTGAAGAAGTTAAATTGGAAAATGCCAAAAAGCGTTCTGATGTTTCAAACGTCATTGTTAAGAAATTAGTTGATATGTACGGTGAAGAGGGCAAGGATGAAGACAATACCTTGAGTTTTAGCACTGACAAGACACCAACTGTTTTCTTATTTGTCGGCGTTAATGGAGCTGGTAAAACAACAACGATTGGTAAATTAGCTCATCGGTATCAACAAGAAGGTAAAAAAGTTTTACTAGCAGCTGGTGATACTTTTAGAGCTGGTGCCATTGAGCAACTTCAAGAATGGGGTAAACGAGTTGACGTTCCGGTTCAAGCAAGTAAAGCTCATACTGACCCGGCTTCAGTCGTTTACGATGCTGTTCAAAGAGCAATTAATGAAGATTTTGATATTCTGTTGGTCGATACAGCTGGGCGTTTGCAAAATAAAGAAGGCTTGATGCGTGAACTAGAAAAAATCAAGCGTGTGATTACTCGTGAATTGCCTAACGCACCTCAAGAAGTGTTACTTGTTTTGGATGGTTCAACTGGTCAAAACGCTTTGAGTCAAGCTAAACAATTTAATGAAACGACTGACGTTTCTGGAATCGTCTTAACAAAGCTCGATGGTAGTTCTCAAGGTGGGATCGTTTTGGCAATTAGAAACGAACTACACATTCCGGTCAAATTAGTTGGTCTTGGTGAACAGATGGATGATTTACGCGACTTTGATCCAGAGAAGTTCATTTATGGATTATTCAAAGAATTAATTGTTGGGTCTTCAGATAAATAATGAACGTTGACGAAACAACTCGTGTGAATTTGTTGTATAATTTTTATCATTCACTTTTGACCAAAAAACAGAGTCGTTATATTGATTTGTATTACGTAGAAGATTTTTCATTGAGCGAAATTTCTGAGCAATTGGATGTCTCTAGACAGGCTGTTTTAGATAATTTACACCGATCGGTCAATCTCTTAGAATCGTTTGAAAAAGAGTTAGGTTTGATTGAAAAGACGGTTGAAATCGATGATATTGCCGACAAATTGCGAATAATTGTTGAGAATAAGTACGCTGATGATAAAGAATTATTAGCTTTAGTACAGAGAATTACAAAAATTAATGAGAAATAGGAGTTAAATATGGCTTTTGAAGGATTAAGCGAACGTTTGCAAAAAGTTTTCTCTTCCTTAAAGGGAAAAGGAAAACTTTCTGACGAAGATATTCGTAAAGTTATGCGTGAAGTACGTATGGCCTTGCTGGAAGCGGATGTTAACTTTGACGTTGTAAAGAGTTTCGTTAAGACAGTAAGAGAACGTGCTTTAGGTGCAGAGGTAATGGAAAGTTTGACTCCATCACAACAAGTTATCAAAATTGTTGATGAAGAGTTAACTAAATTAATGGGACAAGAAGCAGTTCCATTGAATAAAGCTCCACATATTCCAACGATTATTATGATGGTTGGTCTTCAAGGTGCTGGTAAGACTACCACTGCAGGTAAGTTGGCTAACCGCCTGAAGAAAAATGATAAGGCACGTCCATTGTTTATTGCCGGAGACGTTTACCGTCCAGCTGCGATTGAACAGTTGAAGACAATTGGGCAACAACTTGATATTCCAGTTTACGATGAAGGTACTGATCATGATCCGGTTGACATCGTTAAAAATGGTCTGGCTGTTGCAGCAGAAAATAAGAATGATTATGTGATCATCGATACTGCCGGTCGACTGGAAATCGATGAACAATTGATGGAAGAACTTCAAAAAATCAAAGATTTAGCACATCCAAACGAAATTTTGTTTGTAGCTGATTCAATGACAGGACAAGTTGCTGCCAAAGTTGCTCATGGATTTGATGAACAATTGGATATCACTGGTGTCGTTTTAACTAAGTTAGATGGTGACACTCGTGGTGGTGCAGCCCTATCAATTCGTTCCGTAACTGGTAAACCAATCAAGTTCATCGGACAAGGTGAGAAGTTAGATCAATTAGATGTCTTCCATCCTGATCGTATGGCTAACAGAATCCTCGGTATGGGTGACATGTTGACCTTGATCGAAAAGGCTCAAACTGATTACGATGAAAAACAAGCTAAACAAGTAGCTGAAAAGATTCGTGAGAACAGTTTTGACTTTAATGACTTCATTGACCAAATGGACCAGATTCAAAAAATGGGACCTCTTGATGAGTTGATGAAGATGATTCCTGGAATGGCTAACAATCCACAACTTGCTAATATCAATATCGGTGAAAAGGATATTGCTCATTTGAAGGCCATCGTTTATTCAATGACACCTCAGGAACGTGAGGATCCAGATTTGTTGAATCCATCTAGAAGACGTCGAATCGCTAAAGGTTCAGGACAAAGTGTGCAAAACGTTAATCGGATGATCAAACAATTTAAGCAATCACGCGATATGATGAACAAGATGAGTAAAGGTAACATGGCTGGTATGGATCAGTTAATGGGTAACGGGATGCAAGGTCGTCTTGGTAAGATGGCTATGCACTCAATGGTTCGTAAGAGTAAAAAACGTAAGAAGAAGCGTTTAAAGAAGATCAAACGTTTTAAATCATAAAAAAATTAGCAGTGTAAAGAAAAAAACTTTACACTGCTAATTTTTTTGTGTATACTAACAAAGTTAAGTATTTAGGAGGAAACAAACATATGTCAGTTAAAATCAGAATGAAACGTATGGGTAGTAAGTTAAGACCATTTTATAGATTAGTTGTTGCAGATTCACGTGCACCACGTGATGGCCGCTTCATCGAACAAGTTGGTTACTACAACCCAATTTCACAACCAGAAGAAATCAAACTAGAAGACGACAAGATCGTTGAATGGTTGAACAAAGGTGCTCAACCTTCAGATACAGTTCGTCACTTGTTGAAACAACATGGTATTATGCAAAAGTTCCATGAAAGCAAATATTCAAAATAGTAATTTTGGTGGGGCCAGATAAAACATTGTTTTGTCAGGGTCCTATTTTATTTATCACGGAGGGAAAATGGCCGAAAAATTATATCGAGTTGGTACTATCGTCAATACGCATGGTATTAAAGGTGAATTAAAAGTCGTTCCAATTACAGATTTTCCAGCAGATCGTTTTAAAGCGGGTGCTAAGCTTTATATTAAGCAAGCTAGTTCAAAAACTGAGTTCGTCGTTGAGTCAGCACGACCACATAAAAACTTCTTCTTGTTGAAGTTGAAAGGTTATGACAATATCAACGATGTCGAGAAGTACGTCAAGTCAGAAATATTTGCCGATGAAGAAATTTCGACACCACTCAATGATGGAGAATTTCTTTATAAACAAATTATTGGTTTGACAGTAGTTGACCAAAAGTTAGGTGAGATCGGTAAAGTTACCGAGATCATGGAACTAGGACCTAACGACGTTTGGGTCGTAAAAGGAACCAAGTATAAGGAAGTATTGCTTCCTTACATTGATGATGTAGTTAAGAATGTTGACCTCGAAAAAGAAATTGTCGAGGTTGAAATACCGGATGGATTGATAGATTAATGGATATTACAATTTTAAGCATTTTTCCAAGAATGTTTCAGGCGTTAAATGAATCTTTAATTGGCAAGGCCCAAGAAAAAGGGTTAGTAAATATCGATGTGGTTGATTTTCGAGATTTTACGACTAATAAGCAGCATCATGTTGACGACACTACTTATGGTGGCGGAGCCGGTATGTTGTTAATGGCTCAACCAATTTACGATGCTATGGATTACGTCGAAACCAAAAAGCCAGGTAAGAAGCGAGTAGTTTTACTAGATCCAGCTGGCAAAACTTTCGATACTAAAATGGCCCGAGATTTTGCCAAAGAAGATCAGTTAGTTTTTATTTGTGGTCATTACGAAGGTTTTGATGAGCGAGTAAAAGATTTAGTCACTGATGAAGTTTCAATTGGTGATTACATTTTGACTGGTGGGGAACTACCAACGATGAGCATGATTGATGCAACGTTGCGGTTTGTTCCAGGAGTCTTAGGAAATTCTTTTTCAGCTGAAGAAGAATCCTTTTCCAATGGGTTACTGGAATATCCTCAATATACTAAACCAGCTGATTTTCGTGGTAAAAAGGTCCCTGAAGTATTAACGAATGGGGATCATGAAAAAATACGTCTTTGGCGTTTAACGCAAGCTCTCAAAAAGACTTTAAAACGTCGACCAGATCTGTTAGAACAGGCTGAGTTAACGGATGAAGAAAAGAAGCTAATACGTGAAATTCGTCAAAATATATAGTTTACAATTAAGTTCAAATAAAGTATCATATTAAGAGTGTTTGAGCACATATTAACGATATTCCGCTGTATGTCAGAGATATATAAGAGTGTCGAACAGGGAGAAATTATTTATGAATAAACTTATTCAAGATATTACAAAAGAACAACTACGTTCTGATATTCCTGATTTCCGTAGTGGTGACACAATTCGTGTACATGCTAAGGTTGTCGAAGGTAGTCGTGAACGTATCCAATTATTCGAAGGTGTCGTAATTAAGAGACATGGTGCAGGTATTAGTGCTACATATACTGTACGTAAGATGAGTAATGGTGTTGGTGTTGAAAGAACATTCCCATTGAATACACCACGTGTTGAAAAAATCGAAGTTATCAGATATGGTCGTGTACGTCGTAGCAAGCTTTATTACCTACGTGATCGTAAAGGTAAGGCTGCTCGTATTAAAGAACGTCGTCGTGACATCTAATATACGTCTAGCAAGAGAGCGGGACATAACATGGTCAGCTTTCGAGCATTAAGGCAAATAAGCCAAGGTAATCGTTTTTTGATTACCTTGGCTTATTTGTTTTAAGCGGAAAAAGCTATGTTATGTTCTGCGTTTATGCGGTTGTACGATAAATAGAGTTGATAGGCATTTTGCCATCAACTCTATTTTTGTATACCATTTATTAGTAATACTTTTTAAGAACATCAAAAAAGACACCACTCATGTCCTTTAGATGTTCGACCCTCTACAGCTTCACAATGAAAGGAATTTGAATGATGCCCCTAACAGATAATTCTATACGAAATGCTTTAGAAATTAAAGACAAGAATATTGTATTCACTGATGACTCCACTTTTATGAATGTACATGGAACTATGTCTTTAGTTTATTTTGCGAAACTTACTAAAGACGTTGATCGTTGTGTTAATTGTGGCCTTACAGGCCACGTAATTAAAGATGGATTTAATAAAAATATGATAATAGCACCATCACTATCTTTACGCCCAACTTTTATTCGATTATATCGTCAAAAATACATATGTAAGTCTTGTGGATCAATCTTTGTAGCTAAAACTAACTATGTTTGGGATTGTTGTCAAATTGCGCAGCCGGTCAGACAGATGATTCTGTCTGAGGCTGCTCACAATGCATCTCTTAAAGACATTGGTAGACGTTTTAATGTCTCGGATAAGACCGTTCAACGAATCATTGATGAGGAAGCCAAACTACATAAAAAAAGACATACAGAGTCTCTACCAAAGCACATGGCTTTTGACGAGTTCATGGCGACAGATAAATTGAGCTTTATTTGGTTAGATAGTAATGATCATCGAACTGGAGATATTTTGCCTAGAAGAACTTCTTATCAAATTAAACAATATTTTGAAAGCTTCTCTTTAAAGGCTAGAAAACAAGTACGAACTATCTCTTTAGACTTAAATGCCGGTTATATTAATCTCGTTCCAAAATTATTTCCTAAGGCAAGAATAGTTGTTGATAGGTTTCACATCGTTCAAATGGCTAATCGTTCTCTTAATTCTTCAAGGATTAAGGTAATGAAGACCATGCCTAAACGAAGTAAAGAATATCTATTCATGAAACGAGATTGGAAGAAATTCTTGGAATCATTCGATTCCATCGAAAAGATAACACCCAAGTACCAATACAGCGTAAATTACTATGAAACGGATTTAAATTTGATTACAAAATGTTTGGATTTGGACGAAGGCTTTGCCAAGTCCTATGAAGTTTATCAAGATATCTTAAAGGCTATTGAAACAAGTGACGTTGAATTAATGAATGACGCAATACTTGATTATCATTCACTAAACACGCCAATGGATACAACCATGAAATCACTAAGAAAATATCGAAAACAGGTACTAAACGCTCTACACTTCGATTACTCCAATGGATTTTTAGAGGGAACCATTGGAAGGATAAAGAAAATAAAAAATGGCGCATACGGTTATCGAAACTGGACTAACTTTATTAAACGGATTGATCTTCAAATCTTTTGGCTTAGAGCAAGCTCTTCAGCCCAATAAGAAAAGCAGCTAGACCAATTAAGGCCTAACTGCTTATGCGAACTGCCATCAACTTAATTTGACGAACAGCCGTTTATGCTGCAAGTTTAGGAGTTAAAAACAGTTATGTCCCAAGCTTTTATTATATCTTTAAAATTAATTTAGTAGTTGATTGTAGAATTCTAAGTACCATTCTTCTTTTGACAGGCCAATCACTTTAGTGATACTAGTGTTTCTTGGTTCAGGGATACTCATCATACTTTTTGGTTGAACGACGGCCAAAGCTGCCGCTTTAACGGTAAATCCGTGGGTTACACAAATTAATTTTTCATCAGGGTACTTCTTAATGGATTCTTCTAAAAAGTCGCTGACGCGGTCAATGACGTCTTCAAATGACTCACCATGGGGAGCGTATTGTTTATAAGTTGGTAAAGCATCGTTCCAATATTCGTTATAGGCATTGGGATGCAGTTTTCTTAAATCAGCATTTTTTTGACCGTCCCATTCGCCATATGAAATTTCTCGGAGTCGGTTATCGAGAGTGATAGGTAACTGATATTTTTGATTGAGAATTTCAGCTGTCTGTTGAGCTCTTTTTAAAGGACTACAAATAATTCGATCAGCAAAGCTAATATCAAAGCGTTCAGCTAAGTTTTGAGCTTGTTGTTGACCCTTCTTCGTTAAATAAGTGATTTCTGTATTGATATTGCCTTGTTTCATTTTTAAAACGTTAGCTTTAGTTTGTCCGTGACGGATCAGAAAAAATTCGGTCATGTTTCCTCCAAAAGAAAAAGCCACTCAAATAAGTGGCTAAGGTTTTTAAAAAATTTGTGAACGATAGAGTCCAACAACTTTTCCAACAATTTCTACATTATCAAGGATAATTGGATCCATCGTATCGTTTTCAGGTTGTAGGCGGTAATGTCCATTTTCTTGATAGAATCTCTTGCAAGTTGCTTCAATATCTTCAGTCATGGCAATTACTATCTCACCATTGTTAGCAAAATTTTGTTCATGAACGATTACGTGATCACCGTCGTAAATACCACAGTTGATCATACTTTCACCGTGAATTTCCAACATGAACAATTCGCCTGATTCTCGGTTTAAGTCAGGTGGTAGCGGAAAATAACCGTCAGGGTTTCTTTCCGCTGTAATGGGTTGACCAGCAGCAACCGCACCTAAAATAGGAATCTCTTCCGGTTTGATACCGATTGATGCTAAACCTTCTTGGGTCAACTCGATAGCCCTTGGTTTAGTAGGGTCACGTTTGATATAACCTTTTTTCTCCATACGAGATAAATGGCCGTGGACAGTTGAAGTGGAAGATAAGTCAACTAAATCGCAAATCTCCCTAACTGTGGGCGGATAACCATGATCGTCTAAATAATCATGGATACATCTTAGAATTTGTGACTGTTTAGAACTTTCAGCTTTTGACATTAGAACACCTCATTGTTAATATCTTATTTAGATTGTATCAAAATATGAATGCAAGTTCAAACAAGTGTTCGATATAATGAGAGGGAAATGCAATTATGGACGAACAAAAAGAATTGCTCAAGAAAATCAACGAATTGGCACACAAGGCTAAAGCTGGTACTATTACTAAAGAAGAAGAGGATCAACAGGCCGAATTGCGAAAAGAATATTTGAAGAATTTCCGAGCAAGTTTTAGATCACAAATTGAGATGTTGAGAGTCTTTGACAAAGAAGGAAATGAAGTTACACCAGAAAAAGTTCGTGAGATTCAAAGAAAAAAAGGATTACGTGACGATTAGTACTTTCAATTAGTAACTTTTTTTTGTAATATTAGTAGATGTATGGAAAGGGTGAAACATAAATGGGAACAACAATTATCGTTGGTATTCTAGCCTTATTAATTGGCCTCGTCGGCGGATTCTTTATTGCCAGATGGTATATGAAGAAATATTTCCAAGACAATCCACCAATCAGTGCGGATATGATTAAGCAAATGATGGCTCAAATGGGACAAAAGCCTTCACAAAAGAAACTTAACCAATTAATGAGTACTATGAAAGCATCACAAAAAAAGAAATAGATTAAAAATTTTAGGCAGTATACATATTTTTATATGTATACTGCTTATTTTTTTGTCTTAAAAATTAATAGTTCGTTAATAAAACAATTATATAATAATGAATACTAAAATAATCTAAATGTAAGCGATAAATACGAATAATAATCCAATTATTTTAAATTAAATACGTGTTTTTGTTGAAAGAATTTTCATTCCTTGATAGAATTTGGGTACCAAGGATAGAAAGGTGGAAAACCAATGAGTGATGTAGCAGTCGTTATGGGCTCAATCTCTGACTTGAAAGTTATGCAAAGTACTATTGATCTTTTAAAAGAACTTCAAGTCACTTACACGGCCAAGGTGATTTCAGCACACCGTACGCCGCAAGAAATGTTGGATTTTGCAAAAAATGCTAAATCTGATGGTTTCAAAGTAATTATCGCTGGTGCAGGAGGAGCGGCACATTTGCCGGGAATGATTGCTTCTTCGACTAGTTTGCCAGTGATTGGTGTTCCAGTACCGTCTAAGTATTTAAAAGGGATGGATTCTTTACTATCAATTGTTCAAATGCCAGCCGGTGTTCCAGTTGCAACAGTTTCAATCGGTGAAGCGGGGGCGAAGAATGCAGCAATCTTAGCTACAAAGATTTGTGGATTGAACAATGAAGAATACACTGCTTCGTTGAATAAATATATCCAGTCAATGCATGATAGTTCATTAGAAAGTGGGAAAGATCTTGAGTAAAACAATTTTACCAGGAGCAACGATTGGAATTATCGGTGGTGGTCAACTTGGGCAAATGATGGCTTTTTCAGCTAAAGAAATGGGCTATAAAGTTATTATTTTGGATCCAACACCAAATTGTCCGGCGGCCCAGGTTTCAGATGACCAAATCGTTAGCGACTATGATGATTTAGATAAATTGATTGAATTGGCTAAACGTTGTGATGTTTTAACTTATGAATTTGAAAACGTTGATGCGGAAACAATCGATGAAGTTAAGAAATATACCCAAGTCCCTCAAGGTACTAAGGCCTTAAGTATTACGCAGAATCGAATTTCCGAAAAAAACTTCATTGAGGAATCAGGCTTTGCGGTGGTACCACATATTGAAATTGACAATATTTTTGAATATCATCGCGCCGTTGAAAAGTTAGGTGCACCAGTGATTGTTAAAACGATTCGTGGTGGCTATGACGGTAAAGGACAAATTTTAGTCGATGATCCAGAAAAAGCTTGTTTTGCCGATATCGAACGTTTGTTGATGAGTGGAACTTGTATCGTCGAAAAGAAAATTAATTTACGAAAAGAAGTTTCTGTTGTGGTGTCAGCTAATAGTGACGGTCAAACTTCAATTTTTCCTGTGATCGAAAATGTTCATCGTGACAATATTTTGCATCTCAGCAGTTGTCCAGCCTTGATCAGTCAAAAATCACAAGCACATATTTATCAAGTTGGTGAACAATTAGCACGTAATTTAGAGTTAGTCGGAACGATGTGTATTGAATTCTTTATTTCAACTGATGATCAAGTCTATGTGAATGAAATTGCTCCGCGTCCTCACAATTCAGGTCACTTAACAATTGAAACTTGCAATATCTCACAATTTGATGCACACATTCGTGGCGTTTGTAATTTAGCTATGCCAAAGATTGAATTATTAAAACCAAGTGTGATGGTTAATTTATTAGGACAGCATTTAGAAAATGCTAAAAAGGAATTGAACCAGCATCCAGAATGGCATTTCCATGACTATGGCAAGGATGAAGTTAAACATAATCGCAAGATGGGTCATATTACGATTTTGACTGACGACCTAGAAAAGACAAAACAATCAATTGATCAAAATAAAATTTGGGATGTGTAAAGATGGCTAAATTATTGTATGAAGGAAAAGCTAAAAACGTTTATGAAACTGACAAAGCAGATGAATTATTGATGGTTTATAAAGACCAAGCGACTGCTTTCAATGGTAAGAAAAAAGAAATTCTACCTGGTAAGGGAGTTTTGAACTGCCAGATCTCCGTTTTAGTCTTTGATTACTTAATTAAAAATGGTATCAAAACTCATTTGATCAAAACTTTGTCAGATCACGAACAACTAGTTAAAAAAAGTGATGTTTTCCCATTAGAAGTAGTTGTCAGAAATATTGCTTCAGGTAGTTTGGTTAAGAAGTTCCATGTTGAAAACGGCATGAAGCTTCGAGAACCAATCGTCGAATTTTATTACAAGAGCGATGCTTTAGATGATCCTTTTATCAATGATTCACAAGTTCATGCTCTAAAGATTGCTGATAAAGAAGAAATTAACTATATCAAGGAACAAGCTTTGAAAATCAATCAACTTTTGATTCCTTTCTTTGCTGAAAGTGATTTTGATTTAGTTGATTTCAAGCTAGAGTTTGGAAAAGTTGCTGGTGAAATTGTTTTAGTCGATGAATTCTCACCAGATAACTGCCGCTTATGGGACAAGAGAAGCCATCATTCAATGGATAAAGACGTCTTCCGTAAGCATGAAGGTGATTTAGTTAAAACATATCAAGAAGTCTTAGAACGACTAACAAACCACTAGGAGAGAATAATGAAATTAGTAAAAGTTTACGTGACCCTCAAACCCTCAGTTTTAGATTCCCAAGGAGAAGCAATTAAATCAGCCGTTCATTCGATGGGCTATGACCAAGTTGAAAAGGTCTCGATGGGTAAGTATTTTGAATTGCATTTTCAAGACTATGAAAATCTGGAAAAAGACGTCGACGCAATCTGTGATGAATTATTGACAAATCCTAATATTGAAACTTATCGTTATGAAATTTTGGAGGAAAAATAAATGAAGTTTGCCGTAGTTAATTTTCCTGGTTCGAATTGTGATATGGATCTGTTTTATGCCATTAGAGATGGTATTAAACAAGAAGTTGAATTAGTTGATTATCGTCAAACTAGTTTAGCTGGCTTTGATGGAGTATTGATTCCAGGTGGTTTTTCTTATGGTGATTATTTAAGAAGTGGTGCAATCGCCGTTCACGCACCAATTATTTCAGAAATTATTCGTTTTGCTGATGAAGGCAAAATTGTCTTAGGAATTTGTAACGGATTCCAAATTTTAACTGAATTACACCTCTTGCCAGGAGCTTTGATCCGCAACGAAAAAGGTCGTTTCATTTGTGAAACAGTCACTCTCCAAGTGGAAAATACTGATACACCGTTTACTAATCAATATCAGTTAGGCGAGCAGATGAGAATTCCGGTTGCTCACGGTGAAGGTCGTTATTTCTGTGATGATAAGACTTTACAAGAGTTGAAAGAAAATAAGCAGATTGCTTTCAAATATACTGAAAATATCAATGGTAGTGTTGACAGAATCGCTGGTGTAACTAACAAACAGAAAAATGTTTTAGGGATGATGCCACATCCAGAACGAGCAATTGAAGATATTCTCGGTTCTGATGATGGTTTGAAGTTATTTCAATCAATAATCAATTATCAAGTAAGGGTGAATAATTAATGACTGAACCTACTGCAAAACAAATTAAAGATTCAAAGTTGTATCAACAATGGGGATTGAGCGAATCAGAATACGATCTGATCAGTGAAAAAATTCTGAAAAGATTGCCTAACTACACGGAAACTGGTCTCTACTCAGTAATGTGGAGTGAACATTGTTCATATAAAAACTCCAAAAAAGTTTTAAGAAAAATGCCTAACAAGAGTTCTCGAGTTTTAGCTGGTCCAGGTGAGGATGCAGGAATTCTTGATATCGGTGATGGGCAAGCAGTTGTTTTCAAAGCCGAAAGTCACAATCACCCTTCAGCCGTAGAACCTTATCAAGGTGCAGCTACTGGTGTTGGTGGAATTATTAGAGATATTTTTTCGATGGGTGCTCAACCAATCGCCCTAATGAACAGTTTAAAATTTGGCCCTTTGGATAACGGTAAGACTAAGCATTTAGTTGATGAAGTTGTTGCTGGTATTGGAGGATATGGAAACTGTATTGGATTGCCAACTGTCGGTGGTGAAGTATCGTTTGAAGATTGTTATGAAAACAATCCGTTAGTAAATGCAATGTGTGTCGGTTTATTGAATAAAACTGATTTTAAACATGGAACGGCTAGTGGTAATGGTAATTTAATCGTCTATGTTGGTGCTAAGACTGGTCGTGATGGCATTCACGGTGCAACATTTGCTTCAGATGAATTTACTGATACTAAGAATAAACAACGTTCAGCAGTTCAAGTCGGAAATCCTTTCATTGAAAAGTTGTTGATGGACGCCTGTGTTGAAATAATCGATCAACATCCAGATTGGGTTTTAGGAATTCAAGATATGGGCGCCGCAGGTTTGGTTTCCTCAACTGCTGAAATGGCTTCAAAAGCTGGTAGTGGTTTGGTTTTGAATCTTGACAACGTGCCACAACGAGAAACTGAAATGTCAGCTTATGAAATGATGCTTTCTGAATCACAAGAACGAATGGTTCTTTGCATCAAGCCAGAATTTGAAACAGAAGTCTTAGATTTCTTCAAGCATTTTGAACTAGATGCAGTCGTTATTGGACATGTGACGGAAGATAAGCAATATAAGATTTATCACCAAAATAAGTTGGTAACAGATATTCCAGTTGATAGTTTGACAGAGATGGTTCCTGAGTATGACCGATCAGAAGTTGCCCCAGCAAGAATTAAAGCTGATAAAGACTATCATTTTATGCCCGTGATCAATTCATTAAGCGACACTTGGCTTGATATGTTGCAACAACCTAACATCGCCAGCAAAAAACATTTTTACCAAACTTACGATTCTCAAGTACGTGCTAATACTTTAGTTCGTCCTGGTAGTGATGCTGGAGTGGTTCGTATCCGTGGAACTAAAAAAGCCATCGCAATGACTAACGATAGCAATTCGAAATACGTTTATTTAAATCCTTTTGTTGGTGGTCAAATTGCTGTCATGGAAGCAGCTCGAAATATTGTTGCCAGTGGTGGTTTGCCAATCGGTTTGACCGACTGCTTGAATTATGGAAATCCTGAGAATCCTGAAGTGTTCTTTGAGCTTGATAAGTCAGTTGAAGGAATTGCCTCTGCTTGTGAGAAATTAGATACGCCGGTGATTTCTGGTAATGTGTCACTCTACAATGAATACAACGATGAGGCAATCTATCCAAGTCCAATGGTCGGCATGGTTGGTTTAATTGAAAATTATGACAATGTAACAACAATTGCATTTAAAGAAGCAGGCGATTTGATTTATTTGATTGGTGAAACGGCTGACGATTTTAATGGTTCAGAAATTCAAATGCTCCAAGAAAAACAAATTAAGGGTGATTTACGTACTTTAGATTTAGATCAAGAAAAACGTCATCAAGAACTCGTTTTAAAGGCAATTCAACAAGGCCTGATCACTAGTGCTCACGATATCAGTGAAGGTGGTTTGGCAGTAGCTTTATCAGAGGCTAGTTTTGAAAAGGAATTAGGTTTTGAAATCAAGACTGATTTAACCTCAACTCAGCTATTTTCGGAAACGCAATCTCGTTTTATCGTAACTGTTAAAACTAGTGATAAAGATAAATTTGAATCCTTAGGCTCAGAAATGCACTTGTTAGGTCAAGTAATTGCGGAGCCAGAGTTTAAAGTAACGACTAAAGATGACTCAGTTGTAATTGATGCGAAAAAAGCAGCTAAAAATTGGAAAGAGGCGATAACGTGTTTGATGAAGTAAAGAGTTTAAATGAAGAATGCGGTATTTTTGGTGTTTGGGGTGCTGAGAACGCTAATTATTTAACTTATTTAGGACTTCACAGTTTGCAACATCGTGGTCAAGAAGGTGCCGGAATTGTTGCTAATGATGGTAAAAAATTACGTGCTTATCGTAATTTAGGATTGTTGACACAAGTATTTTCCAAGCCAGAATATTTGAATGATTTAGTTGGTGATTCTGCCATTGGACACGTTCGGTATTCAACCGCAGGTGAAAACAAAATTGAAAATGTTCAACCATTATTGTTTGATTTTACCGATAATCAAATTGCCTTAGCTCACAATGGTAACTTAACTAATGCGATTACTTTGAAAAAAGAATTGGAGAAAAGTGGTCACATTTTCAAATCTAGTTCTGATTCTGAAGTACTTTTGCATTTGATCATGCAATCTCAAAAAGAAACTTTTCATGATCGGATGGTAGAAGCACTCAACAAGATTCAAGGTGGTTTTGCTTACCTGTTGTTAACTAAAGAAGCGATGTATGTAGCTTTGGATTCACATGGTTTCCGTCCTATTTCGATTGGTAAATTAGAAAATGGTGCTTACGTAGTTGCAAGTGAAACTTGTGCGTTAGATGCTGTTGGGGCGACTTTTGTTCGTGACGTTCAACCAGGAGAATTGATTACGATCTCTGATTCAGGGATGAAAATCGATCACTGGACTACCAAGACACAATTGGCAATTTGTTCAATGGAATTCATTTACTTTGCTCGTCCTGATTCAAATATTTTAGGAATCAATGTTCATTCTGCTAGAAAACGCATGGGGGCTAACTTAGCTAATGAATTTCCAGCACCGGGAGATATTGTTGTCGGTGTACCAAATTCATCACTTTCTGCTGCTAGTGGATACGCTGAAGCCAGCGGTTTGCCATATGAAATGGGCTTGATCAAGAATCAATATATGGGTCGTGAATTCATTCAACCAACTAAAGAATTGCGTGAAAAGAGTGTTCGTCAAAAATTGGCCGCAGTTAAAGGTGTAGTGGCCGGAAAACGAGTTATCTTGGTTGATGATTCAATTGTTCGTGGAACAACTTGTGCCTATATTGTTCAATTGCTTAAAGATGCTGGCGCAACTGAAGTGCATCTACGAATTGCTTCACCAAGATTCATGCATCCTTGTTTTTATGGAATCGATATTCAAGAAAAGAGCGAATTGATTGCTGCTCACAAGAGCATTGACGAAATGAATCAAATTTTTGGTTCTGATTCTTTACGTTTCTTGAGTGAAGAAGGTTTGATCGACGCAATTGGCTTGAACGCTGATGCACCATATTCAGGTTTAGATATGTCGTACTTTAATGGCGATTATCCAACTTACTTGTACGATTATGAGTCTAAAAAATAAGGAGGCTGATTATATGTCTAATCCCTATCAAGATGCTGGTGTAAATGTCGAATCTGGTTACAAAATTTCCAAATTTGTTAAGCAAAATACTAACAACCAAAGCATTGGTAATTTTGGCGGTGTTTATGAGATTCCTGAAGGTTTCCGACATCCAGTTTTAGTTTCTAGTGACGATGGTGTCGGCACTAAATTATTATTAACCAATGAAGCCAAAAAGTGGGACACGATTGGCATTGATTGTGTGGCCATGTGTGTTAACGATATTTTGGCACAAGGTGCCATTCCACAATATTTTCTTGATTACATTTCAACTGGTAAAGTTGATGAAAAAATTGAGGAAATTTTGAAGGGTGTTATCAATGGCTGCCAGCAAGCAAATGCTGCTTTAATTGGTGGTGAAACAGCTGAGATGCCTGGTGTTTATAGTCCAAGTGATTATGATATTGCCGGCTTTGCAGTTGGTATTTGTGAAAAAGAAGATTTATTAACGCCAGCCAAAGTTCACGAAAATGACGTTTTGATTGGTATTAAATCTAGTGGAATCCATTCGAATGGTTACTCGCTAGTTAGAAAAATTTTCTTCCAAGAGCATCAATTTACTACTGAAACAGTTTTACCAGAACTACCACAACAGACTCTAGGAGACGTTTTACTAACGCCAACTAAGATTTATGCGTCTGAATTAGTGCCACTTTTGCGAGAAAAGTTAGTTCACGGAATCGCTCATATTACTGGTGGTGGATTCTTTGAAAATGTACCAAGAATTTTATCTGAGAATTTAGCTGCCGAGATCAATGTTGACGTTTGGCCAACCTTACCGATTTTTGATGTCTTACAAAAATATGGAAAGATTCAAACAATTGACATGTATCATATCTTTAATATGGGTCTAGGAATTGTTTTAGCAGTTGATCCAAAGGATGAACTAAAAGTGTTACAGCAATTGAATCAAAGTAATACTATTGCTTACACAATTGGTTCAGTCGTAACTAAAGAGTCAGAAAGTCTGATTTTGAAAGGAGACAAACTGTGAGAGTAGCGGTCTTTGCTTCAGGTAATGGAACAAATTTTGAAACCATTGCCGGATCAGACGAGTTAAAAAGATTGGGTCTTGAGATTGAATTGTTAGTTTGCGACCAACCTCAAGCCAAAGTAATTAAAAGAGCGGAAAAATACCACATTCCGGTCTTTGTCAATCAGCTAGCTGATTATGAAAATCGAGGAGCTTATGAACAGGTGATAGTCGAAAAATTAAAGCCTTTGAAAATCGATTATATTTTTCTAGCTGGTTATATGCGCGTTGTTACACCGGTTTTACTGAGTCAGTATCCAAATAGAATTATCAATATTCATCCGTCACTTCTACCGAAGTTCTCTGGTTTGGAAGCAATTCATCGAGCTTTTGTCGCTAACGAACCTGTGACCGGCGTGACGATTCACTATATTGACGAAGGCGTCGATACTGGTCCGATTATTAAGCAATCAAAAGTCGTTAGATTAAAAAATGATACTGAGGAAAGTTTGGAAAATAGAATTCACCAAACTGAACATCAAATGTATAAAGAAGTCATCGCTAATTTATTAAAAGGGGTAAGTAAAAAATGAGAAGAGCTTTAATTAGTGTATCTGATAAAACTGGTGTCGTAGAATTTGCCAAAGGTTTGATCGCCAATGGATTTGAAATTGTTTCAACTGGTGGTACTTACAAGAAGTTACAAGAAAATGGTGTGAAAGTAACTGAAATTGACGAAATTACTAATTTTCCCGAAATTTTGGACGGTCGTGTGAAAACTTTGCATCCAATGGTTCATGCAGGTCTGTTAGCTAAACGTGACAATCCAGAACATATGAAGACTTTGGAAAAGTTAAATATTCATACTATTGATCTAGTTTGTGTTAATTTATATCCTTTCAAGGAAACTATTTCAAAAGATGGCGTTACACCAGCTCAAGCAATCGAACAAATTGATATCGGTGGTCCATCAATGATTCGTTCAGCTTCTAAAAACTTCAAGAGTGTTTACGTTGTAATTGATGCTAACGACTATCAAACTGTTTTGACAAGTATTGAATCAGGCAATGACGACCTAGCTTTGAGACAAAAGTTGGCTGCTAAAGCTTTCCGTCACACAGCAGAATACGACAGTATTATTGCTCATTACTTATCTGACTTGAATCATGAAGAATTCCCTGATGTTGAAGTTTTAGGTTACGACTTCCATCAAGAATTACGTTATGGTGAAAACTCTCATCAAAAGGCTGCCTTTTACCAAAGTGCGCTTCCTAGTGAATATTCAATTGCTTCCGCAAAACAACTTCATGGGAAAGAATTATCTTTCAACAATATTAAAGACGCCGATGCTGCATTAAGAATTGTGGCCGATTTTGACCAACCTTGTGTTGCTGCTTTGAAGCACATGAACCCTTGTGGAGTCGGTGTTGACGACGAATCAATTTATCAAGCTTGGCGCAAAGCTTATACTGCAGATACTATGTCGATTTTTGGTGGAATTGTAGCAGTTAACCGTGAAGTTACCAAAGAGATTGCTGAAGAGATGCATAAGATCTTCTTGGAAATCGTAATTGCCCCAAGTTTTACTGACGAAGCTTTAGAAATTCTTGAAGCTAAGAAAAATATCCGTCTAATGACATTAGATTTTTCAAAAGCTAAAGCTGCTGACAAATATGAATACGTTTCAGTTATGGGCGGTCTATTAGTTCAAGAACGTGATACAACAGTTGATAAGCTCGATGAATTCAAGGTTGTGACAAAAAAGGCTCCAACACCTGAAGAAATGAAGGCACTTTTGTTTGGTCAACAAGTAGTTAAGCACGTGAAGAGTAATGCGATTGTTATTTCAACAACTGATAAGACTTTAGGAATTGGTGCCGGTCAAATGAATCGCATTGGTTCTGTGAAGATTGCCATTGAACAAGAAGAACAAGCACAAGAACACAAGCCATTGATCATGGCATCCGATGCTTTCTTCCCAATGGACGACTGTGTTCAATATGCGGCTGAACATAACATTACTGCCATCATTCAACCTGGTGGTTCTATCAAGGATCAAGATTCAATCGATATGGCTAATAAGTTTGGTATTGCAATGGTCTTCACTGGTAGAAGACACTTTAAACACTAGAGAGGTCATTAAATGAAAATACTTGTTATTGGTTCCGGAGCACGTGAAGATGCAATTTGTAAGGCGCTATTGAAGAACAAAGACAATGTAGTTTTTTGTGCTCCTGGTAATGACGGCATGAAATTGTCCAAGATTAAAACAATTGCTATCGATGAAAATGATTTTGAACATTTGGCAAAATTTGCTGAAACAAATGATGTTGATTTCTCAATTGTTGGTCCAGAAGAACCATTAGTTAACGGGATTGTTGATTTCTTTAAGAGTAAGAATCTAAGAATTTTTGGGCCAAATCAAGAAGCAGCCCAAGTTGAAGGTTCAAAGACCTTTACGAAGAAGATCATGGCGGATGCCAATATCTCGACCGCTCAGTATCAAGAATTTACTAACCTAGAAGATGCTTTAGCTTTTCTAAAACAAAATCAAACTTATCCAATTGTAATCAAGGCTAACGGTTTAGCCGCAGGTAAGGGAGTCTTTATCGTTCAAGATTATTCAGAAGCTAAGACGGTAATGGATGATTTGCTGGATAATCATAAGTTCAATACTTCAAAAGTGATCATCGAAGATTATTTAGAAGGAGAGGAATTCTCCTTGATGGCGTTTGTTGATCATAAACGCTTTTATCCGATGCCTTTAGCACAAGATTATAAAAAGATCTTTGATGGCGATTTAGGACCTAATACGGGTGGAATGGGTGCAGTTTGTCCAGTGCAAAATATTTCTCAAGAGATTGAGCAATTAGCTGTTGAGACAGTATTACAACCATTTGTATCCGAACTAAGAGCACAGGGTATTAAATACACTGGAATCCTTTACGCTGGGTTAATCTTGACTAAAGAAGGAATTAAGGTTATTGAATTCAACGCTCGTTTTGGTGATCCTGAAACCGAAGTGGTTTTGCCACGATTAAAAACTGATTTGGCCTCGATTATTGACCACATCTTGCGTCACAAAAAAATTAAAAAAATTGAGTGGAAGCAAAAAGGACTCAACTTGGGAGTCTTTGCTGTTAGTCAAGGTTATCCTCAGAGACCGACAGTTGGTACTTTAGGAAAAGTAGAAGATTTTAAGAATTGTCCATTAGAAATAAATTTTGCGAGTGTCAAAAAAGAAGATCATCAATTATTCAGTAATGGCGGTCGACTTTATCTGATGAAAGCTCATGCTAAGAATCTATTAGATGCGCAAACAACAATTTATGAACAATTAGGGAAGATGAATAACAATCATATTTTTTATCGAAAAGATATTGGTTGTAATTCAATTGACTAAAAAAAGCGGCCTTTACAGGTCGCTTTTTTTGTTACCACTATTAATATTTTTTCTTTGGTGGGATATACTTGAATTCTGGATTAATTTTTTGGTCAATCTTTTGCCAAGCAACTTCCATGTCATCGTTAACTTGTTTAGTTTGCTGTTCATCTAATTTGGCTTTGAAGTCAAAATCAATCTCTGGACCAACACCGATGGTGATTTTTTGGTGTTTTAAAAGACCAGAAAACTTCAATGGCCCTTGATAGACGAAAGGAACTAATGGTGCTTTAGAAAGCTTAGCAATCAAAGAAGCTCCACCTTTTAATTGTTCAGAATAACGCGTTCCAGATGGGAACATGATCAAAACCTTGTCTTCTTTTTTTAAAGCTTTAACCGGTGTTTTAATTACTGAAGGGCCGGGATGAGCGCGATCAACTGGAAAGGCGTGTGCGTGAACGAGAATAAATCTCAGAATTGGATTCTTGAATAACTCTTTTTTGGCCATAAAGGTAGCTTCTCTAGGTGAAATTACTAAGGCAAAAAAGATTGGTTCCCACCAAGTTCGGTGTGGGGCCACAATAATGTAGGGTTTGTCAGGTAAGTTTTCTTTACCAACGATGTCAAAATGACCGTTGAGAAGAAAAACAATCCCTCTAGCTATTACTCGGATAAACTTATAAAACATTGAATTATCATTCTCCCTAAAATAATCTTAACTTATTTAAAATACCATAAAGCAGGTGCAACATGTCGATAATTTCCCAAGATATTATTTCAAACAGTGGAATCATTATTAATCAAGATAAAGAACTTTATTCTTTTAACCTTGATACTATTTTACTGTATAATTTCGCAAAACCAGCACAAAAAGGCAAAATAGTTGATTTGTGTTCTGGAAATGGCGCAATTGGTTTAACTTTAGCTAGTAAAACTAAAGCAGAAATTTATTTAGTAGAGATTCAAAAAGAACTCGCCCGATTATCGCAAAAAAGTATTGTTGATAATCATTTGGAAAAACAAGTTCATTTGATCAATGCTGATTTAAAGAGTATTAAATCTTGTTTAGATCACGATACAATTGATACAATTGTTTGCAATCCACCTTATTTTAAAGTGAATCAACGGACTGCTACTAAGGAAAATCCAGTTTTAGCAAAGGCACGCCATGAAGTTTTACTTGATCTAGCGGATGTTTGTTATGCCATCAAAGTATTGTTAAAGGAAAACTCGCATGCTTTTTTAGTTTATCGACCTGAAAGACTAACGGAACTACTAATTGAAATGGCAAAACAAAAGTTACAGGCCAGACGGTTGCGTTTTGTCAGGACGACGAAAGAAAAAACTGCTAATCTGGTGTTAGTTGATGCGGTAAAAACAGTTAAAGAGGCATCATTACAAGTTGAACCGGATTTGGTAATGTATGATGATGATCATCAGTTAAGCGAAGAGGCGAATCAAATAATCAATGGCAAACAATAAATATTACGTCTACATTTTGTTGTGCAGTGACCAAACTTTTTATACCGGCACTACTAACGATGTTTCAAAAAGAGTAGCCACTCACAACGCAGGTAAGGGAGCTAAATATACAAAAGTAAGACGACCAGTTAAATTAATGTATAGTGAAGAACTTGAAAATAAATCACAAGCTTTGAAACGAGAAATCGCTATTAAGAAGCTTAGTCGTCCACAAAAAGAAGAATTATTAAAAAGTCAGGGAATTAATTGGCATGACTACTTGATTTCAAAATAAACTTCCCTTATAATATTAAACCGTATTGAATACACACACTCAACGATTCATTCGATGGTGCGCAGGTCGCGTTTTGAATGAATAAGACTTGAGTGGAGGTAAAAACCAGGAGGAACTTTTTATGTCAGTTATTTCTATGAAACAACTTCTTGAAGCCGGTGTACATTTCGGTCACCAAACAAGAAGATGGAACCCTAAGATGAAGCCATTTATCTTTACACAAAGAAATGGTATTTACATCATTGATTTACAAAAAACAGTACGCATGATCGACGATGCTTACAACTATATGAAGGCTGTTGCCGGTGATGATGGTATTTTCCTATTCGTTGGTACAAAGAAACAAGCACAAGATGCTATCGCTGAAGAAGCAACACGTGCTGGCCAATACTATGTTAACCATCGTTGGTTAGGTGGTACTTTGACTAACTGGAACACAATCCAAAAACGTATCAAGAGATTAAAGGACATCAAAGCTATGTCTGAAGACGGTACTTTTGAACGTCTACCTAAGAAAGAAGTTGCTTTACTTACAAAGCAACAAGCTAAGTTAGAGAAATTCCTTGGTGGTATCGAAGATATGCCAAGAATTCCTGATGTTATGTTTATTGTTGACCCTCATAAGGAAAACATTGCTGTTAACGAAGCTAAGAAACTTAACATTCCTATCGTAGCTATGGTTGATACAAACACAGATCCAGATCCTATCGATGTTATCATTCCATCAAACGACGATGCTATTCGTGCCGTTAGATTGATCACATCTAAGATGGCTGACGCTATCGTTGAAGGTAAACAAGGTGAAGAAGCTGTTTCAGATGCAGACTTTGCTAAGGAAGACAACAACGAAAACGCTGATGCTGCTGACGCAAAATCTATTGAAGATTTAGCAGAAGCTAAAAACTCATCAAATAACGAAGATAACAAATAATAATAAGCGTAAAATAGAGTCATCTGAGTAAGATGGCTTTATTTATACGACTGGAGGATTACTAATGGCTAAAATTACTGCTGCTCAAGTTAAAGAATTACGTGATAAGACAAGCGTTGGTATGATGGATGCTAAAAAAGCATTGGTTGCTGCTGACGGTAACATGCAAGAGGCTATCGACAAACTTCGCGAAAAGGGTATTGCTAAAGCTGCTAAGAAGAGTGGAAACATTGCTGCTGAAGGTTTGACACATATCGAAGTTTCAGGTAACAAAGCTGCTATTATCGAAGTTAATTCAGAAACTGACTTTGTTTCATCAAATGACAAATTTATCAATCTTGTAAACGAAATTGGTAAAGCTATTGTTGAAAATGAACCTAAAGACATGGATGAAGCTTTGGCACTTAAGATTGGTGACCAAACAATTAACGACGCCATCACAGGCTTAACAGCTGTTATCGGTGAAAAGATTTCATTGAGACGTTTCCAAGTTCTTGATAAGACTGATTCACAAGTATTCGGTGCTTACTTACATAACGGTGGCTTAATCGGTGCTATCGTTACTCTTGAAGGTAAAGATGAAGATGCTGCTAAAGACGTTGCTATGCACGTTGCAGCTATCAACCCAGAATATATGGATCGTAATCAAGTTCCTGAAGATCGTTTGGAACATGAAAAGGCTATCTTCACTGAAGAAACAAAGGCTGAAGGTAAACCTGAAAAGATTATTCCTAGAATCGTTGAAGGCCGTTTAAACAAGTTCTTGTCAGAAATTAGTTTGGCTGACCAAGAATTCGTTAAGGATTCAGATATGACTGTTCAACAATTCGTTGAATCAAAGAACAGTAAGTTAGTTTCATTCGTTCGTTACGAAGTTGGCGAAGGAATCGAAAAGAAACAAGAAGACTTTGCTGAAGAAGTAAAGAACCAAATGAAGTAATTATTTACTAATTTGAAAGAGAGGTCGCTTAATTCGTAATGAATTAAACGACCTTTTCTTGTATTTAGGGTTGTATCCTAGCAATTTTTATTTAAAAATAGTCAATAGATAAATTTAGACTAATCTAATATGTTAAAATGTTAAATAGCAAAATTAAAGGAGAGTACTTATGCCTGATATCAAGTATAAAAGAGTTATTTTAAAAGTTTCTGGAGAAGCCCTAGCTGGTGAGGTAGGATTTGGAATCAATCCCCCAGTTATTAAACAAATTGCTGAACAAATTAAAAGTGTTCACGATTTAGGTGTCCAAGTAGCCATTGTTTGTGGTGGTGGAAATATTTGGCGTGGTGAAACTGGTGCCGAAATGGGTATGGATCGTGCTCAAGCCGATTACATGGGTATGATGGCCACAGTTATGAATGGTTTAGCACTGCAAGATGGTTTGGAACATATTGGTGTGCCAACACGAGTTCAAACATCAATTGAAATGCGCCAAGTTGCTGAACCTTACATCAGAAGAAAGGCTATTAGACATCTAGAGAAGGGTCGTGTAGTAATCTTTGCTGGTGGGACTGGTAATCCTTACTTCTCAACTGATACAACATCTGTTCTACGTGCTGCTGAAATCGAAGCCGATGTTATTTTGATGGCTAAGAACAATGTCGATGGTGTTTACTCAGCTGATCCTAAGAAAGATCCAAATGCTAAGAAGTATTCAGAATTGACACAACTTGATATTATTAATAAGAACCTTGGAGTAATGGATACAACAGCTTCCTCATTGTCAATGGATAATGATATTCCATTGATCGTCTTTAACTTGAATAAGCCTGAAAATATTAAAAAGGTTGTTCAAGGCGAAAATATTGGAACAATTATAAAGGGTGGTAATGATGACGAATAAAGCGATAACTAAAGCACAAGAAAATATGTCAATTTCAATTGAAGTATTGAGAAAAGAATTGGCCAACATTCGTGCCGGTAAAGCTAATGCTTCAATTTTGAACAATGTTAAAGTTTCATACTATGGTACCGATGTACCTTTGAATCAAGTGGCATCGATCAATATTCCTGAAGCACGTGTATTATTGATTACACCTTATGATCAATCATCACTTGATGATATTGAACATGCTATCAATTCATCAGATTTAGGTTTGAATCCTGCTAATGATGGAAAAGTGATTCGTTTGGTTATCCCACAGCTTACTGGTGAGCGTAGACAAGAGATTGCTAAGCAAGTAGGTAAAGAGGCTGAAGGAACACGAATCGCCGTTAGAAACGTTCGTCGTGAAGCTATGGACGATTTAAAGAAGCAATTGAAAGCTAATGATGTAACTGAGGATGAATTCCATACTTTGGAAAAAGATGTTCAAAAAGTTACTGATTCAGCCATTGCTGATGTTGATAAACTTGCAGCAGCCAAAGAAAAAGAAATTACTGAAGGATAAAATTCCTTATGACAGATGATAGTAAAAAACAATTAGATCCAGAAATATCAGTTCCAAAGCATATCGCCATCATTATGGACGGTAACGGACGTTGGGCTAAAAGAAAAGGTCAGCCAAGAATTGCCGGACATAAAGAAGGGATGGAAAACGTCAAAACGATTGCTACTGCTGCCAGTCATTTAGGAGTTAAAGTTTTGAGTCTATATGCTTTTTCAACTGAAAATTGGAGTCGTCCTAGTAAAGAGGTCAATTTCTTAATGAAATTGCCAGTCGACTTCTTTGGGACTTTTATGCCTGATTTAATTAAAGAGAACATTCAAGTGTTCGTGACTGGATTTACTGATCACTTGCCAGAAAAGACTAAAAAAGTAGTTTTAAAAGCAGTTGAGGATACGAAGGATAATACTGGGATGATCCTCAATTTTGCTTTTAACTATGGTGGTCGTGCTGAAATTGTCAATGCTGCTAAAAATTTGGCAATTGAGGCTGCAAGTGGTTCAATAGACCCAAGCAAGATAGATGATTCTGTATTCGCTGATCATTTGTTAACTAGTCATTTGAAAGATTTGGCAGATCCTGATCTTTTAATTAGAACTAGTGGAGAAGAAAGAATCTCTAACTTCATGCTTTGGCAATTAGCCTATACAGAAATGATTTTTGATGACAGTTATTGGCCAGATTTTACGGTTGATGATTTAATTAAAGACATTAAAGAGTTCGATCGCAGAGATCGACGTTTCGGATCAGTTTAGTTTGGGGGAAAATTATGAAACAACGTGTCATTACTGCCGTTATTGCATTAGCAATCTTTATTCCCATATTGCTAGCGGGCGGAGTTTGGTTAGAGGTTGCAGCTGCAGCTTTAGCCGCAGTTGGTGTTTTTGAGATATACATTATGCGTAAGCGTATCATTGTCTCAGTAGATTTCTTAGTAACAATTTTAGGAACTCTAGTATTAGTTGTACCTAATGGATTTTATGCTGGATGGTTGCCTAAGAGTTTTACACGATTAGATTTATTTTATGTTTTTGCCGTAATTTTGTTGGTAATTACTGTCTTAACAAAGAATAAATTCAATTTTGAAGATGCTGGCGTGTCAGTGGTTTCGATGCTTTACATTGGTACTGGTTTCCATTATTTAGCTGCCGTAAGAAATTCTCAACCCGGTCTTGGCTTGTTGATGTATGCCTTGATTGTCGTTTGGTCAACTGACATTTTTGCCTATACCTTTGGTAGAAAAATTGGTAAACATAAGCTTTGGCCAGCTATTAGTCCCAATAAAACTTGGGAAGGTACTATTGCTGGAATTATCATGGCACTCATTTTATCGGGAGTTTACATGATATTTGTTCCACAAGAATACTCGATCACTACAATGTTGATGATTGCCTTTGTCTTGTCAATTATGGGACAAATGGGTGATTTGATCGAATCAGCTTACAAGCGTTATTACAAAGTTAAGGATTCAGGAAATATTTTACCGGGTCACGGTGGAATTTTAGATCGTTTCGATAGCATGTTGATCGTGTTACCGTTGTTACACATTTTTGGTTTAGTTTAAGCAACTTCTGGAGGTTAAAATGACCGCAATAATTACGTTTATTATCGTTTTTGGTATTTTGGTTATTGTTCATGAATTTGGACATTATTATGCAGCAAAAAAATCCGGCATCTTGGTGCGGGAATTTTCTGTTGGAATGGGGCCAAAGATTGTCGCTTATCGTAAAAACCATACGACCTATACCTTGAGACTATTACCTTTGGGTGGTTACGTTCGAATGGCCGGAGCACAAGAAGACGATTCCGATATTCAACCAGGAACGATGGCATCTTTAGTTTTAAATGATCAAGATAAAGTAGTCAAAATAATAACTTCCAGTAAAGTTTATGATGCAAATGCGGTCCCAGTACAGATTTCTAAATCAGATTTAGTTGATGATTTAGTGATTGAGGGTTATGAAAATGGCGACGAATCAGTCGTTAAAAAGTATTCAGTAGATCATGATGCAACAATTGTTGAAGAAGACGGAACTGAAGTTCAAATCGCACCACGAGATGTTCAACTTCAGTCCGTTTCTGTTTGGAAAAGAATGATCACTAATTTTGCTGGTCCGTTTAATAACTTTGTTCTGGCTGTAGTAGCTGCAATTTTAGCTGCTTTTATGATGAATGGTGTTGCGACAAATCAACTGGGGCATATTGAGAAAAATTCCGTTGCCCAAGCAGCTGGTTTGCAAGTTAACGACACGATTTTGAGTGTTAACGGGAAGAAAACGGGATCTTGGACAGCTCTATCGACCAACATTCAAAATAATCCTGGTAAGAAAACTACTTTGCAAGTTAAGTCTGGTGAAAAGACTAGAACGGTCACTTTGACACCAAAGACGGTTAAATCACAAGGTCAAAAATACGGTCTAATCGGTATTATGCCTAAGCGTGACTCAAGTGTTATCGCTAAGATCAAGTATGGTTTTTCTTACAGTTGGGGTACGACTGTGATGGTCTTTCAAGCTTTAGGAAAGATGGTTTCTGGTGGATTCAACATCAATCAATTATCAGGACCAGTCGGGATTTACTCGATGACATCGCAAGTAGCCTCGCAAGGATTGATCAATATTATTTTATTTACATCAATGCTTTCAATGAACTTAGGAATTGTTAATTTAATTCCAATTCCTGCCTTAGATGGTGGAAAGATTTTATTAAATATCGTTGAAGCAATCAGAAGAAAGCCAATTCCAGAACAATACGAAACAGCCATCACGCTTGTTGGTGTCGGAATTTTAGTACTTTTAATGATTGCTGTTACTTGGAATGATATTCAGCGTTTCTTTATAAAGTAGGGGGATAAGAACTTGAAACAATCAAAATTATATATTCCAACACTGAAGCAAACACCTTCAGATGCGGAAGCTGTCAGTCATCAATTGATGTTGAGAGCCGGATATGTTCGTCAAGTTTCAGCCGGTGTGTATAGTTATTTACCACTTGCCTGGTCTGTAATTCGTAAACTTGAAGATATTATCCGTAAGGAAATGGATAAAGTTGACGCAGCTGAAATGCAAATGCCTGCTATTTTGCCTGCCGACTTGTGGAAAGAAAGTGGCCGTTATGAAACATACGGTGATAATCTTTTCAAATTAAAGGATCGTCATGAAAGAGAGTTCGTTTTAGGACCAACTCATGAAGAAACTTTTACCAGTGTTGTAAAGGAAAGCTTGAATAGTTACAAGAAATTGCCACTTGTTTTATATCAAATGCAAATGAAGTATCGTGATGAAGATCGTCCTCGTTATGGTTTATTACGTGGTCGTGAATTCTTAATGCAAGATGCATATTCATTTACTGCTAATAAAGATCAATTAGATGTTATTTTCAACCAAATGGAACAAGCTTACCGCAACATTTTTGATGCTGCCGGTCTTAATTATCGTGCTATTATCGGTGATGCTGGTGCCATGGGTGGAACTGATTCTAAGGAATTTTCTGCCATTGCTGATATTGGTGAAGATACTATCGCTTATTCAGATGACAGTGACTATTCAGCTAACTTGGAAATGGCCGCAAGTAAAATGGATGAAAATCTAGTTGAAGACAAAAAGGAAGCTAAGGAAGTTGATACTCCTAATGTTCATACAATTTCCGCTTTAGCAGAACTTCTAAAAGTTGAACCAGCTAGAATCATGAAAGCTGTAGCTTATATGGCTGACGACGAACCAGTCTTAGTAATGATTCGTGGCGACTATGATGTCAATGACGTTAAATTGAAGAATTATTTGGGTGCTGATTTCTTACGTGAAGCTACACCTGAAGAAGTTAGTGATGTCTTCAAGAGTGTACCTGGCTTTATCGGTCCTAAAGGTATGGATGAAAAAGTTAAGGTCTTGTACGATAGTTCATTAGTTGGTTTAATGAATTTTGTCGTTGGTTTGAACAAAGCTGATGTGCATCTCTTTAACGCTAACTTTGATGACATTGTTGAAGAGACTCCTGAATTTAGAGATTTCCGTATTATCAAGGAAGGTGAAACTTCACCTGATGGCCACGGTAAAATCAAATTCACTCGTGGTATTGAAATTGGTCACATTTTCAAATTGGGTACTAAATTCTCTAAAGCATTGGGTGCTAATTTCTTAGATGAAAATGGAAAATCAAATCCATTGATCATGGGTTGTTACGGTATCGGAATTTCTCGTTTGTTGTCAGCTATCATTGAACAACACAATGACGAGAATGGAATTATTTGGCCAGTTGCACTAGCTCCATACCAAATCCATGTTGTTCCAATTAAGTACAATAATGACGTTCAAGGCAAATTGAGTGACGAAATTGTTGAATTGTTGCAAAATGAAGGATACGATGTTTTACTTGATGATCGTAAAGAACGTCCAGGTGTTAAATTTGCCGATTCAGATTTGATTGGTTTACCAATTAGAATCACAGTTGGTAAAAAGGCAGCTGACGGAATTGTTGAACTAAAGATAAGAAGTACTGGTGAAACAATTGAAGTAAGTAAAGATGAATTAGTAAATTCAGTAAAAATATTGCTTAAGAATCAGTAATGAGGCTTAGGCCTTTTTTATTTTCGAAGGATAGAATATGTCAGATACAAAACAACTTTTTCAAATTTTAGTTAAGCAAATTAAACTCGAAAGTCTTTTACCATCGCAAGATTCATTTGTTGATGGCAAATTAAATAAATTGGAAGTCCATAAAAATAGTAAGAGATGGACTTTCTTTTTTGAGTTCAAACAAGTTTTGCCATTTAAAGAGTTTATGACTTTTGTTCAGGCCTTGCGTGCTAGTTTTGAAGGAATCGCACAAGTTAACTTTGAAATCAAAACGACTCAATCTCAATTGAATGAACAAGATATTAAAGATTATTGGAACTATGTCTTAAATGACTGTAATGTTCAATCGCCAATGGTCTTAGATAAGATTAGTCAAACACCGCCACATATGGAAAATGACCAAGTTTTTTTGGATGTTTCAAATGATTTCATGGCTGATGTTGTCAATGGTAAAGTCGTTGAAGGTTTGCAGTCAGAATACAGCAGTCTCGGTTTTCCTGATTTCAAGATTCGAACCAATATTGATGAAGCCAAGTATCAAGAAAAAGCAGCAGCGATGAAAGCTGCTAACGAAGAAAAAACTAAGCAATTTCAAGCTAAAGCTAAAGAAGTTAGTGAGAAAAAAGCCGCTAAACCAGCTGGAAACGTGTCTAAGGTTGGTCGCAAGATTCCTAATGATCAAGAGATCACGCAAATGGTCGATATCATCGAAGAAGACCGTAACAAAGTTGTTGAAGGTTATGTCTTTGATATTGATGTTCGTAAATTGAAGTCTGGACGTTCATTGTTGATTATGAAAGTGACTGATTATACTTCTTCATTCAGTATCAAGAAGTTTTCTAATGGCGAAGATGACGAAAACTTCTTTGCTAGTCTAGACAAGGGAACTTGGATCAGAGTACGTGGAAATGTACAAGAAGATAATTTTTCTCGTGAATTGGTCATTATGGCTAATGATATCAATATCATCAAACATGAAAATCGTCAGGATACTGCTCCAGAAGACAATAAGCGAATCGAATTACATGCACATACGAATATGAGTCAAATGGATGCCATTCCGAGTGCAACCGATTTGATCAAACGTGCAAGTTCTTGGGGTCAAACGGGAATTGCTATCACTGATCATCATGCTTTACAGGCCTTTCCGGAAGCTTACAATGCTGGAAAGAAATTTGGCGTTAAGATTGCCTACGGTGTTGAAGTTGATTTAGTTGATGAAGGCAATCCAATTGCGTATAACTTGCGTGATCAGGATCTAAAAGGTAGCGAGTATGTCATTTTTGATACCGAAACAACTGGTCTGTCGGCAGTTTATGACTCAATCATTGAAATTGGTGCCACAAGAATGAAGGATGGCGAAGTGGTGGCCCGCTTTGATAAATTTATTAATCCCGGTCATCCTTTGTCTGATGTCACGACTAATTTGACCAGTATCACTGATGAAATGGTTAAAGATGCTGGTGATGAGCAGACAGTTGTTGGTGAATTCATGGATGACTTTGTGGGTGACGCTATCTTAGTTGGTCACAATGTTACTTTTGATATGGGATTCATGAATGCGGCCTTAACGAGAATGGGGCGCTCAAGATTATTAATGCCGGTGATCGATACTTTGGAAATGTCACGAACATTACATTCTGAATATCGTAATCACAAATTGGATTCATTGGCTAAACGTTACAATATTGTTTTGGAACATCACCATCGTGCCGATTCTGATGCTGAAACGACTGGCTATTTGATGTATAAGTTATTTGAGGAACTGGAAGACAAGTTTGGTACGACTAATGTCGATCAATTAAATGATCACATTGGTGGGGACGAAGCCTACAAGCAAGCCCGCCCAAGTCATGCAATTTTACTAGCTAAGACTCAAGCCGGTCTGAAGAATATGTTCAAAATTGTTTCGTATTCAATGACCAGATATTTTTATCGAACAGCTCGAGTTCCCCGCCGTTTGTTGAACAAGTATCGTGAAGGAATTATTGTTGGTTCAGCTTGTGAGAATGGTGAAGTATTTACTAGTATGATGCAAAAGGGTTATGACGATACTCGTGAATTGGCTCAATATTACGATTATTTAGAGGTCATGCCTAAGACTTTGTATCAACATCTGATTGATATCAAAATTATCAAAGATGAAGATGCACTTGAACAGATTTTGAAAAATATCGTTAAATTAGGAAAAGAATTGAATAAACCAGTTGTAGCAACTGGGGATATTCATTATCTTGATCCACATGACAAAGTTTATCGTGATATTGTCATCAAAGCTGTTAAGAGTAACGCTTTGGCTCGTCGACCAGAGTTGCCAGATGTTCAATTTAGAACGACTAATGAGATGTTTGATGAGTTTAGTTTTATGGATCAACAGACGGAACAAGAAATCATTGTCGATAATCCCAAGAAGATCATGGATTCAATTGATGAAATGTCACCCGTCAAGGATAAACTGTATACTCCAAAAATGGAGGGTGCGGAAGATGAAATTCGCAGTTTGACGATGAATAAAGCACATGAATTATATGGTGATCCACTGCCAGAACTAGTTCAAAAGCGAATGGATAGAGAATTGAAGAGTATCATTGGTAATGGGTTCTCAGTTATTTATTTGATTGCTCAACGGCTAGTTTATAAATCTAACAAAGATGGTTATTTGGTTGGTTCCCGTGGTTCCGTTGGCTCAAGTTTCGTTGCGACGATGACAGGAATTACGGAAGTTAATCCTTTGCCACCACATTATCGTTGTCCTAAGTGTAAGTATTCAGAATTCTTTACCAAAGGTGAAGTAGGTTCTGGGTATGATTTACCAGACAAGAAATGTCCTAAATGTGGTGCTGAATTGGCCAAAGATGGTCAGGATATTCCTTTTGAAACTTTCTTAGGTTTTAAAGGTGATAAGGTTCCTGATATTGATTTGAACTTCTCTGGTGATTATCAACCTGTTGCCCATAATTATACGAAAGTATTGTTTGGGGAAGATCATGTTTTCCGTGCCGGTACGATTGGTACGATTGCTGATCGAACAGCGTTTGGTTACGTTAAAAATTATGAAGAGCTAACTGGTCAAAACTTCAGAAACGCTGAGGAAGAACGTTTGGCTATGGGATCGACTGGTGTTAAACGAACAACTGGTCAACATCCAGCTGGTATCATTGTTGTGCCAGACTACATGGATATTTTCGACTTTACGCCAATCCAATATCCAGCTGATGATCAAAGTGCACTTTGGAAAACGACTCACTTTGATTTCCATTCGATCCATGATAATATCTTAAAGCTTGATATCTTAGGACATGATGATCCGACGATGATTCGTATGCTACAAGATTTGTCAGGAATCGATCCAAAGGGTTTACCAGTTAAGGATCCTGGAGTTATGCAATTGTTTAGTGGTACCGAATCACTCAATGTTACGCCAGAACAAATCTTTTCTAAGACCGGTACACTAGGAGTTCCCGAATTTGGTACTAGATTTGTTCGAGGCATGTTAGAAAAGACTCATCCAACTACTTTTGCTGAATTGCTCCAGATCTCAGGTTTATCTCATGGGACGGATGTTTGGTTAGGTAACGCGGAAGAGTTAATCGACAAAGGGGTCGTTACTCTGAAAGATGTTATTGGTTGTCGTGATAATATCATGATGGATTTGATTCACTATGGAATGGATTCACAGATGGCCTTTCAAATTATGGAACATGTTAGAAAAGGTCGTGGTATTCCAGATGACTGGAAACAAGCCATGAAGGATGCCGATGTACCTGATTGGTATATTGACTCTTGTTTGAAGATCAAGTATATGTTCCCTAGAGCCCATGCGACTGCTTATATCATCATGGCGCTCAGAATTGCTTACTTTAAAGTCCATTATCCACTTTATTATTATTGTGCATATTTCTCAGTTCGAGCTGACGATTTCGATTTAGTTGCCATGACGACCGGAAAAGATGCTGTTAAGGCTTCAATGAAAGCTATCAACGATAAAGGGATGGACGCATCAACTAAAGAAAAGAACTTATTGACAGTTTTGGAATTGGCTAATGAATGTTTGGAACGTGGTTTTAAGATCAAGATGGTTGATTTAGAGAAGTCAGATGCGTTTGATTTCAAGATCATCGATGACAAGACGCTTCTAGCACCTTTCAATGCCATTCCTGGCCTAGGTGATAACGTTGCCAAGCAAATCGTTGCTGCCCGTGAGGAACAACCATTCTTATCTAAACAAGATTTAGGTACTCGCGGAAAAGTTTCGAAAACTATTATCGAATACATGACAGAAAATCATGTTTTAGATGGAATGCCCGACGAAAATCAATTGTCATTGTTCTAGGTATGGTTGTTATAAGTTGCTTTAATAGTTAAAATATGTTAAATTAACTACTAGTTAATTACTGATTAATGAGTGAGCAGAAATGCTCACTCTTTTTATTGCCGATTACTTTGGAGGAATGTCCTTGGATACAAAAGTTGAAGAATTAAAAGCCATTTTACAGCCAATCTTGGATCAACATGATTTCTTTTTAGTTGATCTTGAATTTGTACACGAACGTGGAGATTGGTATTTGAGAGTTTATGCGGATAAGAAGGGCGGAATCAGCATCGATGATTGCGCGCTTATTAGTGAGGAATATGGTGAAAAGTTGGATGAATTGAATCCAATTGAACCTGCATATTACCTGGAAGTTTCATCTCCAGGTGCAGAGCGCCCCTTAAAAAACGATGAGTCTCTTTTAGATTATGTTGATGACTACGTACACGTATCACTCTATCAAAAACAAGATGGTCAAAAAGCTTTTGAAGGAACCTTATTAGAAGTAACAGATGCGAAGATAACTTTAAATGTAAAAGTTAAGAATTTAAAGAAACAAGTAGAGATTAGTCGTGACAACATCGCTAAGATCAGACTTGCAATCGAATTCTAAGGAGAAAATCATGAGTAAAGAAATGGTTGAAGCACTTGATGCACTTGAAAAAGAAAAAGGTATCAAGAAAGAATATGTTATTGAATCATTGGAAGCTGCTCTAGTAGCTGCTTATAAGAGAAATTATAACCAAGCTCAAAACGTTGATGTTGAATTTGACGCAAAAAAGGGTAATATACATGTTTATGCAGTTAAAGAAGTAGTTGAAGAAATCGCTGATGAACGTTTAGAAGTTAGTTTGGAAGATGCACAAAAGAAGAGTAAGGGTTATGAAATCGGTGATCACATTAAAGAAGAGGTCACACCAAAAGATTTCGGTCGGATTGCTGCTCAAACAGCTAAGCAAGTAATCATGCAACGTGTTCGTGAAGCTGAACGTGACATTATTTACAATGAATATAGTCAATATGAGCATGAAATTATTCAAGGAACAGTTGAACGTTCTGACAATCGCTACGTCTATATCAATTTTGGTAAAATCGAAGCTGTTATGTCAAAAAATGATCAGATGCCTGGCGAAGTTTACAATTCACGCGACAGAATTCGTGTGTATGTAACAAAAGTGGAAAATGCTACTAAAGGCCCACAAGTATTCGTTTCTAGAACTGATCCAGGTTTGGTCAAACGTTTATTTGAACAAGAAGTCCCAGAAATATATGATGGAACTGTAGAAATCGTCTCGATTGCTCGTGAAGCTGGAGATAGAACTAAGATTGCCGTTAAATCAGATAACCCTGATGTTGATCCTGTTGGAACTTGTGTTGGACCAAAGGGTGCTCGTGTTCAAGCCGTTGTGGATGAATTAAATGGTGAAAATATCGATGTTGTTCCTTATGTCGATGATCCAGTTGACTTCATCGCCAATGCTTTGAATCCAGCTGAAGTGATTGCTGTTCAATTCGATGAAAATGATAAGAAACAATGTATTGTAATCGTGCCTGACTATCACTTGTCATTAGCAATTGGTAAAAAGGGTCAAAATGCTCGTTTAGCAGCCAAATTGACTGGCTATAAGATTGACATCAAACCAGAATCACAAGTTGAATTCGTTGATGACAGTGACCAAGATGTTGATATTGAAGACGTTGAAAGTGGCAAGATCGATATCGATAAGACTAGAGAAAATGCTGCCAATGCAGATGATGCACATAATCCCGCTGACGACATCCAAGATGATGACGACAATGGTGACGACAATACATCACAAGAATAGGGGTGATAGATTTGGCAACTCGTAAGATACCTATGCGTAAAGATATTTTAACGAATAAGATGTATCCAAAAAGAGAAATGGTTCGGATCGTTAAAGACAAAGAAGGTAATATTTCAATTGATCCAACTGGCAAGAAGCCCGGACGTGGTGCTTATGTCGGTCTAGATCCTGAAGCCGTTAAAACTGCAAAATCTAAGAAATCACTTGAGAAAGTATTTTCTCATGCAGTACCAGAAAACTTTTATGATGAACTATTTGAATTTGTTGATCATCAAAAGGCAAGAATGGATCTTTTTGGAGATCTAGGAAAGAAACATTAATTAATGGAATCATTTTTAAATTTATTAGGCTTAGCTGTTCGAGCTGGCAAATATATTAGTGGGACTGACTTAACACTTAATGGAGTGCGTTCCGGAAAAATCAAACTGGTTATTATGGCCGAAGACTGCAGTCCAAGAACTAAAAAAGATTTGCACAATAAGGCAAACTATTATAATGTACCAGTGATAGATACGATAAGTAGTAATTCATTAAAAATGGCTATAGGAAAAGACAGAAAAGTTATGGGAATAACAGATTTTGGATTTGCTAAAAGGTTAGAAGAAATTATGGACAATTAAGGAGAGTGATAGGATGGTCAAAAAGAGAATTTATACTATTGCAAAAGAAAACGGTGTTGAAAATCAAGTAGTTCTTGATGCCGCCGCAAAATTGGGTGTGGATGTGAAGAATCATATGTCATCAGTAGATGAGAATGCTGAAAAGAAAATCGTAAGTAATTTAAAGGGTGCAAAGAAGCCAAGTAAGCCTTCAACACCAAACAAAAACCAATCACAAAGTAATCATTCACAAAATAGTGGTGAGAAACGTGAAAATGGTAATCACAATTCAGGTGATCACAAAACAAAAATTAAGATCACCGCTGTAAGAAGAGATACTAATAAGGGTAAAGGTCACTTTGACCGTCGTAACAACAACCACAACTCCAATGGTAATCGTCCAAACAGCAACAATCACCGCCCTAACAACAATAGTAATAATAGTGGCAATACTAACAATCGCAACAATAACAATAGCAACCACAATAATCACAACAATGAGAATCGTCGCGACAATCGCAATTCTCAAAATCGTGATAACAGAAATAGAAACAACAATAGACGTGATCGTTCTACTGTCCAAGGTCAAGCTCCACGTCCAAGACAAAGTGCAGGTAATAAGTATCTAGAACAATTTAAGACGAATATTCAAGATGCTAGTCGTATTCCTAGTCACCCAACTAGAAATAACAACCACAACAATCGCAATGGTGAAAACAATAATAACCATAAGAACAATCACCGTCCTAACAATAACGAAAATCGTTATAAGAACAATAACAACCATAACAACGATAACCGTAACAACAATTCTCAAAACAGAAAACCCAATAACAATAACAACAACATTGCTGCTAAGGCTAAAGCCACTCCAAAAGCAACAATGAAACCTGTTGAAGTTCCAAAGCCAGAGTACAAGAAGTCAAAACCTACTAATAACAACCGTGACTTTGGTCACAAGCAAAACCTTGCTAATCCATTCGGAAGTCGTAAGAAGAAGAAGGAACGCAAGCGTCAACAAAGACAACGTACTGAACCTAAGAAGCCAATGCCACAAAGAAAGGAACGTCCATTACCAGAAACACTTGTTTACACAGTTGGTATGAACGCTCAAGACATTGGTAAGTTGATTCATAGAGAACCAGCCGAAATCGTTAAGAAGTTGTTTATGCTTGGTATTATGATCAATCAAAACAAGTCTTTGGATAAGGATACAATTGAATTATTAGCTGAAGATTACGGCATTAAAGCTCAAGAAAAAGTTCAAGAAGATGTTGCCGATATTGACAAGTACTTCGAAACAGAAGTTAATACAACTGATAATCTTGAAACTCGCCCACCAGTAGTTACTATCATGGGACACGTTGATCATGGTAAGACAACCTTACTTGATCATTTGAGACATACTCATGTTACTGCCGGTGAAGCAGGTGGTATCACACAACATATTGGTGCTTATCAAGTTCGTCTAAAGGACAGATTGATTACATTCTTGGATACTCCAGGACATGCTGCCTTTACTAACATGCGTGCTCGTGGTGCTGATATTACTGATATCGTTATCTTGGTTGTAGCTGCTGATGATGGTGTTATGCCACAGACAGTTGAAGCTATCAACCATGCTAAGGCCGCAAATGACCCAATTATCGTAGCTATCAATAAGATCGATAAGCCAGGTGCTAACCCACAACATGTTACTGAAGAATTAATGAAGTATGATCTTGTACCAGAAGATTATGGTGGGGATACTATCTTCGTTAATATTTCAGCTAAGATGGGTACAAACATCGACGAATTGCTCGAAATGGTTCTTTTGGAATCTGATGTTTTGGAACTTAAAGCAAATCCTAAGCAAAAAGCTGTTGGTACAGTTATTGAAGCTAAGTTGGATAAAGGCCGTGGACCAGTTGCATCACTATTGGTACAACAAGGTACATTGCATGTCGGTGATCCAATCGTTGTTGGTAATACCTTTGGTCGTGTTAGAACAATGACAAACTACAACGGTAAAGAAATCAAGAATGCTAAACCTTCAGAACCAGTTGAAATTACTGGTCTAAACGAAGTCCCTGAATCAGCTGATAAGTTTGTTGTCTTCGATGATGAAAAGACAGCTCGTGCTGCTGGTGAGGAACGTGCTAGTCGTGCCCTTCAAAAGGAACGTCAAAACACTAACCCAGTTACACTTGATAACTTATTTGAGACAATGAAAGAAGGAGAACTCAAGCAAGTTGACGTTATTATTAAGGCCGATGTACAAGGTTCTGCTGAAGCCATTGCCGGAAGTTTGAAGAAGATCGAAGTTAAGGGTGTTCGTGTCAATATCATCCATTCTGCTGTTGGTGCTATTACTGAAAGTGATGTTAACCTTGCTGCAGCAAGTAACGCTATCATCATTGGATTTAATGTTCGTCCAACTGCTCAAGCTAAAGTACAAGCTAAGGATGAAAATGTTGATATCAGACTTCACCGTGTCATTTACAAGGCTATCGATGAAATTGAAGCTGCCATGAAGGGTATGCTAGAACCAGTTTATGAAGAAAAAGTTATTGGTAACTTGACAGTCCGTGAAACATACAACGTTTCTAAGATTGGTACAATTGCTGGTTGCTATGTCAATAGTGGTAAGATTCAACGTGATAGTGGTGTTAGACTTATCAGAGATGGCATCGTTATTACTGAAGGTAAATTAGCTTCACTTAAACGTTTCAAGGATGATGTCAAAGAAGTTGGTTCTGGATTCGAATGTGGTATCACAATCGAGAACTACAATGACATCAAGATTGGTGATGAAATTGAAGCCTATGTAATGGAAGAAGTTCCAGTTAAATAGGAGGAGAATATGGTAAAACATCGAATTGGTCGAGTTGAACAAGAGATTCAAAAAGAAGTTAACGATATTCTTTTAAAGCGTGTGCGTGACCCACGTGTACAAGGCGTAACAGTCACAGGAGTCGAAATGACTGGAGACTTGCAACAAGCTACGATTTATTTCAGTATTCTTTCTGAAAAAGCTAGTGACGTTGAAAAGACTCAAGCTGGATTAGACAAAGCTAAAGGCTTAATTCGTCGTGAACTAGGTCAAAAGTTAACACTTTATAAAGTTCCTGAATTGGAATTTAAGCAAGATCAATCTGTTCGCTATGGTGAAAAGATTGATAAATTGATTGCTAAATTGCATCAGGACGAAGCAAATCGTTAAGCAAATAGGAAAATCCATTCGGATTTTCCTATTTTTTTTTGCTTTCTATTCGACAAAAAGACTAGTAGAATTATTCTTAATGATATTTTAGAGATGAGGATTATTATGGACGGAGTTATTCCATTAAATAAAGAAATTGGACAAACTAGTTCTGATTACGTTTATAAATTACGCAAAATTTTACATACGAGAAAGATTGGTCACACTGGAACTTTAGATCCATTAGTGAATGGTGTTTTACCAATTTGTGTTGGTCAAGCTACCAAGTTGGTTAATACTTTGACTGGCTCACCGAAGGAATATGAAGGCGAAATCACTTTAGGCAAGTCAACCACGACTGAAGACCGAGAAGGTGAAACGGTTGAAGAAAAGAAGTTGGAGAAAGCCTTTGAGGTTTCAGAACTAAATGAGATTTTCCAAAAAATGACTGGTGAACTGACTCAAATACCACCGATGTTTTCGGCAGTACGTGTGAATGGCAAAAAGTTGTACGAGTATGCTCGAGCTGGGATTGAAGTTGAAAGACCACAAAGACAGATTCACATTTACGATTTTCATATTATGGATGAACCAACTTTCGCTAATGGCTATCAAAAAATCAAATTTCACGTTAAATGTTCAAAAGGAACCTACGTTAGAACGTTAGCGGTCGAATTTGGAAGAATGTTAGGACTGCCGGCCTTTATGTCGCAATTAACTCGGGTTAAGAGTGCAGGATTCAGAATTGAAGAAACTTTTACCATTGGTGAAATCGAACAAATGTTGGATCAAAATGATCATAGTTTTCTAAAGTCGATCGACGAGGTACTACAGGATGTTCCGAGTCACGAGTTAACTGATGAGGAATGGGAAGTCAGAGTCCTTCATGGAGGCTTCTTAGAGCTTAAAGGACTAGATGAATCTAAACAGTTGCGGGTACTTCGTGACGGCGTTACCAAAGCAATTTATAAGTATGATAAAATACGGGGTATGTGGATTCCTAATTTAATGTTATTAAATAATAAATAAAAGAGATTTAAAAATGCAGATTATTAATGTCAAACATCCGTTAAGTGTTAAGGACAGACCTAAAGAAAAAATCGTATTAATTATGGGCTTTTTTGATGGTGTCCATTTAGGTCATCAAAAAGTGATTAAAACCGGGGTAGAGTTAGCCAAAGAACAAGGTTTGAAATCAGTTTTGCTAACCTTTGATCGTTCACCACGGACGGTTTATCAACATGAAAAAAATTATAAATACTTATCGACAACCCAACGTAAAGCTGAACTAGTTCAAAATTTAGGAGTCGATGCTTTGTACTTTGTCGAGTTTAGTCAAGATTTTGCCCAATTGAAGCCACAAGAGTTCGTTGATCAATACATGATTGATTTACAGGCAAAGTTTGTCGTGGCCGGATTTGACTATACCTACGGAAAAAAAGATGTCGCAAATATGCAAAACTTGCCTAAATACAGTCGTCAAAAGTTTGAAACAATCACAGTACCAGAACAGTTGATCGATGATCGAAAAATTGGTTCGAGTGCAATCAAGGACTTTATTCAAAAAGGACAAATTGAAGCAGCTAATCGTTTCTTGGGATATCGTTATCAAAATCAAGGTACAGTAATTCACGGATTGCAAAGAGGTCGAACCCTTGGTTTTCCGACGGCCAATTTATCGGTTTCAAACGATCAATTACTCCCTGGGATTGGTGTTTATACAACTAGAGTTGAAGTTGACGGTAAATGGTACGGAGCTATGACCTCAGTTGGTTACAACGTTACTTTTAAAGAAAATACTGGCATTACGGTTGAAACCAATATTTTTGACTTTAATCAAGATATTTATGGTCAAGAGATTCGTTTAGAGTGGGTCAAAAGATTACGTGGTGAAGTAAAATTTGCTGGAGTAGAAGGTCTGATTGCCCAATTGAAGCAGGATAAAAATGATTCTTTGAATAACTTAAAATAAAAAATTCATCTCATTAGCAGATGAATTTTTTAAGTTAGTAAAAAATTTTCATTAAAATACTAAAAATAAGCTTGCAGACTTGACACCATAAGGATAGATTGTTATATTTTACATTGTTAGCACTCAGGTATGAATAGTGCTAAAAAGGAGGACGGTATAATGCTATCACAACGTCAAGATGCAATCTTGAGAGAAGTCGTGCGCATTTTTACAGATACCGGCCAGCCGGTTGGTTCAAAAACATTGATGAATCAATTACCTTTCCATGTCAGTTCGGCAACGATCAGAAATGAAATGGCTGTTCTTGAAGAAGTGGGTTACCTCGAGAAAACTCACTTGTCATCAGGAAGAATTCCTTCAGCAATGGGATACCGCTATTATCTTGATCACTTGGTACAGCCAACTAGCGTACCGCAAGATATTGCACAAAGAATTGACGAAGATTTTGGTAAAACATATCATCAGATTGGTGATATCATTGAACAATCTGCCAAAATTTTATCTCATCTAACTAGTTACACAGCAATCACGCTGGGTCCAGAGAGTAGCACGATTCGATTAACTGGATTTCGGATCGTCCCTTTGAACTCGCATCAACTTATGGCAATCATTGTCACAAGTGATAATAATGTTGAAAATAATATTTATACAATTGATGATGACTTTGATAGTTCTTTGATTGAAAAAATCGTTAATATTGTTAATGATAAATTGGTTGGACAACCTTTACCAAAAGTTATCAAGATGTTGCATACAGATGTTCCAGCAATTCTTTCGGATTACATGTATTCAACTGATGGTCTCTTGGACATGATGGATACATTATTCAAAAAGGCTGGTTCGGAAAAATATTATGTTGATGGTCAATTGAATCTTTTAAATTATGCTAATAATGATGATTTATCACAAGTCCAATCACTATTCTCATTAATGAATCAAAGTACCGATTTAAGAAAGTTATTGGATCCAAGCATTTCTGACGATGCTATTAAAGTTCGTTTGGGAAGTGAACTTGGGAGTGATGCATTAAAGAATTACAGTATTATTACCGCTAGTTATGATGTTGGACATCATGGTAAAGGAGTAATTGCTTTACTTGGTCCGACTACCATGCATTATTCACAATTGATTGGTTTACTTGGAGAATTCAGAGTTGAATTAGCGAAGAGATTGATTGATTATTATTCAAGGTATGATGATTCTTGAAATTTAGGAGGAAGTAATGGCAGATAAGAACAAAGATCAAGATTTGAAGCAAAAGCCAACTAAAGACGAAGCTTCAAAGACTGATAAGAAAGCTGAAAAATCAGCTAAGGAAGAAAAAGCAAAGGTTGATCCTCGCGATAAAGAGATCAAAGACCTTCAAGCTAAGAATGCGGATTTGGAAGATAAATTCTTGAGAAGCCAAGCTGAAATTCAGAATATGAATAATCGTCATAAGAAGGAAGTTTCCGGAATTCTCAAGTATGATGGTCAAAAGCTAGCAACTGAGATCCTTCCAGTCTTGGATAATCTTGAACGAGCTCTTGATGTTAAAGCTGACGATGAAGCCAGCAAGCAACTCAAGAAGGGAATTGAAATGGTTCAACAGCACATGGTTAAAGCCTTAGATGATAATCATGTTACTGTAATTGACAATGTTGGTGAAGCTTTTGATCCAGCAGACAGTCAGGCCGTTCAAACTGTTCCTGCAGATAAAGATCATAAGAAGGATACAGTCGTTCAAGTCTTACAAAAAGGTTATAAATTAGAAGATCGTGTTTTACGTCCAGCAATGGTTGTCGTTGCTCAATAATTTAAATAAAAGAAATTAAAAAAAGAGGTTTTATTATGTCTAAAGTTATTGGTATTGATTTAGGTACTACAAACTCAGCTGTAGCCGTCTTGGAAGGTGGATCTCCAAAGATCATCACTAACCCAGAAGGTGCTAGAACTACTCCATCAGTTGTTGCTTTTAAAGATGGTGAAATTCAAGTTGGTGAAGTTGCCAAGAGACAAGCAATCACAAATCCTGACACAGTTTCATCAATCAAGCGTCATATGGGTGAAGCAGGATACAAAGTTTCAGCTGGTGGTAAGGATTATACACCACAAGAAATTTCTGCTTTCATTCTTCAGCACATCAAGAAGTTCTCAGAAGACTACTTAGGTGAAAAGGTTACAGATGCTGTTATCACAGTTCCTGCATACTTCAATGATTCACAAAGACAAGCAACAAAAGATGCTGGTAAGATTGCTGGTTTAAACGTTCAACGTATTGTTAACGAACCAACAGCTTCAGCACTTGCTTATGGTCTAGACAATGACAAGGGTGACGAAAAGATCCTTGTTTATGACCTTGGTGGTGGTACATTTGATGTTTCTATCCTTCAATTAGGTGACGGAGTCTTCGAAGTACTTTCAACAAATGGTGATACACGTCTAGGTGGAGATGACTTTGACCAAAAGATCATCGACTGGCTAGTTGCTCAATTTAAGGAAAAGAACGGCGTTGACTTATCACAAGATAAGATGGCTCTACAAAGATTAAAGGACGCTGCTGAAAAAGCTAAGAAGGACTTGTCGGGTGTTGCTCAAACATCAATCAGTCTTCCATTTATTTCATCAGGTGCTAATGGCCCACTTCACTTGGAAGAAACTTTGACACGTGCTAAGTTTGATGAATTAACAGCTGATTTAGTTGAAAGAACAAAGATTCCAGTTGACAATGCTTTGAAGGATGCAAATCTAACAAATGCTGATATCGACAAGGTTATCCTAAATGGTGGTTCAACACGTATCCCTGCTGTTCAAGATGCTGTTGCAAAATGGACTGGTAAAGCCCCAGATCACTCAATCAACCCTGATGAAGCCGTTGCTCTTGGTGCTGCTATTCAAGGTGGTGTTATCTCTGGTGATGTTAAGGATGTTGTTTTGCTTGATGTTACACCTCTATCACTTGGTATCGAAACAATGGGTGGTGTCTTCACTAAGTTGATCGATAGAAATACAACTATCCCAACAAGCAAGTCACAAGTCTTCTCAACTGCTGCTGATAACCAAAGCGCTGTTGATATCCATGTTCTACAAGGTGAACGTCCAATGGCTGCTGACAATAAGACCTTAGGTCGTTTCCAATTGACAGATATTCCTGCTGCACCTCGTGGCGTACCTCAAATTCAAGTTACATTCGATATTGATAAGAACGGTATCGTTAATGTATCTGCCAAAGATTTGGGCACAAACAAGGAACAAAAGATTACTATCAAGAGTTCATCAGGTTTGAGCGATGAAGAAATCGACAAGATGATGAAGGAAGCTAAGGAACACGAAGAAGAAGATAACAAGCGTAAGGAAGAAGTCGACGTTAAGAATGACGTTGAACAAACATTGTTCGCAACTGACAAGACTCTAAAAGACGTGAAAGGTAAGGTTTCTGATGATGAAATCAAGAAAGCCCAAGATGCTCGTGATGCTTTGAAGAAAGCTCAAGACTCAGGTGATCTTGAAGACATGAAGAAGAAACGTGACGATTTGAATAAAATCGTTCAAGATTTGTCTGTAAAACTTTATCAACAAGCTCAACAAGCACAACAACAAGCTGGCGGCGACGCTAAAGATTCAACTGATGGTAAGAAGTCAGACGACAACACTGTCGATGGTGACTTTTCAGAAGTAGATCCTGATAAAGATAAGGATAATAAATAATAATTGTGATAAAGAGCAGTCATTTAATTACTAAAACCAGTTATGGTATAGTAAGAACATAACTGCTCTTTTGAGCGTTAAAAAGGAATAGGACAAAATTGTCCTGTCATACAAAGGTGATTTAATGGCAGATAGAAATCCATATGACGTACTAGGCGTTGATAAAAATGCTTCTGATGATGATATCAGAAAGGCGTTTCGTAAACTTTCAAAAAAATATCATCCTGATTTGAACAAAGCTCCCGATGCGGAGGCTAAGTTTAAGGAAGTTAATGCAGCCTATGAAATCTTAAAAGACCCACAAAAGCGTGCTCAATATGATCAATATGGTTCTGCCGGTATGAATGGTGGCCAAGGTGGATTTGGTGGCTTCGGAGGAGCTGGTGGAGATCAGTTCGGCGGCTTTGAAGATATCTTTAGCCAATTCTTTGGCGGTGGCGGTGCTGCTCGTCAAAATCCTAATGCCCCAAGACAAGGTTCCGACCTTCAATACCGCATGGATTTGACTTTTGAAGAAGGAGTTTTCGGTAAGAAGACTAACATTTCTTATAATCGTGAAGAGGAATGTTCTACTTGTGGTGGTTCTGGTGCCAAGCCGGGAACACATCCAGAAACTTGTTCAAAATGTCATGGTTCAGGTTATGTTGAAGTTGATCGTCAAACTCCACTTGGCCGTATGCGTACAAGAGTTGTCTGTGATGTCTGCAATGGTACTGGTAAAGAAATTAAAGAAAAGTGCAACATTTGCCACGGTTCAGGTAAGGTAAATGAAAAGCATGAATTGAAGGTTACTGTACCAGCTGGTGTTGAAGATGGACAACAAATGCGCCTTGATGGTCAAGGTGAAGCCGGAACTAACGGTGGACCTTATGGTGATCTTTATATCGTCTTCCACGTTGCTGCAAGTAAGGAATTTAGACGTGATGGCTCAACAATTTACGCCTCAGTAAATATCAGTTTCCCACAAGCTACTTTGGGTGATGAAATCAAGGTTAATACGGTTCATGGACCAGTTAAGTTGAATATCCCAAGTGGTACGCAAACTGGTACAACGTTTAGATTACGTGGCAAAGGTGCTCCAGTTCTTAATAGTAAGAGTATCGGGGACGAAAAGGTCACAGTTAATATTGTTACGCCAAGAAAGCTTTCCGCTGAACAACGCAGTGCTTTGAAGAAATTTGCTGAAGCCGGTGGCGACAAAGTTAAGGAAAAAGATAGTAACTTTTTCAATAAAGTAAGAGACGCCTTTAAAGGTGAATAACAAAGAGAGTGGAACAAGCCGGTTAGACTCAGACAGATAGCCTAATTTCACGAATTGCACGCCGATCTTGCGTGTGATTTGGGGAATGTAACTATATGGCTGAGTCTGGCTTGTGCAACTCATTTCAGATAGAGAGTGGAACAAGAGCGCTCAGCTCCCGGAGGATAGTGGAACTTCATAAATTGTTCGCGCACTTTGCGAGCGGTTTGAGAAGTTTTACTATCTCGTAGGGAGTTGCTCTTGTGTAACTCGTTTAAGTTAAAAAGAAGGGGTAAAAAACCTCTTCTTTTTTGTTGTCTAGAAGATAGTAGTAGAATAGTGTAAAATAGAAAGAATGATAAATTTCTGATAGAAAGGAAATAATTTATGGGTTTAGATCTCGATAAGTTAAAAGAAAGACAAAAAAGGATTCGTAATTTTTCTATCGTAGCGCATATCGATCATGGTAAATCAACGATTGCTGATCGAATTTTGGAAAGAACAAAAACTGTAGCCAAGCGTGATATGAAGGCACAAATCCTTGATGATATGGATTTGGAGCGTGAACGTGGAATTACGATCAAGTTGAATGCGGTTGAATTAGAGTACGAAGCCAAGGATGGAAAAACTTATATTTTCCATTTGATTGATACTCCAGGACACGTGGACTTTTCTTATGAAGTTTCACGGTCACTAGCTGCTTGTGAAGGGGCCTTGTTGGTAGTTGACGCCGCTCAAGGTGTTGAAGCACAAACTTTAGCCAATGCTTATTTGGCAATTGATAACGATTTGGAAATTGTTCCCGTAATTAATAAAATTGACTTGCCATCAGCTGAACCAGACAAAGTCAAAGAAGAAATTGAAGAGATGATCGGAATTGATGCTGAATCATCAATTTTGATGAGTGCTAAAACTGGTATTGGTGTCGATGAGTTACTCGAAAGAATCGTGTCTGATGTTCCAGCTCCGGAAGGGGATTTGGATAAACCTTTAAAGGCTTTGATCTTTGATTCAGTTTACGATAGTTACCGTGGAGTTGTTTTGGATGTTCGTGTTCGTGAAGGCGTTGTAAAGGTCGGAGACACGATTGAATTGATGAGTAATAAGAAGACCTTTGAAGTTACAGAAGTCGGTGTGATGTCTCCTAAGGCCGTTAAACGTGATTATTTGATGGCTGGGGATGTTGGTTATATCACTGCTAGCATTAAAACTGTTAAAGATACACAAGTTGGTGATACGGTTACTTTAGCTGATAATCCAACTGATGCACCTTTGACAGGTTATCGTAAGAGTACACCGATGGTTTATGCCGGTCTTTATCCAGTTGATAACGCTAAGTATGAAGATTTGCATGAAGCACTCGACAAGTTGCAACTAAATGATGCCGCTTTGGAATACGAGCCAGAAACTTCCCAAGCTTTAGGCTTTGGATTCCGGGTTGGTTTCTTAGGATTATTGCATATGGATGTGGTCCAAGAACGTTTGGAGCGTGACTTTGATCTTGATTTGATTACAACTTCACCATCAGTTGATTATCACGTTACAACAACTGACGGTCGAGAAATTATCGTTGATAATCCGGCTGAGTTACCAGATGCTTCAGAAATTAAAGAAGTGCGTGAACCGTTTGTGCGCGCAGAAATTATGGTTCCAGAAGACTTCGTTGGTCCAGTAATGGAATTGTGCCAAAGAAAACGTGGTGAGTTCGTAACCATGGATTACTTGGATAAATATCGCGTGAACGTTATTTACAAGTTGCCACTACTCGAAATTATCTTCGATTTCTTTGATGATTTGAAGTCAAATACTAAGGGATATGCATCTTTGGATTATGATGTTGATGATTATGAGCCAAGTGAATTGGTCAAGATGGATATTCTCTTGAATGGTGAACCGGTTGATGCTTTGAGTTTCATCGTTCACAAGGACTTTGCTCAAAAACGTGGTCGTGATATCGTGGCTCGTTTGAAGGAAGTTATTCCAAGACAAATGTTTGAAATTCCAATTCAAGCTGCAATTGGTAATAAAATCGTGGCTCGTGCCAATGTTAAGGCTTATCGAAAGGATGTTACGGCTAAGCTTTATGGTGGTGATCGAACTCGTCGTGATAAGTTGTTGAACAAGCAAAAAGCTGGTAAGAAGCGAATGAAGGAAGTCGGTAAGGTTTCGATTCCTCAAGAAGCGTTCATGTCAGTCTTGAATCTTAACCGAGGCAAAGAAGACACTAATAATTAAGGAATTGCTTATAATGAGTTTATATACTCGTTATAAGCTTTTTTATTTGGAGGTCTTGTTATGGAAAAATTTGATACGATTATCATTGGTGCTGGCCCAGGTGGATTGGCGGCTGGGTCGAAGTTAGCTGCGGCCGGTCAAAATGTTACTATTATTGAAAATAATCTCTGGGGCGGAACTTGTCCTAATCGTGGCTGTGATCCAAAGAAGGTTTTCATAGCTGCCGTTGAAGCTCGAGACAAAGTGGCTCAATTAAAAGGCAAAGGTTTTAGTGATGTACCATTTGTTAATTGGTCCGAAATTGAAAAATTTAAGGAGACCTTTACTGATCCAGTATCTAAAGGTAGCAAAGACGGAGCTATCAATGCTGGTATCACAACGATCGATGGTGAACCTAAGTTTATTTCGGAAAATGAATTAGTCGTCAACGAAGCAACATATTCTGCTGATCATTTCATCATCGCTACTGGTCAACGTCCTAGTTATTTGGATATCAAAGGAAAAGAAAATTTGCTTTCGAGTACTGATTTCTTATCGTTGAAGCAAATGCCTAAAACGGTTGCTATTATTGGTGCTGGTTATATTGCCTTTGAAATGGCAACGATTGCTAATGCAACTGGAGCAAAGGTCCATGTGATCCATCATAACGGCCATCCATTGAAGGCCTTTGATCAAGATTACGTTAATGAATTAGTTAAACAGCTTGAACAAAAAGGAGTGGAATTCCATTTCAACGTTGATACCAAAGAGATTGTTAAGGATAACGATCAATTCACGATCAAAGCCGACAATTTGAATTTGCCAACTGATTTGGTGATTGGCGCAACCGGAAGAATTCCTAATACTGATTTCTTAGATTTAACCAAAGCTAATGTGAAAACTGACAAACACGGGGTAGTTGTGAATTCTAAATTGCAATCCAGCAATGATAAGATTTTTGCTATTGGGGATGTTGTTTCAACTAAAGCTCCTAAGTTGACTCCGGTAGCAGGCTTTGAAGCTAACTACGTCAGTGAAGTTATTTTGCAAGAGACTACTGAAGATCTTCAGTTGCCACTTATTCCAACTGTTGTTTACGGCAGTCCTAAACTTGCCAAAGTTGGTGCACAAACTGGCAGTAAGGTGGTTGACCAGGACGTTACCGGTTGGTTCTCATATCGTCACAGCAATGAACCTGTCGCTAAAGTGAAAATCTTTTTAAATGAACAAGAACAAATTATTGGGGCAACTGTTTTGAGTCAAGAAGCTGATAGTTTTATCAATCTATTAACTAAAGCGATTGAACAAAAGATGACGCATCAGGATGTTCAAAAAGAAATTTTAGCTTACCCAACTGCAGCTAGTGATTTAGAATATTTATTTTAAAAAATATTACTATATTTTGATTGTCAAATAAAATGTACTGGTAATAAATCTATTTATTTAAAAATATTTTGTTAAATTTGACTTTTGTACATATTTTTGGATGATATAATCCTTATAGAATGAAAGAAAGGGTATTCATAAATATGCGCAAATCAACTAATTTTAAAAAATTCCTTATTTGCATAATTATGTTTTCTTTTTTTGCAGGACGCTTAGTACTCAAGAAAAATAAAGAAATTGAAGCCGCTGAAATTGCTACCGAAGTAATTGATAACCGTGACGAAGTTAATATCGTTCCCAAACACGAACCAACTGGCGATGTTAAAAAGTTTTTAGGGATGTGGATGACTTCTGGTTACAGCCTTCAACCGGAAGAACATGTCTATACGATTGAAGGAAACCCAGTGACGCTATATACCGATGCTGGTCGTGCGCTAGTAACAAAGATTTTAACGTTTACTTCTTGGCAGCATTATCAATGGTATGAAAGTTCCGACGGAAGAACTTGGAGCAAGGTCAGTGATAAAAATGGCGGAAGTAATCGCAATTTAACTGTCACGCCTAAGCAGGTTGGAGTGAAGTATTATCAGTTGAGAACGGCCTGGTATATGTTACTTGGACCTTCTTTTTTAGATCCACAGGTTTGGACTAAAGTTGCTACTGTCCACGCTTTAGATAGCGATGTTGATATACAAGATTTAAGTGTAACGACTGATGATGACTACATTTATAATTTAGAGAATGAAATCACTACGACTTCAACTTATGCTAGAGCAAAAATTTCTCCAGCGGATTTCACTGGTACTGTAAAGTGGAGTATTGATAAACCTGAAATTGCTACCATTGATGAAGATACCGGTTTAATAACCGCCAATAATCGAGCTATTACTGGTGAAGTTAAGGTTACTGCCACTGCTATCAATAGTTCTGATGGCAGTACTAAGGAAGCAAGTACCACGGTAATGGTTGGTGGCGGTCTTGATGACCAAACAGTTTATGCCGGAGAGAGTGCTACTTTCAAGTTGCTAGGAAATATTGGTGAATTTGAAGAACAAGAAGATTTAGTTTATTCGATTCGTTGGTTCAAAGAAGATCCAATTAATCATGAACAATCTGAAATTGAAATTGGTAATAATTCAGTTTCTCACACCACGCCAGTGACAACTCTAGATGACGATGGAACTGAAATTTTCGCTCATATTGAAGTTAAAAGTGGTGGTAAAAAGTATGAATATGACACTAACAAAGCTAAATTGACCGTTTTATCAAAAGATGGACCAGAGATTGATATTGAAGATACTTTAACTAATCAAACTGTGAGTGATCGCAATGATTCGCCAACTATGTTGTTCGACGTAATTGGGGATGACAATGTAGTTTATAACACAGAAATTGCTAACAAGAGTACTGGCAGCCGGTTAAAGAATGCGACTTATTATTTGCCAATTCGTAAGGGTAGCAAGGTTAACGAAGTTTTAGTTGATGGAACTGCAGTAGATTTTAAAATCAATACTGATAGTAAATCTGAAGATGTGGTGGAAATTTCTGATTTGAATTTTGGCATCAATCAGAGTCACGCTATCGAAGTAAGTACCACGATTAGTGACGTCAATAAGCGTGAAACTTATCGTTCAACCGGATACGTGCATGGTGTCGATGACAATGGGTCTGCATATCAAAAATTTGGTGACACGAGAACAATTAATTTAATTACGAATAAATTGGAATATTCAGTCAACGATATTGATTACGGTAATATCAAACCGATTGCCAATGAAAAATTGATTTATCGGCAAGCAGAAACCAATTGGCCAAACAATATTTTAGAAATCGACGATATGAGACGCAATAAAACCGCACTGAAGCTCTTTTTGTCACAAGAAGCTCCACTAAAGGATGACCAAGAAAATGAGCTCCAAGGGCATCTAAAATACATTAACGACGATTCTGAACTAGACCTGTTGGGAAATACAGCCTTAGTTTCCGAAACAGCTGGTGGTCAGATGATGAATTCACTTTCCTGGCGGACTGATAAAGGCGTTTTGTTAGAAATGAATAATAAGTTAAATAAATCAGGTACCTATCACGCAAAGTTAGATTGGACTTTCGTTGACAGTGTAGAATAATAAAAAAAGCTTACCGGAATTTTCCGATAAGCTTTTTGTGTCCTGTTCTAATTGAAACGAGTAGGCTATCTGTCTGAGTCTAACCAGGCTTGTTCCACTCTCTATCTGAAACGAGTTGCACAAGAGCAACTCCCTCCGAGATAACAAAATTTCATGAATCACTCGCAAAGTTCGACGAGCAATTCCTGAAATTACGTTATCCTCCGGGAGCTGACCGCTCTTGTTCCACTCTCTTAGTCTTCATAGCCATTTAAGTGTTTTGATTTAAAGTTCCAAGCGTCAGTGATAACTTTTTCAACGTCATCATACTTAGGTTGCCATTTCAAAATAGTTCTAGCTTTTGTAGAATCAGCAATCAAAGTACTTGGATCTCCAGCACGTCTTGGACCAATCTTGGCAGGAATTTCTTTACCAGTAGCTTTGCGAGCTGCTTCGAGGATTTCCTTGTTAGAAAAGCCTGTTGAAGAACCGAGGTTAAAGACATCACTGTCATTACCAGCACGCAAGTACTCCATAGCTAAGCGATGTGCTTCGGCTAAGTCTTCAACGTGGACGTAATCACGAACGTTAGTACCATCTTTTGTATCGTAATCATCACCGAAAATTGTCAATTCATCACGTTGTCCAGCAGCAACTTGAAGTACAACCGGAATCAAGTGAGTTTCGGGATTGTGATCTTCACCAATAGTACCATCTGGTTTGGCACCACCAACGTTGAAGTATCTCAAAGCAACAAATTTGATGCCATAAGCAACGTCACACCAGTGCATGATTTTTTCCATGGCGAGTTTACTTTCACCATAAGGGTTAGTAGGTACGGTTGGATCAGTTTCCTTAATTGGAATTTGTTTAGGTTCGCCGTATGTTGCGGCTGTTGATGAGAAGACGATGTGTTCTACACCAAAATTGTGCATTACTTGGAGTAAAGAAATCATCCCACTAGTATTGTTGTCAAAGTACTTGAGTGGGTCTTTCATTGATTCTGGAACAACTGAGAAAGCCGCAAAGTGAATTACATCAGTAATATCTTCGTTTTGGAAAAGTTTGATCAAAAATTCCTTATCACGGACATCGCCTTGATAAAACTTAGCTTTTGAATTAACAGCTTGTTTATGTCCTGTTGATAGGTTATCTGCTACAATGACGTCGTAACCTAGTTCACACAAGTGATCAACTGTATGTGAACCGATGTAACCGGCACCACCTAAAACAAGAATGCTCATAAAATTACCTCCAGATTTGTTTATAATTATATTATAACTTATTTATTAAATTTGACATTGCTTTCTAAAGAACTCGCAAAAAATTAAAAATCTTAACTTTATTACTTCAATGCATTAGTATATTAACTATATTGCATAATTTAATGTGAAACGGAATGGAAAAAATGAAGAAATTTTTCTCGATTTTTGGAACGATCCTCTTACTATTGGTTGCGTTAGTTTTGATATTTAATCAACCAATTAAGGAATACGCAGTTAAACAGATTGCACACAAAAATTATACTTCACTGACAGTCGAAAAAGTGAAAGCTAATCAGAAAAAGAAGGGTGAATTCAACTTTAAAAAAGTTAAACCAATCTCAGCTGGACAAGTAGCAAAAGCTGCCGTTAATAACGATGCTGCCGTAATTGGAAAAATGGCAGTCCCTTCAGTTAATTTGAAATTACCAATCGTCGTAGGTCTGAGTGATAATGCTCTTTCAACCGGTGGTGGCACGATGAAGGAAGACGAAAAAATGGGTAAACAAAATTATGCGCTAGCTGGTCACTATATGACTAACAAGGGCGCCTTGTTCTCACCATTAGAAAATGCCAAAATTGGTGATTTAGCCTACATCACTGACATGAAACGAGTTTATACGTATAAAATTTTCTACAAGAAAATTGTTCCACCAACAGCAGTTTATTTGTTAGACGATGTTGAAGGTCAAAGTTTGTTAACATTAATTACTTGTGCAGACGGAGGTACCAATCGCTGGGCCTTGCAAGGTTCACTAGTCAGCAATAAGCCAGCGAATGAGCAAACATTAGCAGTCTTTTCTTAATTAAGGCTTATAAGATTTGATAGCTAAATCTGTAGTTTGGATGGTGGTTAGCTGCCGTCTTCCGTAACAGCTCTGGGAAACGCCGGAACGCTGTGGGCGGACTTGGAGCCAATTCCAAAATCGGGAATTGTCTTCAAGCTCCACCTTTGACTAGGCGCTAAAGCGCCAAGACAAATTTCGCAGCTGAATTTCCCAGATCTGTTACTCCAGACTAGAGGTCAAATCTATGCAATGTTTTGGTGAACTTTGAATGGAATGCTTTTCTATTCAGGATAAGTATAAAATTACTTTATGGCCTGGATACATCATGATTATTTGATTTTTAGTTAGTAAAACTTTATAAAAAAAACAATAGAAGACATTACTAGAAATGCAGGATATTGCAGTAAATTAGTAGTGTCTTCTTTTTTGTACTGTTTATATTTCTATTCTGAATGGGAAAGTAATTCAACTATAAAAATACCAAGCACCGCATATGAATAGAATTAGTATCCTTAAATGAATGGAAAGTAAATAAAATATAGATCCGTTATTCAGTCCGGAATAGCAAAGCCGATTTGGCTCAGATGTGAAATTATTCTTAGCGCTTTAGCGCTTAGAATAAGGCCAAGCTTTGAGATTTTGCGCACTTTGCAAAAGCTCAAAGTTGTGCCCACATCGTTCCAGCCAAAATCGGCTTTGCTATGGAGGACGGCATACTACAAAAACAACAAAAACAAACATAATCCTGTCAAGACTTTTTTTTTACACTCGATAATTGATATAATTAGTTGTTAGTAGGTGATGGATTGACATTAATTAATTGGGAGAAACGTAAGAATCCCACAAAACAAGAGATAGAAAAATTTGCTTCCGAAAAACACGTGAATGAGATAGTGGCACAACTATTGATTCAAAGAGGCATTACCGATAACTTAGAAATCGAATCTTTTCTACACAGTAATGTAGATGAATTACAAGATCCGTTCGGTTTGCATGACCTCGATAAAGCTTTGGAAATTATTGATGATGCCGTCAGCAATCAACAAAAAATTGCGATTTATGGCGATTACGATGCCGACGGTGTGACAAGTACTTCGATTATGAAGTTAACTTTGCAAAAATTAGGGGCTAAGCCGATCTTTTATGTTCCGGACCGTTTTAAAGATGGCTATGGTCCAAATCTTGACCGTTACAAGGAATTGGCTGACAAGGGAATTGACTTATTGATTACAGTTGATAACGGTGTTAGTGGTAAAGAGCAGATCAAGTATTTAAAAGATCGTGGCATCAAAGTTATCGTAACTGACCATCATGATTTGCCAAAAGAACTGCCAGAAGCCGATGCAATCGTTCATCCTAGTATTCCTGGTTCAGAGTATGTTTGTCCATACTTATCCGGCGCCGGAGTGGCTTTTAAGATTGCTGATGCGTTATTAGGCGATGAAGCTTTGGAATTGATTGACTTAGCCGCTATCGGAACGGTTGCCGACTCGGTGGCTTTAAAAGGTGAAAATCGTGTCATCGTCAATGTCGGTTTACAACAGATGCAAAAAAATCATCACGTTGGTTTAAGCGAATTGATCAAGAAATGCAAGATCAAGTTGAGTGATATCAATGAGGAGGACATTGGTTTCAAAATAGCGCCAAGAATTAATGCGTTAGGACGCTTGGACAATGCCTCTTCAGGAGTTGAATTGTTGACGACCGGTGACGCCAGCTTTGCTAAAGAAATCGTCAATGAAACTGAGGATATTAATGCCAAACGTCAAGATTTGGTCAATTCGGCTTTTGTCGACGCTCAGAGTCAAATTGCTGCTCAAAAAGATCATGGTGTGATAGTTTTAAAAGGTAACGATTGGCATCAAGGTGTTTTAGGAATCGTTGCTAGCCGGGTGATGGATCAAGAGAATAAGCCAGTGCTGGCTACCCAATTTGATAAAAATAGTGGCGTGATGAAAGGGTCTGGTCGTAGTCCTGAAGGCTTCAATCTGTTTACTGCTTTGCAGCAATATCAGGACTTATTTACGGCCTTTGGTGGTCATGCCCAAGCTTGTGGTTTTTCAATTGAGGAAAGTCAATTGGATAAATTAACCGAATTGGTGCAAACAGAACCTCAAAAGCAAGGCTATGATTATCAAGCACCAGTCGTTAAAAATTATGATCTTGATTTGTCGATTGCGGATTTAAATTTTGACTTGATCAAAGATATTAATCAGTTGGCACCGTTTGGGATGGGTAATCCGAAGCCAGTCATTAAGTTGACTAATGTCGAGTTGGCACAAATGCGTTCGATTGGAAAAGACGGCAGTCACCTGAAGACCTTTGTTGAAGACAACAATCATCAAATCGATGCGATTGGCTTTGGCATGTTCGAGCAAGCTCAAGAAGTTAAAGACGCACCTTGCGATGTTTATGGCGAACTGAGTATCAATGAATGGGCCGGCCGAAAAAATTTGCAATTGATGTTAGATGATTTGCAAGTGTCACCCGAAGCTAAAAAGATTCAAGCTTTGAAAAAAGTTTACTTAGATTACCGTCATAAACGAATATCGGCTTCGATTATGGAACATTTCGACGCTTTGGTTTTCTTCAATGATGCTTATTATGAAGCTGCTAAACGTTCAAAGGTCAATGTCAAAATGGTCAAGTATGATGAAAAATTCGATGGTGAAAATATTTTAGTTTATGATCGACCACATAACTTACAATTGTTTGAAAACTTTTTAAAGACGAATCAAGCAACACATACGGCATTATTTTTCCATACTAATTTAACTAGTGGTTATTTAAAACCCGATATGACAAGAATGAAAACGCTCTTGAAATATTTGTATACCCATCAAAACATTCGTGAAGACAAAATGGATTTAGTAGCTAAATATTTAAATTTTGAAAAAAATGACGTAGATTTTTATTTAAAAGTGTTTTTTGAGTTAAATTTTGTTAAAATGGTAAATGGCTTTGTTGAAAAGGCTGATGCTCAACAACGCAAATTGATTGAATCTCCGACTTACATGAAGAGATTACAACGCAATGATGTTGAAAAAATATTAATTGAATCCAACTTTGACGATCTCTTATCTTGGATGAGTGATTTTGATTGCCACTGTTAGATTGAATGGGGAATTTAAAAAAATGGATATTGATTTTAAGAAATACGTTGCTAATGTTCAAGATTTTCCAGAACCTGGTGTACTATTTCGAGATATTTCACCATTAATGGCTGATGGCAAGGCATACGCTGCAGCAACCGATAAGATTGTTGACTATGCTAAAAGTCGTGGTGCAGAAATGATTGCAGGACCTGAAGCACGTGGATTTATTGTAGGCTGCCCAGTAGCATACAAAATGGGGATTGGCTTTGCGCCCGCACGTAAAAAGGGCAAGTTGCCTCGTGAAACGGTTTCGGTCACATATGACCTCGAATACGGGCAAAGTTCATTGTATATGCAAAAAGATGCCATCAAACCAGGTCAAAAAGTTTTAGTAGTTGACGATTTAATGGCAACAGGTGGCACATTAGCTGCTACAATCAAGTTAATTGAAAAATTAGGTGGGGTAGTTGTTGGAACGGCCTTTCTAATTGAGTTAACTGATTTGCACGGACGTGATAAAATAAAAGGGTATGATATGTATACCTTGATGCAATATTAATTATAAAGGGGTCTGAGAAGACCTTTCTTATGGAGAGTTGGCAGAGTGGTAATGCATCGGACTCGAAATCCGACGAACCTGTTTTATAGCAGGCGCGCAGGTTCAAATCCTGTACTCTCCTTTTTTAGAATAAAAGAGAATGAAAGTTCTCGAAATAATTAAGAGGAACACCGTTAAATCGGTGTTCCTCTTTTTTTGTTTTATATAAAATGCAAGAGAAGTTAAAAGTCCTTTGCGCAAAGTTTTGCGCAGGAATGATATTTTGATGATTTTTAGAGGTATACCAATTTCAATAAAAAAAGCCTGCGCAAAGAGAAATTGTCGAAAAATAGGTTTGCGCAAAAAATACTATTTGTCGTTGGTATCATTAGGTTAACGCTCTTTTGTTATGTTATCAAAGATATCCTTCAGCTCATTATTTTGCTCAAGAGCGGTCTTATTGAATAAATGGGTATAATACTTCAAAGTGGTTTTTAACTCCTTGTGGCCTGCATGTTGCGATACGAATTTCGGATTCATACCGCTGTCCATTAGATAAGATATGTGAGTATGTCTAATATCATGAAAACTAACCATCTTTTTAGCACCGATCAAAGTCAATAAATCTTTAAGGGAATCGTTAACGGTTTTAGATTGAACCAGGGTTCTATATTTTGTCCTAAATACAAAGTTGCCCTTATCAATGTAGCCAATTGATTTGAAATAAAGTTGCTGCTCAAGTTTGTAGTTTTTTAGTACATCTAAACATTCATCGGATATAGTGAGTGTTCTTACACTAGAAGGTGTCTTAGTCTTTTGAAGCTCTATTTCATCACGCCTGTAGGCTTTATCAACTCTAATAGTAGAATCATCGAAGTTAATCTTGTCCCATGTTAGGGCAGTTATTTCCTCATATCTCATACCAGTTTCGGTAGCAAGATAGATCATAGTTGCCGAAATGTTTGAATATCCAGATTTGGCTTTTGAGATCTTTATCAAATTGACATAATCATCAGGCTCAAGAAATTTATCAGATTCTTTTTTTGAATCACGTCCTGCAATTAATTCAACGCTCCTAGTAAAATCTTTGTGGATAATGCCTTCCTCGATTGCTTCAACAACCATTTGATGTATAAAGGATTGATACTTCTGCATAGTAACCAAAGTTCTTTTCTTTCCGAATTTATTCATGAATGTTTGGTATTCTTTTTTGGTTACATCAATAAGCCGCTCATCAGGAAAGTTCTCTTTAATTACTTTATGTGTGAAGTAATATCGATTAACGGTAGATTTAGATCGTCCTTCAATCTTGTATGTATCGACCCATTCTTTAAAGTAATCAGAGAAGAGGACTTCTTTTTTAGATAAGTTTACATTGTTTGATTTGTCCATTTCGATTATTCGGGCAGCTTCCTCACATTCTGTTTTCCTGACGAACCCACCCTTTGTTCTATTTCTATATTTGCCAGTAGTAGGATCTTTATAGGAAACACGATATTCCCACTTGCCATTACGTTTATGTATTGAGGCCATAAATTGACAGTTTCCTTTCATTGGTAAACTTTTAATTGAGCTTTACCTAGTATTATTGAGTATTTAATTATTAAATTGACAGATAATGAATATTCGTCAATATTCATGGGCACGTATGTTCTTTAAGAACTAAAAATAAAAAGCCAATTTAGGCTTTTACTAAATTATTTCAATCATTAGCATATTTTCTTCTTGGGTAGAATTGTATTTTTCTTAATGCTGTTTATTTTTTTATGTTATTTACTTTCTTCTTTTTACTCTTATTGCCTAGCAATGCATAATTGATAACAGGAATTAGATTCAAAATCCAGATAATTCCAATTGAAAGAACTGCCACAATGAAATAACGCATCAATGTAGCAATGACACCATGAATTGTAATAGTTTTCATAAGCAAGGGTTCAACGTTAATGATCACTAAATCATGAAACAAGTAAATGCCAAAGACTAATGGTGATAAAAATTCAAAAAATTTAATAACCGAGAGGTTTGTAATTTTATTGCCCAATTTCCTTAATAGAATAAATGCTGTTGTTGACATAATTGGAATCCAAATTGAAGTAACATAGTATCCGTTATTGGAGTCAAAGACATTTGGGATGACCTGTGAAACAAAACTACCAGTTAAACCAGTTATTAAAAATACAAACATCAAAATTAAATTATTTATTTTTTCAGGTTTTAATTTTGTTAGCAAATATCCTAAAACAAAATAACCCGTAAAACCCCCTACTAAAAGAAAGCTGGCTACTGGAGATAATGTTAGAATTTGCTGGTAGTTTTTTGGTAAAAGAACAGCAATTGACGGTAGAATTGAACAAGTGATTAACCAAATGAAAACTGTATAAATCAACATTTGCATGTTGGCACTCTTTATAAAGGTTTTAATAATTGGAGAAAGAATATAGACTCCAATCAAAGGATACATAAACCAAAGTATAGGAGAAGTGGGATGATTTAAGATGTTTCGAATAGTTATGAAGATATCATTAAGAGAAAATGAATTGGTAGATATACTGGCAGCAAAAGGATAGATGATTGACCATATAAGGAAAGGAATCATTATCCGTGGAATACGATGTGACCATGTATAGCTTAGTGAACTTGTCTTCCTACTAGTTAAAAGTAATGCACCAGAAATCATAAAGAAAAGCGGGACACTGATATGGGCAAAGTAATTTAAAATTTTGATTATTTGCCATTGACCAGTTCCGATATTAAGTGTGGTATCTATTGCAGATACGTGGATAAACATAACTAAAAAAATTGAAATAACGCGTATAAAATCCAAATAAAAAATTCGATAGTTTTTATTCATAAAACCTCCTAAAGCTTAATTATCATCAATATTTGGGTATTGGGTAACTATAAATTCAGAATCTAATTTTTCCTGTACTTGCAAAATAACTCCCTATTTAGAGTATTGAAAAATGATATATGTATACAATATATTAATTATACGTTGAAATCGCTTTCGGAACGAGACAATAGACTTTTTGTTTCCTTTATTACAATGTCTTCAAGATGATAAGGGATATTAAAATAGCTCATGAAATTATGAATGTTCACGCTCATAGTATCCTTGTCAGCTAAATATAGTGGAAGAAGCAGTTTAATTGCATATTCGTTGGCTTCTAACTCCATGCCATACTTATATGGAGTAAAATAGAGGATTTTAGTTGATTGTTGACCGGATAAAATATGTCCCAATTCATGAGCCAGTTGAAATGGGATTTCCGATTTGTTATGCCATCTTGAGTTCATAGCAATTCTTCTTGTCTCCACATCCGAGCCTGGTGGCGTATCGGGATCTAAATTATCAAAAAAGTTAATAACTATCTTATTATCAAAAGCAATATTCATTAAGTAAGTAATTACATCATTGTCCATTATTCTTTCCACCTCTTAGAAATCTACGCATAACTTCTAAATCCTCAGGGGGAATGGGTTTCCCTTCATATGACATAACAACGTCGTCATCAGCCAAGTCAACATGCTTATTTTCTTTGTTATTATTGTTCGATGTATCTAAGCCAGCAAGTTCCAGTATTTTTTCCTTTGGTTCACGCAGTCCATGAGCCATTTTCTCTAGCGTTATAGGTTTAGGAATATTTCTTTTACCATTTTCTACTAATGACCAAAAGGACGAGGATATCCCAGCTTGTTGAGAAACTTGTCTGACTGTAAAATGGTGTTTATTACGAAGCTCTTTTATCTTTAAGCCAAATTGAATTTGTTTTTCTGACATTGCTGCTTTCACGCCCTTTCTACAAGAAAAGTATAACAAAAGTTAAACATTAAATTAAAAAAAGTAAAATAAATCGGTAAAAAGTGTTTACAAAAGTAAAACAAAAGTGTACTATATTACTTGTAAACAAGGAGGTGATCAAAAAAATGCGAGTAAAAATGAAAGTAATTAGTTCAAAGAATTTAAGAGGATTAATTGCAAGTAAGGGATATTCTATTCGCGATTTTTCCAATCATATAAGTATTTCTGGCGCATATATGTCTGATATAGTAAATGAGAATAAACAACCTTCCGCAAGGATTGCATGGAAAATTGCCCAAGGATTGGATGTTAAAATTAGTGATATTTTTTTTACAGTTTATGATGACAAAAGTGAAACAAAAGAATTTAAAAGATCCTTGACAACACCTTAATTCTACAAAAAATGCAATTAACGCATCTATATCAAAATGATAACTGAAGTTAACGAATAGTTATCAAGAGTAAGGAGGTGATAACTGATGGGTGATATAAACATCGTTAAGGAAGTTTTAGATATGCAAGATCGTCAAAATTTCAATGATACTGATTTGGCAGCAATAGCAGGAACGTCAAAAACAACTGTTGGTAAATGGTTTAAAGGAACTCCGATCAAAGATGAATATTTAGTTAATCTTTCAAATGGAATTGATGATACTAGATTCTCATTAGCTGTTGATTGCTATTTATTTAATTTTCCAGCAATTCTGTTAAATATCGTAAATGAATATAACTCAGAAACATCATCATTGCTGATAGGTACGCAGATTGAAGATTTGAATAGTGATAGTGCAATCGAAAATGCACTTAAAGAAATTAGCAAGAGTAATCCTGATGAAAATATTATCAAATTTGGAATATTCAAAATGTTCAGAACGAGTTCAATTATGCGTGCCTGTGCAACAGCAATGTCACATAGGTACAACATATCACTTAAACAAGCTGCATTAGGTGAAAGAGGGTGAAATAAATGCAAGAACCAGCAATCGAACCTTTCAAAGGAATACCAGAACGTGATGGATATGTGCTTACTTGGATTCGTAAGGATAAGTTGAATGAGTTAACGAATACAACCATTGATGAAGGTCTGGAGTTACTTCCATGGGCATGCAAAATTGCCGGATGTTCAGCTCCTACATTGAAGAAAAAACTATTTAGGTATCGTGATGTATTGGACATGGATAAAGGCGGTTGTGTTAGATATTCTACTGGTTCTGGTAGCCCTTGGAAATTTCAAGCACCCGAATTTAAAGAATTTGTTTTAACGCACAAAAGAGAGTTTATGAAATCGGAGGAAATTTAAATGTTTGATCCAGAGGAATATAAGAGACAAAGAAAACTAGCAAAGAGCTCTTTCAAAATTGAGCAAGTACCAGAAAAGACACTATTGATGATTAAACAAGGCTTTAACAGTATGGAAGAAACTTTTGATAGTGAGATACCCGAAGAAATTATTTTTGAATGGTCCGAAGGAGATCTCAATGCAAAGCTAATTCATTGTGACCGTGACAAATATACATATCGATTCACATTTTAGGAGGTGATTTAAATGACAAGTATTGAACTAGCTGGAGCATATCTTTTATTTTTGGCCAGCGGGTACATCCTGGGATTTGTTTCCGGAAGAGCTGGAGGATTTCTAAACCTGTTTGATATTGATAACTCAACCATCAAGAAAGTGAGAAACCTTAACAGCAAGGCTGACGGCTTCCTATTTGGCAGCAAGACAAAAAAAGACTCACTATCCGAAAAATAGTGAGTCATAGGATTAAAAAATAACTTATACATATATTTTATCACTTAACGAGGTAATTGAAATGGGAACTTTTAATTATGACAACGAACTAGCAGATGAGGATGCTGTTATCACCGAAAAGAACTTAACAGAGTCCAAGAAAGCCGAACGTGAATATAAAGAAAATCTTACGGAGGAATTTGAATAATGACAAATGAACTAAGCAAAAAAGACGACAAGATGGAAGTTGAATACAAGGTCAATGGTCAAAGCATTAAATTGACCGGAAACATGGTCCAAAACTTCTTAACAAATGGTAACTCTAAAATCACTCCACAAGAAACGATGATGTTTTTATCACTTTGTAAATATCAAAAATTAAATCCGTTTATCAATGAAGCATACATCATCAAGTATGGATCAGCACCAGCACAAATTATTGTTTCCAAAGAGGCCTTTATGAAAAGGGCTGAATCGAATCCAGACTATGACGGTATTGAAGCAGGTTGTATTGCTATCAATGAAGATGATGACGATCCTAGATATACCAAGGGTGCTTTTATTCTTCCAGATGAGACCTTAGTTGGTGGTTGGGCACAAGTTTATCGCAAAGATAGAAAAATACCTACAAGAATTGAAATTTCATTAACTGAGTTTCAAAAAACAAAAAATGGACGTCCATCATCAACCTGGGCTTCCATGCCGGCCAATATGATTAGAAAAACAGCTATGGTAAACGCACTACGTGAAGCATTCCCACAGGATTTAGGAAACATGTACACAGAGGACGATAAACAAGAAGCTAGTGAAACACCTAAAAATGCAAGTCAAGCATCTCAAGGCAATATAACAAATATCAATGATTTGACAAAGACCAAAAAGGAACAAATTAAAGTAGCTAACGACCCTAAGGATGTCACCCCTAAAGCTGAAGATAAAAAGCCTGTTCAAAAGGTTCAAGTACGTAAGCCCGTTAATCTAAATCAACTAGAAAAGTTTGAAAAAGAACAAAAGGCATTTTTGAAACAAGCTAAAGAAGGAGAGGACGATAGCAATGCTGAAACAGATGAATCAGAACCAATTGAAGAAAACCCAAACCAAACAGAGCTCTTTGACACAAAGTAATTATTACGATTTAGCAACTGATATTTCGTGGCAGTCCCCAACATTCTTTAAAAAGTTTCTGTCTTGTGAAGCAGAGACAATGGCTGAAATAAATGGAAATTACAAGCCGGATTTTAAAGAAGCACTTTTGGTTGGGAATTATCTTCATTCTTATTTTGAAAGTCCTGAAGCTCATCTGAGATTTGTGGCCGAGAATAAATGGGACATTTTTGCTAAAAAGAAGGCTACTAAGAAAGAAACAGCAGAAGGCTTATCAAAGAATGGACAAGCTTTAAAAAATAACCTCACAGCTCCATTTGAACAAGCTGAGAGAATGATAAGCACTTTAGCTAGTGATGAAGGCTTCATTGAAAATTATCAAGGTGATAAAGAAGTTATCGTTACAGGTCAAATTGACGGTGTTAACTGGAAGGGCAAAGTTGATTGTTTAAATCTTGATAAAGGTTACTTCATTGATCTAAAAACTACTCAGCAACTTGATAAAAAATATTGGAATGTTGAGGAACATGGATGGGATTCATTTGTAGCTCATTGGAATTATCAGCTTCAAATGTACGTCTATCAACAGCTAATACTTCAAACGTATGGAGTTTTATGTACACCATACATAATTGCCGTAACTAAAGAAAAGATTCCTGCCAAGGCTATTATTTCGATTCCAGAAGAAAGAATGCTGGAAGCTGAAGATCAGATTTATGAAATGCAGGACCATATTGAAGATGTTAAAGCTGGGCGTGTTGAGCCAACAAGATGTGGTAAATGTGATTATTGTAAGTCCACTGCTAAATTAGGAAAGATTGTCAGCATGGATGACTTAATAGACTAGGAGGTGACTTTATGAATTACCTAAAACAGTTACAGGCGTTTAGAGATTACCAACTGTTTGAAACCAAATTATCCAGTGGGCAAGTTAGTTTGTATTATGCATTGCTTCAAGTGAACAACAAATGTGCATGGATAGACTGGTTTGACGTAAGTAATCAAATGCTTGAAACACTTTCGGGATTGAGTAGGCAAGGCATCAACAAAAACAGAAATGTTTTGATGCAATTAGGGCTTATCAATTTTAAAAGCAACGGAAAACAAAAAGCCACTTCATACAGCATATGTAAACTATATGACGAAGAAAGTGTACAAAGTAGTTTACATAGTAGTGTACATAACAGTTTACATACTAGTTTACATAGTAGTGTACATAACAGTAGCACAATAACTAAACATAAACATAAACAAAACAAAACTAATAATACTAGTCACGACTCGAAACCCGCAAAGCGTGTTTACGACTCGGACGATATTAATTTGAAACTAGCCAATTACTTGCTAACTAAGATACGTGAACGTAACTCTAACATCTATCCGGCTGATTCCAAGAACCCACCTGATACACAGAAATGGGCTAATGACATCAGACTAATGCACGAACGTGATGCACGTTCTTACGACGATATCAAACGAATTATTGAATGGTGTCAACAAGACAGTTTCTGGCAGAACAATATCTTATCTGCTTCAAAACTTAGAAAACAGTTTGGCAAGTTGATAGATAAAGCAGACGCACCAAATAATTTTAATGGCAACAAGGGTGGTAGAAAGCCACTCTATGACTTGCCGTACTAGGGGGTAGCTATGGAATCAATGTTTGGATTGGATAAAGTTTCCCGTAAAATAGCCTTAAAACACGGTGTTGACTATTCAGGAATTGACTTCAAAAAAGTTATTTCTGAGCGTGATAAACGAGAACAGCAACGATCTATCGAATTCACTAAAAAAAATATTCAAGTTAAGCGTAAGGGAATATTTAGAAGCTCGCTAGTGAGTGATTTCAACGACTTACAATACAATTTTGCAGATTTTAAGACTGATACACCTAACCAAGCGAGTGAGCTTAAACAGGCTAAGAATATCGCTAATAGGATCTATGTCGGTGAAACGGGCAACTTTCTTTTCACTGGTGAGCCAGGACTTGGTAAATCTATGTTAGCTGTTAGCATTTTGAATGGTTTGAACAGTCAAGATACCTCACTATCATGTTATTTCTTGAGTTTTGCAATGTTCGTCAATAATTCTCAAATGGCATTTAAGGACGAGTTTTTAAAACGTGATAACTACAAGGTGGAAGAATGTGTTAAGAACTGTGACGTGCTTGTTATTGACGACTTGGGCAGTGAATCATCGCTAAGATCCGAAACGAACGAAGCAACTAACTATGCTCAGCGAATACTTTTTAGGTTTGCTGATTATCGAAAAAATAAAACAAATATTATAACTACGAACAATACAGGACGTGAGCTACAGCAATTATACGATCCAAAAATTATTAGTCGCTTAATGACAAAAAAAGCCGCTAACACAATCAAGTTTAGCGGTAACGATATGAGAAATAATTAGGAGATATTAAAATGCTACAAATTAACTCAAAAAACTTGTTATATAGGCGTTCACAGACACCTGTTTCAGATGATAGACAGACAGTTATAGACGAAATATCCAGAGAAAGCGTGTATTTAGAAAGAGTAATCGACAATTTACAACATCAATTTGAGCACATGGATTATTTGAGAAAAAATCATTCTGATTCATTTTCAAGTCCATTTCTTATGTTGAAACTTGAGAATTCACTTCTCAATGCTTACAGCTTACAAAAATGCTACGATGCCGAGCTTAGAAAGCTGGTGGCTGAAAATGATTAAGTTTGATCTAAGAAGTTTACTAGCTCCAAGAAATTTGACATTAAGAGAATTTTCTGAAATATCTGGCGTCAATTATTGGACAGCAACACACATGTCACAGATGACGTATAAGTCAATAAAAATTACTGATGTTGATAAAATCTGTAGGGCTTTAGACATCACTCCAAATGAATTATTCGGATATGAAAGCGAACGGTGATTATCATGAAAGCAATTGTAATATTAGCAATACTATATATTATCGTTTCTGGCTTTTTTAGAAAAAATGAATAACAGCACAAGAGAGGATTAGCAAGTGAGTAATCAATTGAAACTAATAATCGACGGTGAACCAGTACCAGCCTCACGTCCTCGTTTTAGCTCACAAGGTGGCAAGAAGCGGGGATATACAGACAAAAAATACCGGATTTACAAAAATGGAATCAAAGTGCTGTATTGGGATAAGTACCATAACAAACAGCTTTTTGAAAAAGGTGCTCCTCTCGTTGCACACATACACTTTTACAGAAGGATCCAAAAAGGATTATCCAAAGCAGAGTATAAGAGACGTGCTAATCATGAGGTAAAGCCGACTGTGAAGCCCGACTTGGACAACTACGAAAAAGCTGTTTTTGATGGCTTAGCAAAGGCTTGGTTCGATGATGGGCAAATTTGGAAACACGATACCGAAAAAAATTACGATGAGCACCCACGTACTGAAATTTTAATTGAGGAGTGGAAAAAATGAATAACTTAGTAATTATGAAAGATCAACAAGCAGTAACTAGCAGTTTACAAGTAGCAGAGACATTTAATAAAAACCATCGAGATGTATTAAGAGCAGTTGATGATTTAAAAGAGGGGGTTGCGCAAAATTGGGCAGACCTATTTTACGAAGATACATATACTCATCCTCAAAATAAACAGCAATATCGAATTATTTATATGAATCGTGATGGATTTACGTTATTGGCTATGGGGTTCACCGGCAAAAAAGCAATGAAATTTAAGCTTAAATACATTGAAGCCTTCAACAAAATGGAAAGTCACATTAAAACTGGCGGTTTCAAAGTTCCATCAACAATGGCTGAAGCATTGCGTTTAGCAGCAGACCAGCAGGAACAATTAGAAGTTATGAAACCTAAGGCAATATTTGCCGACTCGGTAGCCACATCACACACAACAATTCTAGTTGGAGATCTAGCAAAGATTATCAAAGGTAATGGTGTTGACACAGGTACAAAACGCTTATTTAAGTGGATGAGAGACAACGGTTATCTGATTAAACGAAAGGGCGCAGATTATAACTCACCAACTCAAAAATCAATGGAATTAGGCTTATTCAAGATTAAAGAATCAAGCCATGTTAACTCAGACGGAGTCACGGTTGTTACTAAGACTCCAAAAGTTACTGGCAAAGGTCAAAATTATTTTGTTAATAAATTCCTATTAAAAAATGAAAGGTTGGAAGCATAAATGATCAATAGAACTGTTTTAGTGGGACGCCTGACACGCGATCCAGAACTTAGATACACCACCAGTGGTAATGTGGTTGCCAGTTTCTCAATCGCTGTAAACAGACAATTTACTAATTCTCAAGGTGAACGTGAAGCCGATTTTATCAATTGTGTTATTTGGAGGAAAGCTGCCGAGAATTTCACCAATTTCACTCACAAAGGTTCTCTTGTGGGTATTGATGGACGTCTTCAAACACGTAACTATGAGAATAAGCAGGGTAACAGGGTTTATGTAACAGAAGTTGTCGTTGATAATTTCTCATTACTTGAATCTAGAACTGACAGAAAGCCAACAGATGGCCAGCAAAGTAAATCAATCAACAGCAACGATTTTAGCGGTAAAGGTACAGATGGCCAACATAAACAAAACGAAAATCAAACGTATTCGAACGCAAATCAAACAAATAGCGATCCGTTTGCTGACAACAGTAAACCGATTGATATTTCAGATGACGATTTACCATTTTAATATAGATGGGAGCAATTATTATTTGAATTTGGGGGCAAAATAATGAATTATGAGCAGATCTATAAGTCTTACATGAGATCAGTGTTTAGTGATGAATGCCACAATATCGTTCGGGCTATTATGTATATCCAAAAGCATTTTTATGCCATGCCAAAGGAGTTTAGAAATGCTGATAGAGAACTTAGCGATGAGGCTAAGAACAAAATAATTCAATCAATTTTGCAGGAGGATGAATTTGCTAACAGATATAAATTGTGCCGTATATGAGATGAGGCGTAATAAGTATTTATCTATTGAAATTGCCGATGCTTTACACATTAGTGATGAGGACGTTGAACTTATTGATAAAGCTAATCAAGAACATTTGGCAAAATTAGAAATGATTAGATTAGGAAGGTTAAATCTTAGCGATTTTAATTAGATGATGAAAATGACAGATGATAATTTAGCAGTCTATCAAATGCGAGAAAATAGATATAAGAATAAAGAAATAGCATCTGCTATGCATAAAGAACTTTTTTATATAGAAGACATAATACGTCAAAATAACAGGATTGGTAAAAGGCTATATAGAGAAGACGATGAGTGGCAGCGATTGAATGCCAAAAGGAATAAACATAGGAACGACAAGGCAGATAAATAGACAACAAAAAAGCCACCCACAAAAGTGAGCAGCTAATTGATTCCGACAAGTCAATTATATCACTAAGTGGGGGCTGTATTAATGGGATTATTACCAGAGTTAGATGAGCAACAAACAATTGATAACGTCAAATATTATTTTGAAAACGAGTTTCCAAGACTAAAAGCTCGTTCACATATGAATATTAGCTCTATTCAGTCCCCAAGCTTTGACACAGTTGGAACTGGGAGCAATGTTAGAAATTCTCAAGAGGATAAGGTTATGAGCCAGTTGTGGGCTATAGATCTAGTTAAGGCTACTTATAAGATTATTAACAATATTCCTGATGAGCCTTTCAGGTTTCAAACCATTTTGAAATATTGCTACTTGTACGGCAAGGGGAACGAGGTGGCAATTGAAATGTCTAATTATGAATCGTCCAGGTATTTCGAATGTAAGAGAAATGCGATGTTGTATTTTGCTGAAGCATTCGGGAATTACTATGACATGGAAGTATACAAAATGGAAAATAATGGAGTTTGAATGGACTTATAGCGGAGTAACGGCGGATTGATTCTGACTAATATTGATATTGTAGAAAACATTGAATACGGTTACTCTACCGCTCAAAAGGAGCATCTTAGAAGGAAAACTAAACAACCAAAATGGATTAAATTTCGATTGCTTGACCAGCGTAAAAGGTCAAAAGTTTAACTCTCATGTAACTTGTGATGATAAAGCAAGTTACTGCTATGCGGATAGTGTAAGGACACATACAAATTGGTATCACTAATAAAATTACCCCTAACTACAAAGTCATTGATAAATTCATAAATAAACCTTCATTTCGATTTCAGAAGCATTTCTGATTATAAGTATTCCGGTTCGATTCCGGATGTCCGCTTAGATAATTGCTGTAGGGGCTAATTATCGTATAGATCACTCGTATGAGTGGTCTATTTATTTTGAATAAATATGTGGTTGGCAACATAAAAGGAGGATTCAAATGAATAGCAATAATAATGAAACAGTACAGAAAGGGTTGGGATTCTCATCAATTTTGACTCTTATTTTTGTGGTTGCGAAGATTTTAAATCTTATCAAATGGTCATGGTGGCTTGTATTTAGTCCAATGCTAATTGCGTTAGGGCTATTTATTTTGTGCTATGGAACTGCTGGAATCGTTATGCTAGTTAAAAAACACAAAGCTAAGAAAGAGCTTAGAAGGATGTGCAAACATGATTAATATTACAGTTTACAAAGAAGCGGAATCAGGAGAAGGATATGAATATAATGAAATGCTAGTAAATCCTAAGCAAATTGTTTCGATAGGATCACATATGGTTGATGACCAGCTTTATCAATTAACACTTCCTAATATTGATGATTGTTATTTAACGGATGAGGAAGGAAAAGATAAGATTGTAGGTGCCTTGAGATGATTCACACAAAGGCTGGTTACATGACTAAGGAAGAAGCTAAGATGATTGGTGATCTAGATCGTGATTTGAAAAGAAATAAAGCAAAGTCTAAAACTAAACCAATTAAAAAATAAGTAATTAATATCTCAAAAGGAGGTAGGTGCCATGTAATGAAAAAATGGGAAGAAGCTGAGAAAGATTACTTAGCTGGAATGAAGTACAAGGATATTGCTACTAAGTATGATGTTTCGGTTAATACGGTTAAGTCTTGGAGAAGTCGACACGGTTGGGCAAGAGGTGCACCAACTAAAAAAAGTTTGCACCCTAAATCCAAAAAGTTTGCACCCAAAATTGTTGATGAATTAGAGGAAAATGGTGAGCTTAATGATAAGCAAAAACTGTTCTGTTTGTACTATTTACAACGTTTCAATGCTACTTGGGCGTATCAAAAAGCATACGAGGTGGAATATAGTGTTGCCAATGTAAATGGTTCAAGGATGCTAGTAAATGCTAGTATTCAAAAGCAATTATCCATTTTGAAGAAACAGCAAGCGTCTGATCTCTATTTTGATGTAGCTGACATTATTCAAAAGTATATTCAGCAAGCTAATTCAGATGTTACAGATGTTGTGGATTTCAAAACAGTTAAGAAATTGGCTTATACGAAGATTCATGATAAAAAGGGTAAATATGAGGATGATTACGGTAATTATCGTTACACGCCCACTATTGACCCCGAGACAGGTAAACAGGCTTATTACTACGAGCATATTATCAACATGAAAGATAGTAGTGAAATCGATACTTCGAGTGTCAAATCGGTCAAGATTGATAAGGGCGAAGCAGTAGTTGAGATGTATGACAAGCAGAAGGCACTTGATTCATTGATGAAATATTTCAAAGATGATGACATCATGCGTAAGGCTAGATTACGTAAGATTAAGGCTGATACTGATATTGCCCGTGCTAAAGCTGACATTTTAACTGGCGACAACGGAAGCAATGAAAGTACAGTTATCATAGATGACATTGGGGATGATAAAGACGACAACGAAAACAAAGACAAACAAGACAATAATTAAGATGTCGGACTTAATCAATCCACATTTTAACAAGTTATGGAGAACATCAAAGCCTTATGTAATTGCAAAGGGTGGACGTGGTTCGTTCAAGTCTTCAACCATTAGTTTGAAACTTGTAACCATGATGAAGAAAGAAATTCAACAGGGACATGAAGCCAATATCGTGTGTGTTCGTGAAAATTCGGTAAACCTTCGGGATTCAGTTTATAAACAGATCCAGTGGGCAATTAGTATGTTGAACATGGCAAATGAATTTACATATCAGGTATCGCCAATGCGGATTATCAATAAGCGCACAGGCAGTGCCTTTTATTTTTATGGTGGGAATAATCCTGAACGTTTGAAATCTAATACAGTGCAGAATTTAATTGCATTGTGGTATGAAGAAGCTGCCAACTTTGATAGTGCAGAAGTATTCGACCAAGCCAATCCGACCTTCATTCGGCAGAAGTCCCCATTCGTGAATGATGTGAAAATCTTTTATTCTTATAACCCACCACGTAATCCTTATGATTGGATTAATGAGTGGATAAAGCAGTGTGAAGACGACCCAGATTATTTCATTGATACATCAACGTACCTAGATGATGAATTAGGTATAACAACGAATCAACAGTTGAAATTGATTGATAGATATAAACACAATGACCTAGATTATTATAAATGGCTCTATTTGGGCAAGGTCGTTGGATTAGGGGACAATATTTATAACATGAACCTATTCCATTCGATTGATGAAATACCAGAAGATGATGAGCTATGGAATATCTATTTTTCAGTGGATTCAGGACACGAAACATCAGCAACCACAGAAGGTTGTTATGGTTTAACAGCCAAAGGCAGAGTTATATTGCTTGATACGTATTATTATTCTCCTGCCAATAAATCGCATAAGAAGGCACCAAGTGATTTGGTCAAGGATTTATACGAGTTCGAACAGAAGAACATTGACAGGTGGGATATGGAGCCTTACAAGCGTTCTGCCGATAGTGCAACAGCTGATTATGCGTTAGATAATGAATTTTATAAGGATTATGGAATCCAATGGCACCATGTCGCTAAGACCAAAAAAGTACAGATGATTGACCACGTTCAGGACTTGCTCGCACAGGGCAGGTTTTTTTATTTGGACACGGAAGCCAACAAGATATTCATTGAAGAACACAAGCAATATCGTTGGGACCAAGACACATTGGAATCAGACGACCCGAAAGTTATCAAGGTTAAAGACCACACATGCGATCAACTACAATATTTCATTTTGGATAATAGACGAGATTTGGGCTTGAAGTGGTAGCCAACAAAGGTAGGTGGAAACATGAACTTGCTAGACAGTATAAAGAGATTATGGCAGAAAGGACAAGTTGCAGTGGGAGAAAGAAAAGAACTCAATAAGATTACAGATGATAGCCGTATCAATATTGACGAACACGAATATGAACGTATTCATAGGGATTTCAGATATTACAGAAACCTATATCCAGTCAAGCATTACATAGACGCTTCTGGTGTTCGCCGTAAGAGAAAATATAATACATTGAATCTAACTAAAAGGGCGAGCCAAAGAATCGCTTCAATCGTGTTTAATGAGCAATGCAAGATTAGTTTTGATAATAAGAATTTAAACGAATATCTTAATCAAGTATTGACCGACAATGATTTTAAGAACCAGTTCGAAATGAACCTAGAAAAAGGAATCGTTGCAGGTGGTTTTGCAATGCGACCTTATGTGGATAATGACAAGATAAAAATTGCATGGATTCGTGCCGATCAATTCTATCCATTGCGTTCAAATACAAATTCGATTAGTGAAGCGGCAATCGTAAGTAGAACAAGCAAGGTGGAGAATAACCAGACAGCATATTACACGTTGTTAGAGTTCCATCAGTGGGTCAATGGTAATTACGTTATAACCAATGAATTGTATCGCTCAACACAACCAGAAATCATTGGCATGCAAGTAAGTCTTAAAGAACTATATCCAGATATAGAACCACAAGTCGTTTTGAATGGTTCAGGAATGGTACACCCATTGTTTAGCTATTTCAGAATGCCGGGGGCTAATAATATCAGTCTTGAAAGTCCGTTAGGCATTGGGATTGTAGATAATAGCAAATCTACATTGGATAATCTCAATCTTACTCATGATAGTTTCATGTGGGAGATTAGAAACGGCAAGAGAACAGTTGCAGTACCTGAAAGCATGTTGAGATTCGATAATAGAACACACAAGCCAATGTTTGATACAGACACAGATGTCTATTTGAAGATGTTGAGCGAAGACAATGGCTCAGGTATTCAGGATTTGACACATGATATTAGAGTTCAACAATTTACCGATTCAATGAATGCGTGGTTACGTGAGTTTGAAAGTAATATCGGTATGGCTCAAGGGACTTTCAGTTATAACGCCAATAATGGATTACAGACAGCAACAGAAGTCGTTAGTGAGAACTCAATGACATATCAGACGAGATCCAGTATATTGACGAATGTTACATCATGTATTGAACAGTTATGCCAAGCTATTTTGGAAGTCGCAAGTGTACCAGAGTTTTTCAGTGATGGAAAAGCTCAATTTACTATGACTGATGAGATGAACTTGAATGATATTGGAATCCATGTGCAATATGACGATGGTGTGTTCGTTGATAAAGACAAGCAGATGGAAGAAGACCTGAAAAATGTCGTTGCAGGTGTATTATCCAAGCGAACATTCTTACAACGTAATTATGGTTTGTCTGATTCAGATGTTAAGAAAGAATTGAAATTGATCCAAGAAGAAACACCGAGCCAAGATACAGTTAGCGGTAGAGAAAATGCACTATTCGGTGGTGGCGATGGAGATTGATTACTCAAGATTATATGCAGGACAAGGCAGATGATATTAATAACCTTTATTCGAACCTGCAAAATGAAATTTTTAACAGGATTATCTTTTATTTAAGAGATTCAAACTACAAGAATGTTGGTAAGGATAATGTCTTATCGTGGCAGATAGAGCAGTTGTCTAAAATGGGCATGCTTAATAGTGATGTTGTTAAAATGCTCTCACAAGTCACAGGAGTGGCTGAAAAGAAGATTAAAAGCATGATTGTTGATGATGGCATTACCATTCAAGATGAAATGACTGCACAGCTTGTAGGAATGACACATAAATCGAATGTTAAACCAGACAATGAACAGTTATTGAATGGATTACTGCAACAGACATATTCAAATTTGAATAATGTAGTAAACCAATCTTTAATCAGCAGGAATGCGGAAGATAATGGAGCTCTAAGGGCATATCAAGACATTGTAAATAAATCAACAGTAGAAACAATTACAGGTCTTAAAACACATGAGCAAGCCATATTAGATAACGTTCAAAAATGGGTTGATTCAGGATTGAAAACGAACCTAGTTGATAAGGCAGGGCACAGGTGGTCGTTAGAAGGATATAGCCGAATGGTTATCAATTCGACGGCACATAGTACCTTTAACCAAGTTAGAATGTCGACCATGAGCGAATTTGAAGTAACACTTGCGTCAATGAGTTCACATGCTGCTTCACGTCCTGCATGTGCGCCAATTCAAGGAATGATAGTAAATACAGTTCCAAGGACTGATAAACATTTCAATCCACGTTATCCAACAATTTACGATCATGGTTATGGTTATGCGTGGGGTACACAGGGTGCTAATTGTAAGCATGAATTATATCCATATATTGAAGGTGTCAATACGAATCCATTCCACCACCCTAATACTAAAAAAGCCATTAAAAATGGCAAGATTCAGCAGAAGCAACGTGGATTAGAAAGATTAGTTAGACAAGACAAGAAGATGATTGCCTATGCTGAAAGTCAGGGCGACGAGTTCGGGGTATCTCATTACAAAAGTTTATTGAGTGGACACCGTGCCAAGATACGTGAAATAGTTAAAGACCATGATTTCTTACATCGTGATTATAGCCGTGAAAAGGTAATAACCAAGGTAGATAAACACATCATGCCTGACGCAAAAAATGCTGTATTCCATAAAGAAAAATTAACAAAGTATGCACTAGACCCAACAGCCATAAAAAGTGGTGGAGCTTCTAAGGCAAAAGTCTTTCAAAGCGCCTTAGGTTATAATTTAAATAATTATACAGATCTAATGGACAAGGTTTATAATGGCGTTACGAAATACGAAGCCATTCCACAAAATGACACGGAACATGGTCAAAAATACAGAATCAATATGCCAATAAAGGGTCCAAATGGTAATACAAGAAGTGTTAGAACGGCTTGGATTAAAGACCCTAAAAATGGGGAATTAAGGCTTACAAGTATTTTTGTTAATCATAGGAAGAAGGGATAGCATGACACCAAAGAAATTATTACCCGAATTTAGTTGGATTAAAACGAAAGATGGTATCACTGGTGCAATTCTTGAAGTGTACGATACAAAGCCAGATTATTTGGCTGAATATTACCCACATTCTCAAGTTGGCGAAGATGATGATATTACATTTTCCGTAAATAATGAAGATATAGTCGAATATGAAGTACCAAAGCATTAAATAATTATTGTCCTGAACATGACATTAAACCGTTCTTTTTTTATGCAAAAAAATCCGTCGTGGTCGTTACCACGTACAAAAAAATGTTAGGAGAATTTAAGCATGGAACGTAAAGCATTAAAAGACTTAGGATTATCAGACGAACAAGTAAATGGAGTAATGAAGGCTTACAATTCTGATATTGACCCAATCAAGAGTGAACTCGAATCAGTAAAGACAGAACGTGATTCATATAAGCAAGGCGTTACCGATCGTGATTCTCAATTAAAGGATTTAAAAGAAAAATCAGGCGACAATAAAGAATTAAAGGCTCAAATTGCACAATTACAAGATGATAACAAGAAATCGAGTGATGATTTTAAGGCTCAACTCGCAGGCGTTAAGAAGGATAATGCAATCAAATTAGCATTGCGTGACAGTAAAGCTAAGGACGCAGACTTGGTGTTTAAAGATTTAGACATGTCAGGTATTGAATTAGGCGAAGATGGAAAATTGACCGGTCTTGATAAGCAAATCAAGGATTTAAAAGAAAGCCATGATTACTTATTTGAAAATGAAGAACCTGAACCTAATAATCATATCAATGCGTTTAAAGGTGGCAATCCTTCTGGAAACAATGGCGGGCAAGAAGATTCATTAGTTAAAAAGATTGCCGATCGAATGAGCGGTAAATAACAAATAGGAGTGTGGAGACATAATGACAGTAGTATTAGATTCAAAAGACATGGCAGAATTAGACAAAGAATATCAAGCCGATTCACAAATTTGGCAACCATTAACAGGTGGTGCAAAGAGTGTTACATCAGCTGATTTTGTCGGAACTCATGAAGTTCGTATTAATAAAATGAGTGGTTTAGTTCAACCATCAGAATATAAACGTAATCAAGATAATGTACGTTCACAAGTAAGTATGGATAAAGAAACAGTTAAGCTAACACATGAAGATTGGTTCTCATATGACCTTGACGAATTAGACATGGACGAAAATGGAGCATTAACAGTAAGTAATGTAGTTGCCGAACATAATCGTTTGGTTACAATTCCACGTCGTGACAAGGTTGCTATGCAAGTTCTTTATGATAACGCAGGCAAGAAAGTAACAGACACAATCGACGCTAAGAATGCTCTTGACGCATATGACCAAGCCGAAGCATATATGACAGATAACCAAGTTCCCGGTGGTTATGTATTGTTCGCTTCAAGTGGTTTCTATACAGCATTGAAGAATGCAAGTGGTGTTTCTCGTACATTCTCAACCAACCAAATGGGAATCCAAGGAATCAATCGTACAGTTGCGCAAATCGACGGTTCAGTACCTATTTTGAGAGTTGCTAAAGACCGTTTGGCAGGTCTATCAATCAAAGACACAGTTCAATTTGCATTAGCACCATTGACAGCAGTTGCACCAGTTATCAAGTATGACAATGTTTCTGTAATTGACCCATCAACCGATCGTAATGGTAACCGTTACACAATTAAGGGATTATCATATTATGACGCAATCGTTCTTGATAATGCCAAGTCAGGTATTTACATGAGTGCAGTTCCTGCAAGTTCAAGCACAAGTTCAGGTTCAAAAGCCTAGTTAATACCCACAGATAGGGGTGTAACACATGAAGCAAATGGAATTTGCAAGATATACAGAATTAGGATTCAAGAAGTTAGACAATGATTCATTCAATAAAGTTATAGCTAGTTCGCAGTTATTGGTCGGTAATCTCGTTAAGGATTATTACGAATTTCATGATATTCAAAAAGATTTAAATTCTGATGATGATTTCATCAAGTTCAGAGCAAACCAATTTCAAAAAGCAATTTGCGTACAGTGTGAATTTGCAGATGATTTAGGGGCTTCAAGTCTGGTAGAACAACAGAAGGCAGGTATTACAGACGTTCAGATAGGCAGGACACATCTTCAACAGTCAAGTAACCCAGTAAATGCGGTTACCTATGGCAAGTCGGGTGTATATTTGCCTGCATATGAATTGTTAGTACATACAGGACTTCTTTATCGTGGGGTTGATAGTCATTAAGTTACCAACGATTCCCAAAGAGATGGCAAACCAATCAGTTGTGTTAAAGCTCAAGACAGGCGAAGTGAATAATTGGGGCAAAGAAGAATATGAAAAGATTTCTATTGAACATTGTGTAGTTCAACCACAGACAATCTATTCAGGAAGTAACAATAACAGGCAGATCGTTGCCAATGCTATTGTATTTTTTTATGCCAAAATCACTAGTCCAATGCCAGTTTTGAACCCTAAGCATGTTGGTTCGACATTGAATTTTGAAGGAAAAGACTACTCAATCACTCAAATTACAGATAATCGTGACCCATACAGCAATGAAGTATGGTCTTATGAATTGGAAGTGTTATAAATGGCAATCAATGTATCAATAAACATGAAGGGCATTAATGATATGCCTAATCGTGTAAAAGCAGGGCGAAAAGCGGCGGCTTCTCAAGCACAATCAGAGATGGAGAAATACGTGCCTTACAAAGAAGGGGATTTACGTGATGATTCTTACGTTACAGATGATGGCAGAACCATCAGATATACCCAACCATATGCTCATGCTCAATTTATTGGATTGATAGACAATCAATATCCAATCCATAATTATTCGACACCGGGGACTGGTAAACGTTGGGATTTAAGGTTAAAGGGTAATAAATCGAAAATGAGACATGTTAAAAGAGCATTAATCAATGGAGCCAAGTTATATGGACCTAATAGATAGATTATGCGAAGCCTTGAATACAGTTCCAGATTTACCAACCAGAGTAAGAATAGGGTACATGCAAGCTGATGATTCGATAGGATTATATCCATTGCCGGGGTCTTCTATAATTGACCAAGATTGGGCAGGAAACCAGACGAAGCGAATCAATTATGAAATTGCAATCAGAACAAAAGACCAAGAATTAGCGAATGATTCATTATGGAAAATCTCAAATTTCCTAGAACAGTTGAATGATATTGAAAGTAAGAACGACAGCTTTCAATTTGACGAAATCGAGCAAACAGGATTGCCCAGTGTGTCTGAACAAGATACGCAAGGTTATTCAGTGTACATGCTCGATTTTTTTGTAGATGTCGTTACAAATATTAAGAAATAGGAAGTATAAAAAATGCCAACAAAAACATTAACAAGACCTGAAAACTGGGTCAATAAGTTTGAAGTAGATTTAAATGGCGGTCAAGACCCAAGCACTGACGCTGAAAAAGCGCAATGGGCAGAGATTTCTCAAGGATTGCAAACAGCAACACCTGCTGCCAATGAAACAGCCGATACACAATCATTCTGGAATGATAAAGGATTTAGTGAAACAGATGTCACAGGTAAGCGTGTCACATTTGCAATGACATTCCAAAGAGTGGTAGGGGACGAAGCACAAGATTATATTGCTTCTAAGTTCTTATCCATGGGAGATTCATTGCGTACATTGTTCCGTTGGATCGATCAAGCAGGAAACACAGTAATTGCTAATGCAACCATGACTGCAATCGTTCCATTTGGTGGTAATGCCAATGCACGTCAAACAATGTCTGTTACATTCTCATTGAATGGCGTTCCAGTTCTAGGTACAGGTGGCAAAAATAATGATGATGGCGACGGCGAGAATGGTACAACATCAGGCTCAAGCCAAGCATTAGGAGATAAAACAGCTTCTGGAGACACTGGAAAATAATAAATAATCATGTATAAAAATCGCCTAAGAAATAAACAGTATTCGGTAGACGAAGGCGGTAAATTAGAAGGGAATTTTTAATAATGGCAATTAACGTAAATATTGATAATCAACTAGCACTAAAATACTCATTTATGATTGGTGGCAAAAAGCGTGAGCTTACATTTGATGACCAATGTGCATTAGATATGGACAAGGTTCAATTTAAGGTGCAAAAGATTTCTGACAAGGTCAATAGAATGCAAGAAAACGTTGTAAATAAGAAGTCCACTGATGAACAAGTGAAAATGATGTCAGGATTATATAAAGAAATCCGCAATGCAATCATTCCATTCTTTGACAAGTATTTTGGCGACGGTCAAGGAACAGAAATTTACCAATACTTCAATGAATCAACAAGAGCATTAGCAACAGTATTCGGCAAGGTCAATGAATGCCTTGATAAAGTTGAAATCAATACTAATACCAAAAAGAAATAGGGTGTAAATATTGTTATCTCTAACCAATGGGCTAGATGATAGAGTAAGCACTGAAATTGGAGATTTGAAAGTAAATCTTTCATTCAATAATGTTTTGAAATGGTATGAACTCCTTGATAAAAACGACGTTGCTCTTACCAAGAAATTGGTTATTGGTTGGAATATCTTTCTCGGTGCTGATACGTTGAGTTTTAATGATATGGAAGATTACGAAGTGTCGGCTGACGCTTTAAAGAAAATCACAGAGTACATATCACAAGACCCATACCAACCTGAAAGTCAAATAGGGATAGGAAATAATCAACCGAATATCGAACCGACAAAATGGTTCAGTTACCAACAGGACGCAGAAGCAATTTATGCGTCTTTTTTGTTTGATTATGGAATTGATCTAATTGATTCAATCGACAAAATGCGTTGGGAGAAGTTCAGGGCGCTTTTTAATAACCTTTCAAGTAAATCTCCAATCATGAGAATCATTGACATCAGGCAAGCAAATATACTCGATTATCAAGGACAGGCGTTAGCTGACCTTACAAGAGCTCAAGAATATTATTCCCTTGAAGATTCAAGTGTAGATACACTCAATCAACAAGTAGGAGACATGTTCACTATGCTAAAAGGCATGGCTGAACAGAAATAGTTCAATTTAGACGAGAAAGGGGGTGTAATTAAATGGCAGATGGAACAATAGACATTGATTTAGTTTTGAATAAAGACAAATTCACGCCTGATTTGGAATCCGCAAAGCAATTAATTCGCAATTTTGGCGATAATGCAGGGGATAAGATGGACGAATCGTTCAAAAATAACTCGTCCAAGGTATCTAATAAGGCAAAGGAAACCCACGAGAAGGTAAAGTCCGAATTAGGCGATACCGTAACACAAAAAATCAAGGCTCAGACAGAAGATGTAAACAGCAAGGTCAATCGTATTAAGAAAGAAGAAGAATCGCTTAAAAAGCCTGTTAAGACGAAATTCAAGGCAGATTTTTCTAATTTCAACCACAATATGGGTTCTGCAATGGATAAAGTTCGAGATTTGAAAGAACAATCGGGCAAGATTCGGGGCGTATTCAGTGGTGCATTCTTTGGTGGCATAGCTTCTAATGCTGCAATCAGTGGATTCAATGCGATCAAGTCAGCAGTGACTGGTGTAGTTGGTGCAGGTATTGAATATAACAAGCAAATGCAGACAATGAACGCTACATGGACGACATTAACCGGTTCATCTAAAAAAGGTAAACAGATGGTCAAAATGACGACCGACATGGCGGCTGCGGCTGCTAATTCGGTTCCCATGGTTCAGGATTTAAATTCTAAGTTATACGCTGTTACGAATAATGCCGAAAGAACAGGAAAATTGACCAAAGCAATGTTGACGTTGCAAGACGCATTCGGTCAAAGTGACGCTTCTGTTCAAAATTTCGCAACGCAATGGTCACAGATGGAAGCCAATGGAAAAATTTCCGCACAAGACATGATGAGTTTCGTTAACGTCTTTCCAAAGATTCGTACCGAGTTATTAAAGACAATGCAACAGCAAACGAATAACAGTAGTTTAACCATGAAGCAAATGAACGACATGATGTCGGCGGGTAAAATTTCTTCTAAAACAATGGACGAAGTTCTTATTAATATGCAGAAGAAATATAAATCGGCTACCGAGAATTTTGGTTCTACGTCCGAAGGTATGGTTCGTACAATCAAGGGTAGATTACCTGCATTGATTGGAGAAATAACAGAGCCATTCTTCAAGATGTCGAATCCATTATTTAAGAGTGTTTCCAGTTGGGTTTCTGATCCAAAGACTGATGATGTATTCAAGCAAGCCAGTAAAAAGGTTAGCAATGGAATGAATAACGTAATGAGTGCTTTCAGCAATCAAGTTGGAAACACAAATATGCCTAATGTATTAAATGGCACAGTTAATAAAATCAGTAAAGGGCTAACAGATTCTCTTAATTGGGTTGCTGACCATGCCAAGTCAATCACAGGAATATTCAAGAGCGTTGGCTCAATCGGTAGTAATTTGACGATTGGATATATCGACGGTTTAGCAAGTCTGTTTAAGATTTTTATTGGTGCCAAAGGCGATGGAGTAAATGCTATTGCTGATGGATTAGAAAGAATCGCAAAGCATAAGACGGCTATTCAAGTTATCGGTGGTGTACTCGCAGGAATGTGGGCAACATCAAAGATTACTAATTACATGTTGAAGATCCAATCATTAATCAAATTGTTTAAAGGATTGAAGACCATTGCATTAGGCACAGATTTAGCAAAAGGTGCAGAAGGTGCAACGGCTAGTGCAAGTAAAGGCGGTATTCTATCTAAAATCTTAGGCTCAAGCAAGTTAAGCAAAGTTACAAGTGTTGGTAAGTCAATCGGTGGAAAATTAGTCTTAGGGCTAAATATGGCGTTTGACGCATTCGATATATTCAAGGGTATTACATCAAAGAGTAAGGACGAAAGATTCACACGAACAGGTAAAGGTATCGGTGGCTTAATTGGTACCGGTATTGGTGCAGTGTTCGGTGGTGGTGTCGGCGCTACGATTGGTAATATCATTGGTCGAATGGCAGGAAAATGGGCAGGAAAAGCTACCCTTAATTTCTCCAATGGTTGGAATGATTGGGCTAAAGGATTCAAACCTAAAGGAATCATAGCCAAGATTGGTTTCAATACTCATGAAGCAATGCATAATTGGAATAATATTATTGCTAAGATTGAAAAAAAGCACCCTGTTATTGGTTTTGGAATTAGAGCACTAAAAAGCTCAATAGAGACAGAATTTGACATGGTCAAAGATATGTTCAAGGTAGCATTTGGCATTAAGTCTTCAATTTGGGACGTAGTTTCTAATGCTTTCATGGGTAGATTCGACAAGATTATACCTGCATTAAAGAAACGTTGGTCCAATTTGTTTAAAGGTTTCAAAGATGATTTTGAGAATGTAAAGAATACCTTTACGAGTGATAATTCGGAAACCAGAAGGGGTCAAAAGAATACTCATGCAAGTAATAAGGCTGTTACGACAGTTGGGTCAAATCCAATGCGTAATAACAACAGTTCTGGTGGATTCAATCCAAACATTGATTTAGGTACAGCTCCAAGAAAGACAGTCAAAGCCAGTCCAAAGACAAAGGCTCCTAAGAAGAATCAAGGGGCAAGTACACAGAAGACGATTGAAAAGGTCGCAAGCCAAAAGACAGTAACAAGTAAGGACGTTGCCAATATCAAGGCTATGGCGAAAGCTATTGGTGGTTATGATTCAGCTGTTAAGAAGTTAAAGAAGACAGTTAAGAAGTTCCCTACGTTAAAGATTGGTAACAGTAAGAAACAGATCAATAAGCAGATTTCATCAATAAAGAAATATGATGGTCAAATCAAGAAATCCGATAAGACCATGAAGAAGTATTCCAAGACATTTTCTAGTTTGAAGAAGTCGCTTAAATCAATCACTAAGCAATTTGATTCTTTGGAGAAATTCAATAAGTCGTTAGGCAAAAAGGATTCATTCAGTAAGTTAAATACTGATTTCAAGAAGTTGCATAAGACTTTAAAGAAGAATGATATTGTTAAAGATTTCAAGAGATTAAATACTGGATTAAAGAAGAATGACCCAAGTAAGCGAATCAATAAGATTGATAGAGAAATCAAGAAGAGTACGCCAATTTGGAGACAGTTTGCTAAACAAGTAAGGGTCGTAAATAGTGCATTTAAGACCTTGAACACATTCAGTAAGAGAATGAGCAAATCAGACCCATTCAGCAAGCTAAATAGAGATTTCCAACGTCTATCTAAGACATTGAAACGTGAGAATATCGGCAAGGAATTGCAAGAACAAGTAAGTCTTGCCAATAAAGCCACGAAGAACAGTAAATTTGCTACTCAATTCGATAATTCAGTAAACAAGATTATTAGACGATTAAGAAGTTTTAAGAAGACGTTTAACAGTGATTGGCGTGATGTCTGGAATAAAGCCAACAGTGATGAAAAATCAAAGGTCGGCAAATTAGACAGTACATTCGTTGATGAAACAAACAAAGTTCTTAATTCTGAAAGTAAATTCTCAAGTAAGTTTCTTGATACATGGAGTTCATGGCTTACATCTATGAAGAAATCGTTCAGAAGTGCATTTAATAGTCTACCGGGTATTGCTAGCAAGGATATGGGCAAAGTCATTGCTCAAATCAACAAGGGTATTGGTGGCGTAAACACAGTCATTGGTGCATTTGGTGGTAAGAAGTTAGGACTTGCACAGTTTGCAGGTGGTACATCAGGTTATGCAGGCGGTTTGGCAGTCGTTGGCGAACAGGGTTACGAATTAGCATATGATAAGCGCCATGGTATTTATCCAGTTGGTACTAAAGGCGAAGAAATTCGATACCTTGACCAAGATACGTCAATCATGCCACACAGTATGTCTAAGCAATTTATGTCAATGGTTGCAGGATTGCCACATCATGCAAATGGTAAAGGCGACGCAAGCAATGACATGATGGATTATCTAATTACACATATTGATACGATCAAGAAAGACCCAATGCCTTTATTGAGAAAGTCATTCGATAAGAAGGCTAAATTTACGGGCAGTCTATTTGAAAGACAGTTTGGACCCGCATTAGAAAATGGATTATTGAAGTCAATTTCTGAACCATTCAAGAAAGAATTATCCGATATGGATTTCAGCATGGGTGGCAATTACGACCCAAAGATGATTAAGGCTGCTGCTTTAATGATGAAGGTAAATCCTAGTGATTCATTCATTAAGATGTTGCAATCGGTTATTCAGTCCGAATCAGGTGGCAGAAACATTGTTCAACAAATCCAAGATATGAATAGCGGTGGTAACGAAGCTCGTGGTATTTTGCAATACACACCACCAACATTCAGTTATTACGCTGTTCCGGGACATACGAATATTATGAATCCATTCGACCAATTACTTGCATTCTTTAATAACAGTGATTGGCAAAGTTCAATCGGTCCAACATCAATTTGGGGGACATCTAAGATTGACTGGTTGCATTCAGGACCACAAGGACGTCCAAGATTCGGCAATGGTGGTTGGTCTGATAAAGAAGCTATTTTTGGCGAGATTCCGGGCGAACCAGAAGTAGCAATCAATCCAAACAGAGATAGTGCCGATCAATTAATCATGGAAGCAATCAAGAAACGAGTTGAAAAGAATCCTAATGGAACCATGGCTAAAGCATTGAAGACCATTCATAATTCAAGGAACCAAGCTCATGAATTTACAGGCAAGAGCATTTCAAATGCTAATGCTTCAATCGGTCGTGGCAATGTTGGAATCAATTCAAATAATTTAGGTAATATCACGGTAAACACATTGCTTGATAATGGTGTAATCGTACAAGGTACATATCCATTAATGAAGGCAATGCAAGCCAAAGAAATTAGTATTCAATCCAAGAAAGGTGGGCTTCACTAATGAGTGAAAGCATTTTAATTCAACGGTTAGATGGAACAACATATAACCTTGATGATTTAGGCATTCGGGTTATTAGTTTTGACCCACCAAGTCCAAATTATCAATTTACATACACACAGATTCATGAAACAAGAGCAACATTGACTGATACGCAGGTTCAACAGACAACGGCTCCGTTAGTGATTCGTGTGAAAGCTAAGAATGTTTATGATTATGAGTTAATGCGCCAAAGAGTGTTGAAGATATTCGCAAGTTACGAAGATTTTTATGTAATCAATATGCGTATACCTACAATTCGTTGGAAGGTACGTGCAGAAGCATTTGATTTTCCAAGACAAGGCAGTTTCTGGTATTCGCAACCAATAACTATCAATTTAGTTTATGGAGAAGGATTCGCAGAAACAGTATTTACGACAGCCGAGAATGATTTCACAGTTCCAAGTAATTTGATGAGTTGGGGACTTGGTGTTCCGAGTGATGAAAAAATTTCATACAAATATAGCAATCAAAGTAACTTCGACATTTGGAATTTGGGACACATTCCACTCAAAGCTGATGAAAGACCAGTATTGATTGAATTTACAGGGAATGTTGGAAGTCAATTATCAATAGAAAATAAAACCACCGATCAAACGCTAACGTTTAAGAAAGCATTGAATGGTGGCAATAAATTGCAGGTTTATGGTTTGAAACCTGTTTTAGACGGTGTTTCAGCATTTCAATATAGTAATCATGAATTTCTAGACTTTGCAGTAGGCAAGAATGAAATCGTAGTAAGTGGTGCAAGTAATTGGACGATAAGTTTTACAACGAGATTTTATTATTAAGGGGGTGTTCGTATGTTGTATATATCCGATTTGACAGGTAATCAAGAACCGTTGCTTGTAAGTGATGTTCATATTACCCAACAGTTGAATACGGTCGAACAGTTGGACTTTACAACGATAAACATTCCCGATAATGAATCGGCGTATAAAATGCTTCAACCAAGGTCAATAATTACAGTTCCAGAGACAGGCGAACAGTATCGAATATCCGAGAATGATGGAACGACGTTTGGTAATAATTATCAAAGGACGATTACAGGGTTGCAGGTATTACAAGACCTTGACGATCATTTAATCATGGATAAATTGACAGGTTCCCAGAGTTTGGATAGTACCATGCAATTCTTGACTAAAGGAACGAAATTCACGTATACGAGTCATGATAGTTTTGATAATTTTGATTTTGGCGAAGATGGAATCGGACAAGAAAAGGCATTAGGATTATTTACCGATACAGTCATGAGTGATTTTAATTTTGAGTTTAAAGCACACGGGTATCACATTGATATTTATAAATCGTTGGGAGAACACAATGCGTTTGTTTATGTATCAGGAAGCGACATTTACACGCTTGCAGATACAGGGGATTATACGCAGATTAGAACACATATTTATGGAGTAGGTAAAACTACCGAGACGACAACAGAAAATAGCTCTGACAGTTTGCAATCGTCCGATTCAGACGATTCAAGTGATGATACAGACAGCACGACAACATCAAGCACAGTTAAGGCAGAATATACCAGTCCATTTGCAAAAGTCTATGGAGTGATTGACGATGATTTATTTACAGATGATAATGCGACTACCGAAGACCAATTAATTCAAGAGATGAAAGCAAAGCTCAAAGATTATCCATCAATTCAGTACACGGCGAACGTAAATAAGTTTGAGACTAATAACCCAACCGACAAATTAAATGACCCGACAATAGGTAATTGGGGTTATCTAAAAGATAGAAATGACATTGATGTTGAAACTCGTGTTATTCAGAAGGATTTATACCCACAGAGTAACCAAGAAGATACATTAACATTTGGTAATTTTATGCTTGATCCAAATAAACTGATTGTCGAAATGCAATCTAATCGCAATAGTGATAATAACGTTATCAAGAAATTAAAAGAAAAGATTTCACAAGGTGGCAGTGGAGATATAGAACAACAATTTACAATTAAGAAAGTAGGGGAAGTTAATGACTGAAATTGTTCAAATGTCGAAAGGTGGAGAAGATTTCTATCCACAGACACATACACAAGCCGTGCTCGGACTTAGTGAGTTCGTAAATGGGCTTGTAAATGCTGATGTTGATCTAACCAAATATATGACCACAGATCAAGTCAAGAGTGCTATTTCAAACGCTATAGAAGGTTTAAACTCAGAAATGAGTAATTACCTTACTAAAGATGAAACGGTCAAGGAAGTTACGTCTATCGTCAATAAAGCGATTGCAGATTCGAAGCCAGATTTATCGGGTTTCCAAAAAGCTAACGATGTGCAGGCTAGTATTAAGTCAGCACTGGCAAATTATCTTGATTCTGATGGAGTAAAGGCAGAGATAGCCAATCAGATAAAAGCAAACCAGCCCGATTTATCGGGCTTCCAAAAAGCCGGTGATGTTCAAACAGCTATTTCAACTGCAATTAAAGGAATTAAACCAACAGATTTAAGCAACTATCCTACTAAAAGTGATGTAACAACTGAAATAAGTAATGCTGTATCTGGAGCAAAACCAGATTTAAGTATCTATCCTACTAAAAGCGATGTAACAACCGAAATAGGTACTGCTATATCTGGAATTAAACCAACAGATCTAAGCAATTATCCTACAAAGCCAGAGATGACTACGGCAATTGCTAGTGCAAAGCCAGATGTATCTAAGTTTGTTACTATGGCACAGGTTCAAAGTGAAATAGATAAAACTAAGATTGACATCAATAAAGCGGGCGAGGTTGATGTGCAAAATGCTATTGACGATGCGATTAAAAAAA
>NZ_RKLY01000006.1 GCF_004745525.1 Companilactobacillus suantsaicola | reverse complement strand
ACTTGGCGGTGAAACGACTGAAGACGTTTCTTTACTAGTATATAGAAATAAGGTCCAGAAATCATTAGGATTTCTGGACCTTATTTTTGTCATCTAGGACTTTTGTCCCAAACTCTTTTTTTGAGTTTAAATTAATTATTCACGTGTGATTCCTAAAACAGCAGTTGATTTAATGGAATTCTTATTTTTCCCAAAAGTCATCCAATCGCTAGCACTAATTAAACCTTCCAACTTGTTTTCTTCATCATCTTCAGTTACTTTACCGTCCTCGAATTTGCCTTGAAAAATGCAATCGAGATAGTAGTGATCGGCATTGCTTGCCATGACAGATGATTGATATTTCCAAGCAGTGATGAATGTGTCATCTGTTACTTCGATATTTTTCCCGTTGATTAAATTTATTTGAATAGCCATGAAACCGCCTCCTTAAATTTGATTATAACAAAAACACAAAAATACACCTAAAAATATTATAATTAACTTGAGAACTTCAATTAATGGTATTGGAGGATGTATTGTTGCAAAGAAGTATTAAGCTGATTTTTATGGTTTTGTTTTCTGTATTACTCACAGGGTGTTCAAGAGAAGAGATTCATGTAACTACCCCTAATGGAGAAAGTGGTTTTTCACAGACAACTGATTATGGCCAATATCCTAATCAGGAAAAGAAATTAAAATCATTTATTGAAAACGGACTTTTAACTAAGTCTGGAATTTATACTAATTTTAAGAAGCAATCGTTTAAGGAAAATGCTGCTCGTGGCCATGAATTGTTATCTGAGTCTTCAGGAATGTGGCTAGAATATTTGGCCTACAATCATAAATATCGAGAATTTAGAGAATTTTATAAGGAAACTAAGAAGACTTTCGATTTAAAAACGCAATTTAGTTATCGTTACACTCCTAGCAAAAACAAAAAGTTTTCGGTAAATGCCACTTTAGATGATTTGAGAATAATTAAAGCGTTGCAAATGTATGGAGAAGCTACCGGAAATAAGAAATATAAAAAAGAAGCGGCCACACGTTTTGCTATGTTACAAAGAAATACAATGAGCAAGGGTAAGATAGCAAGCTTTTATGATACGGATTCTAAGAAACAAAGTGCAGAAGGATCCTTAGCGTATTATGATTTTCAAATTTTAAAGTATTTTGAAGATACTAAGAGTGGTCGGAAAATGTATCAACAACAATTGTCTGTTGTTCAAAATGGCTATTTAGGAGATGCTTTTCCGTTGTATGCTTCTAGCTATAATTGGCAAAGTAAATCATACAGCAATAACGATTTGAATACTTCTGAAGCAATGGAAACTCTATTGCACTTGGCGAAAATTAATAAGCTTCAAAAAGCATCCTTGAATTGGTTAACGCGTCAAGTAAAAAATAATACTCTTTATAATACTTATTCAGTAAATGGCAATATTGTTAATCGTTCTCATTCTGCAGGTAGTTATGCAATTGCGGCGATGATTTTTGCAACAGAGCATGATAAAAAGATGTATCAAAAGGCAATGAAACTTGTTTGGAAATATCAGGTTTTAGATAAAAATTCTGATATTTATGGTGCTATTGGTATTGAACACCAAAATGAAGCTTATTCTTTTAATAATTTGACCACATTACTAGCAGCCAATTATTAGTACAAAGGAGTAAAAAAATTAATGAAAAAATTTTTTAAAACTTGTTTTATCAATTTTTCCAAATGGGTTTCTCCTGCCTTGTTCGGTACAATATTGGTTGCTTTGATCAGTGGGTTTATTCTATTTGTACCACCAATTCATGGATTGGCCGATAATGGGGACTTTTATCGTTCGATTTTAAGTAATGGAATTTATCGACTACCAACAAGTTACAGTCAATATAGTGATTACGTGATTCCCAAATTTGGGATTATGCAATATTTTAATGAAAATAATGTTTCTGTTTTGTCATCTCAAACGCTGTTTATTCAATTAGCATTAATTCTAAATAAACTTTTTTATAGTAAAAGTATTTTTACGATTCAATTTATGGGATTAGTTTATTATCTTTTTTATTTGGGTGGAATATATTTATTGATCAATGCTCTGGTTCATCCATTTAGAAAATTAAAACATTACTTTCTTGCACTATTAATTGTATTAATTTTTGCTGACTCCGCCTACACGCTGTATTTTAATTCTTTCTTTGCGGAACCTGGAATGCTGGTTTTAATGGTTTATATTTGTGCCGCAATTCTTTCACTAGCAAGAAATGTGTATTCAAAAAGATGGCCGATGATAACTTTATTTTTCGTATCGACAGTTTTATTAGTTACTAATAAGCAACAAAATGCTCCCTTGGCACTGAGTTTTGGTGTGGTTGCAATTGGTATTATGTTTTTACCACATTTTAAAGCAAGACGAATGGCCACTGCATTGGGAATTATTATTGTCTTACTTTCAGGCGTAGGTATTTATAAATCAATCGGTTCTGAAATTGTTGGTGCCAATACTTTTCAAACATTTTCTCATGGAACTTTGTTGGAAACGGGTGATCCAACTAAAAAAATTGAACGTGGTGGTGTTGATGGTCAATTTGCTTTGATGAGGAATGAAAATTATTATTCCAAAGATTATGCCACCTTGGATCCAAGTAGCCCCTACGTTGAAAAACATTTAATGAATAAGACGGGTTTTGGATGGATTATTCGTTATTATGCCGCTAATTTAAAACAATTTAATAATTTGTTAGATTTAGCCGCGAAAGATATTACGGCCGTTCAACCAAGAGCTGTCGGTGATTTTGTTAGGAATTCAAATCATAAGCCGGGCGAGCAGGTTAAATATTTTACCTTCTATAGTTCTTTGGTGGGGGCTTTTTTCCCAGGAAAGTATGCTTTCGATTGTTTGTTAGCAATTGGATTTATAGCCGTTTATAGTGTTGGTCTGTATTTAGATTTTAAATCCAATCGATATATGGGTATATTGCGTTTCTTTTTGATTTTTGGATTAATGACAATAGTTATTTTTGTACCAATTGTTTCAATTGTTGGTGATGGGGATGCAGATTTAGCTAAACATTTATTTTTGATTCCGATAAGTTTAAATATGTCATTGTTAGTTTTTGTTTCAGATTTGATCAACCATACGTTGTGGAATACGAAGGGGGATAAGGCAAGTGTCTAAAAGAAGAATTCTGTTAATTTTTGTATTACTTGCAATTTTTGCGATAGACTTAGCTTTTCCTCAAAGTGTTGAAGCTTCAGATACTAGTAATCGTGTTTTATTAGTTTATGACTCTAAAAATGATGTTAAAAATGACAAGGTTAATATTGATGCATTACAACGTAGTTTAACTAGTATGAATTTGCGGGTAAAAACTTTACAGCAATCGGATTATAAAAAAGGTATGTTGAGTAATAAAAAGTATTTGGGGGTTATTACGATGGTCAATTGGCGCCAAGTCGGATTGACCAATCAAACCTTTATCCGTGATAGAGATAATTTTTCAGGTATAAAGTTACATATTGGGGAAGGGTTAACCTCAACGGAAATAAAACAGTTAGATTCTCAAGTTGAAAAAATTTATCAGCAGCAATTGATATTATCAGATGGACATGATAAAGAAACCCTGCCTTTTAAGCAGAGTATTACTGTGGTAACAAAGGTAAATAAATCAGCTAAGCAAATTGGCTTGCTATCAACTCAACAAGCAAACCAAAAGAGGTATCCATTTGGTTATATCAATGGAAAACAAGGCTATTTACCTTTTTTTTCAAATGAAGGATTAAGTTTGATGGTTCAAACTAAGATGATTGCTCAATTGTTTAATCGGATCGGGAAGTATCAACCCCTTTTGACGATTACAAATGTTACACCCTACACGAATTTGGCAACGTTAGATAAATTAAGTTTATTTCTTTACAAGAAAGAAATCCCGTTTGCCGTAAGTATGACATCTGTGAGTGATAATGCTGAAATGAAGGCTTTTGATAGATTTACTGCAGTATTAAGAAATGTAGAGAATCGCGGTGGGATTATTTTCCTACAGACACCAACTGTAAGTTCGGGTATCGATTCGGATGGACAGATCATCAATAAGAATTTTTTGACGTACATTGTTAGTTTGGCAAGACAACAAGTTTTTCCAGTAGGCATTAGTTCTGAGGGCTTTTGGAATCAGGATAAAATTTTACGAACAAATTCTCTAAAATTTGCGGATCATTGGTTGTTATTACCGAATGGAGAAAAAGTAAACTACGTTAATGAGGATAATGATGCCTAAATCTCTAAAAAAACCTTTTTTGGAATGTCAGTTTCGTCAATGAACAACGTTAAAAAGAATGATGAAACCTCTTTTAATATTCCAACTGCTTTAACTATTTCGATGCCATACAGTCAGAAGCAGTTAGAACATGTTGAAAATGAAATCGTGGGTTTGAATCTAAATTGGTTTGATCCAGTTGATGATGATCTTAGAACAACGTTGAATACAGAAACGACAGCCTTACAATATAAGCATGGACAATATGTAGTTAATGGTAAAATAGAAGATATACATCCAGCAAGTTCGGACTTGAATAAACAGTTTTCTGATGGGAAATCATCAGCTTTATTTAGCGGATATTTTAGAGTTCAAGGTAATATTCTTGCAGTATTTTTTGTTGTAATCATGATTGTTCTACTGATTTTCATTTTTATTGGTCAAAAGATTTATTGGAACAGATTCAGACGTAAGTAATTGGAGAGGGGATGTAAGTATCTCAGTATTAGACTTTTTTCTAATGATTGCAGTTATTTCCATCTGGGGAACTTTAGTAGTAAATCTTATTTTAACTGTGGCTGGGTATACGTGGTATCTAAGACATGTTCCTAAACCAGATCCACAACTTCCAAAAGATCCTCCTTTTGTATCGATCTTAGTTCCAGCTCATAATGAAGGGATAGTTATTGTTAAGACGGTCTTATCTTTATTAAGTTTTGATTATCCGCAAGATAAGTATGAAGTGATTGTGATTAATGATAACTCTAGTGACAATTCAGCTGAATTATTGAATGGGCTTCAAGAGCAATTTGGTTATCACCGTTTGAAAGTTATTAATACTGATAAAAAAACTGGTGGTAAAGGTAAATCAAATGCTTTAAATATAGGCTTAAAAAGTGCTAAGGGTAGTTTGATCTCGATTTATGATGCTGACAACACACCAGAACATGGTGCACTGAGAATTTTGGTAGCAGAGCTTCTCGAGGATGATCGACTTGCTGCCGTAATTGGGAAATTTAGGACTAGAAATAAGAATGCCACTCTTTTGACACGATTTATCAATATTGAAACATTGTCATTCCAGTGGATGGCACAAGCCGGTCGGCAACAACTATTTCACCTTTGTACCATACCTGGAACTAATTATGTTATTAGAAGGTCAGTCATTGAGAAAGTAGGAGGCTGGGATGTTAAGGCTCTTGCTGAGGATACTGAAATAAGTTTTCGGATATATCAGATGGGATATCGGATTAAATTTCAACCTCGAGCAGTCACTTGGGAACAAGAGCCACAAACTCTTGATGTTTGGTTTCATCAGCGTACTCGGTGGGTCAAAGGAAATATTTATGTAATTATCAAAAATGCTAAGTTACTGTTTCAAAAGAAAGGTCGACCAATCAGGTTTGACTTACTTTACTTTTTGACAATTTATTTCTTGTTGATGACGTCGCTTGTTTTATCTGATTCAGTTTTTGTTTTGTCAGTAGCAGGAATAGTTCATTCAGATTTACAAGGATTCAGTAATTACCTATGGCTTTTTGCGGTATTGATGTTTGTAGTCAGTACTTTTGTTACGATAACAACAGAACGCGGTGAGTTGACCTTTAGTAATCTGTTGTTAATTGTATTTATGTATTTAGTCTATAGTCAAATGTGGCTTGCAGTAGCTGCATACGGAATGGTGGGGTATATTCGTGAACAAGTATTTCATAAACAAGCAAAATGGTATAAAACGAAACGTTATAAATAATTTGGTTAATGTTTGTTTAGTGCTTTTTCTACTATTGATTTTTTCAAATCCAACGACAGTAAAAGCGGCAGATAATCAAACTTATACTCAACAGTTTCAAAATAGTATTACAACGCTATCAGGAAAATCTGTAGAGTCAAATATGTATTTTACTAAGATGGACTATTGGGATGTTAAAAAGCTGACTTTCAATTTTAATTATCAAGTTTCACAGTTGGCTAATCGTAATGCATCAGATATAACTGTCTCATTAAATGGAGTTAAATTTTATTCTTTTCGCCCTGGCAATAAAACAGGGTTTCAAACTCAGAAAATTGACGTTCCGTTAAAACTGTTAAGCGGGAGTAATAAATTAACAATTAACGGACAAATTTTAGATCAGATGGACAATAAAAACTATCAATTACAACAGACTCCAGCAAATTGGTTAACGATTGGCGATGGGTCTAATGTTAATTTTGAGTATCAACTTAAAGAGGCCGAGAATACTTTGAGTTCTTTTTATGCACACTTTTCTGGACAGGATACAATAGCTTATCAAAGATCCAAAATTATTACAGCTGATAAACCCAGTTCTGATGAATCAACAGCAAGCATGATAGCACTATCTGGAGAGTCTAGAATTATTACAACTGAAAATGATCAGATACCTGTTTTGCAGGCTAAACACATAGATGCTAAGAAAAACGATTATATGTTAGTAATCGCTAAATATAGTAGTTTGCCTAGAGATTTACAAAAGCAGATCGATCCCAATTCGTTAAATGATCGGGCGATAATTAAAACGTATTATACAGATAATAAATATTACTTAATCGTTACTGCAAAGACAGGTTCACTTTTGAAAAAGGCTGCTCGCTTTGTTGCAAACGAAGAATTGATGAAAGAAACTAATAAATCATCTGAAGATGTTGATGAATCGACTGATACGTATACTTCTTCGCTTCATGATAATGGGACTCATTTTCTAACGACGACTCCTGATCAAATTCAAGGAGCTGGGCACAGAGAGACAAGTTATTTGGTTCAATTACCAAATGATCGTTCTAATGCGGATGGTTCTCAAGTGAGTTTGCACTTTAACTATAGTAAAAATTTAAACTTTAATAGATCTCTTGTGACCATTTATATTAATAACACAGTGGTCGGAAGTAAAAAATTAACGAAAGTCAAAGCAAATAAAGATACTTTGACCTTGAAGCTTCCTAGAGGATTATCATTGGGGAGCAGTTTTACTGTTCGGGTCGCTTTTGATTTGGAAATGAAAGATCAAGATACTTCAGACGACAGTAACACTCCATGGGCTTTTGTAGATCCAAGTTCAAAAATGTTAGTAAAATCAGAACGAAGTAACGACCTATTATTTACAAATTATCCAACAATGTTTATTTCTAACGAAACTTATAATGATATCGCGGTTGTGACTCCAAAAGATTTGGATGAAAACGACTTTAAGTCATTAACGAATATTTTTAATCTAATTGGTAACTTTGCTAAAAGTAATACTGGGACAATTAAATTCTATAATGAGGTCCCAAGTAAAAATGTTTTGAAGAACAGTAATGTAATTGTTTTGGGAACACCAAGCAATAATCAAATGATTAAAAGCTTGAATCCTAATTTGTATTTCAAGTATTCAAAGAATTACAATCGAATTGTTTCAAATGAAAAACTAAGTATTGAGAAGGATTATGGAAAACAGATTGGTACAGCTCAACTAATACGTTCACCTTATAATGATAAAAGAGGGATGTTGGTTGTAACTGGAGTTAATTCCTTAGATACTTATATTGCTAGTACTCAAATTAATTTTCAGAAGAATATTCAACAATTTACGGGTGATGCGATTGTTGTAGATATGAACAATGCTCATTACGGATATCGCTTTAAGAAAAATAAGGCAATTGATAAATCATTGGAAAATAAGCGAACATTTAGTAAAAACTCTCAGTTAATCATCTATTTAGGATTAGCTATCATAGTTATTCTATTAATTGTTTTAGCTGTTATTTTAACAGTACGAAAACAAGCGCGTCTGAATGGGGGCAAAAAAGATGAAAAACAATAATGACGAAAAAAAGTCTCTCTTACAAGATGTAGGATTGTTGGTTTTTATCTCACTTTTTAGTATTGCGGCAGTTTTAATGTCCCTCTCGGGTAATATTTTGCTAAATCTAATTTACTTGTTTTGTACAATTTTGTTATTGATGGTTACATATTTCTTTGGCGTTTTACCAAGTTTGATTGCCAATATTATTTTTATTGGTTTACAAGCTATAATTATGACTTATCAGTATGTTGTTCAGGTGAAAAGAATTCCTTGGCAGCTTAGTTTTTGGATGGTAATGCCAATTTTACTTTGCCTGGCACTTTATGAAATGACCAAAAATCAAATTGAGCTTCAGAAGTCAAACGGTGAGCTGAGAACGGCTTTAATTGAACGTGGAGCATTTGATGAGCAAACTAATTTGCGGACGACAGTGGCTTATATTGAAGATATAGCGGTGTTTGCCGAAACCAATCGTAGATTCGATATTCCTGTAACAACAGCTATTATCAAAATTCGTTATTTCAATGATTTGAAACGAATGATGAGTCCTAATCAGATGAAACTGTTGTTGAAGTTAACAACGGATGCTATCAAAGAGAAGACGCGGACAAATGATATTACTTATTTGTTAAATAATGATGATCCAACTTGGGCTATCCTTTTGTACACGGATGCTAAAGGGGCGGGAATCGCTACTAGTCGAATCAAGGATGGTTTTGAAAAGAAAGTTAAATCCAGTGATTCACTTTCAAACATGGCAATTTCTATGGTGGTCGGAATCGCTTCTTGGGATTCATCTACAATGAAGACACCGTATGACTTAATGAATGCTGGTATTCATGAAACCCAATATGATGTTTAAAATCAATATTTGAATTCAGACTATTAAAATTAATGCATACAAAAATACCCATCAACTCAATTTGAGCTGATGGGTATTTGCTATTTAAATGTCGTTTATCGATTTATTATAAGTAAAAAAATCGCAAAAAAGATAATATCAAGAATGGCCGACCATTCGTACCACCTGTCAGGTATACTAAACTCTACTGTGTTATGCCCCCGTTTACGAGGGTTCCACGACGGATATTCTTTTTTGGACATATTCTTCATTTTGCATCTTCTCCTTATTTGGTAATTCAATTATAATCACAATCGTTAAAAATTTCTACCATCAGCCTGTTATTTTTAGAAGAAAATTTAAAAATGTAAGGGCTTGCTTTTTATCGAATTAATTATATAATTAGTTACATCCGTTGAGTTAATAAGAAAAATTGGGAGGTAGACAAATGAAATATCAAGTTAGTCTAAATACAAAATCTCAATTGTTTACCGTTGTAGATACAAGTACTAAGCTTTTTGCAAACGGTAAAACAATTGAAGAAGCAGTCAATAAATTAAAAACTGTTTAAATAACAAATTATTTTTAAATATTAGTTAATAAATAGCTCACAGTTTGTCGCTGTGAGTTTTTTATTTGTTGTGAATTTATAGTTTCAATGAAAAAATCAAGTATGCTGTCTTCCACAACAAAATCGATTTTATTGATTCGGACTGAAAGACAATTTATTACTTTTCGTTTATTTAAAAGCGTTGGTTTTGTTCTTAATAACGCATTGTATTTTAATCGAAAAAAAAGCCGATCATCACTGACCGACTTTAAGCGAATTTCTATTTAAGCGAACTACGAGGACTATACCCTCAATGGTCAAAATGCCTTAATAGCAATAGGTACAAGGGCTACAGCCTACTAAAATATATCCGTGACACACTCGTGACACACTTTAAAAATTAACGAATTTAGCTAGGTTGTTAACCGTATCTAATTGTGTTTTAGTAGAGATGTGCCAATAGACTTTCATTATCTGAGATGTATCAGAATGTCCAAGTTGAAGTTGAACAGCCTTGATACTTGATCCAGATTCAAGCATGAGCGAGCATGCTGTATGTCTGATTCCGTGGACGTTAATACGTTTCAACTCATCTTTATGAGTTTTATTGTATTCATCGATAATGGACTGTAGCCATTTGTTGATTTTAGTTAAACTAAGTAATTTATTTTCTGTGTTGGGAAATAATAGCTGGTTAGGTTCAGTATCAATATTATATCCACGTGCAAGCATGTCTTTTCTTAGAAATGAAATCCAAGATTTAAGAATCTTCAAAGTTTGCTCATCAAGTCCAATGGTTCTAATTGAAGTCTTAGTTTTTGGTGTTGCAATAATTGGTACATTGTCAATGCCACGACTAACGGACTTATTGATTGATAAAGTCTTATTCTTAAAATCGATATCAGAAACTTGCAAGGCTAGTAATTCTCCTTTACGCATGCCTGTGAAGAATAGCACTCGAAATGCTGCAATGGCTTTCTGGTTATGATCAGAATATGTCTTATAAAGTTGGTCAAAGAATTTAGTTGTTTCTTCTTTTGTCCAAAAGTTTAAGGGCTTGTCATCAACCTTGGGCTTTTTTCTTGGCATGATGATTAGATCCATTGGATTCTCAAAGATGATTCTTAATCGAATAGCCTCTTTAAAAACCATGCTTGCGTAGTATTTAATCATCTTAAACGATGAGAACTTTAAAGACCACTTATTAACCGCTTCCTGACACATAGGAGCGGTTATTTTTTTAATCTCATACTTTCCAAGAGAGGGGATGATATGGTGCTTAAAAAGTCCCTTAACACGATTTAACGTGCTTTCCTTAACCGTGTTCTTGTACGAATCAAGAAAGTAGCCATAAACATCCTTATAAGTTAAATCGTTATCAGTTGAATATCCGTGATTATCAATCTCTGATAATTTAGCGTTAAGAAATTTTTGACATTCGGCTTTAGTCCTGAAACCACGCTTAGTAGTACGTTTTACTTTCTTAGTTAATGGGTCAATGCTACTAGGGTAGACACATCTCCACATCGTTTTGCCATTTTTTAATTCATATTTTGTAATTGTTGCCATAGTTTTTTTACTCCTTAATTTAGCGTGGGAGCATAAATTTTAGAGTTTAAACAGGCATCACCTCCTTAAATTTTTGAAAAATAAATAAGCCTACTTGAGACTTAGATTTATTTTTGTTGAAATTACTGGATTTGACCCTTCCAGGTCAAGTCATTAAATTTGATTGTTACTTTATTTCCTGAATGTTTTAGCCCATTTAGTATAGATTTCGTTTAAGTCATATCCCATCTACTTTGGTCGGTGAGGGATATGGCTTTTTTATTTTGTCTTTAATTTAACTTGTATGTCATTGATCCAAGACTTTTACCAGTAACAATATTTTCAGCAGTTAATTTAACCGGTGTGGTTGTATCATCTAATTCATATGAAACAGCCATTTCAACGGTTCCACCAACTTTAATTTCTTCAGATTGTGAATCTAAAAATCTATCATCAGGAAGTGAACCAACATCCAATTCATTGACTGAATCTTTATTATTATCCTGAATTGCTTTGAAAATACTTATCCAAGCCCCGTTTGGATCTAAGTCTTTAGCTTTCTTATTATGAACTTTGAACCAAAATGCCAATACAGGTTTTTCACCATATTCGTTTCCAGTTTCGCCAACTTGGATTACTTTTGTTTGAGTAATATCAATATCGTAATCCTTGGTTACTAACTTATTATCCTTGAAATAAGTTGATGCTTTCTTTTTAACCTTCACGGTTTTATCAGCTGTATCAGATTTTGAAGACGATTCGTTGCCACCGGAACAAGCTACCAATGTTGAAGCTAAAAGAATAGTTAACCCCGTTAATGCTAAACCTTTATTTTTCATAATTTCCTCCATAAATATATATTTAATGAGTTCAGTATATCAGAGGTTAGTAGTATAGCGAATGGCCTTGCCTAAAATTCTTACGGGATTATCTGAAGTAATAATAATTGGACTGTAATCTTTATTATCAGGCATTAGCATAATCATATTGCCTTGGTGTTTTACTCTTTTCAAAGTTGCCTCAGTGTCACTATTAACTAGGACTGCAGCTATTTCATCGTCCTCAACTTCTGGTTGCTCTCTAATTAAGACATTGGAGCCATTAGGGATGGTAGGCTCCATGGAATGTCCCTTAGCTACTAAGTAAAATACGGTACCACTTGGGAGCGAGTCCTCAGGCTCCTCCAAATATCCTTCTATATTTTCTTCTGCAGTTATTGGATCTCCACATGCAATTTCGCCTAGTATAGGAATCATTACAGTTTTATGCTTAGGAGATTGAGAGTTATCGATATTCAATAAATAATCAGGTTCTATATGAAATGCTTTGGCAAAATCATTTACGCGATTCAAAGGGAATTCTCTTGTTCTATTAAAATATCTGGAAACAGCTGATTTAGCCATACCGGTTCTGCGTGCTATTTCACTTATAGATAAATTTTGTTTTGATTTTAAATCATCTAATATATTCATAATTTCATTGTTAGTTCTCATAATTTTCTCCTAAAACTATTTAAATACTATGTTTCCTTAATATGTTTCTATTATATCATCGTTCCCAAAAGAATCCAATATATAGGAATAAAACATCTTTATGTATTTAATTTAGTAAAAGGTGTTGACAAACGAGAACATAACCTTTATAGTAAGTATCGTACTCGAAAGAGAACGGAGGTGATTGACAATGACAATCAATTTGAGAAGATTAAAAGCAGAACGAATTGCAAAAGGAATCACACAAGATCAAATGGCGAGTTACATGGGCTGGAGCACAAGAACACCCTATGCAAAACGTGAAAATGGTTTCGTATCGATTGGTGCTGATGAATTAGCTAAAATGGCCACCATCCTTGGATTCTCAAGGGATGAGCTCGGGATTTTTTTTACAAATGACGTTCCCAATAAAGAACGGATTCATTGATTGAAAAATATAGTTGCGAATCAAAAGTTTTAGGAAGGGAAAAAATAAATAATGAACAACTTAGTAATTATGAAAGATCAGCAAGCAGTAACTAGTAGTTTACAAGTGGCAGAGAATTTCGAAAAGAGTCACAAGCATGTTTTAGAAGCGATTGATAACAAAATTCAATCAGCCGAAAATTCGGCCGATTACAAAAAGATGTTTTGCGAAGGAACTTATCAAGATACTCGTGGAAGAAATCAAAAAATGTATTACATGAACAGAGATGGTTTTACATTTATCGCTATGGGATTTACAGGAGCTAAGGCAGATACATTCAAACTTAAATATATTGAAGCTTTCAATCAGTTGGAAGAAGAGCATAAGCAACACCAAATTGACACAGAGGAATTAAGCCCAGAACTTAAAATGTTCAATCAAATCTTTAAATCAGTGGCCAATCAAGAGTTAGAAAATAAGAAACTTAATCATAAAGTTGATAATATCGCTGAAATCGTTTCATTAAATACAACCGATTGGCGTAAGACATCTCAATCAATTATTAGAAAGATTGCTTTAGCTCAAGGTGGTTACGGAGCTTACAAAGAAGTTGCTAGTGATGCTTACGCTGAAACTGATAGACGTGCCGGAGCTAATTTGAAGATTCGACTTACAAATTTGAAGAAAAATCGACTGGCAAATGGGATGTCAAGAAGCAAAGTAGATAAGACTAATAGGCTGGATGTAATTGATGGTGACAAGCGACTTAAAGAAATCTATATGTCTGTAGTTAAAGATTTCGCTATTAAAAATAAAGTTTGGGAGAACGAATACTAATGGAATCCACACAAACAAGACAGCCAGGGCTAAACGATGAACAATTTAGCGAGCTAAAGAAAATCGTCGTTCAAGTTGTATCACGTAAATGGCTAAGAACTAAAGACTTACCAGGCTATTTAAATATGGCTGATAGCACAATTAGAGAAGTCTTGCCAGGATTACCATTTCATCTGGTAGGCACAATAAAACTTTATGATCCGAACGAAATTGACGAATACATCAAAAACTTAAATTAAAAAAACTAGCGTGGGAGTATAAATTTTATGAGAAGTATTCCAGTACCAATGATTATATGGTTACCAATCTTAGTCTGGTTCGTGACTTACCAGCTTACTAAGGCTGGTGGATTAAAAAAGTGGCTAAAAAAATATACAGATTTCTATTCATAGGAGGTTTTGAATGAATGGATTTGATGACTGGCTACAAGATGAGCCACAAGAATCACAAGAAGTAAACGAAGTAGGCGATTGTGAAGCCTATGACGTAATGATTGACGATAAATTAACGGAGGATAAACGAAATGAGAGGGCCAAAAATGAAAAGTATTTTCGAAACAATTGATTCAGAAACTGGCGTGCCAGGAGTTTACTTGGACAAAATGAGCAATGGCTTTGTAGCAGCATTTCCAAAAGTAATAAAAGGCCAGAGAAAAATGAAGTGTCAAACCTTTGAGGAAAGCTTACGAGTTAGAAATTCAGCTTATAAAGTCTACAGAAGCATGGAGCCTCAAAGTGCAAAAGTGATTCTGTCAAATATCAGCAAATCTGAATTATTAAAAATGACTAAACCAAGTGAAGTTCAAAGTGTGATTGACAAATATATGTCAAGAAATCAGAGGAAATCAACTACTTTGAAAGCTCAGAATAAACCGGCTAGCAATCGTGTTTTATTAATTCCACGTGAGTTTGAAGCTTTGGGAAAGAAAGTCATTGAGTATAAAAATCGTAACACTGAGCTGTCTTACATTTTTAAATTCATAGCTGACAGGTATGATCGCAATTCACCGCTTAACAAAATGTATTACGAAAGTATGCGAAACAACGGTAAGTCAAGACGAGAAATGGACAAGCTCATAGTTAATATTTTTTATTCAAGCCAAATTGAGTTTGAAGAGCCAAAATTTCGATTAAAGTTTTCTGACAATCAATATCTAAAGACTAAAGATGGAAAATTTGAAATTGTTAACAAGGAAAAGGCTCAACAATTCTCAGAAAATCAGTTAATCATTCTTAACAAAACATTTTCAATCGACAAGTTCATAAAAGAAGAAGTTTAGGAGGATATCACAATGGAAGAATTAAGTAAGTTACTTGATGAACACAAACGTATCAGCAGAACGATTGAATATGATGGCTGTTTGATGAGTGAACAGCGACAGCTTCATGCTAATGCTGAAACTGATGATGACAGAGAAGCTTATTTCAATAGCATTCTCAGACTTCAAGAAGAATCAGACGGAAACGAGAGAAAATGTGATTTGATTGAACAATCAATTGTTAAATTATTTGAGGAGGCAGCTAATGGCAATAAATAAAGACGTGACAGCGATTGAGAATGCCTTAGATGAGTTCGTTCGAATTGGCGAAGAGATTGGACGAACAACTGAACAAATTGAATCATATGAAGCTGATCACTACGTGGAAAGTGTACAAGGAATTAATAACGAGTCACTTCACTATAATATCGAGCGTTTAAAACATCATAGGGATGACTTGATGATTGATAAGGCTAGAGCTGAAACAGTAGTTAGAGAAGCGTTTGAACACTACTACTCATAGAATGGAGGTGAGAGCATGGTAACAATCAGTGAACACGTCAACAGGGTGATTATGGCTTCAATCCACTACCGCAACAGACAACTTTTATTTCGATGGATTATGTCTGATCGTAATCGTGAGAAATATCATGAAGCTGCTAGAAAATTAGAGCAACAAAAAAACGCCTGTCTAACGGCAATTAGTAAAGGCGCATACATTAAATAAATTCAATTTAATTATACCACGAGAGGGGAATAAAGATGAGTGAAACTATGTGGGATTTAACTGGTAAAGCATTATCACTAGTTGAACACGCTGAGGATATTGATCCAACTGTTTTTAATGACACCTTAGATTCTTTAAGGGAACCGATTAAAGAAAAAGCCGTCAATATTAAGAAGGTTGATGACGAACTAGATATCCAACAAAAGGCTATTCAAGCCAAAATTGATGGAATCAATAAGAAAACTGATGTTTTAAAATCTCGAATCAAGACTATTCAAAGTAAGAGAGATGTTTTAAAAGACAGCGTATTGAATGGTATGAATGCTGCTGGTATCAGAAATATTAAAACAGACGATACAACTATCTTTACGACTGAAAGAAAACACTACGAGTATCAAGAAGATAAGATTCCAGCTTCGTATTATAAGCCTAAATACATTTTAAGCAAAGCCGAAGTCAAAAATGATGTAAAAGCTGGTAAGAAAATTCCTGGAGTAATCGAATCAGTCAAGCAGACGGTGATTTTTAAATAATGTTTCAATTAAGAGATTACCAATTAGATGAACTACAAAAAATCTATAATTCATTTGATCATGGACATCGTTCAATAATTGTACAATCCCCTCCCTAGAACTGGAAAAACAGTTTTAATGGCCGAAATCGCCCGCCGTGCAACAGACAAGGGCAACCGGATATTGTTCATGGTCCATCGTAAGGAAATCGTAGATCAGGTAATTAATACTTTTACGTCCCAGGGTGTAAACATGAATCTCGCAACTATCGGAATGGTTCAGACATTAACTAGAAGAGTGGATAAATTACAAACTCCCAAAATCATATTTGTTGATGAAGGCCATCATGCCACCGCTAAGAGTTATAGACGAATCCTTGATAAATTCCCACAAGCCTTAAAACTATTGTTCACAGCCACACCATACAGATTAAATGGCGAAGGATTTGAAAGTGTCGCTGATGATTTGATACTAGGGAACTCAATAAAACAATTGATTAAGGATGGATTCCTAGCACCAGTCGATTACTATGCCCCGGTTCAATTAGATACTAGCCAATTAAAAGTAAAACGTAATGGTGAGTTTGATGAAAAATCTATTGAGGAAGCATTCAAGCCTAAAGTTTATGGCAATGCCGTTAAAACTTTCAAGAAGTTAGGTGGCAATAAACAGGCTATTGCTTATACGTACAATGTTGCAAGTGCTGAACGTCTGGCAAGTGAATTGAATAGTAATGGAGTAGTAGCAAAAGCCGTTAGTGGAAACACTCCCAAAGATGAACGGGATTCAATAATTAATGATTACCGAAATGGAAAGATTCAAGTAGTTACCAATGCTGAACTTTTTACGGAAGGCTTAGATCTACCGAATGTAGATGTAGTAATTATGCTACGTCCTACGCAGTCACTATCACTCTATTTACAGTTCGCTATGCGTTGTATGAACCCACGCAAAGGTAAGACAGCAATCATTATTGACCACGTTGGAAATGTTAATAGGTTTGGACTACCGACTGAACCACATCATTGGAAATTAGAAGGAAATAAAAAAGAAAAGTCTGATCACTCCAGAGATGAAATCAAACCGGTAACAACTTGTCCTATGTGCTTTGCAACATTCTATCGTAAGGGTGATAAATGCCCGTTCTGTGGAGCTAACTTAGTAGAAGAAAAAGAATTAGAAGTAGTTGAGGACGCCAAGCTTGAAAAGGTCAAAGAAGAACGACTTCGAAAAGCACACATGATTATGAACGGTGGTCTAGCTGCCAAAGTAGCAGATAAGACGCCAAACCAATTGAAGAATATGGCAGAGATAAAAGCATTTGCTGAATTCAAAAATTACAAAAAAGGATGGATTTATTACTACGGAAAGAAAAGAGGATTTATTAAATGACTATACTACCAAAAAACGAACCGCATCAACCGCACAACACCCCGAGAAACTTCTTTATCTGGGGTGCCACTATGAGTGGAAAAAGTTATTTAGCTTCATATTTTCCAGATTCAATTGTATTCAGTACTGACGGCAACGAGAAGAACTCTGGAACACGTCCAACTATTGCATTACTTAATAAGGTTAATTCTCAAGGAAAAATTACTACGTCTGTAATTGATATTTTGGATAAGTATATTCTCGCCTTACGCACTGAACAGAATACATTCAAGACTGTAGTGATCGATGTCATTGAAGACGTAACAGTATTGATTGAACAGGCAATATGTATGGAAGCTCATGTTAAGTCATTGTCCGACATTCCTTATGGAAAAGGATACTCAATGTTTAATTCTATGCTCCAAGAATTGGTTATGAACCTTAAAGCACTACCTATGAATGTAGTTTATATTAGTCGTGAAGATACACGTTCTGATAATAACGAACAGCCAGTACCAGTTCCTGCGTTAAAACAAAAATATTACAACGTTGTAAATGGTAACTGTGATTTAGTTATCAGAACTCAACATTTAGGAAAGAACTATATCCAAACAGTTACTGATATCAGACGAAAGTATAAACAATCTGAAATTGATGATCCACAGATTTTAAGAATTTTAATGGCAATACCAGGAGCATTAGTCAAAGACGTGCCCGCACAAACACAAACAAATAATAAGGATGGTAAATAAATATGAGTTTAAGAGATAGAAAGAACGCATTGGAAGCACAAGGATTTGATCCTAAGAAAGACAAAATCAATGGATATGAAGGACTACCAGCAGGCAAATATCACATGCTGACAGAAGCAATTTCACCTTCTAAATTTGGTCAATTATCAGTTAGAGCACAAGTAATCGAAGGGGAACACAGCGGACAAAACGAATTCATCAATGTCAGCTTAGATGAAACAAAGAGAAATGGTGAACCTTTACCAGATTTCATTATTGATAGAAATATTAAAACAATTGCAAGTTTGGCAGCAGTGTTAGGCGTAGCACTATCGGACGAAGCATGGGATGACATTCAAGAAATGGCTGACGAGTTCCAAAAAGGTGAAGGTAAACAATTCAATATGGATCTAAAACTTAAAGAAAACAGGAACAATCCTGCATATCCATACAAGACTTATGAATTTGAAGAGGTTGTCGAAGACCCTTACGAACAAACAACACCAGATGTAACAGAAGAAGAATTACCATTTGGCAACACGCCAAAGGAAGATACACCGCAGGCTCCACTTGATGAAAATGGCGAACGTCCATTTTAGAAATTAACAAGTGCAGTATCACTTGAACATGCCGAATGGGTGGAATGCCCAAGCGGGGAGGAAACATGAAAAATTTAGTTAATTATGCAGTGGCATATGCGCACAAAGGCTTAAGCGTACTCCCTATGTTTAATAAGAAACCATTGATTAAATTCGCTGATCAGCCTGCCCTGAATGAAACGGAAATCCGTTCATTATGGAAAAAGTATCCGTTTGCTCAAATAGCAATAAGAACTACTGATTTTTTTGTTATCGACATTGATACAGCCGATGCTCATGGAAAAGATGGATTTAAATCAATTGATGAGTTTGAACACAAGGATTTATTGATACCAACTCTCGAACAGAAAACAGCCAGCGGTGGTAGGCAGATGATTTATTTCAAACGTAAGGATATTGATGTGTCGCAAAACATCGGATGGTTACCAGGTGTTGACGTTAAGGCACATGTTAACAATTACATTGTTATTGCTCCAAGTGAACATAGGGGCGAGAAATACGAATGGTTGAATCAAAATCCAATCGTAACTCCAAGCCGAGAATTAATTGAACTAATAAATCAACGTGCCACAGGTACATCGCATTATGTCGGCAAACAAACATATTCGACAGAGAAAACTGCCACATCAGAATTGTTTGAAGAGATCGTTAATGGATTGGGCGAAACGGGTGGAAGAAACAACGCTCTAGCCAGTTTCATCGGCGGGTTACTGTTTCGAAACGTAGAAGTAGAAACAGCTTATGAATTAGGTAAATTGGCTAATAACAATACACCTAAGTCATTACCACCAAAAGAGTTTGAAAGAACTTTTAAATCGATGGTCAACAAAGAATTAAAGAGAAGGGAGATGGCTACTAAAATTGGATCCAGAGTTGAAACAAAGCATGGATAAATTATCCAAAATGCAAAAAGAGAATAAAGTTGTTAAAATGCCGATAAATTTCGCATTGAATGCAAAGGGTGATGTGAAAGCAAACAGTATAAAAAATGTCGGTTTGATTTTAGAACACGATAAAACATTAAGAGCGGTGTTTGCATTCAACGACTTCACGCATGAAATTGGAGTAGTCAAAGATGTTCCATCACTTCACATTGATAAGGGACAAATGTTGGATGATTACGACCCTTCAATACTTCGATACATTGAAGACAATTATGGGATATTTTTTAATCGTAGTTTATTGCAAATGGCAATAGTCAATGACGCCAGAAAGAGAAGATATAATCCGGTAGTCGATTATTTCGACTTTGTATACACGGAGTGGGACGGAAAAAAACGTGTAGCCGATTTACTACCCGATTTTCTTGGGGTTGAAAAATCAGATATTACAACATTGATCACAAAGATTTTCTTTACCGGAGCTGTCTCAAAAGCCTATGAACCTGAAACTAAGTTTGACTTTGTTCTTGATCTAGTAGGAGGACAAGGAGCTGGTAAAACTACATTCCTTAAAAAAATGGCTCGCGAATGGTATACAGACCAGTTCACTGATTTCAAGGATAAAGATAATTTCAGTGTCATGTTACGGTCTTTGATTGCTAACGATGACGAAATGACCGCAACAAACAATAGTAGTTTCGAATCATTGAAGAAATTTGTATCAGCACAAGAGTTAGAGTTCCGTCCACCGTATGGACATGAATCAATTCGATACGACAAGAACTTCGTTTTAGCAAGAACTACTAACGAAATGACTTATCTAAAGGACCGAACGGGTGAACGTAGATTCCTTCCCGTCAAAGTAAATGCAAGCAAACAAAAAAAGACCCCGTTCGATGATTTGGATGATGAACTTATTAATCAGTTATGGGGCGAATTTGTTTCATATTATCAGCATGGATTTACGTTTGGATTAACTAAGACACAAGAATCTATTCTGTCTAAGCATCGTGAAAACTTCATGTATGTAGATGAAGTAGAAGCACAGATTGAAGAATTTCTTCAAAGCTATCCAGATAGTTTTGTTAGCAGTAAACAGATAGGTAAATATCTTGGCGAAGACAATCTTGTTAAAAATCGTAGACTATCGAAAAAGATTAAGTACGTGATGGATAACAAGTCGAATTGGTCCGCTGTCGTAAAAAAAAATAATGGTAAAACGAAAAGAGGGTATGAAAAGTTACACTAGGTTACACTAAGTTACACTAAAAAGTGCCTTAGTGTAACCGCTGAAAGCATTGGTACTCTAAGTGTAAACTAAGAGAGGTTACACTAACTACACTAATTATACTTAATAACTTATATATTTATATATAAGTACACACTACAAGGGAAAAGAAAATTTAGTGTAACCGTAACTTTTAAGGGTCAATCCATTGAGCGAGTAAGGATAAGCATGTGTAACCTTTAGTGTAACTTAGTGTAACCTTTCGCTGTAAGTACTGATGCAATGCGATTTCTTAGTGTAACCCAACTTATGAATAAATCAGAGCAAGAAATTCAAAATGATATCCGTGTTGCTGTGAGTTTAGACCATTGCAAGGTGTTTAGAGCCAACGTTGGTAGTATTCGATTACCAAACGGTCGATATTTTCAAACTGGATTACCATCTGGCTATCCAGATTTACACGGGTATAAAATTTCAAACGGTAAAATGTTTTATCTTGAAATTAAAACACCGACCGGTAGACCTAGACCAGACCAAATACAGTTTCATAATCAATTGATGTCTGATCATATCATTCACGGTATAGCACGAAGCCCAGAAGATGCTTTAAAAATAATTGATGAGGAGTTGGTTGGATATGGATTCAAATCATAATGAGTGTGGAGGAACAAGAAAATGACTGATTCAATATTGAAGATGGTTCAAGCGATTGAAGCTGATTATGGAACAGACTATACACTTTGGCCTGAAAATGATATCAGATTGAAAAAAATACATGAGTGGTACATAAATCATCCCGATAAACAAAAGAAAAATTTGTCAGAAACTGATATTCTAAGAATTCAAGAATTGCTGGATACACAAATGCAGAAGAAAAAAATTTGTGAGATGTTTGAAATTAGCCCGGGAAAGTTAATACGTGATATTAAGATGGGGATTTTAGACGACACAAAGTGGAAAGCGGGCAAGGAGACAAACAATGAATTATGAAAGAATCTATAAGTCATACATAAGGTCAAAATTTAGTGATGAATGCCACAATATTGTTCGAGCTATCATGTATATCCAAAAACATTTTTATGCCATGCCAAAAGAGTTTCGAAATGCCGACAGAGAGCTTAGTGATCAGACTAAGAACAGAATAATTCAATCAATTCTGCGGGAAGATGAAATGGACCCCGACCAATTCGAGAGAGAAGAGGTGACTGAATAATGACAAGTATAGTACCGCTAGTTGCGGAGTGTGAAGCTGAGTTTGGAAGTATCAAACAAACGCCTATCAATGATAAACGACTAGTTAAAGCTAGAAAATTTCTAAATCACGGTGTTGATCCATTCGAAAATATCGAAGTTGATTTTGATGTAGACGCTGCTCAAAAGATGCTTGATAAAGGACTTTATAAACAGGACATCGCTGAATTTCTCAACACTAAGCCCTATAAGATTAATAGATTGATTTATAAAGGAGTGCTCGATGATTCGAAGTGGTTGAAAAATAAGTCTGACCCAAAAACTTGTAGATATGTGTTTTATAAAAATGGTGATTATCAAATGCGTGGAACGATGAAAGAAATTTCAGCATTGACAGGAATTTCAGTCAGCAGTCTTAAAGGCTTTAGAACTAATGAATATAAGAAGAGAAACCACAGAATTAGATACCGACTTGTAGAAATCGATTAAATTGGAGGATAAAAATATGAGAATTTTAAAAGGATATAGTAAGCGAGAACGTAAGGAACTAGAGGAAGCTAAAGACAACAATTTTGATAATGCTATTGATTTAATTCGCGGAATCGCTATTGACGACGATGACTGTACCTCTTTGAATAATAAGTATATGAATGAATGTTCTGAAGAGGATAATCAATTAGCTAAGGACATTGTAGATTTCTACTGTGGTAATGCTAAATTTCCTGAGCAAAAGTATTATGTGCAACTGATTAAAGTCAATGAAAACTCTTATCTAACTATTAATCCAGATGGAGTATTGGGATTAGGCAGCCGTCTTGAAATTAACGGCGGGAAAACCAAGTTTACACGTGACGAAGTTGTTGCTATTGATCCAAGACTTGTGCCATTTATGGAAGAGGTGGAGAAATGAAAGCAAAAAAATTAGCACCAATTCCAATGAAATCAATTCTAAATAGTCGTTGTAACATCCGCGACGAGATGACAATAGGTATTAGTGAAGAAGATGTTGAAGAACTCTTAGATCAGTTTGATATTGATGATTGGCAGGTGGATGAAGTTATAAAACGTGCAAGTATATTAGCTCCCGTTGATGCTTTCGATAAAACTATCACACCTGTCGTTTGGGAGGAAGACTAATAAGTGAAGCAAAATAATAGGTCTTTCCAAATAGATTAAGTGAAATTCAAACGTTAATAATGGGGAGAGTGAGCATTATTAAATTAAGACCAGATATAAGAAGTAGGTGTGAAAGTATTCTCAGGGACTATCCTAGCGTAGATGGCTATATTTTAGATAGAAAACGTGAGCTTGCTTGCCAACCACACGAAGATGACGAGAATGTTGGGGGCGGTAGAAATTCTAAAATATCACGCCCACAAGAAACGTACGTTATTACGCTAGAGCAGGATATGCGTTTAAGAATGCTAGAGAATCAGAAGAAAGCAGTGACTGATTGCTACTTAGAAACTGACGAGGACACGAGGACTATTATTAGAGAATTGTATTTCAAGAAACATCCGACGTATACGATCAGTGGATTGTCGATTAATCAAAAAGTTAACGTGTCGATAGCAACCGCTAAACGTTTGAGAACTAGATTTTTAATTGAGTTATCTGAAAAGCTAGGCATGTTTGAACCTTAATGCTTTAAATTGAGCCAAACGTGAGCTTTTCGACGGTACTTTTAGTAGTAAATTAGTAACATGGATGATTGATAGAGATACCAGCCATTCAAATAATAAATAATGTCCCTTTAATCAAACTTTTTAAACGACATTTAATATTAGGCTACGGAAACCTAATATTGAGTATAGATGGTCACGGTGACACTGATAGAGGTCAAATAATACATAACGATACTATTAATTATATCGTTGCTCTTATCAGTCTAGGTTCGACTCCTGGCATCTATGTTGTGTGGAAACACACAAAATATTGTTAAATTTCGATATAAAAATCCTCATAAATGACTGGTGATGATAAAGCTGGTCATGCTATGTGGATGCATGGCTACTGTTAAGCAAAAAAATTCGCCCTTTGGATCATTACATAATAATTGTAGACATTCCTTTTTTGAATACCAACTTGTTTCTAAGACTTAGCAATCCGGTTCGATTCCGGATATCCACATATTAACTAAGTCACTCTTAACGGGGTGACTTTTTATTTATTGGTGGTTCGAACCCTGGTACCCGCTTTTAAATAGACCCACCCCCATCATTGTTTGGACCACCCACTATCAATTAGACCGGTGGTCTTTTTTAATACCCCCATACATAATTAACTCCCACCCATATAGAAAGGAGCCTACCCATATGGCAAAGCGTAGAGCAGACCAGACCGGACAACATAGAGTTGCATTCGATAAGAACAAGAAGATAATCCTGAAGACACAGAATGTTTGTGGCATTTGTGGACGCCCCGTTGATAAACGATTGAAGTATCCTGATCCAATGAGTCCAGTTATTGATCACATCATACCGATAAACAAAGGTGGTCATCCATCCGACATAGACAACCTGCAGCTCGCTCATTGGTCATGTAACAGACAGAAGTCAGATAAGTTATTTAACAATAAAGAAATTAATTTAAAAGATAGTAAAGTGGTTGGTAACCGCAACTTGCCGCAGTCTATTAATTGGACCTCCTATCACTCCTGACGGATTTTAGGAGGCTTTAAAGGTATTGAACCTTATGACGATTAGAGGGGGGCATAGGGACCCCTACGGCGTTCTAGCCGTGGTTCACGCCGTCACTGTACATATTTTTTCATGAATTTTGAAAGGAGTTGATGGAATGGCATATAAAGGAATTGATTACCTTAGAAATAAGCTATCAAATAGGCGTTCTAGGGTGAATATGAGATATAAACAATACGCGATGAAATGGCAAGATTTAGATCCAGGCGTTACCATTCCGCTTGAAATTAAATCTAAGTATCGTTCAGTTCTTGGATGGTGTGCTAAAGGTGTTGATTCTTTGGCGGATAGATTAGTGTTTAGGGATTTTGATAATGATGATTTTGAGGTTAACGAAATCTTCCGTGCTAATAATCCTGATGTATTTTTTGATTCTGCAGTTTTATCAGCGCTCATTGGTTCGTGTTCATTCATTTATATATCAAAGGCTAATTACCAGGTTCGACTACAAGTAATTGAAGCAAGTAATGCGACTGGAATCATTGATCCAATTACCAATCTGCTAACTGAAGGATATGCGGTTTTGAAACGTGATGACTTTGGAAATCCAATTTCCGAAGCCTATTTTTTACCAACTGAAACTAGATTTTTAATTAATGGAGTAGAATCGGTAGTTCCTAATCCAACAAATCATCCATTATTGGTTCCAATTATCCATAGACCTGATGCGGTTCGACCATTTGGACGTTCTAGGATAACTAGGGCGGGAATGTATTATCAAAGATATGCAAAACGAACTTTGGAACGTGCAGATATTACTGCTGAATTTTACAGCTTTCCACAGAAATATGTTCTTGGAACTAGTCAGGATTCTGAACCAATGGATTCATGGAAAGCCACTGTTTCAAGTATGTTGGAATTTACTAAAGACTCCGACGGAGATAAACCGGTTGTTGGTCAATTTACAACATCTTCCATGACACCATTTACAGAACAGCTTAAAACTGCAGCTGCTGGTTTTGCTGGTGAGATGGGTTTGACAATGGACGATTTAGGATTTGTTTCTGATAATCCATCGTCAGTTGAAGCCATTAAAGCCAGTCATGAAAATTTAAGACTTGCCGGACGTAAAGCACAACGATCACTTGGAAGTGGTTTTCTCAATGTCGCTTATTTAGCCGCTTGTTTACGTGATGATTATTCTTATGAACGTAAAGAATTTGTTAAAACCGTGCCAAAGTGGGAACCATTGTTTGAAGCTGATGCCAATATGCTTTCACTAATTGGAGATGGAGCTATTAAATTGAATCAAGCAATACCTGGATTCATGGATAAGGAAACAATTCGTGAAATAACGGGTGTTAAGGGTTCTGATTCTGCACCAATAGAAACTGGTGATGATAATGGATAAAGACATCGTCCCAGGACTTTTAGCAGCTATTGATCAATACTTCATTGAAACGAATGCCAATTCAAAGGAATTAAAGCGATTGGTTGAACTTCAAAAAAGTGGAAAAGCTGACTACAAAGAAGTAAATGAATTAGCGATTGAAATTGGCAAAAACATGAGTGCAGCATTAAAGAAATATGTTAATGCTGAATCGTTACCGGATGAGAAGTTCTATTTTAATATCGCTAATCGATTAATTAACAAATCTTTAAAAACTAACTTCGGTATTGTTACCGGCTATTCTTCGGACGTGCAAAAATCTTTGAATGAACAAGCTAATCTTCACTTAAAAGCACAAGTTCCCGAATTTAATCAAGAAAAAGCTAAGGGCTTGATTGAAAAATTGGTTCATGCTGAAACTTTTGATGATGTTGCGTGGTTATTGGATGAGCCAATTGTGACATTCACGCAATCCATAGTTGATGATTCAATTCAAAAAAATATTGAGTTCCAATCTAAGGCAGGATTGAAACCACGAATCACAAGAACGCTTGTTGGAAAAGGCTGTGACTGGTGTCGAAATTTGGCAGGTTCATATCTTTATAGCGAAGCACCTGATGAGATTTATCAAAGACATGAAAGAGATCGTTGCATTGTTAACTATCATCCAGGCGATGGTAGAAAACAAGATGTATGGTCAAAAGATTGGAGATAAATACATATGAGTAAAAGAAATTTAATAATTTATTTTGATTATGATGTTGAAAAGAGATTTGAAAATGTCAGAGAAATAAATACCCATGATGGAACCTTAGAATTCTATTATTGGAATGAATTTGGTAATCAGTCAAAAGCTCAATATGATATGAGTAAGTTATTGGGTTTTGTATACGAGATTTAAAATTTTGACCCAAGCAAGTCGTAAAAAGGCGGGTAACAAGATTGAAAGGGGAAGATGATGAATACTTCAGTTAAATTAGGTAATCAGATTCCCACTCAATCGGTAATTCTTCCATTTACTAAATCCTTATATAAAAATGCGATTGAAAATTATGAGAAATCAGGGCGTAAAGCTCAAGAATGGCAAGTAGAACTTGCTAAGGATTTATTCGCGGTTAACGATGACGGTCTTTGGGTTCATACGAAATTTGGTTACTCTATCCCACGTCGTAACGGGAAAACAGAATTAATTGTGATTCGTGAAATTCAAGGACTTCTAAACGGCGAACAGATTCTTCATACAGCTCATAGAACCACAACTAGTCATTCATCTTGGGAAAGAGTTCTGAAACTGTTGGATAAGGCTGGCATTAAATACAAGTCTTTGAAAGCCGTCGGACGTGAACGGATTGATATCCCTGAAACTGGTGGACGTGTGGAATTTAGAACTAGAACTTCTACCGGTGGACTTGGTGAAGGTTTTGATTTGTTGGTTATTGATGAGGCTCAAGAATATACGACTGATCAAGAATCAGCATTGAAATATGTCGTTACTGATAGTGATAACCCACAAACTATTTTCTGTGGAACACCACCAACGCCACTTTCTTCAGGAACCGTTTTTGTTAATTTTAGAAATAGTGTTTTGGAAGGTAAAACAGAAAATGCTGGATGGGCTGAATGGTCAGTTGAAGATCAATCAGATATTCATGACCGTGAACTTTGGTATAAAACTAATCCATCACTTGGGACAATCTTCACTGAACGTTCCATCCAAGATGAAGTCGGTAGTGATGAAGTCGATTTTAATATCCAGCGTTTAGGGCTTTGGATTAAATATAATCAAAAGTCTGCAATTTCAGAGAATGAATGGAATGAATTGAAAGTTCACTCATTACCCGTTTTTCAAGGACAATTGTACGTTGGTATCAAGTATGGTAATGATGGTGCTAATGTTGCCATGAGTGTGGCAGTCAAAACACTTTCTAATCATGTTTTCGTTGAATCGATTGATTGTCAATCAGTCAGAAATGGGAATAGTTGGATAGTTAAATTCTTGCGAAGCGCTGACATCAAACAAGTGGTTATTGATGGTGCTAGTGGTCAAAATATTTTGGCGAGTGAGATGAAAGACTTTAGATTAAAACCGCCAATATTACCAACAGTCAAAGAAGTTATCAACGCCAACAGTATGTGGGAACAAGGGATTTATCAACAGTCGATTTGTCATAATGATCAACCATCATTAACGTTAGTGGTAACTAACACTGCCAAAAGAAATATTGGTTCAAGTGGTGGATTTGGATATAAGTCGCAATTTGATGATGTGGATATTAGTTTAATGGATAGTGCTTTATTAGCACATTGGGCTTGCGCTAATGACAAGCCTAAGCAAAAACAACAGGTGAGATATTAGGACGTTTAAGATGTCTTTTTTATTGCCGAAATTACCGAACCACCGGGAATAGTGGGAGAAAGGATATTTAATTATGTCAGAATTTAAAGCTATTGAAACACAAGAACAATTGGATAAAATCATCCAAGAAAGATTGAATCGTCAAAAAGAAAGCTATGAAAAAAAGCTTTCTGATTATGACAATTTGAAGAAAGAAAATACTTCACTTCAATCAGCCATTAACGAAAATAAGGAAAAGTATGCAAACTACGATAAGAATCTTGAAGAATTAAATTCAAAGATTTCTGGTTATGAGATGGATAATCTTAAAACTAAAATTGCCATGGAGAATAATATTCCTTACAACCTTGCTAGTAGGTTAGTTGGTGATGATGAAGAAAGTTTAAAGGCTGATGCTGAACGTTTATCAGGATATATGAAGCATGGTGAACCAGAACCACCGCTTAAAACTACGGAATCTGGTAAAGATTCGGTATCAAAAGAAAACGAAGCATATTCAAATATGCTAAATAATTTAGGATTAGAAGGAGAATAATATAATGACACTTTCAAAAGGAAATTTATTTGAACCACAATTGGTAAGTGACTTGATTACAAAAGTCGAAGGTAAGAGTTCACTTGCATTACTATCAAAACAAGCACCAATTCCATTCAATGGACAAAAGGAATTTACTTTCACAATGGATTCAGATATTGATATCGTTGCTGAAAACGGTAAGAAATCACATGGTGGTGTATCACTTGCACCAATGACTATCGTTCCAATTAAAGTAGAATATGGTGCGCGTGTGTCTGATGAATTTATGTATGCTGCTGATGAAGAAAAGATTGATATCTTGAAATCATTTAATGATGGCTATGCTAAGAAACTTGCTCGTGGTTTGGATCTAATGGTTTTCCATGGTATTAACCCACGTACAAAAGAAGCATCAACTGTTATTGGCGATAACAATTTTGATAAAAAGGTTACTCAAACTGTTGATTTTACAAAAGGCAATCCAGATACAAACATTGAAACAGGTGTATCACTTATTCAAGGTGCAGAAGGTTCAATTTCTGGTATGGCTATGGACCCAGCATTTTCAGCAGAATTAGCACAAATGAGAACTGCAGATGATAATAATGTACGCCTATTCCCTGAATTGGCATGGGGTGCCAACCCTGGTTCAATCAATGGACTACAAACAGATATTAATAATACTGTTTCTGGTGGTACTGATGATTTGGCTATTCTTGGTGATTTTGCTAACTCATTCAAATGGGGATATACAAAACAAATTCCACTTGAAGTAATTCGTTATGGTGATCCAGACAATTCAGGTAATGATTTGAAAGGATATAACCAAGTTTATCTTCGCTCTGAAACATATCTTGGTTGGGGGATTATGGATGCTAATAGTTTCGCCCGTATTGTTAAACCAGCGGAGGCTTAATTATGGAATATAGAAATTTAAAGACTGGCGCTGTTATCAATGTGAGTTCTAAAATTTCTGGTGAAAATTGGACCTTAGTTGAAAACGAAAAAAAGCCAACTAATAAGAAACCAAGCCCAAAAAAAATACCGCCTAAAAAGGTGGTTACCAAAAAGGAACCAGTAAAAAAGGTGGTTGCCAAAAAAGAGCCAGCAAAGAAAAATGAAATTACTAAAGCCAAAATTATGCAAGAATTAGATGCGTTTGGAATCAAATATGATTCTAAATCTTCCAAGGATGAACTATATCAACTCATGATTGAAGGTGGCTAATATGGCTGATTTCGCGACTACAGAAGACTTAGAAATATTGTGGAGAGCTTTAAAGCCAGGCGAAGAAGAACGTGCTAAGAGCCTTTTAGAAGTGGTTTCTAATTCACTAAGAGTTGAAGCAAAAAAGTATAATAAAGACCTGGATAAAATGGTTGAAGATGATGCTTATGCTAGTGTTGTTAAATCCGTGACTGTTGATGTTGTTGCTAGAACTTTGATGACATCCACAGACCAAGAACCAATGACACAAACTAGTGAAGCAGCACTTGGATATTCTTGGAGCGGTTCATATTTAGTTCCAGGTGGCGGATTATTCATCAAAAATTCAGAATTAGCCAGATTAGGTTTTAAACGTCAAAGAATGGGAGTGATTGAACCTTATGACACGAATTCATGGAATCACGGTTATTTTATTTGATAAGGTCAAAACTGGCGTAGATGGCTTTGGAGAACCCATTTATGAAGAACGTCCTATTGATATTGATAATGTTTTAGTTAGTCCAGCATCAACTGACGACGTTACTAATCAGCTAAATTTGACGGGTAAAAAGGTTGTTTATACTTTAGGGATTCCTAAAGGTGACAATCATGATTGGACTAATAAAGTGGTTCAGTTCTTTGGTCAAAGATGGCGAACAGTCGGAGTTCCACTCGAAGGAATTGAAGATATGATTCCTTTAAATTGGAACAAGAAAGTGACGGTGGAACGTTATGAGTAAGAAATTCAAATTTAAGCTTAATCACGCCGGAGTTGGTCAATTATTAAAATCTTCAGAAATGGTTGATGTTCTTGAAGAAAAAGCTACTGAAATCCGTAACGGTGCCGGTGATGGTTACGCTCAAGATACTTATATTGGTAAAAGCCGTGCTAATGCTATGGTTTATGCTGATACATATCAAGCTAAAAAGGATAACTACAAAAATAATACATTGTTAAAGGCGGTGCAGAAATGATAGAGGTCATAATTAAAAATTATTTAGACAGTCATTTAGATGTACCGTCTTTTTTAGAAAGACCAGAAAAGCCACCGAAACAATATATCTTGATTGAAAAAACTGGTAGCTCAAAAAATGATCATATTAATTCGGCAACTTTGGCATTTCAAAGTTACGCAGAATCTTTGTTTGAAGCTGCCACTTTGAATGAGAAATTAAAAAATGCTTTGGAAGAACTGATCTACGAAGCGAATGTAAGTAAAGCCAAATTAAATACTGATTACAACTTTACTGATCCAGAAACAAAAGAATATCGCTATCAAGCGGTCTATGATTTTACATTTTAGGAGGAAGAATAAATGTCAGATACACAAAATGTTTCAACTGCTAAACCAAAAATTGGTGGTGCAATCTATACAGCACCATTAGGGACTAAGGTTCCAACTGATGCGACATCAGAATTAGATGTAGCATTTAAAGAATTAGGCTATATTTCTGAAGATGGATTTGTAAATACAAATACACCCGACTCAGATTCAATTAATGCTTGGGGTGGTGATACTGTTGCAGTTATCCAAAATAGTAAAGAAGATACTTTCCAATATACATTGATTGAATCTTTAAATGTTGAAGTTTTGAAGGAAGTTTATGGAAAAGATAATATTACTGGCGATTTGGAAACTGGTATTTCAGTCAAATCAAATTCTAAGGAATATGAGCCACATATCTTGGTAGTTGATATGGTATTAAAGAATAAAGTTTCGAAACGAATCGTGATCCCTAACGGTACTATTTCGGAAATGGGCGATATTACATACGCTGATGGGGATGCTGTTGGATATGAAACCACGTTGACTGCTTCGCCTGATGAATCTGGTAATAGTCACTATGAATACATTCAAAAATCAACGACTGGTGAGGAGGCATAATAGTGCTTAAAGGAAAAACAAAATCAGGGTTTAGTTATCAAATTTCACAAGAACGTTTGGATAACTATGAATTAGCAGAAGCAATTGGTGGACTCGAAACCAATCCATTAGAACTGATTAAAGTTGTTAATCTGTTGTTAGGTACAAAGCAAGCTAATAAATTAAAAGACCATCTTCGTGATAAAAACGGTTTGATTCCAAGTGAAAAAATGTCGAATGAAATTCAAGAAATTTTTGAAGCACAATCACAATTAAAAAACTCTTAATCCTTGCCAAAATGATAAGGACTGACGAAGATGCGCTGAAGTGTGATCTTGCTGAAACATACGGAATCTTTGATTATAGACAGCTACCAGCGACAACGGTAGCTGTCTTTTCTTGTGGTTTAAAGGACGATTCAAGAATACAGATGATTCTAAATAATCAGCGTGTTTCACTTGATAGAACGATTTTGATGACCATTTCAGACCGTTTAGCGCTACTTCTTTGGTTCAAGACTAAGGATGGTCAGAAAGGCAGAAATAAACCACCGTTGTGGTCATCAATATTTAATGACTCAAAAGAAACCGCAGCGTTTAATTCTGGCGAGGAGTTCGAGAAAGAAAGAAAAAAACTTTTGAAAGGAGGATAATATATGGCTACAGAATTAGGAAAAGCTTACGTTCAAATTGTGCCTTCCGCTAAAGGTATTTCAGGTGCTATTGGTGATGAGTTAGATCCCGAAGCAACGGCAGCCGGTGAATCCGCCGGTTCTAAAATGTCTTTAGGAATCAAGGCTACTTTAATGGCTGGTGCAGCGGCAATCGGTGCAGCGGCAACTAAAGCTATTGGTGCATCTATTAGTGAAGGTGCCAAGCTACAACAATCACTTGGTGGTGTAGAAACGCTATTCAAAAAATCAGCCGGTAAGGTTAAGAAATATGCTGACGTTGCTTATAAAACTGCTGGTATGTCCGCTAATGACTATATGGAAAACGTAACTAGCTTTAGTGCCAGCTTGTTGCAGTCACTTGGTGGCAACACTGGAAAAGCCGCTAAAGTGGCCAACATGGCAATGATTGATATGTCTGATAATGCCAACAAATTTGGTAGTAATATGGGAGATATCCAAAACGCTTATCAAGGTTTTGCCAAGCAAAATTACACCATGTTAGATAACTTAAAGCTAGGCTATGGTGGTACCAAAACAGAAATGCAAAGATTGTTAAAAGATGCTACAAAGCTAACTGGTGTTAAATATGACATCAATAATTTGTCTGATGTTTATAAAGCTGTTCATGCTATTCAAGAAAATCTTGATATTACTGGTACAACTGCTAAAGAAGCTGCTTCTACTTTTAGTGGATCGTTTGATTCAATGAAAGCAGCAGCACAAAACTTACTTGGTAAATTAGCATTAGGTCAAGACATTCAGCCATCTTTAGAAGCACTTGGAGAAACTACTTACAACTTTTTTGTTAATAATTTTCTTCCAATGATTGGGAATATTCTTAAAGGTATTCCCACTTTAATCGGTGGATTTTTTAAGAACATCAAGTTGCCAAAGCTTGATATAGGCGCATCAGTTAAAACTGCTTTTGCTGTTTTAGGCGCCTTTACGGTTCCAACCGGTTTAAAAATGCTTGGTGGAATCTTCAGCAAACTAAGTTTCGTGGTTAAACCTTTAGCTGGAATATTTAGTGGATTCACGGGAGCATTAAAACCTATCACTGGAATCTTCAGTGGTTTGGCTGGTGTAGTTAAAGGAGTGGCAAGTGGATTTTCTTCGTTCGCTACTTCAATTTTAAAAATTGGTACTGGTGTTGGTGTAGCAACTGCAGGTTTAGCAGCACTAGCTTTAGCAATCACACAATTGGCTAGTACCGGTGACGCAGGTGTAACTGCAATGGCGGCGTTTGGTTTGACTGTTGGTGGATTAACTGCAGTATTTGCTTTGGCAGCACCCGCTTTACAATCTGGTGCTTTGGGTATTGCAGCATTTGGTGCAGCATTGCTTTCAGCTGGTGTTGGTATTGGTATTGCTACTGCTGGAATTAGTTTAATGGTTGGTAGTTTTGCGCTATTAAATCAATCATTCGTCCAATTAACTACCGTATCAAGTCAGTTACTTCCAATGTTTACCAATTTAGGTTTGGGATTAAGTACCATGATGACAAGTTTTCTAACTTCAGTCATTACTAATATGCCTTTAATTGTTCAAGCATTTGTGGCTTTAGGAAGTGGAATTTTAACCTCTATTAACACTTTGATGCCACAATTGATAACTACCGGTATGAACATGATCATGTCACTTTTGAATGGAATAAATTCAAATATTGGAAAGATTATATCTGTATCAGTTCAAATTATTACCAAGTTTATTGGTGGTTTAGCTAACGGGTTACCACAAATTTTAGCTAAAGGTGTTGAATTTATTGTTAATTTGTTTAATGGAATTGCACAATCTTTACCAAAAATTGTGGCTTCAGCAGTTAGTGTCGTGACTACTTTCGTTGAATCGGTCGGTGATAATTTAGGGCGGGTTGTTGCTGCAGCTCTTGATTTGGTCACTAAATTTGCTGATTCAATCATCAATAATCAAGCTAAATTAAGTCAAGCAGCCACTAAAATTATTCATGCTTTTGTTACATCCGTTGGTACAGCCATGGGGACTATTATCAGTTCCGGAAATAAATTAATTGGCTGGTTTGTTGATGGTTTGCTTCAAGGTTTAGGTAAATCACAAAATGCTGGTAAAAAGAATGCTAACGCCGTTAAGGCTGGTGCTAAAGCCGATTTACATTCAAACGGTCATGCAATCATGAGTAGTTTTCTAAGTGGTTTGAAGTCAATGTGGGGTAGTATCACTTCATTCGTTGGAAAAATTGGCCCATGGATTAAATCTCATAAAGGTCCAATTTCTTATGATAAAAAGTTATTGATTCCCGCTGGTCAAGCTATTATGGGCGGTTTAAATAATGGACTAAGTGCAGCTTTTGAAGATGTCAAATCAAATGTTAATTCAATGTCTGGATTCATTAATGATGAAGTGAACAGTTCCATTAATGACATTGGTGTTAATCCTGGTCAAATCAGCAAGGTTTCAAGTGTGAAATTTGATGATATTAACGCTAAAAATGATTCAACCATTGTTAGCCAATTGAATGAAGTCATGTCATTGCTCAATGGCTTGAATAATAAAAATCAAAATTACCAAGTTGTTTTGGATAACAATGTTTTGGCTGGTGAATTAACACCTAATATTGATAGAAATTTAAGTGATGCGTGGCGTAAAAATGACGGAAAGATAGGTAGGTGATAATTTGATTGATAGATATTTTACTTTTAACGGCAGAACTTCAAAAGACTTTAATTTATTGATCCAGAATAATTTTGAAGTTGAACCAGGTGGAACAGATGTCAGTTATACTTCCATTCCTGGAAGAAATTTGGATATTGTTAATCCTAATAACCGTTATAATAATGGAACTTTAAAATATGAATGTTACATCGATATTCGATGGTTTAATCACTCGTTTTATAAGGATTTATCCGAATTAAAGCGTGATTTAGTTTATTGGCTAGAAGTCAGTGAGAATTACAGCGGATATTCCAAGTTGATTGATAACTTAGACGAGAATTATTACTATCTTGCACGGTTATCCAAAACACCTACTTTATCTTATTCAAGTCCAGAAACAGCCACATTAACAATTGAATTTGATATTGGACCGACAAAATTCAGAGTGGATTCACAGAATTATCAACCAATTGTATCCGGAGATATGCTTTTGAATCCTGAACCACTTTCTAGCTATCCAATAATCAAAGTAAAAGGAACAGGACCATTTAATTTAACTTTGAACGGCGTAACTTATAAGATTATCGAACTTGGTGGGCTAACTTATATTGATTCAACAAAACACCGTGTTTATGATGATTCAAAACTAAAAAACGATGTGGCTGTTTTTCCCAATTATCAATATCCAGTTTTAAATTATGGGAAGAATACGATTAGCTGGGATAATGAATCAGCTGAAGTTTCTATTTTACTGAATTGGAGGGCGTTAATATGAGTTACCTCGAATATCCAGTGCTATTTGAAAGTTCTGAATCAGACTTCACAACGCAAGGAATTGGCGTTTTAACCGATTGTTTAAGCATTGAAGTTACCAACGAATTTAATGAGTTACCAGAACTAAAACTTGATTACCTTGCAACTGGCGATATTGCTAATGAGTTGATTAAATACCGTATTATTATGGCTGACGTTGGTGAAGGTTATTTAAAACAACTCTTTAGAATTGATAGCGTTAAGAAGTCGATTGATAACAAAATCGAAGTAACGGCTAGTCATATTCTTAATGATTTGAGTTATAACACCTTAAAACAAAACATTAATGCTTCAGCAGTTACTCCGGTAGCTGCTTTTAATTTGCTCAAAAATCAATTGGAACAGCCCGAACCAAAACTAAAAATGATTTCTTCAATCATTGGAACAACCAACATTAGTTGGGATATGACTAAAATTGATAACGCTAAAAAGGCTTTGGGTGGTGCTAATGGTTCACTGCTTCAGATGTTCAAGGGTGAATACCTATTTGATAATTATACGGTGCATTATGAACGAAACATTGGTACTAAAACCGGAAAAGTTATTGAGTATGGAAAAGATTTAGTCCAGGTCAATCAAGAAGAAAATATTGAAGAAACTTACAACGCTATCAAGCCATTTTCTAAAACGGGTTCCGGTAATGATGAAAAATTAATATATCTTCCTGAACGGATTATCAAAACTAATAGCAACTTTGAGAAATTAAGAGTTTTAACTAAAGATTTTTCACAAGATAAAATCGAAACCGTTGATCAATTACGTTCTAGAACTAATCGATATATTTCTGATAATAAAGTGGGCATCCCTAAAGTTTCTTTGACGTTTGAAATTGCAGATATCAAAGATGATTTAGGTTTTGTTGATGAATTAAAAATGGGTGATGAAGTTACTGTTTTCTTCGCCAATTTGAATATTGATACAACCGCTAGAGTTATCAAAACGGTGTGGGATGGCTTACTTCATAGATACAAAACTGTATCTATTGGAGATAAGCCAACAACGACATCTGATTATCAAAGTAATCAAAATGAACATATTGATACAGTTGATAAGAATGTTACTGAAGTATCTAAAGATGTTTCTGATTTAAAAGCCAGCGATAAAGATAAACAGCGGTTGATGGACGAATTGAAGAAAAATGTTAACAATACTAGGGATGACATGCTGGGTTATATCAACGGAAGCGGTCGCGATGTCATAAGATTCCTTCCCGATAGAGAAAATCCGACAGATATTGTTGCTAGTGAAAACGGCGGTAACTACGGAATGCGTTGGAACTCTAAAGGCATCTATTATGATGGAAAAGGAACTGTGGCTATTGATAACCGTGGTAACGTCTATGCTGATAATTTTGTGGGTCAAAATATCACTGGAGTTCATATTCGTGGTGGAGAAATTAGTGGTGTAACCATTAGTGGTGATACAGATATATCAATGGGTTCTGGATCGAATAGAACATCCATTACAAGCTATGGCATTTCGACAAATAATATGACGGTTCATCAAATTGATGGCATTAGAGCAATGAACATAGAGTCGGGATATCTAATGATTAATGGGGCTAAATTAACCGGTGATGGCTCTGGAAAACTGTACATGGGTGGACTAAGAATTTTAAATGAAAGCGACTTGAAATAATTATGGAGAATAAAGGAAATGCGAATGAAGTAATTAAAGACTTAGCTGGTAAATTAGCTAATACACAGGTTGAGAATTCTATTCTTTTTATCGAAAATAAACATCTCAAAGAAGAAAATGAAGAATTGAAGGTGAAGTTGAATGGCAATGATTTACATAAAAACAAATAATTTGGGAGCCGTCACAGATTATTTAAAATCTGATGACGATTCCGAATATAGTTTCAAACTGTTTAATGATTTTAAGCCAGATGAATCGTTAATTAATGATGGTTATATTTATGTCCATTTGATTGATTCAGAATATCCATTGTTTGAGAAACTTCATGACTACTATACATATTTTGATGGTCAACTTCACAGACCTTATAACTTTGATAGAAAAATAATCGAAAATATACTGGGCGGTGATTAAATGAGTTTACAACCAATTGTTTTAGATACAGACAAGACAACCCCAATTTACGAGTTACCTTTGAAGATTCGTCAAGGCGACACAGGCGACGAGCTACAAGTAACACTTGGGAAGTCATTCGAAAAATATACGGACTTATCTAAAGTTGACATTGAACTCATTGCCAAAACGCCCGACCAACGACTAATTAAGCAAACTGTGACTGATAAGTCGGGAAATACGTTCAAGGTTAAGTTTCCAGATGAAATGTATACAAATGTTGGCGTATTCAGAAACATGTATTTCAAAGTCGGAGACGATTCCACATCAAGCGTGAAGTTAGTCGTTCTACAAGGGATCGGATCAATAAAAGAGGCAGGAAGCTACATTGATGATTTTGAAACGCTGATTGATGAAGCCGAATCTTATGTTTTAGCCTTAAAAGACTTTGCCGATACTGGAAATGCAACGATTGATGATAAAGTTACCGAGCTGACTGGCAAGATGCAAAGTTTCGTGGATAAGTCGAAGGAAGACTTAGATGCTGCTAAAGCGGCGTGGAGTACATTCCAAAGTAGTTCACAGACAGCAGCAACTTCGCAGCGTGACGGTTTCGATGCGGAATTTAACAAGCTAATTTCTGATGATAAAGCAACGTTCAAAGACATTACTACCGAGTTTAATACAGCCGTGGACACTGCTAAGTCTCAAAACACAGCCAACCAAACTACGTTTGAGAGTGCCGAAAGTAAACGAGCAAGCGACTTCAAAACTCAATCAGAGGGATTCAGCACAAGCGCAACTAGCCAACGAAGTGGCTTTGATACAACTTTCAAGAAATTTATATCCGATAATCAAACTAGCGTGGATGCTTTAAAGAGTGATTTAACTAGTGCTACATCCGCCGGTACTAAGCAAAATGCGGATAATCAGACCGCTTTTAATTCAGCTCAAAGCAAGCGAGCCACTGACTTCACTAATTCACAGAAAGCTAATTCCACGGCGTTCACGAGCGCTCAAGATAAGCGTACTAGTGATTTTAATAGTCAAAAGTCAGGTTTTGAAACTGATTTTGGCAAGCAAAAAACAGATTTCGAAAATCGATTTAAAGCACTTCTAACGACTTTGCAAGGCGATTTTGACGACTTCAAAGACTTGATTAATAACGACGTAACAAGCTTAAATAATAAGCTTAAAACCGTTGGTACTAATGTCGATTCCATGGAAGCCAGAGCTAACGAAATCGCTAGCACCTTACATGATGTCGATTTAACACAAATGGCTACAAATAAGGCTGACATTGATAAATTAAAGGCTGATAACACAGTCAACAAGAAAGATATCGCTAGTCTTAAAACTGACAATGGAGCGAACAAGAGCAACATCGGTAAATTGCAAACTAGCGTTAACACGAATACTACCAATGTCGGTAAACTTCAAACTGATGTCGTTAATAATACTAAGAAATTCGCTAATTACACGTCCACAGCTGACTTAAATACAAAGTTAAATTCGTACGCAACTCAAGCCAAATTAACAGATGCTTTGAAGTCGTATTCCACGACAGCGAATGTCGATTCTAAGATTGCTACAGGTGTTGGACAAGCGAAAACATACGCCGAACAAAGTATCAAGGATATTATCGGTGCTGCTCCTGATACGCTGGACACTATCGGAGAGCTAGCGGATGCCGTAACTAAAAATAAAGACGGTGTTCAAGCTATCAACGAAGGGATTACTAAGAAAGCCGACAAGACGGACGTTACAGCACTACAGAATACCGTTCAAACTATGATTACTTCAATCAGTCAAGCTGATTACGATAAGTTAGTTAGTGCCGGTACCGTTGATCCAAAAATTTTATATGTAATTCCGGATGCTTAAGGAGGTATCTAAATGAATTTAAAAATTGGAGGTAATAGCGTGGGTAAAATTATGTATGGCGGTCAAGAGTTTGGTGGAGCATCTAAATTAGAACCGGGAACAATTTTGTATATTTCTGAGAGAGCTGAAACAGGTTTGAAAAACATACACTTGTTAAACACTACAAAGAATTGGTCAAATATCGATGGCATTCATTTTCAAGTCCGTCAAGATAAAAGTAACATCAACATTATTGACGCTCGGATTTATAGTGATGATTTTAAAAGCTTAGATACAGGAAAAAAATATGACATAAATAGTTATTATTCGATAACTGTATCAAGGTCTATTATTGACGGAGAATATAGGCTAAATGCTTCTGATTCTGGTATTGATCGCGTATTCTTAATTAAAGCTATTTAAACTTGGTATAGGAGATATAAAAATAACTAAAACCACAGCCTTATAGGCTTATTTTTTTACAAAAAATTAGGGAGATGAAATATATATGTATGCACCATTACCAAACGTCGGCCTAATGAATTGGGTCTATGCAATGGAACACTTAGACACAAATCCGCTGCTTTTTACACTGGCAGTTTTAATTTTAGCCGATGTAATAACTGGGATTTCAAAGTCATTAGTAACATCTACAACCGATAGCTCAATCGGAAAAAAAGGATTCGCCATTCATATCACGATCATACTGCTAGTGTGGCTATTATATCCGTGGTCAATCGCCATTGGATATGAGTGGGTAGGAGACGCAGTTTTATGGCTGTGGATATTTATGTATGCTACGTCAATCACAGAGAACGTAGGACAGATGGGCTTACCATTACCGCACTTTATCAAGGATAGGCTTAATAAGCTTAGCGATTACGCTGAAAATGGCGAACCTAAAAACGAAAATAAGGAGGACAAATAATGAATTTCAATGTCGATAATGCTTTTGCATTAGGAACTTATGAAGGTTCATCCACACGAACAGCCAACAAATTTATTGTTTTGCATGAAACAACAAATATTGGTGCCAAAGCTAATGCGAGTTACTTCAAAAATAATTGGTCAACAACTCAAACTTATGTCCAATACGTCATTGGTGACGGTGGAAAGATTTATCAAGTTGGTGCTGACGGATATCAAGCGTGGGGAGCTGGTTCTTATGCAAACGCCAATTCGCCAGTACAAATTGAACTTGCTCGTACGACTGATAAAGCTACTTTTAAGAAAGACTATGCAACTTTTGTTAATTTTGCACGTTCCAAAGCCCGAGAATTTGGCATTCCCACCACACTAGATGCTTATGGAAACGGAATTAAAACTCATAAGTGGATTTCAGATAATATCTGGGGTTCACATACTGATCCCGTTAATAGCTATTTAGAGCCATTCTGGGGAATCACACATGAGCAGCTAGCTAAGGATATTCTAAGCGGTATCAGTGAGCCAGTAGCACCTAAGAAGACGTTTACTAATATCAATAACGTTGTTACCGTATTAAACGGCAACGTTAAGGCTTACGCCACATATAAGAAAGATGGCTCAGCAAATGGAACAACCAACATTGGACCTGGTACTGGTTGGATTTCAGCCGGTATCGAGATGATTAACGGTAAACCTCATTACTTAATTGGTGGTAACATTTACATCCCTCAATCAATTACCACATTCAATGATAGAGTAGCTATTAACTCTGATATTCCAGTCCACGCTGTGGATCATACAGGCAAAGTGGTTAATATTGATTTAGTTGGTGGCTCAGCTTGGAAATTTGGCAGTATGTCTAATATTCCCGGTGCTGGCTGGTGTTACCAAATCGCTACAGATATGTTCTTGCCTATTGAATACGCTCAAGGTTCAGGTTTCAAAGGCTAATTGGACAAAATAGCAAAACTGATTATATTAATTTAATAAATTGTTGTGTATATTAAAAGAGTGCTTAAAAGCACATCAAGCCTTTAAACACACCATTCTGGTTAGACAATCATTTAGCTCTCATCTATTAATTTAGATGAGGGCTTTTTTGTTTGTCTAAAACTGTTGACTTTACACTACGTGTTCGGTTTACAATTTGTATAATGTGTATTATATTATATATGAACATTAGTGTTATATCCTCTATTGATTTGGTTAATCAATAGTGTTGTCTCTATCTGTTGGTTACAGATAGGTTGCTCGTATCGTCTGTCCTTTTCTCTCCTAGTTTTTGCCGTTGGCTGGGAAAGGGACTTTTTTTTTTACAATTATACAGATAATAAAATAAAAAGTATTTTAAATATAGTAATTAAAGAATATAGATATGAAAGGAGCCTTCACATTCATTTGTGAGAGCTTTTTTTATTTTGGTTATTTTATAAAGTATACTTTACATTTTATAAAGCGTGCTTTATAATGTACTTGTAATCAAGGAAAGGAAGTCATCAAAATGACTGATTTAAAATATGATGTTTTAAACTTAAAAAATGAAGAATTAGTTGATAGTAAGAAAGATGTTATTGATTCAGTTAACGGTTATATTGATACGGCTGTTGAAGAAGGCTTTGAACCTTTAAAATCAGCATTTGAAGATGGAGAAGTTTCCAAAGCTTTAGATTATGATGAGGCTGTTGATTTGTATCACGATTATATTGATGATGGCATGCAAGATGAAATCGCTGACACAATTAGTGACGTTGATAAACAATCTAATGAAATAGATGAACTGAAAAATAAAATTGATGAAATTCAAGACATCATTTATATAATCAGTAAGGATTTTGAGATTTTAAACATTGAAGTTTCTCACAAGACAATTTCAACATATCTAACAATTAAACGTTCTGATGATTTCATCAAAAAATACGAAAAATACTTTGATACTTCGTTTGATGGAAATTCAAAGAATAATGAAATATCAATTAGAATTTCTGATCATAACGTTGGTGGTAACGAATTTTATGATTATTCACACAGTGAATATGAGTGGCTGGTTTAATTAAAAAGTGGAGGATTCAAAAATGAAAAACGTTGAAAAGATTCAAGAATTTTTAGACAACAAGAGACGTGGTGACTACATTAATTTAAAGGGAAAAACTAACCAAATTTTAAACGCCAATGTTTTTGATAAAGATGACTATGATTATTTCTATAACAACGAAGATGAATGGGTTAAAGGCGGGAACATGGTAAGCCCCGAAGATGTCAAAGATAATGATATTGTTGTGACTTATTATGGTTTGAACAATGACGGAGCCGAAGACAGTTTTATAGTTGGTAATCCTAACCAGGAAAAACAACAACAGGCTTTAAATAAATTTGTTGAATACTGGAGAGATTTCCTTACGGTTGAGCCAATCGACAAAGCGCGGTTGATTTTAGGCAACAAGTCCATTAAAGACAAAGAGTTGGCTCAAAAAGTTGGCGTTAGTCGAATGATGATCAATAATTATAGAAATGGTGTTTATGATCTAGACAAGGCCAAATACGAAATAGTAAAAGCACTAGCCGATTTTTATGATGAAACAAATTAGATAAGTAGCCTACAAATTTATGTGGACTTTTTTTGCACAAAAAAATCGCTAGACAATTTGTCTAACGATAAAACTTATGCTCTCACAAAATATTTTCGTGACACACACGTGACACACTTTTATGTATTATATATGGGACTTATCGAAACTTATGAAAATAGAAACGTTGATTTATAGGCTTTTCATAAGCTATCGAAACTTATCGGAACCGTATAAAGCGAACTACGAGAATCGAACTCGCGACACTAGCTTGGGAAGCTGGTATTTTACCATTAAACTAAGTTCGCATTTATCACAACTATTTAATTATACAACACATTATTCCAAAAAGATAAGTTTTATTTAAAATTCCCTTGTAAAACTACAATATAAATTGATTTTTAATTATCCTTACCATAGAATCAAAGTTGACGGTAGAATTCTATCGATATATTGCGTCAAGGAGAAGATTATAATGAAAAAAACATTGGTTACTTTATTAGCCGCTGTTTCATTAATGGGTGGATTTGCCACAGTTGCTACTGGTTGCTCAACCAATACTAAAAATACTGAACAAGTTGAAAAGCACTCTGCTAAAAAGATCACTAAAGATGAAGTTAAAGGTCATGATTATGTCGGTGTGAGTGATGACAATAAAGATCAATACCTAACTTTCTTTACTGGTAAAGATAAGAAGACTGTTCAATTTGTTCGTGTAAGCAAAAACGGTTCACAAAAAGCTATCACTGATTTTAAGAAGGCTAAACTGGTTCTCAACAAAAAGAATCCTAAGAAATTCAAGATTGACGGCTTTAGAATTTTAAAGGAACCTGATTTTGAATGGAACTTCGTTAAAGTTGGTAAGACAACAATCAAATCTCCTGATGGTAAGAAGTGGAAACTCTATAACGGAACACACAAACAAGCAGTTAAAGCTGTTCAAAAGAACGGTAAATAATTTTTAAAACTTACTGAGAAAACAGTGTCTACTATAATGCGGATGAGATATCACGCAAAAAAATAGATGCTGTTTTTTTTGCAGAACGCGACAGACTTAACCATTGCAAAAAGGCATTATCACGTCTAAAATAAAACCAGTAAAAACGTTTCAAAGGCGGGGTAGTATGTTCAAATTTCAAACTAGGGCAGGCTCTTTAATTGGAACTTTAGGTGGCGTTTTCTTAGCGCATGTCTTTAAATTACGTGATAAAGTTCTAGACGAAAAAAATAATTGTTTCCTATAAGATTAGGAAATTGGTGTAATGATAATCGTAAATAAAGATTGTTATTGCAGTTTTTATGTGCTATCATATTTTTGCAAAAGAGGGACTAATTAGTGATTCGATTTTCAGCGAGGTCAAGTTTGGTGTGAGTTGACCATTTCGGAAGCTAAGTCGCATCCCGTCTTAATTAAATATAAATTTAATACATTAAATAATGAGTGGATATTAATCAATTAGAGTGGTACCGCGGGAAATCTCGTCTCTTTCAATACTAGTATTGTATTGGAAGAGGCGTTTTTTTTATCCAATAGGAGGAAAATATGGACTTTAAGAAACAAGTAGTTGACGCATTGGTCAAAGTTTTACCAGACGAAATCACTGAGGAACAAGTTACAAAATTAATTGAAAAGCCTAAGACTTCAGATTTAGGTGATTATGCTTTTCCAACTTTCATCTTGGCAAAATCATTACACAAGAATCCTAAAGTTATTGCTGAAGAATTAGTTGGTCAAATCAACACTGACGGTTTTGAAAAAGTTGTTAATACAGGAGCTTACATTAACTTCTTCTTAGACAAAAAAGCTTTTTCAGAAGATGTTATTAAAGAAGTTTTAGATCAAAAAGATAATTATGGAAACGATAATTTAGGTAAAGGACGTAACGTACCAATCGATATGTCATCACCTAACATCGCTAAACCTATGTCAATGGGTCACTTGCGTTCAACTGTTATCGGTAATTCAATTGCTAACATTATTAAAAAATTGAACTATCAACCAGTTAAAATCAATCACTTGGGGGATTGGGGAACTCAATTCGGTAAGTTGATCGTTGGTTACAAATTATGGGGTTCAGTCGAAGAAGTTGAAGCTGATCCAATTAATAATCTTTTGAAATATTATGTACGTTTCCACAAGGAAGCTGAAGAAAAACCAGAACTTGATGACGAAGCACGTGCTTGGTTCAAGAGAATGGAAGATGGCGACGAAGAAGCACTTGCTCTTTGGACTTGGTTTAAGGAACTTTCATTAAAAGAATTCCAAACAATCTATGACCGTTTAGGAGTTGAATTTGATCACTTTACTGGTGAATCATTCTACAACGACAAGATGGATGCCATTGTTAAGACTTTGGAAGACAAGAACTTGCTTGAAGAAAGTCGTGGAGCTGAAATCGTTGATTTATCACAATATGACTTGTCACCAGCTTTGATTAAGAAGACTGATGGTGCAACACTATATATCACGCGTGATTTGGCTGCTGCCAAGTATCGTAAAGATACTTTTGACTTCGTGAAATCACTTTACGTTGTTGGTAGTGAACAAGCAGAACATTTCACTAAGTTGAAGATTGTTCTAAAGAAGATGGGTTACGACTGGGCTGACGATATTGTTTATATTCCATTTGGCCTGATTACAACTGGTGGTAAGAAGCTTTCAACTCGTAAGGGTAACGTTATCTTGCTTGAAGATGTATTGAATGACGCGGTTAAGTTAGCTAAGAAACAAATTGAAGAAAAGAATCCTAACTTAAAGAACAAAGATGCTGTCGCTGAAGCTGTTGGTGTCGGTGCGGTTGTTTTCCATGATTTGAAGAATGATCGTCGTGATAGTTTTGACTTCAACCTTGAAGAAGTTGTTCGTTTTGAAGGTGAAACTGGTCCTTACGTTCAATATACTAATGCCCGTGCTTTGAGTATTTTGAGAAAAGCTGATGTTGACTATAGCGATGCTGACAGCTTTGCCGTTACTGACATTGAAGCTTGGGATACTTTGAAGATGTTGGCTGATTTCCCTAATGTTGTACAACGTGCGGCTAACTCATATGAACCTTCAGTAATTGCTAAGTATGTTTTGAAGCTTGCTAAGAGCTTTAACCAATACTATGCACACAGTCGTATCCTTAACGACGACGAAGGTTTGAAAGCTAGACTTGCCTTAGTTAAGTCAGTTTCAACAGTATTACAAATGTCTCTAGCACTCCTAGGTGTTAAAGCTCCAGAAGAAATGTAGGGTGAATTAATTTTGGATAGAAAACTTTTTAGCGAACTATCAGAGATAAAAACGACCACGCTTGATTTAGCGTGGTTGATATTAGCAATAGGTTTTACTTATCTAAATTACGAAACTTTCAATTTCTTTTACGGAATTTTAGGTTTTATCGCGGTTTTCTTCATTCATCTGTTCATCAATTTTCACAATAATTTGATGGATTATCGCAATTCAAAGAGTGAAGAATATCGTGAAAAAATCAGTACGATTGGAATTAATCGTGAATCATTGGCAGTAGTCAAAAAATGGATGTACGGTTTGGCCATTTTTCCATTAATAATTGGAGCCTTCTTAGTATATAAGACCGGTTGGTTTACTTTGGCACTCGGTGTCATTGGAGTTGGCATTGGTCTGTTATACTCAGCAGGACCCAAACCACTTAACTCTACAATGTTTGGAGAAGCAGTGGTGGCTATTGCCATAACCCAACTGATTCCTTTGACTTATGTCTATTTAGGCTTAGTCGGGATCGGTAAATTTGATTCTAGTACCGCAATTTCGGTGATTTTGGTCAGTCTACCAAATACATTTGCTGCCTTTTGTGCAGAACTTGCTAACGGAACTTGTGATCTAGAAGCAGATGTGAAAAATGGTCGTCATACATTGGTCGGAACAATTGGGAAAGCCAATGCATTAGATTTATTCAAAGCTAGTTGGGCCTTAGCCTTCCTGCTAATTCCCATTATGGCAATTTTAAAAGTAGTACCTTACATTACACTTCTTCTCGTACTACTTTATCCAAATATTTGGGATGATTTGCGACCTTACTTGAAAGAGCAAGTTAAGACGCAAACGTATCCTTTAGTAATCAAAGCAGTAACTAAATTGGCTGTGGGATATATTTTATTAATTGCTGTCGGGGCGATTATAAAATTGATTATGTCCATCTTTTAGTTACTAAAAACCAGAAAAGTTAACTCACTCCTAAACTTTTTTGGACAAAAAGAGAGCTCATCTAATTGTCGGGATTAGATGAGCTTTTTGGTTGCTTAAAATAAGCACATAGTAAATTATACATATCTTTAGGTAATTTTGCCTTAATTTTTTTAGATTTTTCACTAAAGGGCTCTTGGAAAGTTAGTTCGTCGGCGAATAAAAATAACTTATCACGCTTCAAATCGGCGTTATATAGTGGATCATTGACGATTGGCCAACCCATATATGACAGGTGAACTCGTAGTTGATGGGTGCGGCCAGTCAAAAGATTTAATTTTAATAGAGCATATTTTTCATTTTTTTTAACGACTTCAAATTTTGTGACGGCAGAAAGTCCATCGGCTGAGACTTTTCGTTTGCGAACGTCGTTAGGATCTTGGGCGATAGGTAAATCAATTGTTCCTGAATTAGGAATTGGTTTGTTAAGCTTAACTAAAGCTAAATATTGGCGATGTAAAGTTTTAGAACTCAATTGACGATTAAAAATCGGCACCAAGTAAGGAGTTTTTGAGATCAGGACTAAACCGGAAGTTTCCATATCGATGCGATGAACCATGTAGGGATGACCGTTTTTTAAGTAGTTTTCCACATCATTCATGAGTGAATCCGATTCGTCAGTTTTATTGGGATGAGTTTTTTTCCCGGCGGCTTTATTTACCACGATGATGTCGTCATCTTCATAGGCGACGTCTATTTTGTCGGTCCCTGGTAAATATGATTGTTGACTCCGGGGTGGAAAATTAAAATTAAGAGTAATTTGGTCATTTTCACGGATAATAGTATTGAATGGTTGGTAAATTCCGTTGACTAAAACGTCATGCTGAATTCTTAAAAAGTGCTGCCATTTCTTTGGTATCAACCATTTTTGCAATAATTGTCGCAAAGTTAATTGGTCTTTTGACTGGGAATGGTATACGATATTTTTTTGATACATTAATTGTGGGCTCCTTAAATATTGGTGAGTAAATTAAAAAAAGTTTCGATAATGTGATAAAATTTGTTCTTATACAGAGGTATTTAAACAATGAATAATGACAACAGGTTTTGGGATTGGCTCAAACCGAAATTACAAATTGCTTGGACTTTCATTAAGAAGTATTGGAAGAGATTCCAGATTACGCGCTGGATCATTCTTTTAATTTTAACAATGATTTTAGTTTTAAGTGGTTTCTGGACCTATAAAGCCAAAACTGCTAATGTTCAAAATTTGCAGTCATCGCTACAAACAAAGACAACTGTCTTGGACAAAGATGGTGATGATGCAGGTGAACTTTATGCTAACAAGGGTACTTATGTTAGTTACGATAAGATTTCAACAAATATTCAAAATGCGGTAATTTCGACCGAGGATCGAACATTTTGGACTAATCCAGGTTTTAGTATTAAAGGATACGCTAGAGCAGCTCTGGGATACTTGATTCATCACGGTATCACAGGTGGTGGTAGTACGTTGACGCAACAATTGGCTAAGAATTCACTTTTGACCCAAAAGCAGACACTTGCTCGTAAAGGTGAGGAGTTATTCTTGTCGATTGAGATCAATCGTGTCTATTCTAAAAAAGAAATTTTGACGATGTATTTAAACAACGCTTATTTTGGTAATGGTGTCTGGGGTGTCCAAGATGCTTCTGAAAAGTATTTTGGTAAGAATGCCTCAGAACTTAATCCTGCTGAGGGCGCAGTGTTAGCTGCCATTTTGAAGGCTCCTAATAATTACAATCCAATTGATAGCATGACTAATTCCAAAGCTCGTCGTAATTTAGTCTTAGACTTGATGGTTGAAAATAACAAATTGACGAGTTCGCAAGCTTCATATTACAAGAATACACCAATCTATTTAAATGATAATTATTCTGGTAATAGTTCTTATAAATATCCTTACTTCTTTGATGCGGTAATTTCTGAAGCGGTTAATAAGTATGGCCTTAAAGAAGACGATATTTTGAATAAGGGTTATAAGATTTACACTACATTGGATCAAAATATTCAAACGAAGATGCAAAATTCCTTTGATAACAGTTATTTATTCCCAGCCAATGCAGCTGATGGTACCAAAGTTCAAGGAGCATCAATTGCGGTTGATCCAAAAACGGGTGGTATTTTAGCGGTAATCGGTGGTCGTGGTGAGCATACTTTTAGAGGCTACAACCGTGCGACTCAGATGAAACGTCAGCCAGGTTCAACGATTAAACCGTTGGCAGTTTATACACCGGCGATTGAAAATGGCTACAGTTATGATTCAGAATTGCCAAATGAGGTAACTAGTTTTGGGAAAAATAAATATACCCCAACTAACGCTGATGGTATTTACTCGAAGACGATTCCAATGTATAAGGCATTAGTCCAGAGTGAAAATGTTCCTGCCGTAGCGTTGCTAGATAAAATTGGCGTTAAAAAAGGTGTTTCCTCAGTGGAAAACTTTGGAATCGATGTTCACAAGAATGACCGTAACTTAGCTTTGGCATTAGGTGGATTGGAAACTGGTGTTTCACCATTACAGATGGCTCGTGCTTATACAGCTTTTGCCAATGAAGGTAAATTGGCTTCGACTCACTTCATTACTAAGATTGTTGATTCAACTGGTACCGTGATTGTAAACAATACCAACACTTCGAATAAGCAAATCATCAGTAAAAATACTGCTAAAGAAATGACTAGTATGATGCTAGGAGTTTACAACGAAGGTACTGGTAAAACAGCTAAACCCGCTGGTTATCAAATTGCTGGTAAGACCGGTAGTACTGAAGTCCCTGACAATTGGGGTTACGCCGGTACTAAGGATCAATGGATGATTGGTTACACACCTGATGTCGTCGTTGCCAGTTGGATCGGTTTTGATTCTAGTGATCAAAATCATTTCCTTCACAGCTACAGTGAAAATGGTGTGGCATCACTCTTTAAAAATGAAATGCAAAACATCTTGCCACAAACTAAACAAACTAGTTTTGGAGTTAAAGACGCTTCAAGTTTAGCAACTGATAATCAAGATGATTCTGACAGTAGTGATATTACAAAAACTATCGAAGATGGTGTAGAAAACATTAAAGATAAAGCCTCAGAATGGTATAATGATATTAAGAATTTTTTTGGTCAATAGGAGGACTGTATGAACATTTATGATAGCGCCAACCAACTCGAACAAGATTTGAGAAAGACGACAGAGGTTTCAGACTTGAAATTAGCTTTTGAAGCAGTTAAAGCTAACGACCTAGCCTACAAACTTTTTGATAAAGTTCAAAACAAACAATTTGAATTACAACAAAAACAAATGCAAGGTCAAGAAATCACCGATGATGATATCAATGCCATGCGTGAGTTGACAGATCAACTTTCAAACTACAGCGAAATTCAAAACTTGATGGAAAAAGAACAAAAAATGAATTCCATGATGGATGAATTGAATAAAATCATTTCAAAGCCAATCGCTGAAATTTATCAAGATAAATAATAAGGACTTAGGGCTTAGGTATTTTTGCTCAAGTCCTTTTCTTTTACGGGGGAGTTTTAGAATGAAGTTTTTGCATGCAGCTGACCTGCACTTGGACACACCATTTGTTGGAATCAGTAATTTTTCTAAAGATTTACAAACTAAATTAAAAGAGTCCACCTATGAAGCTGCCAAGAAGATTTTTCAAACGGCAATCGATGAGATGGTCGATTTTGTCATCCTGGCAGGGGATATTTTTGATGATACTGACAGTTCTTTGAAGGCACAAATGTTTTTGAAGGCTCAATTTGAAGAACTGAAGCAGGCGGGAATCAAGGTTTTTATGATTTATGGAAATCACGATTACTACCGAAATAATTTTTCAGTCGTTAATTTTCCTGACAACGTCTTCGTATTCGGAGCAACCCCTGAGACAAAGGTACTTACAGCTAGGGATGGAAAGACTGTCGGTATTACTGGCTTTAGTTATACTCAACAACATATCAATCAAAATGTGGTTCGAGATTATCCTGAGCACGGTGATTTTGATTATCAGATTGGCATCTTGCATGCAGGTGTCGCTGATAATAATTATGCGCCCTTTACCATCAGTGATTTGTTAACTAAAGGGTACGACTATTGGGCTTTGGGACATATCCATAAAAGAGAGGTTTTACATACTAATCCCACGATTGTTTATCCGGGTGATATTCAAGGTCGTAATCAAAACGAAACTACTCCTAAAGGCTTTTATTTAGTTTCAGTTACCAACGATACGACCGAATTGAAGTTTGTCCAGAGCAGCATTTATACCTGGACTAAAGAATCCTTGACTGTTGATAGTCAGGACTCGATTGATTCGTTGATTGCCAAAATAACTGATCTTTTGGCAAAACCGCAGTTATTGACCTTGACGATCGACGATGCACAAGAATTACACCAGGACGTTTTAAAGACAATCGAACGCAATGAATTGTTACTACAGATTTTGACGTTTAATACGCCAGGATTGTTGTATAAAATCAATTTAAAGTTCAACAAGAATGCTCAATTGTCGGCAATCGACCAAAAGTACTGGGATCAGGCCCAAGAAAAGGCGATTGACTTGGATAGAATCAAAGATTTTGATAGCAAACTATACAGTTCTGATGTAATTCGAGAGCATATCAATCAACCGGACTTTTTAAAACACATAATTGAATTAACCAAAAATACAATTAATCAAAAATATACTGGAGAATAATCGTGAAATTAGTTAAAGCAAAAATTTATGGCTTTGGTAAATGGGTCGATCAAGAATTCGACTTTAAATCGGATTATCAAGTTATTTTTGGTTCCAATGAAGCAGGTAAAACAACTCTTTTAAACTTTATTAAAAGCATTCTTTTCGGATTTGCTTCTGGTCGTGGGGAAAATAAATTTTTACAGTACAAGCCTAAGAACAGTAGTAAATACGGTGGTGAACTGGAGTTTCTCTCTGATGATCAAAGTCATTGGCTGGTCAAAAGGATCGAGGGGAAAGGTGATGGAGAATTAAGTCTCTTTCACGATGGTCAACATGTTCCGGATAGTTTAATTAAGGAGATTGTTGGTAGCTTCACCAAAGATGATTTTGAAAATACCCACGTTTTCGATGATAAGAATATCTTTTCTATTTATGGATTGGATGAAAATCAATTAGAAACAGAAATCATGTCCGTCGGTGCAGTCGGTAGTAAAGAATGGTTAGCGACAGCAGATAAGTTTAATCAAGCTGCTGAAACTATTTATAAGAAACGTGGTCAGAAACAACCGTTGGTTGCTAAATTAAAAGAGCGAGATGATCTTTTAGCTGAAAAAGCTGAATTTGATAATCAGCAAGTTGCTTATAAACGAGTTACTGAACAACTAGCGAAGACTCAAAATGATTTTGACACTAACGAGAAGTTATTGGAACCAATCAGTAAAAAAGAGAATGGTTTACGTAATTTAGATAAGAAATGGGTTCGTTATGAACAATTTCAGATGGCTAGTCCAGTTGATGAAGAGGTACAAATTAGTAGTGAGGACTGGGAAAACTTTTTAACTGATAACCAAGAACTCAGTACGTTAGCGGAAACTTCAACAACCAGTAGAGTAGCAACCTTAAACAATGTTGAAAAAGCAATTTTGGAAAATTATCGTCAACACCAAAAACGTTTGGATTATATTCGTAATCAGAAATTTGAGTTACAAAATCTGCAATTTCATCGTGACGATATGAAAGCTAAGTTGTTAAAAGTTGATGCACAAGTGGATCAATTGTTTAAAGATAATCCGCAATTGTCCGAGGATATGCAACCGCTAACAAGTCAAGAATTAGAGGATATTACCCCAGAACCAAATACCAAGAATTATAATTTACCTTTGATAATTACTATTGCAGCGGTTATTTTGATGTTTGTTACTAGTAATCCTTTAAAAATGATCTTTGCTGTAGTGGCGATTGCCTGTGGCGTTTGGTATTGGTATCAAGGGCGTAATAAGAAATTGGAAAGTGATGGTAACTTTCCATTCTTACAACAAAAAGGTTATTTGAACTTAACCCGAGAAAATATTTTGAATCTGCAAAGTACAGTTATCCAACTGGCAAACTTTCGAACTTCGCAAAAGAGTTTAGTCGATGGTATCGATGCGATTGAAGTAGATTTGAATAAGTGGCGTAATATCTTAATTGAGTTAAATGTCTTAGATAAGTCATATAAAAAAGATAATTATAATGAACAAATCGAAAAGTATTTCTCAAACTTAGATCAAATTAAAGCACGAGCTGATTTAAACGAACAGAATGAATCTGCCACTCAGAAAATGACGGATAATCGTAATCAGAGATTGCAAACTATTAATGAAGAGATCAATCAAATTGTCGCCAAATATCAATTACCTAGCGTTGAATCATTTGTTCAACTGCACACTAGACAAGTCAGAAATCAAAGTACTCTCAATCAAATTAAACAAGATAAAGCCTTTTTAGGCGATGATTTGAGCAACTTGCAACAATATTCCAATCATGATGCATTGATTAATGATTTGAATCAAGTGGTTGCTCAAAAGACTGAATTGACGGAGAAAAATAATCAATTGAGTCGACAAATGGGCTCTTTAAAGGAACAAATGCAACAGATTTTTGACAATAAGCAGTATCAAAAGGTAGTCGATCAATTAGCTCAAAATAAGACTGATATCATTGAATACTATGATGACTGGTTAGCTAAGAAATTGGCTAGTCAATGGATCAAAGAGATGCTAAATATTGCAACTGAAAATCGTTATCCTAAGATGATTGCCCAAGCTACACAGTATTTCTCACTATTGACGAATAAAAATTATAATAGAATTGATTTCAAGAATAATAGTATCGTTGTTTGGAGTACAAATAAGAATCAGTTTGACGTTCACGAATTATCACAAGCAACGACTGTTCAACTTTATTTATCATTGAGATTAGCATTCGTGACCGAAATTTCAGATTTGATCAAGTTACCAATTTTGATTGACGATGCTTTTGTTGATTTTGACATTACTAGAACGGACAATGTTTTGAAACTGATTAAAAAAATTGCACAAACTAATCAAGTGATTTATGTAACAGCACAAGAACCAACTGACGTAGCTTACGATCACATCTTAAATTTGGAAGGAGAGAATAAATAGTGGCCAAACATATTATTGACTTTAATAAAGGTGAGAATATGAGTTTGGAAGTTATTATCAAACGTTCAGATTTTCGCTTGGCTAAGAATGGCAAGAATTTTTTATCATTGGTCTTTGAAGATAAATCAGGGCAGATTCCCGGGAAATATTGGGATGCCAGTCAAGAAGATGCCCAGAAATTCCACGTTGGAGCAGTAGTTCAACTAGAAGGTCGGCGTGATCTCTATCAAGGTAAACCGCAAGTAAATATTACTCGTCTCGGCGTTTTAGACGAAAAGACAGTTGATATGTCACAATTCGTTCAAACGGCTCCTATGAAGCGCAAGGATATGGAAGATGAGTTTGATGATGTCTTTTTACAGATCACTAATGGCGCTTGGAATCGAATCGTGCGTTATTTATTTAAGAAGTATCATGACCAATTCTTCACCAGTGCCGCTGCCAAAAGCAATCATCATGATTTCCAAGGCGGCCTGGCCTATCACACATTAAGTATGGTGCGGATTGCTGAAAAGATGGCAGATCTGTATCCACAAATAAATCGTGCCTTATTGATTGCTGGAGCCTGCTTGCATGATTTTGGTAAGATCATTGAATTGTCAGGCAGTTTGGATATTGAATATACATTTGAAGGTAATATGTTAGGCCATATTACTATTGTTGATGAAGAAATTGTTAAAGCAGCAACTGATTTAGATATTAGTTTGGATAGCGAAGACATGATTCTTCTAAGACATATGATTTTGTCTCATCACGGCTTATTAGAATATGGTTCACCAGAGCGTCCTAAGTTGTTAGAGGCTGAAGTATTGCATAACATTGATATGATGGATGCTTCGATCAATATGATTACCAAAGCATTGGATAAAACCGAAAATGGCAATTTCTCTGAACGAATTTTCGGACTAGATAACCGTTCGTTCTATAAACATAGTTAAGTTTTTGAGTTGATAGAAATGCAAAAGAGAATCTTACTAAACTGCAGTGAATTGCTGCAATAAGTAGGATTCTCTTTTTTGTCGATATTCTTCCTTATTTTTGAATAGGGAAGACGGCAGTTAATCACTAATCAAAAAAGAACCCTAGAAAAAATCTAGAGTTCTTTTAATTTATTGATTATTTTTTACTTGATGAAGATGATGAAACGTAACCTGAAAGAACGTCTTTCAAATCACTATCCTTGATAGAAACATCAGCCTTCTTCAAGACTTTAGAAATAACACCTTGCATAACTGTTGAATCTTGTAGCCATGAAGCATATAACTTAGATTTAAGTTCTGATTCGTGATCCTTCATAGTACCCTTAGCAGGTTTCTTGAGAAGTTTGATAACACTGTAACCGTAACTTGTCTTAACAGGTGTAGTTGTGTAGTCACCAACTTTGTCTAGCTTGTATGCAGCTGTCTTAAAGTCAGTATCGATACTTGTTGAATCGTTATCAAAGGCAGCTAATTTACCACCTTTGTTCTTTGTAGCTGAGTCTGTTGAGTATTCTTTAGCAAGTTTTGTGAAGTCGCCACCGTCTTGAAGTTTTTGAATAACTTCTTCAGCAGTTGATTTCTTGCTTACAAGGATATGTGCAACAGTGATCTTAGGTTGGTAATTCTTCCATTCTTTCTTTAGTTGTTTGTCAGTAACTTTCTTGTTCTTCTTCAAAGCAACTTTTGTAAGAAGATTAGTACGGATATTCTTCTTAAATTGAGCAGTTGTCATACCATTTTGTTGAAGAATTGAACTAAATGAAGAACCGTATTGGCTCTTGTACTTGTTGTATTCTTTTGTGACTTGTTTTGTTGAAACGTCCTTACCATATTGGTCTTCTAAGGCCTTTGTGATAATCATTGTTTGAAGTGTTTGCTTACCTTGAGAAGAACTCTTCATTTCCTTGTAGTATTCTTCTTGGGTAATCTTTCCACCCTTCATTGTGGCAACAGTTTTATTGTCAGAACAACCAGCAACAACAGTTACCATTAACAGACCAGCAAGTGCCAAGATCCATTTAGTTAATCGTTTATTCATCTTTACACATCCTTAATTAATATATCTACAATTGAAAAGACTACCATAAAATGTTGTTAAAAGAGTGTCATTTTAGGAAAAAATCACAAAAAATTCATATTTAAACTTAGTCTTTTTTGAATTTATCGAGATTTTCTTTCATTTCTGCAATTGAAGCTTGTAGCTCTTCAACATCTGGTTTAATACTTCTAGTATAATTATTCAAGTCATCAGAAATTCCAGAAACGACTTCGGGAACTTGAGCTGAATTCTTCTGTAGTTCAACTAAGATATCTTTAAAATCTTTTATATTCTGGAATATCTTGGTATCATAAACACTAGATATAGCATCTTTTGATTGGACAAGATGAATTGCGGCACCTGAAACAGCACCAATTACAAATCCACTAAAAAATTTCATGTTAATCCTCCAAGTTTTCCTTGATCTTGTCGGCACGCTCTTGTAGTTCTTCAGCACTAGCTAGACCAGTGTTGTCACCCCAATGCATTGAGAAAGCATCATCTTTGGAGTAACGAGGAACTAGGTGAATGTGTGAGTGCATAACACTTTGGTAAGCAATCTCGCCGTTGTTTTGGCAAATGTTCATTCCGATAATTTTAGGATTAGAAGCTTTAATAGCACGGGCAATCATTGGTACTTTCTTGAAAACACGTTCTGCTAAGTCTTCGTCATATGCGAAGATATCCTTAACGTGTTTTTTAGGAACTACTAAAGTGTGTCCAGGTGTGACTTGTGAAATATCGAAGAAGGCCTTGATATCGTCATCTTCGTAAATAGTAGTACTTGGAATTTCGTTGTTTATAATTTTACAAAAAACGCAATCATCCATGTAAAAAATCTCCTTTCAAAATCAGCAATATATTTACTACAATGCTATCATATTAACATTATTAAAAACAGACAATAGGTGGTTTAATCCATGACTTTAGAAGTAAAAGAACTGACCGGAGGGTACGGTCAAGTAGCAGTTTTAAAGAAAGAAACGTTCACCGTTGAAAGTGGACAGGTCGTTGGTTTAATTGGTCTAAACGGGGCCGGTAAATCAACTACGATCAAGCATATCATCGGACTTTTGACACCACGTGGTGGTCAAATCTTGATTGATGGCATCAGTTTGCATGATGATGTAGAAAAATATCGTAAGAAGATTGCCTATGTTCCTGAAATGCCGATCCTTTATCCAGAATTAACATTGAGAGAACATATTGACCTAACGATCATGGCTTACGGCTTGGATCATGATAAAACTTGGGAGAATGCTAATAAATTGTTGAAAACATTTCGTTTGGACAATAAATTAGATTGGTTCCCACAAAATTTCTCAAAAGGTATGAAACAAAAAGTTATGATTGTTTGTGCCTTCATGACTGATGCATCACTATTCATTATTGACGAACCATTTACGGGACTAGATCCATTAGCTGTCAATGATTTATTAAATATTGTTGAAGCTAAGAAGAAAGCGGGATGTTCAGTTTTGATGTCAACTCACATTCTAGCTACAGTTCAAAATCATGCGGATAAATTTGTTTTGATCAATCAGGGGCAAGTTCGAGCTGATGGAACGCTTGATGAATTGAAGAAGAAATTTAACATGCAAGCAGACACTAATCTTGATGATATTTATATCAAGATGTCACACGAGGACTTATAATGACTGATCTTTGGCAAAAACGATTAAGAAGACATCAGCTTAATCAGTTTAAATATTTACGTTTGATTTTCAATGATAATTTTGTTTTGGCCTTTATTGTATTGATTGGGGCCTTAGGATTTTGGTATTCTAATCTTTTGGGTACGATTCATCATCAATTAGTATTGGGAAAGCCGATTGTGATTCTGATTTTATTTTTAGCAGTTCAAATCGGTGGAATCGCGACGTTGTTGGAAGATCCCGATAGTACGTTCTTACTAGTAAAAGAAAAACAATTTTATCGTTATTTTAAAGCAGCTAAAAATTACAGTGTCTTTATTCCAATCGTGACACTAGCTTTGGTCAATTTTTTGCTGTCGGCTTTCGCATCTAGGGCAGCAGGATTAAAAATAATTGATATTGTTTTGATAGCCATCGGTTTGATCGTTTTCAAGTTAGGTTTTCTAAATGTTAATTTCATGGCTTTGTACGGTGAGAATCATTTAGGTAGTTTAGATTTGAAATTGTTTTCAAATATTTTGTTAGTGGTATCGTTGATTGTTTCAACATATTTCTTTAGTGCAACAATGATAGTTGTGGCGCTAGTTTATTACTTATTCTTGAATGTGCGGGTAAAACCATTAGAAACTAGTGGTCGCTTGCGTTGGGAATATGCAATTGCTACTGAAAATCAACGAATGTTTCGTATCAAGCGATTTTATAATCTCTTTACTGATGTTCCCGGCGTTAATAGTAAAATTAAACGTCGGAAATGGTTAGACGGTCTGTTCAATTTCATCAAACCAAAAAAGAGGAATACATATTTATTCCTCTTTGCTCGTGGATTTGTTAGAAATAATGAATATATCGGTCTATTTTTACGTTTGACGATCATTCAAGCAATCATGCTATGTTTGATTGACAGTTTTTACATTTCTTTGATAGTCGAAATGCTATTTATTTATTTGGTTGGTTTCCAATTGAAGCCTTACTTCAAAGAAGTGATGCAAAATTTGATGCAACGTCTTTATCCAATTTCTGGGAAAGAGAAGATTGCTTCATTTACTAAATTGAGTACTGTCATTTTGACTATTCAATGGATCATCAGTGCTTTTGCCATTCTTTATAAGTTTGGTATGAGTACTAATAGTCTTATCATTATTATTGCTGGTTTAGCCGTCTTAGTATTTGTAAATTATTTTTACATGCCAAGACAATTGAAAAAATATCTAGATTAATGGAGAATTTTGATTTATGCGATTAAGAAACAAACCTTGGGCCAAGGATATGATCAACGAAAACCTTGACCTAATTGCAGTTCAACCTGAAGGTATGCAAGGTAAATGGCAAAGCCGTTTTGCAAAAGAACAACCACTATTTATTGAAGTTGGTTCAGGAAAAGGAAAGTTCATCACTGAGTTGGCCCAACAAAATCCACAAAATAATTATATTGCGATGGATGTTCAAGAAGGTGCAATTGCCTTGGTACTAAAAAAGCAAGTTGAGTTAAGATTGCCCAACTTGCAATTACTCTTGGCGAATGGTGCTGACTTATCAGAATTATTTGCGGAAAGTGAAGTTGACGGAGTTTACTTGAACTTCTCTGATCCTTGGCCTAAAACGCGTCACGAAAAGCGTCGTTTGACTTATAAGAGCTTTTTGAAACAATATCAATATATTTTAAAGGATGATGGTTATCTTCGCTTTAAGACTGATAATCAAGGCCTTTTTGAATATTCTTTGATCAGTATGAATAATTTTGGTATGAAATTTGATGAACTATCATTAGATTTACATAATGATGAAGTTATGAATGCCCAAAATATTGAAACTGAATACGAAGAAAAGTTCTCAAAAAAAGGCTTCAGGATTAATTACCTGAAAGCCCATTTTGAAAATTAGTTTATTAATTATTGTACTTTTTTAATATTTAGTAATTCACCGGTAATAGCATCAGCAATGAAGTGATATTGAGCAACGTCAAATTCATCCATCGTCGTTACGCCACCAACGATTCCCCAAGTAGAACGTCCATTGACGTCAACACGTTGGTAGAATGGCTCAACCCAGGAACCAATGACTTTGCTATCTTCGCCCAAAACGGACTTAACTTTATCAATAATCTTTTCGCTATCTAGATGGTGTTTTACTAAAACTGTTGCACAAGCTCCAGCTACAAGTACAGAACCAGCGACGATTAATGAACCGATACCTTTTTTACTCATAAAAAATCACTCCTTGATTTCGATTTAATGATATATTACCACTATTATATATCATTCAAAGGTTCAAGAACATTTAATTGACCGTTTTAAAAATAAAAAGTATCTTATTGACAGAGGTGAAGTTAATTATGAAAGAAATTGAAGATTATAATGTAAAAGATTGGCATGAAGCAGTAAAGGAAGGAAAGTATGTCCTATTTTTCCACGCTGACTGGTGCCCAGACTGCAAATTTATCGAACCAAAGATGCCAGAACTAGAACAAGAATATTCTGATTTTACTTGGATCAGTTTCAATCGTGATAACAACATGGAAGCTGCTCAAGATTTATCAATTATGGGTATTCCTAGCTTTGTTGTTATTGAAAATGGCAAAGAAATTGGTAGACTAGTAAATAAAGATCGCAAAACTAAAGAAGAAGTTGAGACCTTTATTAACAGTGTAATTAACAAATAATTAATCAAGTGAGGGGAAAAACTTGCTATTAAGCTTTTATAATCCAGAAGTTTTAGGTGATATCTTAATTGTTGAGACAAATACTGACGTCAAAACTCAAGATAGTACCAAAAAAGATAATGTAGTACGTATTTTTAACGAAGAAAATGATGAAGCCATTGGTTTTAATTTCTTCGGTTTAGGGAAAGAATTGGGAATTCAAAATGAATCCGGTCAAGTCTTTCTGAATGAATCGCAAGTGGCCATTTTAAATGAGGCTCTTGCTAAAGCAGGTTTTTCTGACAAATTAGTTGCTGATGAAAGTCCTAAGTTTGTAATTGGACATGTGGATGAAATGAAAGCTCATCCTGATTCAGATCATTTGCATATCACTCAAACCGATGTTGGTTTGGATAAGCCAGTTCAAATTGTTTGCGGTGCTCCAAATATTGACCAAGGACAATTAGTTGTAGTCGCATTACCAGGTGCTGTTATGCCTACTGGTAAAGAAATTTGGCCAGGTGAGTTACGTGGAGTTGACAGTTTTGGGATGATTTGTTCTGCTCGTGAATTAGGTATTCCTAATGCACCACAAAAACGTGGTATTCTAGTACTTGATCATGGTCAAGCTGGTCAAGCATTTGATTTTGAAGAAGCAAAGAATTTGTTCAATTAGGAGCTATTATGGAAAAGACAGTTTATCATTTTGTTGGAATTAAAGGAACAGGAATGAGTGCTTTAGCACTTATCTTGAAAGATTTAGGATATGAAGTTCAAGGATCAGATATTGATAAATACACATTTACTCAACGTGGTCTTGAACAAGCAGGTATTAAAATTTTACCTTTCGATGAAAAGAATATTCACGAAGGTTTAACTATTGTTAAAGGAAACGCTTTTAACGATGATCAAGTAGAAATCAAAAAAGCTAATGATATGCATTTACAAGTAATTACATATCCAGAATTAGTTGGTAAACTAGTTTCAGAATACACATCAATCGGTATTGCCGGTTCACATGGTAAGACGAGTACAACTGGTTTATTAGCTCATACTTTGAGTGGAATTGCTAAAACATCTTATTTAATCGGTGACGGTACTGGTAAAGGTATTAAGGATGCGAAATTCTTTGTTTTTGAAGCCGATGAATATCGTCGTCACTTCTTAGCATACTCACCTGATTATTTGATCATCACTAATATCGACTTTGATCATCCCGATTACTTCTTTGGTGGAATCAACGACGTTGTTGATGCCTTTGAATCCGAAGCAAGAAAAACCAAGAAAGGTATTTTCATCTGGGGTGAAGATAAACATGCTAAGTCTATCCAAGCTGATACACCAATTTATACTTATGGTTTAAACGAATCAGATTACATTCGTGCAACTAACATCAAACGTACTGTCAAAGGTTCATCATTTGATGTTTCAATTAATGGTGAAAATATTGGTAACTTCCAAGTTCCATTATTCGGTGAACACAATGTTTTGAATTCATTAGCCGTAATTGGTGTCGGTCACATGGAAAAATTGGATCACGCTTTGATTAATCGTGAACTCCAAACATTCAGTGGCGTTAAGAGACGTTTCAGTGAAAAGAAGGTAGCTGATCAAGTTATCATCGATGATTACGCTCACCATCCACAAGAAATCAAAGCTACAATTGATGCTGCTAGACAAAAATATCCTGATAAGAAAATTATCGCAGTCTTCCAACCACACACTTATACTAGAACTTTAGCCTTGATGGACGACTTTGCTAAGTCACTTGATTTAGCGGATGAAGTTTACTTAACTAATATCTTCGGTTCCATTCGTGAAGCTCATGGGGATATTACAAGTAAAGACCTTGGCAACAAGATTCATAAGGGTGGTAAAGTTCTAACACTTGATGACATGTCACCATTATTGGAGTATCATAATACCGTTATGATCTTTATGGGTGCCGGTGATGTTCAAAAGTATGAAACTGCTTATGAACAATTATTGAGTACCTTAAATCCTAATCAACAATAAAATTAAAAACGAAGCTATGACAGAGCATATTGTCATAGCTTTTTTTTGTGGAAGAGGTATTAATTTGAAAGATGAAGTATCAACACGCGTCAAATTATCAATTTTGGCAGTCGGACTATTGTCGTTCACAGGAATTTTAATTGAGACTTCTATGAATGTAACTTTTCCGACTCTAACAAAGGATTTGAATGTTAGTTTGAACACTGTTCAGTGGCTAACGACTGGATATTTATTATTAACGACAATCGTTATGAGTACAACTGCCTACGTTTTAAAAAAGTTTGAGCCACTAAAAATTTTCTTATTTGCGACTTTACTGTGTTTAATCGGTTCAATGATTTGTTTTCTAGCTCCAAACTTTTCTGTGTTACTGATTGGTAGATTATTACAAGCAATTGCGACCGGTTTATCAACGCCATTAATGTTTAATTTGATTTTTGAAGAGATTCCGGTCTCAAAACTGGGACTATATACTGGTCTAGCGGGAGTTGTTATCTCATTAGCTCCAGCCTTAGGGCCAACTTATGGCGGGATTATTAATAAAATATGGACTTGGCGTGAAATATTTATTGGCGTAGTCCCATTAATTATTTTGTTAGCAGTTATTGGATGGCTTTCTATTAAAGGTAAAGCAAGTGGTACTCAAGGAATTTCTTTTGACTATTTGAGTGTCTTAGGATTGGCAATTATTTTTTCAATGATTTTATTTACTTTCAATCAAGCTGGAAGTCATAGCTTTTTATCAAAACAATTTTTGATAGCCCTTATTGTAAACATTGCCTTCATAGGAATATTTGTTTGGTATAACCATCAAAGTAAACGTCAGTTAATTGATTTTTCGATTCTAAAATTACCAGTTTTAAGATTAAGATTATTTAGTTACTTTAGTCTGCAATTTATCAATATTGGCTTGTCATTTGTGTTACCAATATTTGCACAAACCGTTTTGAAGTTAGATTCGGCACAAGCTGGTTTGATGCTTTTACCGGGGTCACTTTTGGGAGCAATTTTGGGACCATATGCCGGACATTTGTATGATCAAAAAGGTGCAACGATGCCACTTTTGATCAGCGGCTTTTTAATCACGATTGGGTCAGCTATATTTTGGTTTAAGAGTGCTAATTTAAGCTTGTTTAGTATTACAATAATTTATATTGTTGTCAGATTGGGATTCAATTTTGGTTTTGGCCCATCACTTTCCGATGGTAGTATGCAAGTTCAAGGACCTCAGAAGTCGGACCAAAATTCACTTTTCAGTATGATGCAACAGTATGCCGGTTCGCTGGGGACAAATGTTTTATCGGTTGTTATTTCGGCAACGGCTTTAACTAGTGATTCAAACTTTAAAACTGTTTTAGGTACTAAAAATGACTTCTTCTTGTTAACCATTTTGTCATGCTTAGTTTTAATTTCGGTGATTTATGTTTATTTTCGATATGAAAAAAATTGATGCTGCTATTTGCATTTTTTCGAAGGATTAATCACCTATTAAGTTTCCCTGAAACTGTTACAACGGTCTTTGTTTTGTTAAAATAGAAATAGTTAATTTCGTGTCTATTGGAGAAAATATGTCAAAAAATAAAAAATTACTTTTAATTGATGGAAATAGTGTTTCGTTTCGAGCTTTCTTTGCCATGCACAATGTTTTAGATAAGTTCGTCAATGGTGATGGAATACATACGAATGCCTTATATGCTTTTAACAACATGTTGGAAATAATTTTAAAAGATGAAAAACCAACGCACACATTGGTGGCATTTGATGCTGGAAAAACGACTTTTCGGACCAAAATGTTTGATGAGTACAAAGGAACTAGAGATAAGACTCCACAAGAATTAATGGAACAATTGCCTCTGATTCAGGAAATGCTGAATTATCGTGGTATTAAAACTTATCAATTACCTGATTATGAAGCCGATGATATTATTGGTACCATGGCTCATAAAGCTCAGTTGGATGATATGGATGTCACGATTATCACAGGAGATCGTGATTTGACTCAGTTAGCAACTGATAAAATTACGGTTAAAGTAAACGTCAAAGGTGTTACAGAAACAGAAAGTTATACCCCTGAACATGTTAAGGAAAAATTAGGCCTTACTCCTAAGCAAATCATTGATATGAAGGGATTAATGGGTGATGCATCTGATCATTATCCTGGGGTTGAAAAAGTTGGTGAAAAGACCGCTATTAAGTTACTCAATCAATACGGCAGTGTTGAAGGAATCTACGAACACGTTGATGAGATGAAGAAGAGTAAGTTAAAAGAGCATTTGATCAATGATAAAGATAAAGCCTTTTTGAGTAAAAAGTTGGCTACCATCGACTTAGATGCACCAGTTTCACTGAATTTAAGTGATTTGGAGTATCAAGGGGATAATCAAGAACAATTACTGCAATTTTATCAAAAAATGAATTTCCGAACTTTCTTAGATCGAATGGACGTACCTCAAGATAGTGCTGAAGATTTAAAAGAGATCAAGGTTCAAGCCTTGGATGAGGCTGCAATTGAGAAGATAGTTCAAAGTGACAAGGTTCATACTTTAATCGTTGAAGGATTTGGTAATAATTATCATATTGACCCAATTGTCGGTCTCTTGATTTCTGATGGAACTGATTTTTATGGAACAGTCGATTTTGCTATTTTAGAGAATGAGAAGTTGAAAGCTTGGTTAAGTGATAGTACCAAAGAGAAGTATCTCTTTGATAATAAGGCGACTGTAGCGTTATTGCATCGTTATGGCTGTGACCTAAGTGGTGTGACATTTGACATGCTACTAGTGGCTTATCTGCTTGATACTAACGATAATAAACAAGATATTGGTTTGGTAGCAAAGAATTATAATATTAATTTGCCAAGTGAAGAAGAATTTTATGGTAAGGGTGTCAAAAAAGCTGTTCCCGAAGATGAAAATGTTCTGTTGAACTTCCTCGCTCAAAAGGCCAAAGTCATTTTCGATCTAAAAGATAAGATGATGGCTGAATTAAAAGATAACGATCAAGATAGCTTATATGATGAGATTGAATTGCCATTGTCAAATGTGTTGGCTGAGATGGAAATCAAAGGTATCACCGTTGAAGTTCCTAAATTAAAGGAAATGGAAAATACTTTTGCAACTAAATTAAGTGAAATTGAACAAAAGATTTATCAAGAAGCTGGTAAAGAATTTAATATCAATTCGCCTAAACAATTGGGAGTAGTTTTGTTTGAAGATTTGAAGCTACCGGTTATCAAAAAGACTAAAACTGGTTATTCGACATCGGTTGATGTTCTAGAAAAATTAAAAGATAAATCACCGGTTGTACAAATGGTACTTGACTATCGACAAATTTCGAAGATTCAATCGACTTATGTAGTGGGGTTGCAAAAGTTTGTTCAACCGGACAACAAAATTCACACCATCTATCTTCAAACGTTGACGCAAACTGGCCGTTTGTCATCGATCGAACCAAATCTGCAAAATATTCCGATTCGAATTGATGAAGGAAAACAAATCAGAAAAGCTTTTGTTCCACAACATAAAGATTGGGAAATTTTCTCGGCTGATTATTCTCAAGTGGAATTGCGAGTTCTAGCTCATATTTCTGGGGATGAACATATGCAAGAAGCCTTTAATGAGGACTATGATATTCATGCTCATACAGCCATGAGAATATTTGGTTTGGATAGTACTGATGAAGTGACGCCAAATATGCGTCGTCAAGCTAAAGCTACAAACTTCGGAATCGTTTATGGTATTAGTGATTATGGTTTATCACAAAATATCGGTATTAGTCGAAAACAAGCGGCTGCCTTTATCGAATCTTACTTTGAACAATATCCGGGCGTTAAGAAATATATGGATGATATTGTTAAATATGCCCGAGAAAACGGCTATGTAGAAACCATCATGCACCGTCGTCGTTACTTGCCAGATATTCATTCAAAGAACTTCAATGTGCGTAACTTTGCTCAAAGAACAGCGATGAATACACCGATCCAAGGTAGTGCTGCTGATATTATCAAAGTTGCCATGATCAATATGCAAAAGATGCTGGAAAAAGAAAAATTACAAGCTAACTTATTATTACAAGTTCATGATGAAATGATCTTTGAGGCACCAAAATCAGAAATTCCAACTTTAGAAAAATTAGTGCCAAGTGTGATGGATTCTGCTGTAAGACTAGATGTTCCACTAAAAGTTGAAACGGCACATGGGAAAACTTGGTATGAAGCTAAATAGTAGGTGATAGAATGCCAGAAATGCCAGAAGTAGAAACTGTTAGACGTGGTTTACAAGCTCAAGTTAAAGGGCGTAAAATTACCCATGTTGAAATTCGTTACCAAGCTTTGATCACTGGTCCAGTCGATCAATTCATTGAATTTACTACTGGAGCCGTGATTGAAGATATTGGTCGGCGGGCAAAATTTTTGTTGATTCATTTGAATAATGGATATACAATTATTAGTCATTTGCGAATGGAAGGCCGTTATCGAATTTCTGCTGATCCAAGTGCTATTGACAAGCACTCACACGCCATTTTTACCTTAGATAATGGCGAAAAAATGATTTATAATGATGTTCGCAAATTCGGTCGGATGCAACTTTGGCCGACCGCAGAACTTGCAAATAATAAATCATTAAAAAAACTTGGTCCCGAGCCATTGTCAAAAGAATTCACGTTTGATAATCTCAAACCAAGGATCTTGCGACATCGTAAAGATATTAAGACGGTGCTGCTCGACCAATCAGTCATGAGTGGGTTAGGAAACATCTATGTTGATGAAGTGTTGTGGAAAGTTAAAATTCATCCCAAGACTTCAGCTAATCATCTTAATGACACTGAGATCCAAAAAATAATTGATGCTTCAAATGAAGAAATGAAACTTGCCATTGAGTCAGGAGGATCAACTGTCCGTTCATACATTGATTCCACTGGTCACAAAGGCAATATGCAAAATAATCTAAAAGTTTACGGAAAAGAAGGAACACCTTGTCCAAGATGTGGTACCGAGATTCAAAAGATTAAAGTTGGCGGTCGCGGTACCCATTTTTGTCCAAAGTGCCAGGTAGTAAAATGAGTAAGATCTATGGTTTGACTGGAGGAATTGCCTCTGGTAAATCAACTGTTTTAAATTTATTCAGACAAAATAAGTTTATTGTTTACGATGCTGATTATGTAGCTCGTGAAGTGGTTAAGTTAGGCACAATTGGCCTAGCACAGATTACTGGGCAATTCGGCTCCAGTGTTTTGTTAGCTGATGGAACTCTGAATCGCAAAAAGTTGAGTTCAATTGTGTTTAGTGACCAGACACAGCTTGAAAAGCTTAATCAGATTACACGCCCATTGATTAAAAAAGAAATATTACAGACAGTTTCTGATGTTAAAAAGTCAACGCAATCAGATATTTCTATTTTTGAAATACCTTTATTGTTCGAAGGCAATTATCAGAACTATTTTGATGGCGTGATTAGTTTATACGTTCAACCGCAGATTCAATTGCACCGATTGATGCAACGTAATGGTATTTCAAAAAAAGTTGCCTTAGAACAGATCAATTCGCAAATGTCGATGGATGAGAAAAAGCGTCGTGCAGATTTTGTGATTGATAATTCGGGCGATATGAACCACTTACAAAATGAATTTGATAAACTAGTATCGCAACTTTAATAAAGAAAAGAGGCTGGAATTTTGATTTGTCCACATTGTCATCATGATTCATCAAAAGTTATTGACAGTCGTCCCAGTGATGAAGGACGTGCCATTAGAAGACGTCGTGAGTGCGAGAACTGTGGGACTCGTTTCACAACGTTTGAAAGGTTAGAAAAAGCTCCACTGTTGGTTATTAAGAAAAATGGTAATCGAGAAGAATTCAGCCGTGAAAAATTACTTCGTGGTTTAGTTCGTGCTGCTGAAAAACGCCCAGTTACAATGGACCAAATGAACGATATCGTTGATAAGGTAGAAAATGCCATTCGATCAACTGGTGAAAGTGAAGTTCGATCACAAGTTATTGGCGAACATGTTATGAAGATTCTTTCAAAAGTTGACGATGTGACGTACATTCGTTTTGCCAGTGTATACCGTGAATTTAAAGACATGAATGGTTTCATGGAGGAAGTCCAAGAAATGATGTCGAATGGTAAAAAAATTGATAAAAAGTAAGGAGAATTTAAGTGCCCGCAAGTAATTTTGAATCGGATAAATTTACGTCACTAGTCGGCTATTGGTGTTTGCCTAGCGGTCATTTAAATGACGATGATCGTCATATCCTAACTGATTTGTATTTGCCAATTTTAGGAATTGAATCATTTAGCTTGTACTTATTGCTTTGGGAAAAGGTTCCTAATAAAGAACTAGTTTCACAAAGAAAAAGTCACGCTGATTTAATGAGCCTTTTAGGGATTGATTTGAGAAGGTTTTACCAAGCTCGGATCAAAGCTGAAGCTTTAGGATTGATTCGAACCTTTCAAAAAAAGGATGAGATTGGGCCTTATTACATTTATCAGTTGATAGAACCATTAACGGCTGAAGAATTCTTTAAGGATGATTTGTTGAGTATCTTTTTGTACGAACAGATTGGTGAAACGAAGTATAAATTGTTGGCTCAAAAGTATGCACAGTCGGACTCTATCCTGAAAGGGTCCAATGAAATAACTAAAGATTTTCTCGAAGTCTTCAAACTGAACAATAATGATTTGATCAATACACCTTCACAAGTGGCAAGTATTCAAGCGGATTTTACCAAGAAACCGCAGAATAAAAAAGTAGCTTTAGATACTGACAAAGTTCCCCAACTGGATTGGGAGTTTTTGGTTGATCGAGTTGGTCAATTGTATAAAATCAGTGCTGATGATTTGTTGGAGAATCAGGAATTGATTTTGAGCTTGCATGCTTTTTATGATATTGATGAAAATGTTTTGTCAAACTTGATTGGGAGTACTTCCAATATTGTGACGAATAAAATCGATCCAGTTCGCTTGAAAAAAGCTGTTCAAGATCGATTTGAAAAGAATGCCAATATTTCTGTTCGTCAACAAGTTAATGAAACAGTTGCTCCGACGACTGATGATAAGAATTTCAATCGTTCGGAACAATTGTTGCTGAATCAAGCTAAGAAATTACGTCCAGCAGAGTTTTTGGCAGCTGAGAAACAAAAGAGTGGTGGCTTCACAGGTACAGTTGAATCTAATGCTTTAAGAAATATGGCGATGAAAGATATTTTGCCAACGTCAGTCTTAAATATTTTGGTGCACTATATTTTGCAAACCTCACCAACTTTACAACTACCGTTGATGGAAACAGTAGCTAATGATTGGCAACAAAATGATGTCAAAACACCAGAAGATGCATTAAAGAGAATCCGTGACTTTCAAAGTCGCCCTCGTAATCCTAAACGGCGTTACAATAAACCCCGTCGAGTCGAACAGGCGACTGACTGGAGTAAAGTTAAAGCTAAGGTTCCTAAGAAGGCCAGTCCAACTAAGGAACAGAGTGATCTGCAAGATCGTTTGAGAAAATTGAGAAATAAGGACAATTAAGTATGGAAAATTTAGGTAGTAGATTAGCAGAGTATTTGAATTCGAAAAATTTGACGGAGGATTATCGCCGTCTTCTTAACAATGCCCTAAATGATCCAGACGTCCAACAATTCTTAAAAGAAAATAACGATAAAATTAACTCCGACGCCTTGTCAGCCAGTGCCGCTAGTATTTATGAATTTTACAATAACAAGCATCATAAGAGTGAATTGTCAAAAGGATATTACCCTAAATTGATTGTTAGCAATCACAATATCGAGGTAGCGTATTATCCTAATGAACGAACTCAGAATCGAGAAAAACGCAGTCAATATGAATCTAGTTTTGTCTTGATGGATATGGCTCCTGATATTAGAAAAGCCAAGCTCGACGACTATGATGGTGATGGCAGACAAGATGCCTTAGCTCAAGCTTTAGATTTCATCGATAATTATTTGAATTCTGATACCTTTACACCAGGATTATTTTTAGCCGGCGATTTTGGAGTGGGGAAGACTTATTTATTAGGTGCGATTGCTAATGAATTATTTAAGCATGACGTTAGAACTACTTTGATGCATTTCCCAACATTTGCGATTGAAATGAAAGATTCAATCGGTCAGAATAATGTCTTGAGTAAGGTAAATAAGATCAAGGTGGCCGACATTTTAATGCTAGATGATATTGGAGCAGACACGATGTCTAGTTGGATTCGGGATGAGGTTTTAGGAGTTATTTTGCAATATCGGATGCAGGAAAACTTGCCAACTTTTTTTTCATCCAACTTTTCAATGCAAGAATTAGAGCAACACCTAGCTGTAAATCAACGCGGAGAAGAAGAACCAGTTAAGGCTAAACGGATTATGGAGCGGGTTAAGTACCTTTCACGTGAAGTAATTGTGACCGGCAGAAACAGAAGATTGAATAAATAACTTGCATTCTAGAATAATTAATGTTTCAATAAAGCCATGAAAGATAACACTTCGGTTCTATTCAGGGAGGGTACGATTACTGAAAGCTTACCCATTACTGGAGTTACCACTTCCATACAAAATTGTATAATTGACGGTTACTTTATAACCAAATGAGTGAAAACTGTTTTTTTGTTATACAGTTTTAAAGTGGGTGGAACCGCGCGAATGCGTCCCTGAAGTATGTACATATTTTGAATATGTCTGTACTTCAGAGACGCATTTTTTTGTTGTCTAATTTTAGGAGGAATATAGTAAATGTCAAAAATCAAGTTAACATTCCCAGATGATTCTGTTAAGGAGTTTGATGAAGGCACAACTACACTAGACGTTGCTAAATCAATTAGCACATCATTGGGTAAAAAAGCTGTTGCTGGTAAATTAAATGACACTTTAGTTGATCTTGAACGTCCTATCAAACAAGATGCTAAGATCGAAATCATTTCTGGTGAAGATAAAGAAGATGCCTTGAAGGTGTTGAGAAACACAGCTGCTTTGGTTTTCAGTGCTGCTGCTAAGAGCTTTAAGGAAGATCTTCACCTCGGTGAAAAACAATCAAATGATGATGGTTTTTATGTTGATACTGATAGCCAAGAAGGCCAAATCAGTGTTGATGAATTGAAAAAAATTTCTGCTTTGATGAACAAGATCATCAAGAACAATGACAAGATTGAAAGATCAATGATGGACAAGAAAGAATTAGTTGAAATGTTCAAAGATGATCCATACAAATCTTCATTGGTTGGTGCAATTGATTCTGTTCAAATTCCAGTTTACACACTTGATGGATTCGTTGACTTTGGTTACGATGCTGTACTAAACAACCTTAAAGCTTTGAAACACTTCGAATTGCTTTCAGTTGCTGGTGCTTATTGGCAAGGTAAGTCAAGTAACCCAATGCTTCAAAGAATTTATGGTACAGCCTTCTATAAAGAAGATGGCCTAAAAGCTGACCTTAAACGTCGTGCTGAAATTAAGGAACGTGACCACAGAACAATTGGTCGTGACCTTGACTTATTCTTCGTTGATCCAGAAGTTGGTGCTGGTCTTCCATACTGGATGCCAAATGGTGCTACAATCCGTCGTGTTATCGAAAGATATATCATCGACAAGGAAGTTGCTTGGGGTTACCAACACGTTTATACACCAATCTTGATGAACTTAAATGCTTATAAGACTTCAGGTCACTGGGCACACTATCGTGAAGACATGTTCCCACCAATGGATATGGGTGATGGCGAAATGCTAGAACTTCGTCCAATGAACTGTCCTTCACATATTCAAATTTACAAGCACCACAACCGTTCATACAGAGATCTTCCACTTCGTATCGCTGAACTTGGTATGATGCACAGATATGAAAAATCAGGTGCTTTGTCAGGACTACAACGTGTTCGTGAAATGACTCTAAACGATGGTCACACATTCGTTGCTCTTGACCAAATTCAAGAAGAATTCAAACGTACTCTACAATTGATGGTTGAAGTTTACAAAGACTTTGATATCAATGATTACACATTCCGTTTGAGCTACCGTGATCCTGCAAATACTGAAAAGTACTTCGATGACGATGAAATGTGGAACAAGTCACAATCAATGCTTAAAGCAGCCATGGATGATCTTGGTTTGAAGTATTACGAAGCTGAAGGTGAAGCTGCTTTCTATGGTCCAAAGCTTGATGTTCAAACAAAGACAGCTCTAGGTAATGAAGAAACATTGTCAACTATCCAACTTGACTTCATGCAACCAGAGAAGTTCCAACTAACATATGTTGGTTCAGATGGCGAAGATCACCGTCCAGTTATGATTCACCGTGGTATCGTTTCAACTATGGAAAGATTTATTGCTTACCTAATTGAAATTTACAAGGGTGCCTTCCCAACATGGTTAGCTCCAACACAAGTACGTATTATCCCTGTTAACCAAAAACTTCATATGGATTATGCAAATGATGTTTTGGCAGAATTACGTGCTAAGAACATTCGTGCTGAAATTGATGACCGTGATGAAAAGATGGGTTACAAGATCCGTGATTCACAAACAATGAAGATTCCATACACAGTCGTTGTTGGTGATGAAGAAACTAAAGATGCCACAGTTTCAGTTAGAAAATATGGTGAAGAAGAATCAGTTTCAGAAAATGCTAAGATGTTCGTAAGTTCAGTTGTTGCTGATATTGCAAACTACAGTCGTAAAGACGTTACTGATAAAGATTAATTAATAGTAAAATGTAAATTCACATTGTGGGTTTACATTTTTTTTTGGAGGAAAATATGCAAGCTTTAACGATTGCAAAAAATGATAATTCAATTGCAGACATCAAAGTGTCACAAGTTGAAATTCCTGAAGTCCTTGACAATGAAGTGCTAATCAAGGTTTGTGCTGTAGGACTCAATCCGGTCGATTATAAATTAGTTGAAAATCACCCTGACAGTTGGGATGATCCACACGTCTTGGGCTTAGATGCAGCTGGAATCGTTGAGAAGGTAGGGACAAACTGCGAGCAACCATTCACCAAAGGTCAGCGGGTCTTTTTCCATGGGGATTTAGCTAAAGATGGCGTTTTTGCCGAATATGCCAAAGCTAAGTCCAACGTCATTGCCAAGATTCCTGACAACGTCAGCTTTGAAGCGGCAGCAGCTATTCTTTGCAGTGGTTTGACTGCTTATGCGGCATTATTTAGAAAAATGAATTTAACCGGTAAGAAGACAGTCTTGATTCACGCCGGCGCTGGTGGAGTTGGTAGTATAGCGGTCCAGCTAGCTAAGTATCTTGGTTTGACAGTTTTTACCACAGTTTCAACTAAAAAAGTCGAATTCGCTAAAAAACTCGGAGCCGATTTTGTGATTGATTATAAAAAAGAAGACACAACAAAGGTTGTTAAAAAACTTACTCATGGAGTAGGTCTGGATCTGATCATTAATTTGGTCGGTGGAATTGAAGTACAAAAGGACCTCGACCGATTGACTTATAATGGTGCAGTCGTGGATATTTTGAATACACCTGATTTAACTAATTATGATCTAGGTGCAAAAGGTCAAAGTGTTTTGAGTGTCAATCTAGGCGGAGCGCATCGTGGTGGCAATAAGAATCAATTAAATGATTTGGCGACAATGGCAAATTCGTTAGTTAAGCTAGTCAGTGAGGGCGTAATCGATCCGCTGATAACTAAGCGGATTAAATTTGCTGAGATTCCCAACGGTTTGAAACTAATTAAAGAACACAAAACTGAAGGAAAAATCGTAGCTGTTATCTAAAAAACAAATTTTTTACATTTTTGAAATTTTCTATCTATAATAAAGTCGAAGAAGGGATGATTATGGATGAAAAGAGTTCAAATTTAGTTAAGATTTTGAGTAAAATTTATTCTGATCAGGAGTTTAAGACGGATACGCTATTGAAAAAGACGGTTGAAGAATGTGCGCGTCCGCTAATGGGTAACAATGATGACAAGGTTTATTTTGAAGTTATCACGAAGTTGACTCATGGCTTTTCTAAGTACTATTCAGCTCATCATAAAAAGGTTCCTGATGGGATTTTGAAGGTCTATCAACAGATTAAGGTCGATATACCTAAAGGAAGTATCAATGCTGATAAATTGAAGCAGTTGGCGACTGATACGAAAATGCCTTTTATGAGGTTCTGAGTTGAAATGTTTGTTGTAAATAGTAAAATATGGTAAATTTAATGTATTGATTCTTTCAGGATAACGGTATTATTTTAGTAAATTGTATTGACAGAGCGATTTATTATAGTATACTTATTAACTGTTGAGATTAAGCAGAAGCGCCCGCTTCTCACCTATGCATTCGCCTCTAGGTTAATACGATTGCGTAAATACATAGTGGGCATGCTTATGCGGCCCGCTTTTTTTGTGGGCTAAATTACTTCGGAGGTGACTACTCATAGCAAGAGATTTATTAATAAATGATCAAATACGTGCGAAAGAAGTACGATTGATTTCTGAAAATGGCGATCAAGTTGGTGTTAAACCAAAGGCAGAAGCACAACGTTTAGCTGATGCTGCAAATATGGACTTAGTTCTAATGTCACCAGGTGCTAAACCACCTGTTGCCAGAATTATGGACTATGGTAAATATAAGTTTGATCTTCAAAAGAAAGATCGTGAAGCACGTAAAAAACAAAAAACCGTTAGTGTTAAGGAAGTACGTTTAAGTCCTACTATTGAGGAAAATGATTTCAATACTAAGCTTAATAATGCTCGTAAGTTTCTATCTAAGGGTGATAAGGTCAAAGTTTCTCTTCGCTTTAAGGGTAGAGCAATTACTCATAAAGAGATAGGTAAGGAAGTCTTAGACCGTGTCGGAGAAGCTACTAAAGATATCGCAAATGTGATAACTAAGCCCAAGATGGACGGTCGTAGTATGTTCTTAATGCTTGATCCAATTAATGCAAAAGATAACAAAAAGAAGAAATAGTGGAGGGATTTTCATGCCTAAACAAAAAACACACCGCGCATCAGCAAAGAGATTTAAGAAGACTGCTAATGGTGGTTGGAAGAGAATGCATGCTTACACAAGTCACCGTTTCCACGGTAAGACAAAGAAGCAACGTCGTCAATTGGCTAAGCCAGGTATGGTAAGTTCAAGTGATATGAAACGTATCAAACAAATGTTAGCTACATACTAATTATTTATTTTTTTTAATCAAAAGGAGGAGTCATTATGCCACGTGTAAAAGGTGGAACAGTAACTCGCAAACGTCGTAAGAAAGTTTTAAAATTAGCTAAAGGATATCGTGGTTCAAAACATATCACTTTTAAAGCAGCTCATACTCAAATCATGGTTTCATACCGTTATGCATTCCGTGATCGTCGCCAAGTTAAGCGCGACTTCCGTAAGTTATGGATTGCTAGAATCAACGCTGCTGCTAGAATGAACGAAATCAGCTACAGCAAATTGATGCATGGTTTGAAGTTGGCAAACGTTGACATTAACCGTAAGATGTTGGCTCAAGTCGCTATTGAAGATCCAAAGGCATTCACAAGTTTAGTAGATACAGCTAAAAAAGCTTTAGCTTAATTGTAAAAACAAACGTAATTTGGATAACCCAAATTACGTTTTTTTACTAATTGAGCGGATAATGAGGATTAAAAATGTTTAAACCATATATTATGCTTGATAAAATTACCGATATTGAAGTCAGTGACTTAAAACAATTAGGTATCACTACGATTATGACTGACCTTGATAACACACTTTTACCATGGAACAGTAATGAATACGACCTCTCATTAAGAAAATGGCTCAACCAAATGGCGAAGAATCAAATTGAGGTTATGATCGTATCTAACAATAGTTATGAACGAGTTGAAAAAGCTGTCCATGAACTCCCAGTTAGTATCGTCGCTCGAGCGGTCAAACCACTCCCATTTGTTATCTTAAATCACATTCATAAAGAACATATTGACCCAGAAAGTGTCTTGTTTGTTGGCGACCAAGTTATGACAGATGTTTTAGCCGGTAATATGGCTGGTTTAAAGACTGTTTTGGTCAAGCCACTAGTAGAGACAGACGCTAAAAAGACGCGTGTAAATAGATTTTTTGAACGTCCGATTTTAAAAACAATGCAAAAACGTGATAAGAATTTATATTGGAAGGATTCATTAAATGACAGAAATTGATGAAAAGTTGTACTGTATAGGTTGTGGGGCAAAGCTACAGACCGAAGATAAAGATAAGCCTGGTTTTATTCAAGCATCGACCTTGAAGAAATATCTTGAGGATGATTCTAAAGAATTATTATGTAAAAGATGTTTTAGACTTCGTAACTATAATGAAATCACAGATGTTGATGTATCTGATGATGACTTTTTGAAATTGTTGGATTCAATTTCAGAAAAAGATGCTCTAGTAGTTAATGTAGTCGATATTTTTGATTATGAGGGCAGTGTGATCCCAGGATTGCAACGCTTTGTCGGCGATAAGAAGATTTTAGTTGTCGGAAATAAGGTCGATTTGTTGCCTCATTCAGTCAATCAAAATCGACTTTTAAACTGGTTACAACAAAAGAGTAAAGAAAATGGTATCAAGTCAACCGATCAAATTCTAGTTTCAGCGGTTAAGGGAACTAATATTGATGAATTGATGGAAATGATTGAAAAATACCGTGATGGTAAAGATGTTTACGTTGTCGGAACAACTAATACTGGTAAATCAACTTTGATCAACCGTATCATCAGTTCTAATTCTGACATTAAGAATTTGATCACAACATCCAGATTTCCGGGAACAACTTTAGATCGAATCGATATTCCTCTAGACGATGGACACAATTTGATCGATACACCGGGAATTATTCACAATTATCAATTGGCACACTACTTGAATGCTCAGGATTTGAAAGCTATTACGCCTAAAAAGCCATTGCGTCCAGTAACTTTCCAATTACGTGATGGCCAAACTATTTTTGTCGGTGGTTTGACTCGTTTTGATTTCTTAAACGACAGAACAAACGTCACATTTTATGTCAATCAAGGCTTGCCATTGCATAGAACGAAGACGCAAAATGCTGACGAGTTCTACGCTAAACATCTGGGTGATATTTTAAATCCTCCTAGTGATGTTAAAGATTTCCCCGAATTGAAACAACAAATTTTCTCAGCTCATGAGAAGTCAGATATTGTTATCTATGGATTAGGCTGGATCACAATTCCCGCGGGAACAAAGGTTATGACTTATGTTCCTGAAGGTGTTCACGTCTCAATCAGAAACGCTATTATTTAAGGAGTTATCAATGATAATTAAAGGAAAAAAGAATCGTTATTTGAGAAGTCAAGCGGCGGTTATGAAACCAGCTCTACAAGTTGGTCGTGATGGCATCAGTGAAAACTTACTCAATCAATTTGAAATCTTGATCAACAAAGCTGAATTGATCAAAATTTCGTTGTTACAAAATACGATGGTTGAACCACAAGATTTAATCGACGCATTAAATGAATTTGACGACCAAGTAGTTCACATTCAAACAATCGGTTCGAAGATGGTTTTCTATAAGAAAGCACCTAAGATCAAGAATCGTAAATACTCAATCGAATTAGAGAATATGTAATTAAAAGTGATGAAAATGGATACTCAAAAACAATTATTAACTAAAGCAAAATTGGAATTTCACAGTAATTTACCAAAGAAACATGTTGGTATTTTGGGTGGAACCTTTAACCCAATCCATTTGGGACATCTATTGATCGGCGAACAGGTTTATGAACAACTCTGTCTCGACAAAGTTTTATTTTTGCCAGATAAGATTCCGCCTCATCGTGGTGTGGAAAAAACTATTCCCTCAATCAACAGTGATGACCGAATCAATATGATCAAATTGGCTATTAGGGATAATATGCACTTCGACCTTGATTTGACTGATATTAAACGGGGCGGGGTTAGTTATACTTTTGAGACGATTAAACTGTTAAAAGAGTACAATCCTAATACTGAATACTACTTTATTATTGGTGGAGATATGGTCGAAAATCTTCCTAAGTGGTCCCATATTGATGAATTGATGCAGATGGTTCATTTTGTCGGTGTATGTCGCAAGGGCTTTGAGAAAAAGTCTAAATATCCCATTTTGTGGGTAAATACACCAGAAATTGAAATTAGTTCTAGCATGATTCGTGAACGGGTCAAAAAGGGTAAATCAATCAAGTATTTGGTTCCAGATGATGTTGCTTGGTATATTAAAGACAGGGGGCTTTACAATGACTGAATTTAATTATAGTGAAATTAAACCAGGAATTGATCGTGATGAAATTTTAAAACGTATGAAAAATAGTTTGAGTGATTTTCGTTTCACCCATTGTTTGCGAGTAGAAGAAGTTAGTCGACAATTGGCACAGAAATTTGGTGGCGACGTTTCAAGAGCTGGTTTAGCAGGCCTTTTGCACGATTATGCTAAAGAACGTAGCGATGAAGAATTTATTAGTGTAATTAAGGAAAAGCAGCTTGACCCCCAACTCTTGAAATACAATAACGCCATTTGGCATGGTGTTGTTGGAGCTGAAATTGTCAAAGATGAACTTGGTATTTATGATGAAGATGTCTTAAATGCTATTCGCAGACATACAGTTGGTTCAACTAACATGACTCAAGTTGATAAATGTGTCTTTGTGGCTGATTTTATCGAACCTAAGCGTGATTTCCCTGGTATCACCGAAGCTAGAGAATATGCTAAAAAATCACTTGATTCAGCAGTGGCTTATGAATTGAAGCATTCATTGGCACACTTGATCGATCAAAATAGAGAGATTTATCCCGAAACATTTATTAGTTATAATTATTGGATTACAAAAGGAGACTTATAATTTGGACTCAAAAAAAATAATGGAAATTGCTGTAAAAGCAGCTGACGAAAAGCACGCTAATGACATTAAAGTTTTAAATATCAGTGAAGTAAGTATTATGGCTGATTACTTCGTCATTATGGATGCCAGTTCTCAACGTCAAGTCGATGCGATTGTTCAATCTGTTTTGGACAAAGCTGGCGAAAATAAGATTGATGTTGGACACGTTGAAGGAAATCGTAACTCTGACTGGGTTTTGATTGACTTACATGACGTAATTATTCACGTCTTCACTTCTGAACAACGTGACTTCTACAACTTGGAAAAACTTTGGTCAAATGCAACAGAAGTTGATATTTCCGATTTGGTAACTGAAGCATGATCTATAACTCATTTGCTAGTGTCTACAGTGAGTTAATGGACGATACGCTCTACAATAAGTGGGCTGACTACGTTCAACAACAAGTTCCAACTGATCAAAAATTACTGGATGTTGCTTGTGGAACTGGTGATTTGACAATTTTATTGGCTGATAAATACGATGTCACGGGTACCGATTTGTCAGAAGAAATGTTGAAAATTGCGCGGCAAAAAGCTACTAAAGCTAAAAAAGAGATTCCCTTTGAACCTAGTAATATGATGGATCTTTATAACTTCGGACAATTTGATGTGATTACTTGTTTTGACGATTCAATTTGTTATTTGACCGATGAAGATGAGTTGGCAATTGCTTTTGATCAAGCTTATCAACATTTGAATAAGGGAGGAAAGTATTTATTTGATGCTCACTCTTTGTATCAAATGGATGAAGTCTTCCCAGGCTATATGTTCAATCACCGCACTGAAGATTCAGCGTTTATGTGGAATAGTTATGAGGGAGAGTATCCTCACAGTATCGAGCATGAACTGACTTTCTTCAATTGGAACGATAAGATAAAAGGTTATTCAGTCAATACTGAGTTACATAAGGAAAGAACTTATCCGATTGAGACCTTCAAGTTGATTTTATCTGACGTTGGATTCAAAAACATCCAGGTCAGTGCCGGTTTTGGTAAATCAGCAATACAAGATGATTCTAATCGTTGGTTCTTTGCTGCAGAAAAATAGAGGTAGTTATGAGAGTTTACGGTTTTATCGCTGAATTCAATCCATTTCACAATGGACATAAGTTATTTATTGATAAAATTAAACAAAAATATCATCCCGATGTTTTAATTGCCGTTATGTCCGGTAATTTTGTACAACGGGGTGATTTTGCCGTCTTAGATAAGTGGCAGCGAGCTAAAATTGCGATTGAAAATGGTGTCGACTTAGTAATTGAATTGCCATTTGCTTATGCAGTTCAGCCGGCGCAATACTTTGCTAGTGGCGCGATCAAGTTGTTGAATGCTTTATCAGTTGATAAAATTGTCTTTGGCTCAGAGTCGGACCTTGATTTTCAAGCTTTAGCCAATAAATCTTTGCAATTAGATGGAAAATTTCAACAAGACTATTCTCAAAGTTCAGCGACCAATTTGACAGACTTTTATCGTTATAACGGACTGGTTGTGACACATGACCCTAACCAGTTATTAGGGTTGAATTACGCTCGTTCAATTGTTGAGAATCACTATGATATTGGGATTGAAACGATTATTCGCAAGCGTGATGACTATAGTGCCACGTCGATCCGTCAACTTTTTTCTGAACAAAAAGATTTTTCAGATTTAGTTCCATCAGAAACTTGGTCGGCTTTTCAAAAAGAGCGCTCGGTTTCTTGGGATGATTTTTTTAACTATTTAAAATTTCAGATTCTAAGTCATTCTGAAACTGAATTACGACAAGATTATCAGATGGTTGAGGGCTTAGAATATAAATTAAAAAAAGAGCTTGATTCGAGTCAGAATTTCACAGAATTCATTGAACGGGTCAAATCAAAGCGTTATACTATGGCCCGACTCAGACGTTTAATGATTTACACTTTGTTAAATGTTAAGGAGTCGGAAATTAAAAATGTTTATCAAAACCCTTATTTGCGGGTCTTAGGCTTTGACCAAGTTGGACAGAAGTATTTGAATTTCTTAAAACAAAATGATCAAACCTTTATCACGCGAGTAGGGAAAAAAGAAAAAACTGCTTTGGAATTAGAACTACGGGCGGATTCGATTCGTCAGCTGGTTGATTTTTCTGAGCAGAATTTTGGAAGAATACCTTATATGAAAGGGGTACGTTAATGCTAAATTGGGATGTTCAAGATGTTCGTCGTTACAAAGACAAGCCTTTTGAATTTAAAGAAACACTAGATTTAACTAAGGAGATGCAAAATCGTACGGACGAAATTTTAAAAATTGCGCCAGTCGAAGTTGCAGGTCAACTATTCAATGATCATGGGTTAGTTATTTCTGATGTTAAAGTCGAGACAACCTTGACGGTGCCTTCAACACGTAGCTTGTTACCAGTGGAATTACCAATTAACATTAGAATCAATGAAGCATATAATATTGATAATGTTTCGGATGAAGAATTGGAAGATTACAATGTTGTAATTCCAATTGACGATGATAATCCAACTATCAATGTTTATGAATCGATCATTGATAATATTTTGTTGAGTATACCAACTAAAGTTTTGACTGAAAAAGAAGAGGCTGAAAACATCATGCCTTCAGGGAAAAACTGGAGTGTTATTTCAGAGGATGAATTCAACAAGCAAAAAGAAGAAGAACATGTTAATCCAGAATTTGCTAAATTAAAGAATCTTTTTAATGACGACAAACAGGATTAAACAATTTTCCTACATTTTTTTATATTTTTATACAAAAATTTGATTAAAAAGGAGCTTTTATGCGCTCCTTTTTTATTTTTTTGTTAAACTTAGTATGTGAACAAAAATCGGAGGTAATTATTAATGGCAAAACCACAAATTGGTGTTATTGGTATGGCTGTTATGGGAAAGAATCTTGCCCTAAACATTGAAAGTCGTGGATATGAAGTTGCTATCTACAACCGTACAGGTTCAAAGACTAAAGCAGTTGTTGAGGAACATCCAGAAAAGAAATTAGTTCCAAGTTATACAATTGAGGACTTTGTAAATTCACTAGAAAAACCTCGTCGTATTTTGATGATGGTTAAAGCTGGTGCAGGTACAGATGCCGTTATCAAGCAATTATTGCCTTTACTAGATAAAGGTGATGTTTTGATCGATGGTGGTAACACCTTCTTTGAAGATACAATTAAACGTAGCGAACAATTAGATAAGTCAGGAATCAACTTTATCGGAATGGGTGTATCTGGTGGTGAACTAGGTGCCTTGAACGGTCCTTCATTGATGCCTGGTGGTCAAAAGGAAGCTTACGACTTGGTTGCTCCTATTTTGGAACAAATTTCGGCTAAAGCTGACGAAGATGGTGCTCCATGTGTTACATATATCGGACCAAACGGTGCTGGTCACTATGTAAAGATGGTTCACAACGGTATCGAATATGGTGATATGGAATTGATCTCCGAAAGTTACAACATGTTGAAACATTTGTACAACAATGACGTTGAAAAGATTGCTGATGTCTTCAACGATTGGAACAAAGGTGAACTTTCAAGTTATTTGATCGATATCACTGCTAAGATCCTAACTAGAAAAGACGATGAAGGTTCAGACGATTATATCGTTAACAAGATTCTTGACCGTGCTGGTAACAAAGGTACTGGTAAATGGAGTTCACAAAGTGCTTTGGAATTAGGTGTTCCACAATCACTTATCACTGAATCAGTTTACTCACGTTACATCTCCGCTTACAAAGACGAACGTGTTAAAGCAAGTAAAGTATTGCCTGCTCCTACAAATGTACCTGATGTTAATAAAGAAGAATTAGTTGAAAAAATCCGTAAGGCATTGTACTTCAGTAAGATCATTAGTTATGCACAAGGATTTGCTCAAATGAAAGCTGCTTCTGATCATTATGATTGGGATCTACAATACGGTAGCATTGCTCAAATCTGGCGTGCTGGTTGTATCATTCGTGCTCAATTCTTACAAAAGATTACTGATGCTTATGACGAAGATCCAAAACTAGATAACTTATTGTTGAACGATTACTTCAAGAAGATTATTGAAGAATATCAATCAGATGTACGTGACGTTGTTAGCTATGCAGTCCAAGCAGGTATTCCTGTTTCTGGCTTTATGGCTGCCGTTTCATACTACGATCAATATCGTTCAGAAGTTCTTCCTGCAAATATGATCCAAGCACAAAGAGATTACTTCGGTGCTCATACTTATGAGAGAAATGACAAGCCAGGAATCTTCCATTATACTTGGTATAAGGAACAATAATTGGAATAATTATTTCAAATTGGGGCGAATTATTCGCCTCTTTTTTATTTTCTAAAAAAATAAAAATAAAAGCTTGTCTTCTTTTAATTTTTGCTATATGTTAAAATCATTAGTGCATTGCCAAACCGATGGCAAATTCAAATTAATGATTAAGCAATAATTAAAGATAATTTAATATTTATGTATGGGAGAAAAGTATGGCTAAAATACTTGTTATTGAAGACGAAGAGAACATGGCAAAATTTGTTCAACTTGAACTTCAACATGAAAATTACGAAGTAACCGTTGAAAGAGACGGTCGCACTGGACTAGATGCAGCACTATCAGAAGACTGGGATTTAATCTTACTTGATTTGATGTTGCCAGAATTAAATGGTATCGAAGTATGTCGACGTGTTCGCCAAGAAAAGAACACACCAATCATTATGATGACTGCCCGTGATTCAATCATTGATCGTGTTTCTGGTTTGGATCATGGCGCTGACGATTATATCGTAAAGCCATTTGCTATTGAAGAATTGTTGGCTCGAATTCGGGCTTTGTTGAGACGAATTGATTTAGATATCGATGTAACGAGAAATAATGATCAAGTTCTCAAGTATAAGAATTTGGTGATTGACAAGACTACTCAAACTCTAAAGCGTAACGGTGAAGTGATCGATTTAACACGTCGTGAATATGATCTATTGAGCGTTTTGATGGAGAATGTTGGAACTGTTCTTAGTCGTGATGACTTGTTAGAACGTGTTTGGGGTACTGGTTCATCAACTGAAACTAACGTTGTCGACGTTTATATTAAGTATCTAAGAAATAAAATTGATCGTGCTGGTGCACCAAGTTATATTTCAACCGTTCGTGGTAAAGGATATGTGATGAGACGATGAGAATTTCCATTAGATTCAAGTGGACAGCAATAATTTCAATCGTTATTTTGATGGCTTACATTTTTGTGGCTGTCTTGGCGATGCGAACCGTTCAACACGTGGCATCTGTGAATGAGATCAATACTTTTACTACGAAATTGGTCGTTGGTGGGGTAGTAGTTTTCATACTTGGTGTCTTGTTAAGCTTTTTTGCGGTGACATCAGTTTTGAATGATTTGAAAAAAATCAATAAGACCATTGATGACCTGAATAAAAAGCCTGACTCCGATTCACGAATCAAACTCCGGAAACGTAATGATGAAGTGTATGATTTGACAGTCAACATCAATAAGATGCTCGATAGAATGCAGGCCTATACCAATCAACAAAAAGAATTTGTTGAAGACGTTTCTCACGAATTGAGAACACCGGTCGCAGTGTTGGAAGGACATTTAAGTATGTTGCAACGCTGGGGCAAAGATGATCCGGAAGTTTTGAATGATTCAATCAACTCATCTTTACAAGAGTTGAAACGAATGCAGTCATTGATCCAGGAAATGTTAGATTTAACGCGAGTTGAACAAATTGACAGTGCTTATTTGGAGCAAACGACTGAAGTGAAGTCTTTGTTTACTCAAGTTTATAATGACTTTAAAATGTTGCATCCAGATTTTGTGATCAATTTTGATGATGATATCCGTGAGGGTAGTAAAGTTAGAATTTATCGAAATCACCTGGAGCAAGTTTTAGTTATTTTGTTGGATAATGCCTTTAAATATTCAACTGAACGCAAAGAAATCAATTTTGCGGCTTCAACTAATTCAGCTTTGCTAGAAGTGGTTGTGCAAGATTATGGCTTAGGAATCGCAAAAAACGACCTTAAACGGATTTTTAATCGTTTTTATAGAGTTGACAAAGCACGCTCTAGAAAACGTGGAGGTAACGGATTAGGGCTTTCTATCGCTAAACGCTTGATTGAAATATATCATGGCAGTTTGGAAGTCGAAAGTGTTGTAGGTTCAGGAACAGTCTTTAAGATTGAACTACCACTAGTTCAAGAAGATGAAAAAGACGATGAAAATGAAACAAAGAAAAATGACTAAAAAGTAGATCTTAATTTTGTTGATCTACTTTTTTTGGCTGTTTGGGACACATGATTTGGGTGATGGGGTGCCCTTTATCACATATGTCACTAAGGTAAATGGAAAAAGCAAAGAGTACTTGGTGGGTTATCCCAAGGGATTGAATGGCCTATCTATATACTCGGTTTAATCCGGGTAAATACCAGTTGTACTGCCCGATGTGGACGCTAAAGAAGACGCAAGATTACGTTAAGTAGTTTTTGCCAACCTGTTACAGTTAGTATGGTGTGGCTTTGCGGAAACTACATGGGGGTTATGTGAATCAGGGATAGTAACCTGAAAAACAGGTATGAAAAATGGCAATATTAGTGAAAACTGAAGAAGTTCGCCGACTTCTTAGCAGAGTTGGTGGGTGTTTTCTATACTCCTATGCCCCATTGTGGAGGCGTTCCGGCCTAGCTGGATGTTGAACACTGTAGCATTTCAGAATGTGCTGGATAACGAGCACGTGTTTGTCCAAAATAATAAGTTTCTGAAGACACAATGGCCAAATCAAGTTGTTGTGTCTTTTCTGTTATTAAATCGGTTTCTATTGCAACACCAAAATTAAAGATAGTCTTTTAATACTATTACATGTATACTCAATCTTATCTATTACTGGAAAAAGTGAGATTACTGGACACTCGCTGAATTTCATCTAAGGAGTTTATCATGAATTTTGTTTTTGATATTGATGGTACGTTAAGCTTTGATGGTCGGACCATCGCCCCAGCCATTACACAGGTGTTAACCAACTTAATTCGAGATCACCACAAAGTTGCCTTTGCGTCTGCCCGACCAATTCGTGATTTACTGCCCATTATCCCAGGACTTGACCAGCAGCCCTTAATTGGTGGTAACGGTGTTATGACCCAGGTTTCTGGAAAGTTAAGTGTGCTCCAACCATTACCACCGATTGCTGTTCAACAGTTGAAGCAGCTCATAGAAAGGCACCACTTGGATTATGTTATGGACGGCACGTGGAATTATGCTTGTCATGTTTCCAATGATAACCCAATTTTACGTCAACTTGACCCCCAACGATTAGCCCAACGTCAGTCATTAGCTTCCTTAAATGATCCAGTTAAAGTTATTTTACTAAACCTAGCTCCGGCGTTGCGCGCAAAGATCAAACGATTACTCATAACACTAAATCTAGTCGTCATTGAGCATAGTGGTGAAGGCAGTTTAGATATCACCGCTCAAGGTATTAATAAGGCCCACGCCTTGGCCGACATTGGTTTCGAACACTATATTGCTTTTGGCAATGATGAAAACGACCGGAACATGTTAGCTTGTGCTCAGCAAGCAGTTTGGGTCACGAGTAAACCCGAATTGACCCCCGTTTCCCAAGCAATAACGTGTCCACCAGATGCCACAGCCATTGCAAAACTAATTTTAAACTTAAGCCAACGCTAGGCTTGGGGTAAAGCCATCGTTAGTTTAGTGGTTGTTGATAGGAATCAGTTAGAACTTGGCCGCACGATGGAGCATCACGAATCTTGAAGCGACGACTGGTGAACCAGTGATTGACGACTTCGATGACGAGTTAAACATGACAAACAAGGTTAAGTTGGGCAAGTAATTCCCTAACTTGATATGAGCCGCTCTCTGTGTAGGGGCGGTTTTTTTGTGAAAAAAATGACACCAGTGGTCACTAATTGGGCACTTTTATCGTACAACCCTTTTTTTTCGTTGTTGTAAAGGGTATATTATTATTAATCTTATTAGGGGGGAAGCGCCTTGAAAAAACTCAGATTATTGATCTTACTAGCGCTAGTTCTAGTCGTCAGTGGCTGTTCAAAAGTCAGCACCAGTAGTGATGAAAAAACAATATTAACTAATGAGACTACCAATAAGACTGTAGAATATGTAAATTTAAGTGATTCAGAAAAAAATGAAATGACTTTTCAATTCACGAGAAATAGTTCAGCTTCAAACGTCGATTTGAAAGTGATCAATCGGACAAATAAAAATGTTGGCTTAGTATTTTCCGATATTATGCTAGTGCACGGACAAAATGATAAAACTAGTGCCTCAAAACGCGGTAAAATTTCAATTAAATCAAATAGCACTAAAAATATTAAAGGATTGTTCACGAATCTTTCGGCAACAAATTTTCAAACGGTCGGATTATTTGAGTATCGAAACAGTAAAAATAAATTAGCATACAGTGAAACTAGTAAGTTAGTGTCACGCTCATCAAATTTGACGAATACGACTTTGAAAAAATCTTATAAGTCGAAAACCAAGAAAAAAGAAACAGAGTCTGATGATAAAAAAGAAGAAACCGATGAAACTGAGGCAAATGCTTCAAGTGAACCTGATACTACTTCGGATACAGAAAATGATTCAAGTAACAATTCCGAAGCTGATTCAAGTACAACACAAACAAATGATAGTAGTTCCACTAGCGTAAACAGTTCACAAGACGCTATCAATTTAATCAAGAGTCAAAATCAATCCAGTGATAGTAATTACTCAGTAGTCATCAATCACTCAAGCGGAAGCACTGATACAGTTAAAGATAAAAATGGCGATTCAGTTTATTGGATACGTGGAAATTCCGGGGATTCAAACTCAGGCAATAGTGGGGATGATTGGACAATTTATCCAAATGGCTATGTAGTTCATTCCAAACCATCGATGTAGTCGAGCTTAAGCTTCGAATATGGTTCTATTTAACTCATATTTAAATCTAAAATTAAATAAAGAAGCTGAACTAATGCGATTTGCATTAATACAGCTTCTTTTTTATCGTCACAATACACCAAACAACTTTGAAGAGAATTACTATTCTTAAAATATTAGAAAGAAATAAATCATAGATTCACTATTCAGTCTGGAGCAGCAAACTCGATTTGGCTCAAATGTGAAATTTCAGTTAGTGCTTTAGCACTTACTGAAAGGCCGAGCTTGGAAATGCCGCGTTCTTTGCGGTAGGTTCAAGTCGTGCCCACATTGTTCCGGCCAAAATCGAGTTTGTTGCGGAAGACGGCATATTACCACCTACAAAAAAAGCTGAGAAATCAAATTCGATTTTTCAGCTTTTTATTTACTTTTTGTTTTGTTGTTGTCTCTTCTTGTTTAATTCACGAATACTTTCATGGAATTCTTGTTTTTCAGCTTGTTTAGCACTGTTGGCAGGAGAAACACTGCTATTACCACCGAGAATACCATCGAGCATCTCTTGAGTAACGACGACCTTAACAGGGTTCTTAGAAAGTTCCTCATCAGTTTTCTTTCTGATCTTAGGAGTAATAACGAAGTTAGTGATCAATTGTTGAATTACAATTACAACACCACCAACTAAGAAGTAAAGACCTAAGGCAGCTGTAGAAATCATTGAAATGAAGAATGTCATCATTGGACTCATGAGAATCATCGTTTGCATTTGTTTCCTTTGTTCAGGAGCAACGATTTGTAAGGACATCCAACCTTGAACTACATAGAATAAAGTAGCCACGATAGCAATTAAAATACTTGGTTTACCAAGAGGAATACTCATGAATGTTGCAGTACCGATTTGTTTAGAATATTGTACGGCTTGATAAATACCAACCAGAATTGGCATTTGTAGTAGTAGTGGTAAACAGCCCATACCACCGGTCAAACTCAAATTATTCTTTTTATAAACATCCATCATCAGAGCACTGATTTGTTGTTGTGCTGCAGGATCTTTGGCCTTTTTTTGAGCTTTTTGAATCAGCTTCAATTGAGGTTGTACAGCACGCATTTTTTCTTGTTGTGTTGTGGACTTGTATTGTTGATTTAATGACAACGGTACAAGCACGATACGAACAATGAAGGAAATGATGACGATTCCCCAAGCATAAGCGTTAGTCCCACCAATTGTTTGCGCTGTCTTGAGAATTAAATTTTGAAACGGAGTTCCAAGCCATTTATAGATAAATCCGTATGGCCCACTAGTTGGAGCGTGTAAATTCGTTGTTGATTGCGCACACCCCGTCAAAACTAGTGTCAGTACGATAGCTAGTGACAGTACTGATAGATATTTGACGTATTTTTTCTTCAATTAAATAAACCACCCTTTTAATGTATATACAGTAATATACGTTAACTAATTTGACGTTTCAACCAATCACGGTGAATTTCTTGTAATGTTGCAAGTCGTCAGAAAAAGTATAGTCCAATTTGTTAACTTTTCCAAAGGGTGATGGTGAAGATTTAACCCGATTTAAGAAAATATAAAGAATTTTTTGTTCAGCTTCGGCCTCAATTGAGACTGAACCGTCTAACTCATTCTTGATTGTACCTGTGACGCCTAAATCGACAGCTACTTGCAGGGTTGAATAACGAAAACCGACACCCTGAACTAAACCGTCGACATTAATCGAAAGATGTTTCACTACTGATCACCTCAAATCATCTAATGTGTTAATATTTATATTATAGAACAAGAGGGATGGGACTTATGAAATATATTGAATCTAAAAAAAATGATGAAATCAAGCAATTAAAGAAATTAGCATTAACTAAAAATATTCGTAAAACAGGAACCTATGTCGTAGAAGGCTTCCATCTAGTACGTGAAGCTGATCAATACGAACAAGAATTTGTAAAACTATTGGTTACTGAAAAGTATACTGAAGACCGTCTAGTTAAGAAATATCACGACATTGCCGTTTCCATTTCTGAAGATGTAGCTAAAGAATTATCAGAAACGAAAACACCTCAAGGAATCTTTGCCGTCCTAAAAGTTAATAACACTGATAAAATTTCAGCAATTAATGGTAAATGGGTCATGTTGGATGATGTTCAAGACCCAGGTAATGTTGGTACGATTATTCGTACAGCAGACGCTGCCGGTTACGACGGTGTAATCACAAGTTTAGATACTGCTGATTTCTATCAACCAAAAGTTCAACGTTCCATGCAAGGAAGTCAATTCCACCTACCAATTTATCGAATGAATATTAATGATGCAATAACTTTGGCTAAAGAATCTGATTTAACGATTTATGGATCAGAAGTTAACGATCAAGCTAAACCATACAATGAATTGGCTAAGAAAGATAAATTTGCTTTGATCATGGGAAATGAAGCTCACGGCGTTAGTCAAGACGTCTTAAACCAAGCCGATGAAAATATTTATATTCCAATCCTTGGTCAAGCTGAATCACTCAATGTGGCTGTGGCTGCCGGAGTCTTGATGTATGGATTACAAACTTTGTAAAAACTTGCGAAACTTTTGAGATTTTGTATAATTAACCATATGAAAATAAAATTAAACTTTGATGAAAAATAGTAATCACGAATTTCATGACAGGAAGAGTCGATAACTGAGAAGACTTAATGAATGAAATGATGAATTCACTTTCTGAGTTTAAAAGTTGGTCACTATATAACCGCTTGAGTGCATGTCTTTTACATGAACTAGGGTGGTACCGCGAGTCCTCGTCCCTTATTTTGGGATGAGGATTTTTTTAGTGCTCAAAATCTTCGAAAATAAAGCAGTGCAGGAGGAAAATATGTCATTAGATGATAAGTTAAAAAGCTTGAGAGAAAATGGTATCGATGAAGCAAAACGTGCCGAAAAACTTCAAGAATTAAATGATTTACGAGTAAATTTGTTAGGTAAGAAAGGCCCGATTACTAAGGCCTTACGTGGAATGAAAGATGTTCCTGCTGAAAAGCGTCCAGAAATTGGTACTTTAGCTAACAATGTTAAAAATGATATTCAAGCAGCCATTGAAGAAAAAATGACTGAATTAAATGAAAAACTAGTTGCTCATCAACTAGAAGAAGAAAAAATTGACGTTACATTACCTGCAACTAAGCAAGTTCAAGGTACAAAACATATTTTGAACCAGACAATCGAAGATATTGAACAATTCTTTATCGGCTTAGGTTACGAAGTGGCTCCAGGTTATGAAGTTGAAGAAGATCACTACAACTTTGAAAGATTGAATATCCCTAAGGATCATCCAGCCCGTGATATGCAAGATACTTTCTATTTGTCAGATGAATTGTTGATGAGAACTCAAACTTCTGCCCAAGAAGGTCGTGATATGGAAGCTCATGACTTTTCTAAAGGTCCTTTGAAGATGATCTCACCAGGTGTTGTTTATCGTCGTGATGATGATGATGCCACTCATTCACATCAATTCCACCAAATTGAAGGCCTAGTAGTTGATAAAAATATCAGTATGGCTGATCTTAAAGGAACACTAGAAGCACTTTGTCGCCACGTCTTTGGTGATGAACGTGAAATTCGCTTTAGACCAAGTTACTTCCCATTCACTGAGCCTTCGGTTGAAGTTGACGTTTCTTGTTTCAACTGTGGTGGTAAAGGTTGCCGTATTTGTAAATACACTGGATGGATCGAAGTTTTAGGTGCTGGTCTTACTCATCCTAATGTTTTGAAAATGTCAGGAATTGATCCTAATGAATACAGTGGAATGGCATTTGGTCTTGGACCAGAACGTTTTGCCATGCTTAAATATGGAATCAATGATATTCGTGATTTCTACTTAAATGACGTCAGATTCCTAGAACAATTCAAAGGAGTAAATTAAGAAAATGAAAATTTCGATTGATTGGTTAAAAGAATACATCCCTGTTACTCATACAGTGGAGGAAATGGCTGATAAAATTTCTTTGACAGGTATCGAATCAGGTCCCGTCAAATTAGGTGAAGAGTTAACTGGCTTAGTAGTTGGACATATCACTAGCGTGACACCACATCCGGATTCAGACCATTTAAAAGTTTGCCAAGTTGATGTTGGTGAAGATGAAGATATTCAAATCGTCTGTGGTGCTCCTAATGTGGCCAAAGATCAATACGTTATCGTGGCAAAACACGGATCACACTTGCCAAATGGCGTTAGAATCAAGCGTGGTAAATTACGTGGTCAAGAGTCAAATGGGATGATCTGTGGTCTTGATGAAGTTGGAGTTCCCGCACAATACATGCCTAAGGAATTTGAAAATGGTATTTATGTTTTCGACCAACCAGAAACACCAGGTCAAGAAGTTTACGACTTATTAGGTTTAAAGGATCAAATGATCGATATTGACATCACACCTAACCGTGCTGACACTTTGGGTATGCGTGGGGCTGCTTGGGAAATTGGTGCTACTTACGATGAAAAACCTAGTTTTAAAAAGCCTGAATTAGATGATACTAAGGTCAAGGATTCAAATAATCTGTCAGTTAAGGTTGAAGAAAAAGCTTTAGTACCTGACTATCTAGTTCGTGAATTAAAAGACATTACTGTTGGTAAGAGTCCTCTTTGGGTTCAAAGAAGACTTTGGAATCAAGGCATTCGTCCAGTAAACAGTGTGATCGATGCGGCTAATTATGTGATGATCGAATATGGTCAACCAATCCAAGCTTATGATTTAGATAAATTAGCAGGTGAATTGACTGTAAAGAAAGCCCATGATGGTGATAAATTACAATTAGTCGATGAAGATAAGGTCTTGAATCACAATGACTTAGTCGTTACTTCAGGTGACAAAATACTAGGCTTAGCAGGAATCGTTAATGGCAAACTAGCGAGTGTTGATGAAAATACTAAGAATGTTGTGCTTGAAGCTGGCGTCTTTGATGGTGCTAGTGTTAGAAAGGCAGCTCAAAGACATGACCTTCGAGATGATGCTTCTAACCGTTTTGAAAAAGGTGTTGATAACGGCATCGTTTCCGAAGCTTTGGTTCGTGCAACTTCATTAGTCGATCAATTCAGTACAGCTAAAGAAATTTCCAAGGAAATCGTTGGTAATTATACTAAAGCAGAACCAACTGTCATCGACGGTAGTATCAAGCATATCAATCATTTGATGGGCTTGAATCTTTCAACTGATGAAATCGTTAAGATTTTAGATCGACTTGGTTTTGAAAGTGAAGTAACAGGTGATAAGTTAACTGTCACAGTTCCAACTCGTCGTTGGGATATGGCAATTGAAGCCGATGTCGTTGAAGAAGTAAATCGTATTTACGGTTATGAAAACTTACCAAATACTTTGCCTGCCGGTATGGAAACTCGTGGCGGATACAGTAAGAAGCGTGAGTTCAGTAATAAGTTACGCGATGTTTTGTTGGGTGAAGGGATGGATGAAGTTATCAACTATTCACTTTTGAGCAAAAAAGAAGTTGATGATTTTAATACAATTCATTCTGAATATACTAAACTATTGCACCCAATGACTGAAGACCACGAATATCTTCGCAACAGCTTAATTCCTGGACTAGTTCGTAATGTGGCTTATAATCAAGCTCGTAATGAAAATGATCTTGGCATTTTTGAACAAGCTAGAATCTTTAACCGTGAAAAAGGTGTTGCTCGTCCAGAAGAAGTTGAATACATTGGTGGAGCAGTTAGTGGAAATGTTGTCAATGGTTCTTGGAATACGAAAGCTCAAAAGACTGATTTTTATTATCTCAAGGGTATCGTTGACGAATTATTGAGTTTCACTAACGCTGATGCAAAATTTGAATATATCGCAACTAGTGACTATACCAATTTACATCCTGGTCAAACAGCCAAGATTTTGGCAAATGGTCAAGTTGTTGGTTTGATTGGGAAACTACATCCTAAGTATCAAAAGAGTCAAAGTGTTGATGATACGTTTGTTTTTGAATTAAACATCGATGCTTTATTCGACTTGAATCCTAGAAATGTTCAATCACAAAGTGCCCCTAAGTATCCAAGTATCAGTCGTGACCTTGCTATTTTAGTTAAGAGTGATGTCCAAAATGGCGAAATCATCGACGATATTTATGCTAATGGTGGCAAATACTTGAACAATGTAACTATTTTTGATGTTTATGAAGGTAAAAATATTAAGACCAACTATAAATCACTGGCATACCATTTAGAGTTTTTGAACCCTAATGATACGTTGACTGATGAGGAAGTTGAAAAAGCATTCTCTCTAGTTAAAGACAGTTTAGTTCAAAAATTTAATGTGGAAATTAGATAATTATTCCGTAACTAATGGTATAATTCTAATAAATTAACTCGGGAGGCTGTGTCTTGAGCCAAAAGGATGAAAAAAAAGAAGCATTAAAGCAAGAGTCGGATGACAAAATCAAAACTCGCGCCAATGAACGTTCAGTAGCAAACCATATTGCTTACTGGATTGTTGGTGTGATTGCTGTTTTGGCAGTTGTCGTGGCGATAATTGGCTTTAATTATGTGAATAGCTCACTCCAACCATATAATGCGAATAGCAAAGAGGATATTGTCGTCAATATTCCAGTTGGTTCTTCAAGTAAAGATATTGCGAAAAAATTGGAAAAAGATAAGGTTATTAAGAGTGCCACTGTTTTCAATTTTTACATAAAAGCGCAAAATTATACTAATTTTCAAGCTGGATATTACACATTCAAACAGTCTTGGGATTTGAGTTCAATTGTTAAACAGCTACAAAAGGGTGGTAGTGCTCAACCAACCGGAACAGCATCAAATACGGTGTTAGTTCGTGAAGGTGTTACAATTGATCAGATTGGGACTCAGATTGCTAAGAGTACTAAGTATTCGAAGAAACAATTCTTAGCTTTAATGAAAGATGAAAAGTATATGAAAGAACTTCAAAAGAAGTATCCTCAATTACTTGATTCAACTATGAAGCAAAAGAATGTTCGTTATCATTTGGAAGGTTACTTGTTCCCAGCAACTTATAATGTTTATAAAGGTTTTAGTTTGAAAGAAATTGTTAACCAAATGGTTGAAAAGGAAAATGATGAATTAACACCTTATTATTCAACTATTAAGGAAAAGGGTTATACAGTTCAAGATATCTTGACGTTAGCTTCACTAGTCGAGCGAGAAGGTGTCACAAAGACTGATCGTAAAAAGATTGCCGGTGTCTTCTTTAACCGTTTGGCTATCGATATGCCATTACAATCAGATATTTCAGTTATGTATGCTCTAAATACCCATAAGACTAAATTAACTAATAAAGATACTAGTGTAAAATCACCTTATAACTTGTATAAGAATACTGGTTTTGGACCTGGACCTTTCAATACTCCAAGTCTTCAGTCAATCGAGGCTACATTGAATCCATCAGATAGAAGTCAAAACTATCTCTACTTCTATGCAAACTTGAAGACAGGTAAAGTTACATATTCACACACACTTGCTGAACATGAGAGTGGTTATGCAAGTACCGGACAATAAGGTATAATTGAATAATAATAAAATGTCATCTAGTCTTGGTTGATTAGATGACATTTTAAAATTAGAATATAAATAAATGATTTTGAAACGAGGAAGTTATAAAAATGGCAGATAAAAGTTATCCTATGACAGCTGAAGGAAAGAAAAAGCTGGAAGAAGAATTGGAAAATCTAAAGAAAGTTAAACGTCCAGAAGTTATCAATCGGATTAAGATTGCTAGAAGTTTTGGTGATTTATCGGAAAATTCTGAATACACTTCTGCTAAGGATGAACAAAGTGTCGTTGAGTCACGTATTTCAACTATTATTGACATGCTTCATTATGCCAATGTTATTGATACTGATGAAGTAGCTAGCGATGAAATTTCAATCGGTAAGAAAGTAACTGTTCAAGAAGACGGCGAAGAACCTGACGTTTATACTATCGTTGGTGCTGCTGAATCAGATCCTGATGCAGGTAAGATTTCAAATGATTCACCAATTGCAAAAGCTTTGATTGGCAAACGTGTTGGTGACGTTGTAACGGTTGAAACGCCAGTTGGTAGCTATGATTTGACTGTTAAGTCCGTTGAAGTTGCGTAATGAATACGTTTTCTGTTATGTTTACCGTATAAAATATTGAGGTGAATGTTATGAAAATAGAATTGACGGATGAAGCAACAAAGTGGTTTGAAGAAGAATTAGACTTGGTACCTGGGGATGGGATCCATTTCTATGGCAAGGTCTATGGTAAAACAATGGTTCATGAGGGCTTTTCAATTGCTATGCGTAAGGAAAAACCAGTGAATCCAGAGTCCAGTACAGTGATCAATGGAATCACTTATTTCATTACTGACAGTGATACTTGGTTTTTTGAGAGATATGACTTGTTAGTGGAATATGATCCTAAACTTGATGGACCAAAATATATTTTTAAATCTAATGAATAACTATTCGCTTTTTTGAAGGATAATATGAGAAGAATACTAGATATAATCAAGAAGAGAACAGGTAGTCAGGCACGGTCTACCATTCCATTTAGGTTAAACTTGCTGTTCTTTATCGTCTTTGTCTTATTTGCAATGTTGGTTGGTCAATTAGCATATCTCCAAATAGTTTATGGTGGTAAGTTCCAGGCTGAGGTTGATCGAACAGACAAGACAGAAATGACAGGCAGTGTTCCACGTGGAATGATTTATGATTCAAAAGGTAGACTCTTGGTGGGTAATTCAACCGAAAATGCTATCACATATACTAAAAGTGGTAGTGTCAAGTCGAGTGATATCTATCAAATCGTTAACCGACTAACCAAATATTTAACAGTTGAAACAACAAATTTGAGTAGTCGAGACAAAGCTGACTACATTTTAGCCGAACCTGGTATGTCGACTAAGGTTACGAAACAAATGCCTAAGTCATATCGAGTTGACTCAAATGGGGATGCTCTGACGGCTAATAAAATTTACGCCAATGAAGTTAAATATATCGAAAAACAAGGTATTCATTTGAATGATAAAGACCTTCAAAGGGCAACTTTATTCAAAAAAATGAGTTCGGCCTATTCGCTTTCAACAGTTTTTTTGAAAGATAAGGATCTAACCGCTCGAGAAATTGCTGAAGTTAGTGAACATTTAACAGAATTGCCCGGTGTAAGTATTGGTAGTAACTGGGAAAGAGAGTATCCACAAGGTAAATCAATCGAAAGTATCATTGGTGGGGTATCAACTGAGCAACAAGGTATTCCTGACAGTGAATTGAACACGATGTTAGCTTCTGGATATTCTCGAAATGATCGTGTCGGAACTAGTTACCTAGAAAAGAGTTATGAATCAATTCTTTCTGGTACTAAGAGTATCCGTGACGTTCAAGTTGGTTCAAATAATCAAATTAAGAAGAGTAAAGTCGTATATAAGGGCCAAAAAGGTGGAAACCTTAATTTAACGATTGATTCGAAGTTCCAAAAGCAAGTTCAAAGTGCTTTGGAAGAACAGTATAGTGCTGCTAAATCAGCTGGTATTACTCAATATTCTGATGGTGCTTACGTCGTTGCAATGAATCCAAAGACCGGGGCAGTTTTGGCCATGGCAGGAATTCACAATAATCCGCAAACGGGTAAGACGACTGAAGATGCTTTAGGTGTTATCAACCGAACCTTTGTTATGGGTTCTGCAGTTAAGGGTGCCACAGTTTTAGGTGCGATGATGGATGGCGTTATTTCACCATCAAATAACACTTTAGCTGATAATCCAATTTACTTACCAGGTACACCAGTTAAGAAATCTGTTTACCCAATTGGTACATTTAGCAGTTTGAGTGCGGTTCAAGCCTTACAATTTTCATCTAATGAGTACATGATGGCTCTGGCAATGAAAGAAGCTAATGCAAAATATACGCCACATTCATATATTCATATGGATTCAGACATTTTCTCAAAATTGAGAGGTTACTTTAATCAATTTGGACTAGGTGTCAAAACAGGTATTGATATTTCTGGTGAAACAACTGGTATCGAAGGTGCCACAACTAATAGTGATGGTGCGTTAAAGACTGGTTCAGCACTGGATTTGTCTTATGGTAACTACGATGCCTATACGTTGATTGAAATGGCTCAATATATTTCCACGATTGCTAACGGTGGCTATCGAATGAAACCATACGTTGTTCAATCAATTCAAAAGACTGAAAATGATGGGACTAAAGGTGCACTAACATCAGTTACGAAGCCTTCCATCTTGAACAAGGTTGGTTTTACCCAAGATGAGTTGAATGTCGTTAGAAAAGGTATGTATGCGGCTGTTCATGGTAGTGGTTATTGGACAACAGCAACGCGTCTAGCTGATATTTCACCTTCTGTTGCTGCTAAAACTGGTACAGCTCAATCTTTCTATTACAATCCAGAAAATCCTTCCACAGATCCACCAGAAACGATTACCACAAGTTTGGTAACGTTTGGACCTTATGAAGATCCTAATATTGCGATGGCTATCGTCTTTCCTAATCTAACTTCTGAAAAGGGAAGTTATGCCCAATTACTTGCAAAACAGATCTATACGGACTACTTTAAACTTACAGGACAGAAATAATCCTAATTTGACCTTTTAAAATATCCGAAAAAATGATATATTTAATTAGTTGAATTTAGTTAAGTATTTATGAAAGGATGTTCCTAAAATGAGAGTTAATATAACATTGGAATGTACTTCATGTCATGAACGTACATATCTAACAAACAAGAGCAAACGTAACAATCCTGATCGTCTTGAACTTAAGAAGTATTGTCCACGCGAACGTACTGTTACATTGCATCGTGAAACAAAATAAACAACAGGTTAAAATCCCTGTTGTTTTTTTTTACTAGGACTGGGAGTGATTAGTTGGATAAAGTAAGCTTTAGAAAAAAGCAGATCGATTTAGTCAGTCAGTTTATGAAATCTGATAAGGCTCAAAAAGAGATCAATAATATTTATTTTCAGCTTTTTAACGATTTAGATTTTCAAAATGCTCCGACTATTGGAATTACTTTGAGTATGAATGATGAAATACCAACTTTTCCAATTATCAATCAAGCTTTTGAAATGGGTAAGGAAGTCTATGTTCCAAAAACTTTTCCAGATTATTCAATGACTTTTGTTAAATATACTAAAGACACTGAATTGACTGAAAATAATTTTGGTGTTAGAGAACCTAAAGAATATGACAACAATTTAATGGATCCACCGGATCTGTTGATTGTTCCTGGATTGGCTTTTTCGGCTGATAAGAATCGTTTAGGTTTTGGTGCCGGTTATTTTGACCGTTACTTGGCTAAATTTCCTACTAAAACGTTAGCTTTGGCTTTGTCACAGCAATATTATTCCCAAACTCCATGGCCGGTTTATGTTTTAGATAAGCCAGTCGATAAGATTATCACTTCGGGTAATGAAAATGTTTAATAGACGAAGTAACGCATATGTGACATGGATTCTTTTAATTATTACCATTGCGGTTTTTCTTCTTGAAACGTTAATGGGTGGCTCACAAAACATTAATACATTAATGATGTTAGGTGCAAAGACTAATAATAGTATTCAAATTGGTCAGTGGTGGAGATTATTTACACCGATATTTTTACATATTGGCATCTTCCATATTTTCATGAATGGGTTTACACTGTTATATGTTGGTCAAATATTGGAACCCATGGTTGGTCATTGGCGCTTTTTAGTAATTTATCTCTTGAGTGGTATTACTGGTAATTTGGCTAGTTTTGCTTTTGGGGACAGTAATGCTATTTCAGCTGGTGCTAGTACTTCCTTATTCGGAATGTTTGCGGCCTTTTTGGCATTAGCTATGATTTATCGTGAGAATCGTTTTTTAACTGAATTGGGAAAAAGCTTTCTAGGATTGATCGTAATTAATTTGTTGATGGACCTGACAATGTCAGGGATTGATATTTGGGGTCACCTCGGTGGTGCTGTTGGTGGGTTCTTGCTAGCATATGCTTTGAGTCTACCTAGTATCAAGCGTCCAAAAATTTACATTCGGATATTGGCTTTAGTATTAGTTGTAGCTGTTTCTTACTATATGTATACAAAAGGTATGATAGTTTATGGATGATAGAATGAGTTTTACGACTCTTTATGACGTTCAACAACTGCTGAAAAGATTTGGAACCTATGTCCATGTTGGTAAACGCATTTGGGATATAGAATTAATGTTCATAGAAGTTAAACGCTTGTATGAGAGTCAAATGATCGACAAAAAGACTTTTATTAGTGCTCAATTGGTCTTAAAACGCGAGCATAGAAAAGAAGAAGAGAAAGAAAAGGACAGATCAAAGTGACAGAGAAAAAGTTAATCGGTGTTGACCTTGGTGGTACAACAATTAAATTTGCTATTCTTACTAATAAAGGTGAGATTCAACAAAAATGGAGTATTGAAACAAATATTCTTTCAGATGGACAATTGATTATTCCTGATATCATTGATTCAATCAATCATCACATTAAGATGTACGATATGAATATCGATCAATTTGACGGAATTGGTTTAGGTTCACCTGGTACAATTGATCATGAAAGAGGTACGATCAAAGGTGCTTTTAACCTTAACTGGACTGACGAAGTTTACCCAGTTCGCGATATTCAAAAAGGTACAGGTCTTCCTGTCGTAATTGAAAATGATGCTAACGTTGCAGCACTTGGTGAAAGATGGCAAGGTGCTGGTAATAATGCTGACGATGTTGTTTTCGTAACACTTGGAACAGGTGTTGGTGGTGGTATCATCGCTAACGGTAAGTTGATTCAAGGTCAAAACGGTGCTGCTGGTGAAATTGGCCACGTTACAGTTGATCCTAATGGATTTATGTGTACATGTGGTAAGAGAGGTTGTCTAGAAACAATCGCTTCAGCAACTGGTATCGTTCGTGTTGCTAGAGACCGTGCATCAGAATACGCTGGTAGTTCAGAACTTAAAGCTATGCTTGATGATGGACAAGATATCTCAGCCAAAGATGTTTTCGATTTAGCTAAGAAAGACGACGATTTGGCACTTATAGTTGCTGATTACGTTTGTGATTCACTTGGATTTGTTCTTGGTAACATCGCCAATACTTTAAATCCTAAATATATCGTTATCGGTGGTGGCGTTTCAGCTGCTGGTGAATTCTTGTTGAACAAAGTTGATAAAGCTATGCGTGCTAACGAATTTGCTACTATCAAAGATTCAACTGAATTAAGACTTGCTAGTCTTGGTAACGGTGCTGGTGTTATTGGTGCAGCTTCATTGATTAAAGTTGATTAGGGGTTTGTGTTAATGCAAGTATTAAATGCAGTTTTGTATGTTATTGTCATTGGTTTCATAGTTTATTGGGTAGGATCTTGGTTGTACTACTGGTATAAAGGTAGACAAATGGGTGGCTCAATTGACCAAAAGACTTTTGAAAAAACAATGAGAAAAGCTCAAATTGTTGATTTGAGAGAAAAAAATGCATTCGATGCAAAACATATCCTTGGAGCAAGAAACCTCCCATATACGCAATTAAAGTACAATGAGAGCGAATTGCGTCCAGATCTTCCAGTTTATTTGTATGGAGATAGTAAGAATATTTGTGTTCGTACTGCAATTAAATTAACAAAGAAGTATGGCTTTACTGACGTTAAGTGGTTAGAGGACCGTTTTAGCGATTGGGAAGGTCAAACTAAAAAGACTACTAAATTATAAAAAAATGCTGTGTCAGATTAATTTCTGCACAGCATTTTTTTATTTGATTTTTTTTACAGAATTTCCCAGTAAAAAAGAATTAGCAATGAAATCATTACTGATAGTTGCAGTTGGATCATCAGCTAGTTGATCAATATTTTTGAAGATTAATTCAACCATTGAGTCAATATTTTGTTTAATACAAGTTACATTTGGTTGAATGATATCCTGTAATTCAATTTGGCCAAAGGAAACAATTGATAAATCATTAGGAATTGAGATACTTAGCTCTTTTGCGGCTTTAATTAAGCCTAGAGTCATTAAATTATTTGAACTGAAAATAGCAGTGTAGGGCTGAATGTTATGTTGATTTCTTTTTAAGAATTTAGTGATATTTTCATATGCCATTTCTTCTTTGTACAATCCTTCTATTAAACTTTCGTTTGAAAATGTTAAGTGGTTTTCTACCAAAGCTGCTCGAAATCCAAACAAACGCTCTTGTGAAGTGGTCGCCTTTTGGGTTCCAGTAATAAATGCAATTTTAGAATGTCCCCGGGTGATTAAATATTCAGTCAATTTTTTAGCTTCTTTAAAATCATCGCTACCAACGAACGGAAAATCGCTTACTCCGATATTCCGATCAATTATTATTACGTTAATGCCATTATTTTTTATAGTTCGAAGTAGTTCAGCGTTCTTACTAACTGGAGAAATGATAATGAAGTCTACACCCTTATCGATGAGTGTCTCTAAAATTTTACATTCTTTTTGCTCAGATTCATCAGTGTTACAGACTAAAAGACTGTAATTTCTTTTAAAAAGGCCGTCATCCAAAGCTTTAGCAATTTTGGAATAGTAAGGATTATTAATATCTGCAACGACTAAACCAATAATATTAGTTTTATTAGTTCGAAGATTTCTCGCTACAGAATTTCGAGTAAAGTGTAATTTATTGATAGCTTCTAAGATAGTTTCTTTGGTCTGCTTTTTTACGGGGTAATTTCCATTCAGTACTCTTGAAACTGTCGAAATTGAATATCCAGATAAATCAGAAACATCTTTTATTGTAGCTTTTTTCATCAGATACCTTCTGTGAATACGTTTATACGAAGATAATATCATAATTAGAAAAAATCATCATTTTATTTACTAGAAATAGAAAAATCTAGGTGGTCATAACGTCTATCTAACAGTATTGACAGCGCTTACATAAGATAGTAAATTCTGGATTGTAAAAAAGAAAACGTTTTCTATAAGAATTGATTGATTTGTTAAAAAACCACGGAAATTAAACGAATTAATGATTTAAATTTATTACTTTAATAGAAAACGATTTCTAGATTTAAGGAGATACATAAAAATGTTAACAACTACTTTATTACATCCAGCAATTTTAAGAGCAATCGCAAACTGTGGACACGGAGATAAAATATTGATCACAGACGGTAATTATCCATTAGACTCTGACGTCAATGATGCAACTGAAAAAATATATTTAGCTTTGAAGCCTGATTTACCAAAAGTAACGGATGTTTTGGAAACTTTAAATACGCAAATAAATTTTGAAAAAGCCGAAGTAATGACACCAGGTGAAGGTGAACAACCAGAAATTTATGGTGAGTTTAAACAAATTTTAGGAATAAACGAATTATCAAAACTCGGTAGACAGGAATTTTATGATGCTTGTAAGAAAACTACTAATTTGAAACTAGGGATTAATACTGGCGAGACCCGTGTCTTTGCAAATATTTTATTAACAGTTGGAGTGAGATAAAACTTCAAAAGGAGAAAATCATGGAAGCTATAAATGTTTTTGAGAAAGTAATGGACGAAGAAGCAGAAGCTATTATTGATGTTAAAAACTTTATTAGTCACAATCAAGAAAACTATTTGCAGATTGTTAGTCGTTTATTAGATTTAAAAGGACACTTAATTTTTATGGGTGTTGGCAAATCTGGTCATATTGGTAAAAAGTTAGCAGCAACATTTGCAAGTACTGGGACCCCATCATTTTTTGTTCATGCTACAGAAGCCATGCATGGTGATTTAGGGATGTAAGCAGTAAATAACCGACCGTATTCTCTCGGTCCACAATAAGCGATATGATTACCTCATCAAAATAAATGGTGAGGTATTTTTAATGGACGAAAAGCCGGATATTGTAAAAGTTCA
>NZ_RKLY01000068.1 GCF_004745525.1 Companilactobacillus suantsaicola | reverse complement strand
TTCTCGGTTAAGTCCTCGATCTATTAGTACTGCTCAGCTCCAAGTATCACTACTCTTCCACCCGCAGCCTATCTACGTCATCATCTTTAACGGATCTTACTTCCATAAAGGAATGGGAAATCTCATCTCGAGGGGGGCTTCACACTTAGATGCTTTCAGCGTTTATCCCTTCCATACGTAGCTACCCAGCGATGCGCCTGGCGGCACAACTGGTACACCAGAGGTATGTCCATCCCGGTCCTCTCGTACTAAGGACAGCTCCTCTCAAATTTCCTACGCCCGCGACGGATAGGGACCGAACTGTCTCACGACGTTCTGAACCCAGCTCGCGTACCGCTTTAATGGGCGAACAGCCCAACCCTTGGGACCGACTACAGCCCCAGGATGCGATGAGCCGACATCGAGGTGCCAAACCTCCCCGTCGATGTGAACTCTTGGGGGAGATAAGCCTGTTATCCCCAGGGTAGCTTTTATCCGTTGAGCGATGGCCCTTCCATATGG
>NZ_RKLY01000067.1 GCF_004745525.1 Companilactobacillus suantsaicola | reverse complement strand
TGTATATTTCTGCATAAAATCCCTCCATTACTGGGTTAACATTTTTATACTATTTTGAAATGTCAACCATATAAGGATTATCGCAGAACGCGGCCGGCACAACTTTGAGCTTTTTCAAGCCCAGCAAAATCTCAAAGATTGGCCTTCTAGTAAGTGCTAAAGCACTAACTAGAATTTGGCGGCTGAGCTATCACAGGACTTGTGCTCCAGACTGGATAGATGTCTTTTTACTAATTCCACTTATTTCAAAAACAGTGAAATTGTCCCGTTTTATTAAAAATAAATGTCATTAATAAAACCTTTCTGTATCCTTTATAACCAAACTAGGATGAGAAACGATAAATCGACAACAATATTTTGACGACTGAACATTTCCCAAAGCAGTTGCTTCAGATTAAATTGAAAACCTTACTATTTATTCGTAAGCAGTAAATAACCGACCGTATTCTCTCGGTCCACAATAAGCGATATGATTACCTCATCAAAATAAATGGTGAGGTATTTTTAATGGACGAAAAGCCGGATATTGTAAAAGTT
>NZ_RKLY01000066.1 GCF_004745525.1 Companilactobacillus suantsaicola | reverse complement strand
CTTGGCTTGCGGCTACTAATAATCTGGCACTCCAATCCTGATAGATCTTAAGTTTTTTTTATTTTTTCGGAGTGGCTAACTTGTTCTTGCAATTTGCGTTGTTTAAAAATATCGAATCAAATGAATTATTTTCTACTCTGAAAAAATGGTTCCATAATCGTCAACTTGCCTGAGTCCAAATCTAACTCAGCTTCTAATCCATATGGTAAAGCTGTTCTAGGATAGGCGTGTCCAAAGTTTAGATTCGTCATCAACGGTGTTTGTAAGTCCTCGGTTACTTCTTTTAGGATTTGGCAATAATCATCATAATAAACTTCATCTTGTGGTTTGCCGGTGATAATTGCGGCCACATTTTGTAAAATACCGCGTTGTTTAAGATTTCCCAACATCGTCTTGTACAATGCTGGCTCAACTTTTTCTTCACTGGTTTCTAAAAAGAGCAATTTACCGACAAATTCACTGGCAGCTGGTAACAAGTGAAATTTCTACCAGAAGTCAAGAGAAATACTGATTTAATAGTAATTATAGTGAAGTTAATTTGTTATAGATCTAAGACATCAGTCAGATGGTATGAACCAAGGCAAAAATAGTCTTG
>NZ_RKLY01000065.1 GCF_004745525.1 Companilactobacillus suantsaicola | reverse complement strand
TCGCCAAAGATCCCGTTAGCATCTTCATATTTTTTCTTTCGAGGAATCAAATCGTTTTTTAAGAGATGATTATAGTGTTTAAGCTTTCGTCTAAGACGTTTATTTTTAGAGCCACCTACGGCCACTTTTTCTGTTTTAATGGTTTCATCAAGTTCGGAAATTTTGGTATCAATATGAGTAGAAATTTCAGCAAGTTCAGTACTATTTAGGCTTCGAGAGGTTTCCTTCGAAATCTCAATATCAACACTATTTTGAATCACTTCATCATATAAGGCGTCTGTTTTTGCGTCCAATTTTGGTTCAGCTTTTTCAACAGATTTTTTCCAAACAAATGTATATTTATTCGCATTTGCCAAAATTTTAGTTCCGTCGATAAACAATGCGGAATCGTCGATCAGCTCAAGCTGATTTAGACGATTCCTAAATGTTAAGAATAGTCTCTTTATGAGTTCCTTTGAGTGATCACCAGTACGAAATCTATTAATGGTTCTGTAGCTAGGAATAGTTAAAATATTTCCCATCAACCAGCGCATTGGTAAGTTTTCTTCTGCCATTTCAGAAATCTTTCTACCTGCAAAAACTTTTCTTGAATAAGCAAACAATAACATCTTTAACAACATCTTTGCCGGAT
>NZ_RKLY01000063.1 GCF_004745525.1 Companilactobacillus suantsaicola | reverse complement strand
CAACGAAGAATTTTGGGGTGAGGTCGCTTAAAAAGTTATATTATTTGAGCCAAGAAAATGTCAACTTGACAAGGACGAGTGCATTCCAGTCCATCACAGGGCTTGTGCGGAAGACGGCAATTTAAACAAACTAACTTAAGAACCCTCCCTTTTTTGTTATATAATTTAATTAATTTGAGAGGTGAGAATATGAATCCACAAAATTTTTCGAGTAAGTATACAGTTAGACGACTCGTTACTAAGGATACAGAGATTATTTTGAAACTTAATCAGAGTAATCCACTTTACTTCAAGTATTGTCCACCAGCAATTTCTCGGCCAACAATCAGGCACGATATGACGGTTGTTCCGCCAAACAAAACTAAGGATGATAAATATTATCTCGGCTTTTTTGATGGCGAAAATTTAGTTGCGATGATGGATCTGATTGCTAAATACCCAGATGATATAACGGCCTGGATTGGACTTTTCATGGTTGATGCGAAATATTCTGGTAAAGGAATCGGAACAAAGATTATTAAAGAAGTTCTGAAAGCTTTGGAGGATAGTGGCTTTAAGCAAGTTGAGTTGGCCTATGCGAAAGGGAATCCTCAAAGTGAACATTTCTGGGTCAAAAATGGTTTCTTTAAAACGGGACAAGAAGAAAAAGAAATCAATCACGACTATACGGCAGTAGTGATGGGACGTTTGTTGTAGAAGGAGAAATAAAAATGAAGATTGCGGTTATCCAAGAAACTACTCAAATGAGCAAGAATAAGGCTTTATTTAAAGCGACTGAATCAGCAGCTGATGAAGCAGATGAGGTCATTAATTTTGGAGTTTTCCAAGGTGATCCGATGTTATCTTATGTTCAAGTATCGATTTTAGTAGGCTTATTATTGAATTCACAGGCAGTCGATTATGTAGTGACCGGCTGTAGTTCAGGTAACGGGATGGATATTGCTTGCAACAGTTTGCCTAATGTAACTTGTGGTTATCTACCAACACCGAGTGATGCTTTTTTGTTTGGTCGAATCAATCATGGAAATTGCGCTTCAGTTCCTCTGGGATTAAATTATGGTTGGTCAGGTGAATTAAATTTAAACGCAAATTGCAAGAACAAGTTAGCCACTCCGAAAAAATAAAAAAAACTTAAGATCTATCAGGATTGGAGTGCCAGATTATTAGTAGCCGCAAGCCAAGAAGAATGCCTCCTGTGGCT
>NZ_RKLY01000062.1 GCF_004745525.1 Companilactobacillus suantsaicola | reverse complement strand
GTGAAATTTCTACCAGAAGTCAAGAGAAATACTGATTTAATAGTAATTATAGTGAAGTTAATTTGTTATAGATCTAAGACATCAGTCAGATGGTATGAACCAAGGCAAAAATAGTCTTGTAAATTGATATTTTAGATAACACAAATAAACCTGTTCAAATCTTTTGAAAAAAATTTGAACATGGTATGATACAAATGGAAACCAGATTAGTGTCTTGCGTGTGAAGCAATTTTATAATCATAGGTTTCATTTTTAATTACAAGATGATAAATCGTTCTGACGAGACGGCTTATCGAAGCTATAGCAATCTTCTTTGTTTCCTTTTTAGAAGATTGCTTTTTTTTGTTTCGGTAATAATCATTAATATGAGTTGGCTGATATCTAGCAACGGAGACCATATTTAGTACAGCCTTGTACAAAGTCTTTCTAGCATATGGATTTCCTCGTTTACTTATTCGATCACTAGCAGTATAGTTTCCAGACTCATAGTGTCTTAAATCAATGCCAATATATGCGTTGAGTTTATTAGAGTTACTAAATCTCCTAATATCGCCGAGTTCGGCGATTAAGAAGACCGATGTAATATCGCCAATTCCAGGTATACTGCAAAGGGTATTATATTCTGGTAGTTTTTTGGATAGTTTAACAAGTAATTTTATTACCTTTTTCTTCAATTTATCAATTTCAATTAATCTATTTGCATGGTATTTCACCTGTTCAACGGTCAATGAATTTGGATTAACAGATGAAAATGATATTTTTGCAAGATTGAAGAGTTTTAATGCAATATCATTAGATTTTTCATGTCCACCTTTTTCGTTTGAACATTCATAAGCAATAGCATTCAATTGATCAATATTGAATTTTAATACCTGTGATGGTATTGGAAATTCCTTTACAAAATTCCAATACCATGGTCCAGTGGGAGAGGACATAAGTTGTTCTATTTCAGGAAATGTTAGCTGTAGTACCCGATGTAATCTATTCTTTTCAGATACAAAGTCAGAAACTAATTCCTGATAAAAACGATCCTCATCCAATAATTCCACATATATAGGATTCTGCATTTTAGCCATTTGACGATTTAAAATGAATTGTGTTTTAGCCAAATGAAACGCATCGTTCTTATCAGTCTTATTCTTTCTAAGACCGTCCAATTCCTTTTTAGCTTGTAGTGGGTTCAGTTGTACATAAGAAACATTATTGCATTGGAGAAAGTACGCTAGGCGTCTAGAATAGACGCCAGTCGCTTCAAAGACCACCTTAGGATCAGTGAAAGAGTGCAAATTAGACTTTAAACGTTCAAAGCCAATAAGGTCGTTATTGATCTTGAATTCTTTAATCTTTATAGTATCGGCCAACACTGCAATGCTCGAAGTAGATTTACTTACATCAATTCCAAATACTGTTTCCATGTATATTGCCTTCTTCTTGTAATTGTTGAGGTTAAGGATATCTCATTAATAGTATTGGATTTAATTTTCTATACACGACTTTATAAGCCAACAGACTAAGAACAAATTCAAGAACATTATTAATGAGATTGCCAGTTTTAACTACGGCATCAAGTGCCAATTTCACGTACGGCATTAATCTCACATTCACTTTATCAAAAAAAGTGAGTAAATTAATTCTTCGTCAAAAATTAATTTACTCACTTAGCTTAGTCTGTTTT
>NZ_RKLY01000061.1 GCF_004745525.1 Companilactobacillus suantsaicola | reverse complement strand
CCACTCCATTCAGTATCCTGAGTACGGCGGAACACGAGAAACTCCGTCGGAATCCGGGAGGACCATCTCCCAAGGCTAAATACTCCCTAGTGACCGATAGTGAACCAGTACCGTGAGGGAAAGGTGAAAAGTACCCCGGAAGGGGAGTGAAATAGATCCTGAAACCGTGTGCCTACAAGTAGTCAGAGCCCGTTAATGGGTGATGGCGTGCCTTTTGTAGAATGAACCGGCGAGTTACGTTAACATGCAAGGTTAAGATGAAAAGTCGGAGCCGTAGCGAAAGCGAGTCTGAATAGGGCGCCCTAGTATGTTGATGTAGACCCGAAACCAAGTGACCTACCCATGACCAGGTTGAAGATGTGGTAAAACGCATTGGAGGACCGAACTCGTGTATGTTGAAAAATGCTGAGATGAGTTGTGGGTAGCGGTGAAATTCCAAACGAACTTGGAGATAGCTGGTTCTCTCCGAAATAGCTTTAGGGTTAGCCTCGGGGATTAGGATCGTGGAGGTAGAGCACTGTTTGGACTAGGGGCCCGTCTTGGGTTACTGAATTCAGATAAACTCCGAATACCATTGATCTATACCCGGGAGTCAGACGATGAGTGATAAGATCCACCGTCGAAAGGGAAACAGCCCAGATCACCAGTTAAGGTCCCAAAATTCATGCTAAGTGGAAAAGGATGTGGAAACGCATAGACAACTAGGATGTTGGCTTAGAAGCAGCCATTCATTCAAAGAGTGCGTAATAGCTCACTAGTCGAGTGATTCTGCGCCGAAAATGTACCGGGGCTAAGCATGATACCGAAACTGTGGATGCATCGTAAGATGCGTGGTAGGAGAGCGTTGTAAGAGCATTGAAGCTGTACCGTGAGGAGCAGTGGAGTTCTTAGAAGTGAGAATGCCGGTATGAGTAACGAAAGACCAGTGAGAATCTGGTCGGCCGCAAGACTAAGGTTTCCTGGGGAAGGCTCGTCCTCCCAGGGTTAGTCGGGGCCTAAGATGAGACCGAAAGGTGTAATCGATGGATAACAGGTTGATATTCCTGTACTAGTTTATTTTGTTTGAACGATGGAAGGACGCAGGAGGATGATGTGTGCACGCTGATGGATATGCGTGTCCAAGCAGTTAGTCTTGAGTTGAGTCAAATGCTTAACTCTTTAACGATAAGCTGTGATGGGGAGTGAAATTTTAGTAGCGAAGCACAGTAACTCACACTGCCAAGAAAAGTTCCTAGTTAGAAATAAACTACCCGTACCGCAAACCGACACAGGTAGTCGAGGAGAGTATCCTAAGGTCAGCGAGTGAACTCTCGTTAAGGAACTCGGCAAAATGACCCCGTAACTTCGGGAGAAGGGGTGCTGGTGTAACAGCCAGCCGCAGTGAATAGGCCCAAACAACTGTTTATCAAAAACACAGGTCTATGCTAAATCGTAAGATGACGTATATGGGCTGACGCCTGCCCGGTGCTGGAAGGTTAAGAGGATCAGTTAGCTTTTGCGAAGCTGAGAATTGAAGCCCCAGTAAACGGCGGCCGTAACTATAACGGTCCTAAGGTAGCGAAATTCCTTGTCGGGTAAGTTCCGACCCGCACGAAAGGCGTAATGATTTGGGCACTGTCTCAACGAGAGACTCGGTGAAATTATAATACCCGTGAAGATGCGGGTTACCCGCGACAGGACGGAAAGACCCCATGGAGCTTTACTGTAGCTTGATATTGAGTTTTTGTGTGACATGTACAGGATAGGTAGGAGCCGTTGATATCGGAACGCTAGTTTCGATGGAGGCATTGGTGGGATACTACCCTTGTTATATGAAAACTCTAACCTACATCGTTTATCGCGATGAGGGACAGTGTCTGGTGGGCAGTTTGACTGGGGCGGTCGCCTCCTAAAATGTAACGGAGGCGCTCAAAGGTTCGCTCAGAATGGTTGGAAATCATTCGTAGAATGTAAAGGCATAAGCGAGCTTGACTGCGAGACTGACAAGTCGAGCAGGGACGAAAGTCGGACTTAGTGATCCGGTGGT
>NZ_RKLY01000005.1 GCF_004745525.1 Companilactobacillus suantsaicola | reverse complement strand
TTGAACTGTTTTGATTTTTTGATTAGGTGTATATTTCTGCATAAAATCCCTCCATTACTGGGTTAACATTTTTATACTATTTTGAAATGTCAACCATATAAGGATTATCGCAGAACGCTCTGGGCACAACTTGGAGCCAATTCCAAAAACGGGAATTGTCTTCAAGTTTGGCCTTCCACTAGGCGCTGAAAGCGCCAAGTGGAATTTCAGGGCTGAGCATTTCCCAGAACTGTTGCTCCAGACTGAATTTCACATTTTTGCAGTTCTTCTGTGAATTCTGAAAAGGATACGTTTCTATTCAAATTAAATACTTAACTAACTTATAGTCTGAACATGCTGTAATATTTCAATTTCCCATTGATTTGATATAAAAAAAGAGGATCTTACTAAAGCCACTTCAAAATGCGGCAATCTGGTAAGATCCTATTTTTTTACTGTTATTACTTCTATCTTGGATAGGGAAAATCTTAATAACCTGTCAAAATACTTGTAACCAATCAGAATAGAATCACTATTTTTAAGGGAATGGAAAATCTATAAATCATAAAAGTGAAATTTAGTTCGGAACAAAAAACTCAATTGGGCTCAGCTCTGAAATTATAGTTAGCGCTTACTATAAGGCCAATCTTGAAGATTTTTTCTGGTTTTGAAAAAAGCTTCAAGTTGTGCCCACATTCTCCAGTCCCAATTGAGTTTTTTGTGGAGAACGGCATACTTCACCCCCCAACCCAAAGTAAAAAGCCATAATCAAGAAAGATTATGGCTTTTTTGTTGAGTGAGGCTAGAGAAGTGATCTTCTCTGCTATATGTAGCTGTTCTACAGCTTGTTTGAGTGATTCTCATCACTCGTTGGCACTACTGGAAAATAACGAGAAAACAGTGTTTGATGATACACATGTCTCTAATTAGTTCATCCGAGGGTGACAAACTAATCAGAACTAGGACGATTACCTCGCCCTTAGCATGTAACTATATTTTACAGCTAATCCGTTTTCATCAGATTCACAATTTTGTACAATCATCTTTCTATTATTGACTACAAATGTTCACGTAAGCATGATATAGTGCTTATTTAAATAACAAAATTAATTCCCTTTTTTCTTTAGTTGCATGATAGGATATTACTGTACAAATAAAGAAAGAGGGATTTTTTAATGAAAATTTATTTTGCCAATGGTTTATTCGCACTAGCCGATCGTATGTTTAATGAGTACGTTGTTGATAAGATCAGAAAAATGGACGATTCAATTGAAGTCTATTTACCTCAAGAAAATGGTGATATCAATGACAAAATGAATTACGCCGATTCTATCAAAATTGCTCAAGAAGATAACAAAGAATTACTTTCTTCCGACTTAGTGGTCGCAATTCTTGATGGTGACACAATGGACGATGGCGTGGCCTCAGAAATTGGTTTGGCTTTTGGAAAGGAAATCCCTATTGTTGGAGTTTACACTGACCTTCGTCAACATGGCGTGGAGAATCCTGAAAAGCTTCAGGCTGTAGGTACAATCGGTGAAAATCCTTTTGCTTATATCAATAATTATACGATTGGTTTAATCAAAATGAATGGTATTGTCGTTAACAATATTGACAGCATGTTAGACGAGATTAAAAAATATCTATAAATTATTTTTAATATTTTGACAAAATATTATTTCAATTCAATTACAGTGCTTTTACAGTTAAGTTATAACTAATTTACAGTTGGGTTATATTCAACAAATCGTGGTCTAGACGTTATATTATTATTTCCGTTGAGAAAATACTATTTGATTAATAAATAAAACCAAGTCTTACTCGGGGGAAATATTTTATAATGAAAATTAAACATCTTATGGCTTCACTATTCACTGTTACAACACTTGCATTGATTGGCGTTAACGTTCCTACTACTGTTGATGCTGCAACTGTCAGCTATGTAAATAATTCGGGCGTTGTTTACGTAACTAACACAAATGGCGCTACTGTTTATGGTCAACCAGATAACCAAGGCAGAATTGGTAGTACTGGTGCTAAACTTGCTAACAAAACTGGTTGGAAATATATCAAATCAGCTAATATTAATGGCACAACTTATCTAGAAGTCGGTACTAACGCTTGGATTGCCTTGAGTGACACTTCATCTGAAGCACCTGCTATCTCATTGGACAAAGATATGTACATTAACGTTGCTGGCGGTGTAAACCTTTATGACGGCCCTAATGGCAACTTCACAGGCAATGTTGCTACTGGTCGCACAATGGTTCACGTTTACGCAAGCAAGGTTGCTAACGGTTCTACTTGGTACGATGTTGGTAGAAACCAATGGATTAATGGTAAATACATGTCAGAAGACAACGTTAAGCAAACTCTAACAATGTCAGCTACAGCTTATGATCCTGCTGTTCTTGGTTCAAGTATGGGTTACAGTGGTGTTGCTGCTAACCTTTCAAAATTCCCTAAGGGTACACATTTGAGAATCACAGCAAGTAACGGTCAAACTTATGATCGTATCGTCAATGATACTGGTTTGTTCGCTTACAACAACCCTAACCAATTAGACATTGCGATGCCAAACTCACAAGCTTTGAGCTTTGGACGTCAAAATGTAACTGTTCAAGTTATCGGTTAATTAAAGTAAATTTAAAATACGACATCCCTTTTTCGTGGATGCCGTATTTTTTTTACACTCTTTTATGACGTAAGTGCTCTTCAAAATTAAAAATTTTATGTGTAAAGAAAGTAATCCCTATCACGAATGCAATAATCGCAATGATCAATGGGGATGTGACCATGACATACAAATCAATTGCTAAAAAGATCATAAATATCAGATCGTGAACAATTCTTCTCATAAAACTCGCCTTGTCTCTTGTATTTATGACCATTTTATTATCGTTAAATTTTTAAACAAATAATTTGTTTATAACAAAATCTCTAACCCTACGCTACCAAACAGTTACCGCTATTTGACTTTCTGTACACAAAAAAAGAGAGCCCTCACACAGAGAACTCCCATCTAAGTGGTAAGATGAAATCTACTGCAGTTTCATCAACAAAATTGAATCTTACTACTTAATATTTAAATTACTTTCAACTAATGGATCCTAATCAACACACGTAATAGTTGTGCGACTAACTAATTAGGTCGATTTTATGTATACTCTTGTGACTAGTTCCAAAAATGTCGTTAAACCACACGACTCAAATAATTCGAGATTACCGAGTTGCGGTTCCTGACACTTCATCTGTACCACACCTATAATATAAATCATTTCGCAACCGGTTACAAACAATATCTAACATTTTTTTGGATGTTTGGGGGAAGTATGCCATCTTCCGCACAAAACCTGTGATGGACTGGAACGCTGCCGGCGCTATTTTGAGCTTTTTCAAGCCCGGAAAAATCTCAAAACTAGGCCTTCTTGTAAGTGCTAAAGCACTAACAAGAATTTGGCGGCTGAGCCATCACAGGTTTTGTGCTCCAGACTGAATAACGATTCTATTTTTTATTTGCTTTCCGTTCATTTAGGAATACTACTTCTATTCTGATTTGGGATTTTGATAGGTTATTACGTTTTCTCTTTTTATTCAAAATAGAAGTAATAATAAGAATTGAAAAAGATTCTACTAGTTTACAGCATTTTCCTGCGATTCTAGTAGGATCTTCTATTTTTTTATATCAAAATTAAACCAATAAAAATATTCAACGCTATAACGTATCCAGACCATAAATCAGTTGAGTACTAAATCTGAATAGAAGTCTATCTAATTCCAGAACTCACCCAAATGCTGCATAGATTCGATCTCCAGTCTGGAGCAAAAACTCTGGGAAATGCTCAGCCCTGAAATTCTTGTTAATGCTTTAGCATTTACAAGAAGGCCGATCTTGAAGACTTTTCCGGGTTTGAAAAGGCTCCAAGTCGTGCCCAGAGCGTTCCAGCGTTTCCCAGAGTTTTTGTGGAAGACAGCGTTCCCACACCCAACCAAAATACAGAACTACTCTATCTCATCCCACTCCCAGTACAAACAAAAAGGACCCTCGCACTCTGGAGGGCCCTCTAGTTAGATATAAGTGGTAAGATGAAATTTACTGCAGTTTCATCAACTTTTATACTGAATCTATCTTATAAATGAATCTTACTACTTGGTACATATCTTACTATAAAAATACTTCTAATTTGTTCAACTTTGGATCCTAGCAAATCATGTCTTGAGCTTGCGCGACTACTTAAAAAGGTCGATCTTTTGTTAAATCTTGTTGCTAGTCCCAATCATGCTGTTGAGCTGTACTACTCTAATTGTCTTTTGTTTTTTACTAATCCTACCATCTCCTGGAAACGATAAAATTTTCTTAATCAAAATCTTTTAGGGCTACAGTTCCTAAGCATTTCATCTTTACCACGTCTTTAATATAACATCTCCTGTAAGCGTTTGCAACAAATAACTATGCCTTTTTGTATAGCCGTTCATTGTCCTTGATTTCACTCAAATAGAACTTCTCGCTAACTGTCTCCGGGTCAACGATCGTGCCGTTTTCGTATTCAACTTGATACATTTTTTCGTAAGCTTCAATACTCATCTTTTGACGATCATCTAACATCTTCAAGATATTTGCTTGATCAAATCCTTGTGCAAAAGTTGGTTGAATTTCTGCACTGTACAACTCACCGACGGCCCCTGAACCGTAACTGAACATTAACAAGTTCTCGCCTGCCTTAGCACCGTTGATTAAATATGACAACAATCCTAAATAAAGTGAACCGGTATAGAGGTTACCGACTGAGCGGCTGAAGCGAATGCTTGCTTGATAGTGTGATGTCAATTCGGCATACTTATCGGCATCAATTTTTCCGTCGAGAGTTCTCAAAGCCTTCGTGCCCATCTTCGTGTAGGGAATATGGAATAATAATGTATCAAAATCGTCGATTGTTGCGTCGTACTTAGCTTGATACTTGTCCCAAAGAGTTTGGAAGAAGTCGACGTAGATTTCGTTAGAGTACTTGCCACGGGCAAAAGCAGTCTTGGAGAACGTAGGACGCCAGAAATCACCCACATTTTTAGTCATGTAAACTGACTTGTGGTTTAGTTTCAACACGCGGGGATTTTGGCTGACGATCATCGCAACTGAACCCGCACCCTGAGTGACTTCTCCAGGAGTTTTGATTCCGTAACGAGCAATGTCAGTCGCAATCACTAAGGCTTTCTTGTCGGGGTTTTGACTGATATAATCATAGGCTGTCATTAAACCGGCAGTAGCGCCAAAACAAGCTTGCTTGATTTCAAAAGCACGAATGTCTTCAGGTAGATCCAAGAGATCCATCAAAAAGGCTGCAGTTGACTTTGATTCGTCGACACTACTTTCTGTTCCCACAATCAACAAACCTAAATCTTTTTTATCTTCAGCGCTCAAAATACTGTCAGCACTACTTGCGGCCAGAGTCACGGCATCTTGATAAGGTTTAGGAACAGCTTGTTTGTCTTGACCAATCCCGATTGTAAACTTGTCAGGATCAACATCCCTAGCCTTAGCTAACTCAACTATATCAATGTAATCCTTAGGAACATAAAAACCTATTTTATCAATACCTATATCCATTATTTACCTCTTAATTTAGTTAAAATATCTTTTGCATTTGCGATAGTATAATTCTTCGTTTGATTCAAAACTTGAGAAACTTGTTCGATTTCTGAACCCTTTGCCCCAGCTGATACGGCAAGCGATTTACTCTGTAAGCCCATGTGTCCTGCTTGAATCCCGGTCGTAACCAGAGCTCGTAAAGCTGATAAATTGTTAGCTAAACCAACGCTCGCGACAACTGATTGGAGTTGTTTGCTATTATCGATTTTCATCATTGCTAAACTCAATTGAGCCATCGGCATAGCACTAATAGCTCCACCAACACTACCTAGTTCAATCGGCATCTTCAAAGTTCCAACTAACTGATCACCAACGATTTCCCACTGACTGAAAGGCTGATATCCTTTTTCAGCTGCAAAACTATGAGCGGCAGCTTCTTCGGCTCGAAAATCATTACCGGTGGCTAAATAAACTGCGTCGATTCCATTCATGATACCCTTATTGTGCGTGATGGCTCGCTTAGTTGATTGCTGGGCAAAGTTTGCTAATTTAACGATTCTTTTAGCGACTTCACTTCCCGACATCGTTTTAGTAGCAAGTTGTTCAAACGCCACTTTTGCTTGGACAGTGATGACTTGACTGATACCACTGTTAGACAAAATACTGCAGAGCACATCCCCAGAAATGATAGTCGCAATTTTTTGAGCCGTTTTTTCTAAAATCGAATTGACCAGATTGGCTCCCATCGCATCGACTGTATCAATGCCGATCTCGATTTCAAAAAAGTCCTCATAACGGTTAAAATTCAAAGAAACCACTCCACCACCGCGCTTGATCAAACTAGGATGGGCTTCTTGGGCAAATTCAAAAATCTCTGTCTTTTGCGTATCGAGTTTTTCCACATCCTGAGCGGACAGATTCTCTAAAACAATTTGGCCATAAACGATTCGTGAACTGGGAAAAGTTTTGAAACCACCGCTGTTCTTGATTCGTTTAGCTGCGTTCGAAGCTGCTGCAATCACAGAAGGTTCTTCAATCACCATTGGCACCAAATAATCTTTCCCATCAATCAAAAAATCTGTGGCAAAGCCATATGGCAGACTAAAGACCCCGATTTGGTTTTCACTCAAGCTATTTGCCAGGTCGACTCCAATCGGTTTACGGTCTTTCAAAATTTGGGCTTGCTCTGAATCGATAACCTTATTTTCTAATAAGTAATTGATTCGTTGTTCATTAGTCATTTGGTAAATTTTCATCAAATTAACTCGATTCCCATAGCCATACCCATACCACCGCCAATACACAATGAGGCCAGGCCTGTGTGTTTTTTCTCTTGTTGTAAGGAATTAATCAAAGTAGCAATCATTCGTGCTCCTGTGGCTCCTAGTGGATGTCCTAAAGCAATTGCTCCTCCATAAATATTTAACTTATCTGCTGGTAAGTTTAAGTCTCTTGAAACAGCAACTGCTTGCGAGGCAAAAGCTTCGTTGACTTCAAACAAATCGAAATCGTATAAGCCAGTTTGATATTTGTCAAAGTATTTTTTGACTGCATAATATGGAGAGTAACCCATATAATTAGGATCAATCCCAACTTCAGTGTAACCAGTGATTTTAGCCACATAATTTACGCCCAGTTCCTTAGCTCGAGACTCTTTCATCATAATAACGGCGGCTGCACCATCATTGATCGGTGAAGAATTTCCTGCCGTGACAGTTCCCTTTTTATCAAAGACTGTTCTAAGTTGGCCCATTTGTTCTAAGGTCGTACTAGGACGAATTGATTGATCAGTCGTGATTTCTTGGCCGTCGACTTCAATCGGAATAATTTCTTTAGCTAACTTGGCTTGTGCTTGAGCGGCTTTTTGATGAGAATTGTAGGCAAACTCATCTTGTTGCAAGCGAGTCACGTGATATTTGTTGGCGACATTTTCAGCGGTGATACCCATTGGTAAATTGTTAAAGGCATCATTTAAACCGTCATTGAACAAGGTGTCGGACAACTTAGGACTGACTTCCATCTTGCCTGATCGTCTGGCGAAGAATGGAGCGTTGGACATACTCTCTACTCCACCAGCAACCACGATTTCAGCGTTTCCCATGGCAATTGCTGAGAGTCCTTCATAGACGGCTTTCATCCCTGAGCCACAGACTTGATTGATTGTCATAGCGGTCGAATCGATTCGACCACCTGACTTTAAGCCAATTTGGCGAGCAGTGTTTTGCCCCATGCCAGCTTGGTAAACATTTCCAAAAATAAATTGGTCAACTTTTTTAGGATCAACCTTGTTCATATCTAAAAGCTTCTTGACTAGTTGAACACCTAGTTCAACCGCACTAAGTTTTGCATATTGACCGCGAAACTTGCCAATCGCAGTTCTTTTCGCATCTATAATTACAATCGGATCCATAATTTTTTCCCTTCAAACTTGGTAAAATATCTTTAAGCTTTCATAATAATTTAAAAAGGCTTTAAAAACAATTATTTAGTGGAGATTTCTTATGCGTACTATTGATTTAATCTTATTATTGAATGATTTCAAAAAGAATAACCGTATCTTTATTGAAGATGGTGACCAACAATTACCAGTCGTTGATCTTGAAAAAACTATCGACGGCATCTTTTTAAAAACTTCCAAAACTTTGCATGGTTTAAAAAACTGGGAATTTCTCGTTTTGCTTAATCAAAAAGAAAATTACGAATTGCCAATTTTTTACCAAAGCAAAAACAGCCAAAAGCAACTATTCGGTTTTCGAGTTGCTAATGACTGTTTATTATTAGGTTAATTATTTATTTGATTTCTTGCTTGGCTTGTCATTTGCTTCAAGTTCTTTTGCAAGGTCAAGAATATATGACTTCAATTCATCCTTAACTTCGGGATGTGTTAGTCCATATTCAATATTTGTCTTTACATAACCAAATTTATTACCGACATCGAATCTTTCACCCTTGAATTCGTGAGCGAAGACACGTTGAGTCTTGTTCATACGGTCAATGGCATCTGTCAATTGGATTTCGTTACCAGCACCTGGTTTTTGAGTTGCTAACAAATCAAAAATTTCTGGTGTCAACAAGTAACGTCCGATGATAGCCAAATTACTTGGAGCATCTTCCATCTTAGGCTTTTCAACGAATTTCTTAACGTTGTAAAGTCCTGGTTCGTTTTCACCTTCAGGATCAATCACACCGTATTTTGAAACTTCCTTTTCAGGAACCTTCATAACAGCAAGTGTTGAAGCGTGAGTCTTTTCATAATCGTTGATCAATTGTTTTGTCAAAGGAACCTTGTCCTTCATCAAATCATCACCCAACATAACTACGAAAGGTTCATCACCAACGAATGAACGAGCTTGAGCTACGGCGTCTCCCAAACCATTTGGATGAGCTTGACGACTGTAATACAAGTTAACGCCCAAGTCAGTTGTTTCTTGAACAACTTTCAAGAGAGCTGTCTTATTTTTAGCTTCCAAGTTTTGTTCCAATTCAGGAACAGAATCGAAGTGGTCTTCGATTGAACGCTTATTCTTACCAGTGATAATTAAAATATCTTCAATTCCTGAAGCCTTAGCTTCTTCAACGATGAATTGAATGGTTGGCTTATCAACAATTGGTAGCATTTCCTTTGCTAGTGCCTTTGTTGCTGGTAAAAATCTTGTTCCTAATCCTGCTGCTGGTATAATTGCTTTTCTTACTTTCATAAATCAATTATTCTCCTTTTCGTGCGATTTCAGATAACTAGTTAACTTACCAGTATTCTTCCTTAAAAATGGACCGCCATAAGCTTGAGCGAACCCAACGTTAACGGCATTCCCAAATAAAAAGATTGTCACTGACATATTCACCCACAACAAGAATACAATGATGGCACCGATCGTACCGTAATTGTCCCAGGCTGAACCAAAGTATTTCAAATAATACGAGAACAACTGTGACAACCCTAATAGACCAATACTAGTTACGATTGAGCCAGTAATAATGTAATAGAATTTCAGATGAATATTGGGTAAAAAATAAAACAAAGCAAAAACGATCATCAACATTATAACAATAGCGAATGGCCATTTCCAACGCGCGAAAACATCTAAAAGTGTTGGACGTATGCGTAACAAAGGTATTAGCCAATTTAAAAAAATTTGGCCGAATGTAAACGTTACGATAGCCATCACGCCGATCAACAAAAGCATCAGAGTCATCAAGAAGGCAAAAGCCCTGCGAATGATGTAATTGACGAAGGTTTGATTGACGAATAAGTTGTTAACGTCTAAGCCATAAGCTTCATTCATCGTCATTTGCACAATGTTCAAACCACGTGAAATCGCCCATAAGGCAACGACGATACCAACTGACAAGACACCCTTGTTCGAGTTAGATAAAACCTTCGTTATCGTTGGTAAAAAATAATGATGAAGATCGTCTGGTAATATGAATTCAATGTAGCTAATTACAGTTGGCTTATCCAAGTGCAACAACGGAATTAAGTTTCCCACAACAATAACTGCTGGAAATAACGACAACAGAATATAATATGTGATTGCCTTTGAAGCCATAGGGACATTTGAGTCAGACATAGCTTGAGTGACATATTTAACAAAACCAATGAACTTTTGCTTATTAGTTATTGATTGCCGAAATAAAGGCACTTGTGGTTTTTCATCCATTATTCTCTACACCATTTTTATAGTAAGTATTTAGCGTCATATTCAGGATCTTGTGAGGTCAAAATCTTTGGACCATCTTTAGTAATGGCAATGGTATGTTCATATTGCGCCGAATCAGTTCCGTCGGCAGAAACAAAGTATTCCCACCCATCAGCTTTCACAAATTTGTCCTTGATTTCCCAAGTTCCTAAATTGACCATTGGTTCAATTGTGATTGTCATACCTTCACGCAAACGCAAACCCTTGCCTGGTTCACCGTAATGTGGCACGTTGGGAGCTTCATGCATAGTTGGTTGGATGCCGTGACCAATCAAATCACGAACGTCCCCCATGTGATTCTCATCTTCAACATAATGTTGGATGGCATAACCGATATCGCCTAAACGATTACCGACAACCGCTTGGTCGATACCTAAGTAAAGCGCTTTGTGAGTTACTTCCATCAACTTTTTATCCTCAGCTGAAAGATCTCCGACGGCATAAGTCCAGCAAGAATCACTTTCATAACCATTGAGGTTAACTGTCATGTCGACTTTCAAAACGTCGCCACTCTTTAAAATTAGGTTCTTACGGGGAATTCCATGGGCAACTTCATCGTTAACACAGACACAAGTTGCGTATTTATAGCCTTCAAAGCCTTTTTCTGATGGACGGCCACCGTGAGATTCGATATAGTCGTTAGCAAAATTTTCAATTTCCATTGAAGAAATTCCTGGTTTGATAATGTCTCGCAAACCAATATGAGTATTTGCAAGCAATTCTCCAGACTTACGCATTCCTTCGATTTCTCTTGCAGATTTTAATGTGATCACTATTTAACATGTCCCTTCAAAAAATAAAGTTATTTTTATTATAACATTGTTGGGTTTGAGGTAGTATGGTGTCCTCCATGGCAAAGCTAGTCTTGGAGGATTGCTGTGTTGGGGGTAGTATGCCGCCCTCCGCAACACAGCTGATTGGGCTGGAACGATGTGGGCCGACTTTGAGCTTTTTCAAGCCCGGAAAAAGCTCAAAGCTCGACCTTATTCTAAGCAATAAATTGCTAAGAATAATTTCACATCTGAGCCCATCAGCTTTGTTGCTCCGGTGCTGAATAGCGAATCTATGAGATATTTGATTTCCATTCTCTTAGAAATAGATGTTCTATTGAAATTAACCTTTGTTCTTATTTTTATGGAAGTGAATTTTTAATTGGTGTCACACTATGTTGGAAAACAGTTCTGAGAGAATTGGAATAGTACTTCTATTCTTTAAGAAAATCTTTATGAAGAACAAAAATCTAAACCGAATTCAGAATAGAGCGTGATACACCCCCCACGAGATATTATCTCAATAAAAATCAGAATTGTTCTATAGTCTGGAACAAAAACTCTGGGAAATGCTCAGCCCTGAAATTCTTGTTAATGCTTTAGCATTTACAAGAAGGCCGATCTTGAAGACTTTTCCGGGTTTGAAAAGGCTCCAAGTCGTGCCCAGAGCGTTCCAGCATTTCCCAGAGTTTTTGCGGAAGACGGCATCCTACCACACAAAAAAGCCAGAACGAATTAGATTTCATTCCGGCTTTTTCTTTTTGCTTTTAGATTTTTTAACCGCTCTATTAAATGACGGTTTTGGTAATTGAAAATTAGTTTGGATGAGAAGTAATTGAATAGTCCCACGATCAATTGGTCGATGGCTTTGATGATTAGGTTGTTCCATGGAAAAATGAAAACCGCCACGATCATGAAGATGTCATCAAAGACCAATGAAAATATGCGTGACACTAGAAAAAATATACCCTCATGCAACATTTTCTTGAAGTTTTCCATTGCTGATTTAAAAACATACAACTTGGTTACGAAAAATGAAAAGAAATTCGAAATGAACCAAGCAATTGTGTTGGCAATCCACAAGGGGATGTGGAAATCGTTGTGTGCTAAATCAAAGATTCCGATGTTCAAAAGTGAAGCTAGGAATCCGAAAAGGCAATAAACTCCAAAATTACGATATTTTTTTAAGAAGTTCATTTTTATAGATCCATTTCTTGTGCCTTTTTGTAAATTTGATCTGCAAATTCATCGAGATTGTCGATATCTTCTTGATCAGGGTCGAGTTCGATTTTGACTGGTTCTGCACCACGAGTAGCGTCGACTTGTTCAAAAACTTTGCCAAATTCTTCAACTGCTCGGCAGAAATCTTCATAGAAAGTATCGCCTGATCCACACACGCCATACACTTTGCCGCTTAAATCAAGGTCTTGCATATCGTCGTAAAAGTCCAAGGCTTCATCAGGAACCACGCCTTCATCGTAGGTATAACTTGCAACGATACAAATATCACTATCTTCAAAATCAGATGCATCAGTTTGAGAAACTTCACTCATATCAACGTCGCAACCTAAATCCTCGAATTTCTCGGTCAAGACGTAAGCGATATCTTCGTCATTACCAGTAATACTGGCATAGACAATTTTTACTTTTGTCATAGTAGTCGCCTCATTATTTAATCTTTAAGTATTATAGCAAAAATTAATATTCCCAACCAACTTATTAAAGAAAGTTCTAATTTTGGAAGAAGAGTTGGAGTTGGCATTGTAGTTTGGGTGGTGATTAGATGCCGTCTTCCGCAACAGCTCTGGGAAACGCTGGAACGCGGTGGACGCAACTTGAAGCCAATTTTTAAGCCCGAAAATTGTCTCCAAGATTGGTCTTTCACTAAACGCTAAAGCGTTAAGTGAAATTTCACGGCTGAGCATTTCCCAGAGCTGTTGCTCCAGACTAAATCGTGATTCTTTGTTTTTATGCAATTTATACTGATTTGGATAATTTCTTCTATTTTGAATTGAATACTCATTCAAACTGAGGATAAAAAAATAGCATCCATTTTTAGAGTGCATAAATTGCTTTTGCTCACAATAAAAATGGATGCCTTTTTTCAACTTATTGCAATAAAAAACAGTACCTACTCAGGAAATTTCCAAATAGATACTGTTACTTTTTATCATCTTATAAAATTTTTGAATAGAACATCTATCCCTAAAACATTAGAAAGAAATAACACATAAAACCGTTATTCAGCCCGGAGCAACAAACTCGATTTGGGCTCAGTGGTGAAATTATTCTTAGCAATTTATTGCTTAGAATAAGGTCGAGCTTGAAGACAATTTCCGGTTTTTGAAATTGGCTCCAAGTCGGTCCAGAGTGCATTCCAGCCCAAAATTGAGTTTGTTGCGGAGGGCGGCATATTTCACAGACCACCACTCTTTATATCTCTGAAACCAGCTTCTCTTTATCAATATGCGTCAAAACATTGTGGCTTATTTGGAAGAACCCTTCGCTGCTCATTTTGTGTAACTCTTGATTCAAGGAGGATCGAGTGACGTGCAGAATTTCTGAGAATGCTTCTTGTGAGACTGGGAACTTAACCTTCAAATTAGACCCTTCTTCAGTTGATAAAACGCCATCACTTAAAATCCAGTAAGCAATTCTTTCTCGAACCGTCTTATAACCCAAGCAGGCAATCAAACGTTGATTTTCCAGTCCACGCTGTGCTAATTGTTGAATATAAATTTTAGAGAATTTCTTATCGTCGAGAACAATTTTTGAGAAAATTTCGATTGGTAACCAACAAATTTTGCAGTTGTTGATTGAGGCTAGATTGTACGTGTAATACATATCACCCGATAAATAAAGATATTCCAAGATGATGCTGTTGGGACCAAAGATCGAACCACACATTTCTTTGCCATATTTCGAGTAGCTGATAGCCTTCAGATAGCCATCCATGACGATACCGACATGCGTGATCAGAGTTCCTGGAGTCCGGATAATCGTATTTCTCTTGTAGCTTTCAATTCGATAATTGTTGGCTACTAAAGGATGGTGCAAAATTCCGTTGATAAAATCCGATTTTTCCAAAACTGTTTTCCTCCCATCACGCAATCTTAATTGACTTTACTTTAAAGCATCGTCTAAGAAATCACAAACGTCATCGTAATCTCTTTCGCCGTGGAATCTCTGTAATTCCTCACCCTTATCGAAGATGACAACTACTGGAATACCGGCGATTTTGTTTCTTTCAGCTAGTTTCGTATTGGCATCGACATCAACATAGTAAATATTGAATTTGTCCTTGAAGTCTTCCTTCAAAGCTTCTTCTAGTACTGGATGCAAAGCCTTGCAGTGAACACATCTCTCAGCTCCAAATAAAACTAGATTTGGTTTATCGGACTTTTCAACTGCGGCATCGAAATCATCAATTGTCAAAGGTTTGAAGAAGTCCTTATCAACATCGAAGACTTTTTCTTTATTAACGACATCCTCTTCATCATCAGTTGCGACACACAAAGCGACATCTTTGTAATATGGCAAAGTACCTTTTACATCGACGACCTTCTTAGCTCCAAATTTACCAGCACCGGGAACACGATAAGTTGTATTGTCGATTGGTTCGATAGCAACCTCTTTAGGTGTTGGTTCTTGAGGAACGTAGTCGTATGGATAACGATAGGCACGATAGATCATGTTGTTCTTAGGTTGACCTTCGTCACTGTGTGAGTAATATGGTGAAATCCATTCCCAGACAATTTCCTTTTCTTTAGTAACTTCGATCAAGCGACCATCTGAACCTTCATCAATTAAAGTATTACCGTTTGGCAAACGTTGAGCTGATGAAACGTATGGGCTGTAGAATTTACTTGCATCAACTGGAATAGCATCCCCAAAGTCTTTTGGTGTTACTTCCCAAACAACTTTTAGAGTCGTTGGATCAAACTCGATAACACGACTGTAATCACGAGTAGCGTTCTTGCTACCAATCTTTGAAGATGGATTTGGTGTACCATATCCGGCCCAACCACCATTATCAAAGACCATCAAGTTACCTTCACCAGGTAAACCTTTGGGAATCATGTGGAAGTGATGTTGACCGACGATCCAACCGAGTTTTCTAAGTTCTGGGGTCGCATTAAAGTCAGGGCCAATCTTCCAAACTAGATGACCAGTATCCTTATCAAGAATGGCTAAGATATTAGCTTCACGACTATCAAAAATAATATTAGTTGGTTTGAATCTTTCATCCCCGGCATCGTACCACTTATTAGGTCCAAGATAACTCATGCAGTTAACGTGCATGTAATCACCGACACCACCGTCTGATGAACGCATATTAGGATCTCTGAATAAGACATTCTTGGCAGCTTCGTCAAAACCTAATTCATCGAAGTGTTCACTGAGTGACCATTTCCAAACGATATTACCTTCCCAATCAACTTCATACATGACATCGTCTAAAAGTTTCTTGTCAGAAATTTCTGGATTATGAATTGTCTGGTGAGCCAAAATCAAAGTGTTACCTTCTAGAGGCTTTGCTTCTTGTCCAGGAACATAGTAACCGACTGGATTACCTTCTCTTTGGAAATCGTGGTGACTTCTAGACATCCAACGATGATCACGTCCTGGATCGTCGATCTTTTCAAATTTATCGAATTGCCAAACGATATTACCGTCATAATCAATTTCAGTTAAGTTAACACCATCTTGCATACCATAGTCAGGATGTCTGAAACCAGAGCTACCAAGAACATAACCACCTTTGAGCAGTTTTGGTGGCATCCCTTGCATATTCCAACATCTAACTTCATTACCGTTCATATCAAAAAGTAAAACACCATCATTAACTAGTGGAACGATCGTATATCCGTTAAAACACTTGTCTGGTTTATAAATTGTTGTTCCGTGTGGAAATACTGTTGGTTGACCCATTATAATCACTCCTAATTTTTAACTAATTTTAATTTTGAAATATCTTCGATAACTTTTGATGAACCATTTTCAAATAAAGCTGCACAGACTGTCTTCTTTAAGCCCATTTTCTTAAAGAGTAACGACTGTCTGGAAATATCTTGTTTGTAAACTTTATAATCTGGTAATTTTTTTTCAAATTCACTCGCACGATCAATATCACCATCTTGATAAGGATCGTAGAAAACAAACGCCACTTTAGTATTCGGTTCGTCCAAAATATTGTGTAATTGCGTTTCCTCAGAAATATAACGTTGCGCTGCTACTAAGGCACGAGCACCATCGCCGCAAGCTGTGATAACTTGTTTCAAGAAGTTGTCCGTGCAATCACCAATGGCATAAAGCCCGGGAACACTAGTCTCCTGTTTGTTATTGACACAAATGTACCCACGAGCATCTCGTTTGGCCAAATCGGCAACCATCTGCGTTTGAGGCGACATACCAATAAAGAAGAAGACGCCGCTAGTTTGATGCTCAGTAATTTCGCCGGTATTGACGTTCTTAATTTGGACCTTCTCAACCTTGTCGCTACCCTCAATCGCGTTCAAAGTGGAATCCCAGATGAAGTTGACCTTGGAATTACGCTTGATATTTCGAGCGGCAACTTCATTACAGTCAAGGACCCCCGGATCGTGAAGTACGACGATATTGACTTTTTTAGCAAACTTAGCTAAATATTCCGATTCCTCAATCGCCTGATCACCGGCACCGACTACAAAGATTTCTTGATCTTTGAAAAATTCCGCATCGCAAGTTGCACAATAGGAAACTCCTTGTCCTGCGAATTCTTTTTCACCGGGAATATTCAACTCCCGCGGTACGGTTCCTAAATCTAAGATTACTGTCTTACTGTGAAAATCCCCCCTCCGTTTAGTCGAAACGATAAAGCCATCATCAACTTGTTTAATATCAGTAACGGTAGTCCGTTTCAGTGAAACTGAATCATTACTTTGAGCGTGCTCTTTGAATTTCTCCATCAAATGCTGTCCAGAATCCAATTTGACTCCCGGATAATTCTTCACCTCAGCAGTTTCGGTAATTCGTCCCCCGTAGCCACCTTTTTCAATCAATAAAGTTTTCAATTCCGCGCGACCGGCGTAGATTGCCGCAGTCAGCCCGCCAGGACCTCCGCCGACAATGATGGTATCTAATAATTCTTCGGTCATGCACTCACCTCCTCAAAATTAACTTTCTTGGTACTGCTTTCTTGGTTATGTTTGAAAACCCAGAAGAAACACACAACCGTCAGTAGCAAGCAGTAATAACTTGATGCAAAGATTTCAAATGGATTTATTGATATATTTGTGGCACCGCTTACGTTCATCTGACTAATTAAGGTCATCGAACCCATTACGAAAGCACTGTTGATTGGTACAATCGCAGTGAAAGTCGTTGCCATTCCCGTTAGTAGATAAGAACGTTTATTAGCCGAAATATCAACACTTTGTCCAATCTTATCAGCTACTCCGCCGAACAAAAGAATGGCTGGTAAAACGCAACCAGATAAGAGAATATTGATTACGGCAATACTCAAAACTAAAACTAATTCTGCACCAACTTTAGTTTGGATAGCTTTCTTGCTCAAAATCCAATCACACAATAAATCTAAACAACCCGAATCAACTGCCACAGCAATCATTCCAAATAAGAGAATGGATGAAATAATGATATCGGTCATGCTATAAGTTCCATCCATTAAGATGCCTGACAACTCTTGATTCTTACCAATCATAAAGATGTCACTAACTTGGAAATTTCCAAAAACAACTCCCATGATCAATCCAATCACAGTTGCAAAAGATAACCCTAAAAATAAATCCTGTTTAATAAAACTAATAATCAGTAAAATTGCGATTGGAACTAACATAATCAAGCCCTTGCCATCAGAACTTTGCGCCACTTGTAATAACTGTTGTTCACTAACTTCTGTCCCGTTAGCTCCAAACAGATAAAACATCACAGCACTCACTAAAGCGATAGCAATCAAATATGGACTTCTTTCTCGCATAACTTCTCGTAATACCGCCGGCTGATGAGTTTTAGCATCATGTTGAGTATCAATTGTCGTGTTGATAACTTGAGAACTTGGCGACATCGCATCTCCAAAGAAGACCCCACTTAAAATTGCCCCAACTAAAACTGACGCTTTAGCTCCTAACATGATCCCTGGTGGATAGAAAATCGGTACAACTGCAAAGACTGCAGCAATTGGCGCCCCAGTACCCATTGAGATAATCGTTGAAGCGATAAAGGTAAAGACGACAAACGCTCCGCCTGTAATGTTTAACTTCGTACTCAACCAAACGAAGCCACTACCGATATTGCCGACCGTCAACAACTTAGTAAAAATTCCAATTAAAATAAAAGTAAATATCAACTTGGAATTACCAAACTGTGCCAACCCACCAATAATGGTTTTCCAGTATTTTGCCTTCTTTTTCACAAAGAAGAAAGCTAAGAATAAGCCAATCAATGAGGCGAAGACTAAGCCTTTCATTGAATAAACCTGAAAGAAGATTGCTAACCCGGCACTGATAATAATGTAGACGATGATAGGAATCATGCCCATTTTTCTACCACCGTAAAATTCTAGTTCGTATTTCTTTTCACCATCCTCTGTCATTTTCACTGATCCGTTCCCTCTTTTCATTCAGAAATAAATCTTTGATTATTGTTATCTTCTTCACAATTTAATCTATCAGCTTTTCGCAAAAAATAATGTCATCTTTCTAACACTTTACAAAAAAAGTTCAAAATTTACTTTTTTTATGTTGTTGGTAAGATGCCGTCTTCCGCAACAGCTCTGGGAAACGCTGGAACGCTGTGGGCACAACTTGAAGCCAATTTTTAAGTTCGAAAATTGTCTCCAAGATTGGCCTTTTGGTAAGTGCTAAAGCACTAACCAAAATTTCACGGCTGAGCATTTCCCAGAGCTGTTGCTCCAGACTAGATAACGATTCCTTGCTTTTGTGCAATTTATTCTAATTTGGGTAACCGTTCCAGTTCCAAATCTTTAGAATTTTATTTATGGTCTGTGTACTACTCCTATTTTGAATTGAATAATCATTCTAACTGAGGATAAAAAAATAGTACCTACTCAGGAAATTCCCAAATAGATACTGTTACTTTTTATCATCTTATAAAATTTTGAATAGAACATCTATCCCTAAAACATTAGAAAGAAATAAAAGATAGATCCGTTATTCAGTCCGGAGCAACAAACTCGATTTGGGCTCAGTGGTGAAATTATTCTTAGCAATTTATTGCTTAGAATAAGGTCGAGCTTGAAGACAATTTCCGATTTTTGAAATTGGCTCCAAGTCGGCCCACCACGTTCCAGCCCAAAATCGAGTTTGTTGCGGAGGACGGCATACTTCACACCACCCCCAAAAGAACTATTTAAATTCTTCTGGTCTTTGAGTTGTTTGTTTGAAGTAATAACTCATCGCATCGAGAATTCTTTCGGAAGCTTTTCCATCTCCGTATGGATTCTTAGCGTTTGCCATACGATCGTATTCAGCTTTGTCCGTGATCAAACGAGTCATTTCTTTTTCAACTACTTCGGCATCTGTTCCGACTAGTTTCAAAGTTCCAGCTTCAACACCTTCAGGACGTTCCGTTGTGTCACGTAAAACTAGTACAGGCTTGCCTAATGATGGAGCTTCTTCTTGAACACCACCGGAATCGGTCATGATGAAGTAACTTCTGGAAGCTAGATTATGGAAGTCGACTACGTCTAGTGGTTCGATCAAGTGGATGCGGTCTACTCCGCCAAGAATCTCTTTTGCAGTTTCTTGAACTACTGGATTCAAGTGAACTGGGTAAACTAATTCAATGTCGTCATGTTTAGCAACAACTTTTCTCATGGCACGGAAAACTTGTTTCATTGGTTCACCTTGATTTTCACGACGGTGCATCGTGATCAAGATCATCTTCTTATTAGGATCGATCACATCTAAGATATCGTGGTGATAATCTTGATGTACGGTACTTCTCAAAGCATCAATGGCTGTGTTACCAGTTACAAAGATATTTTCACCATGATGATTTTCCTTTAACAAATTAGCTTTACTTTCATCTGTTGGTGCAAAGTATAGGTCAGTCAAATCATCGGTCATTTGACGGTTCATTTCTTCTGGCCATGGTGAATACTTATTCCAAGTTCTAAGTCCAGCTTCGACGTGTCCAATACGTGTTTGATGGTAGAAAGCTGATAGTGCGGCACTGAAAGTTGTTGTTGTGTCACCGTGTACTAAAACGATGTCAGGTTTTTCTTTTTCAATGATACTATCTAATTCTTTAAGAACTAAACCAGTGATGCCACTCAATGTTTGGCGTTCTTTCATGATATTTAAATCATAATCAGGTTTGATCTTGAAGATCTCCAAAACAGAATCGAGCATCTCACGATGTTGGGCTGTGACTACTGTTATTGTTTCGAAACGGTCGCTATTTTGTTTTAACTTCAATACTAAAGGAGCCATTTTAATAGCTTCTGGTCTAGTACCAAAGACTGTCATAACTTTAATTTTGTCCAAAATTATCACCTCAATAAAATTACTTACAGTATACCAAAAATGACTTTATTAATATAGGCAGCCGCAAATGCTTAATTAACTGTCATTTTCTGAAAGCTTTTGCGTATAATATAACTATGATGATCAATTTTCCAATTTTAATAATTTTAAGTATCTTAACGGCTTTGATTGCCTTTTTTCTGGTAATCGCAATTTATAATACATTTATCAAATCCAGCAGTAAAAAATATTGGTGGCTTATTTTTCTAGTCTTAATAATCCTTTATATGATAGCGTTTTACATCTATTTTCATCTCAGATAGGTGGTTTACAGAAATACTTTGTTAAAAAAAGTATTAATTTTTCTCGTTTTGAGTTAGAATTATCAATGTATTCGAAAATGAATTTTTATGGAGGTTTATCGATGGTTTTAACAAACGGTAACGAAATTTTCAATAACGCCCGTAAAGGCAAGTATGCTGTTGGTGCATTCAACATCAACGACTTGGAATGGACACGCTCAATTTTGGCTGCTGCCCAAGAAACACAAACACCTATCTTGGTTCAAACATCAATGGGTGCTGCTAAGTACATGGGTGGATACGAACTATGTCTACACCTAGTACAAGACACAATCAAGAACATGGGTATCACAGTTCCAGTTGTTATGCACTTGGATCATGGTAACTATGAAGCTGCTAAGGAATGTATCGAAGTTGGATATAACTCAGTTATGTTCGATGGACATGACCTACCTTTCGAAGAAAATCTTGAAAAGACAAAGGAAATCGTTAAGTTAGCTCATGCTAAGAACATGTCTGTTGAAGCTGAAGTTGGTTCAATCGGTGGTACTGAAGATGGTATCGTTGGTTTAGGTGAACTTGCTGATGTTGAAGAAGCTAAGACACTTGCTGCTACTGGTGTTGACTACCTAGCTGTTGGTATTGGTAACATCCACGGTGTTTACCCAGAAAACTGGAAGGGTCTAAGCTTTGACCGTCTTAAGGAATTAGCTGACGTTATCGACACACCACTTGTATTGCATGGTGGTTCAGGTATTCCTAAGGAACAAATCATCAAGGCTGTTTCAATGGGTATCTCAAAGGTTAACGTTAATACTGAATTGCAACTTGCATTCGCTAAAGCAACACGTGAATACATCGAAGCTAAGAAAGACTTGGATGTTGACGAAAAGGGTTATGACCCACGTAAATTGCTTGCACCTGGTGCAAAGGCTATCACTGATACAACAATCGAACGTATCAAGTGGTTTGGTACTCCATCAATCAACGCTTAATTTAATTGAAAAATTAAATTCAAAAAACGAGGACATTGGTTCTCGTTTTTTTTGTGCTCTTTTTCACTTGTGAAATTTATATTTTAATAATTAATGACAAAATTAAAAATAAAATAGTGCTATACTCCTTGTCTACCAATCACTTAGCTATATTCCAATCGGATATAGACAGACTTATATATTGTAGTATTCACAAGTTTCTGCTACACTGTGTTTGTACCAAATAAAGAAAGCGCTAACATAGAAAGGAGGGGCTTTGATATAGTAACTTTAAAATCTGGAATAGGTTTTAAGTCTACCGATCGCCTCCCGTATAGAAAGAACAAATATACCAATCTATGACTAGATGCTTATTCTAGATACTTAGTTGATTGCTGTAACTCCCAATTACTAGATAGGAGCACTCATTTCTTAAATTTGCCCAAGAATTTAACTCCCAGACCAAATTGATCTCCCCAAGTTGTCAGATACCCATCATCCGATAACTCTTATTAATTTCAACTCCTATCGACAATCAACTGTACATAAAAAGAGCAGTTAGGTTCCCCGCCTAACTGCTTTTTTTGATGACTTGACCATAATTTAAGGTCTCGCCTTCAATAGTCATTTTATTTCTACCATTACGTTTTGATTCGTACAAATATTCATCAACTCGTTTGAAGATATCTTCAAATGATTGATCATCAATTCTCTGTTGCGTGACACCAAAACAAAGTGTGACATCTAATCGATTTCCTTGAATAAAGAGTGGCATATCCTTCAAAGTTCGATCAATTCGGTTAATTATCTGACTAGCCTGGTCGACATCTTTGTTTGGTAATAAAATAATGAACTCTTCCCCACCATAGCGGAAAAGCAAGCCATTAGTTTTGCCAACATGCAGTTCTCGCTCAACGATATGGGAAACGTGACGCAAGACTTCATCACCGATCTCATGTCCATAATGGTCGTTAAATTCCTTGAAGTGATCGATATCAAACATCAAGATTGCCATTGGCTTAGAATTATCAGCAAATTTTTCAAACTCATCTTTGGAAACTTTATTGAAATTGGCTCGATTTCTGACGCCGGTCAAAGCATCATAGTTAACTTTAACTTCCAAATCGGTATAAGCATGCATGTAAGTACTCATTTTCTGTTCAATAATTCGTACAACCAGCATGTAAATTTCAAACAAGATCAACATCCCAATAATATCAGCAATTGGGAAACGGTAATCAATCCACAAAATTGTCCACCAACAGATTCCAAACAGCAACTGTGATGACAAATACCGATAATTATAGACAATCAGTTCATCTTTGTGACCATATAAATAATCGATCACGATTACTAAAATCAAATAAGCAATGATGAACAACCACCAATTAGGCCCCATCATTCGAGCAATATCAAACGACGGGTGATAAAAAAATGGCAACAAAATATTCATTAAAACGATCAATCGGTTATTAAAAATAAATAAACCATAAAACAGAATCGTCAATTCCGCATTTGCCAACAATCCTCCCAGTTCAACTTTGGTTCCATTAGTCAAACTTCGAAAAACTAAATTGATGATCAAAACGGCAACTAATAGTAAAACTATTTCTGCAACGTTAATTGAACCCTTTTGCCAAAACGGTGACGATTCACTAACTTTTCGTTCCAGCATAAACGCGATGTAGGTTATGATCGTAATTAAGCCTATCGTGACAAACCCGGTCATAAGCGCATTAGTACTGAAACAAATCCGGACTATTTCTGCTAAATTACCCAAGAATCTATCCCCACTTACTTTTAGAATTCCTTAGTTCAGTTTAGCATTGTTAGAAGTACTATTAAATATTCGTTTAGTAAATATAACTGGTTTGAATAAGAGTTATTTTTGATAGTTGTTGTTCTTTTGTTTGGGTGGTGGTTAAGATGCCGTCTTCCGCAACAGCTCTGGGAAACGCTGGAACGCGGTGGACACAACTTGAAGCCAATTTTTAAGCCCGAAAATTGTCTCCAAGATTGGTCTTTCACTAAACGCTAAAGCGTTAAGTGAAATTTCACGGCTGAGCGTTTCCCAGAGCTGTTGCTCCAGACTAGATCCTTCTTTTTTGCAGTTTTTCCTATGAGTCTTAGAATGGATACCCCTCTATTTTAAGTTCGTGCGTAATTTTTATATAGTCTGAATAAACTTGTTAATTTTAGATAATAACTGCTCATTCCTTATCCCTGGGCAAAAAAAAGTTGTACTAGTAGAATACTTTCTATTAGCACAACTTTTTTAATTACATTATTATTTATTTTTTTTAAATCATCATACGAAAATCAAAATGCGTGACAGTTATTTCTGTAGCATTAGAAGAAAATAACTTATAGAGCCACAATTTAATCCGGAACAAAAAACTCGATTTGGGCTCAGTGGTGAAATTATTCTTAGCAATTTATTGCTTAGAATAAGGCCGAGCTTGGAAATGCCGCGTACTTTGCGGTAGTTTCAAGTCGTGCCCACCACGTTCCAGTCCCAAATCGAGTTTTTTGTGGAGGATGGCATACTTAACTACCACCCAATAGAACAAATTCTATATTTTATTTCTCATTATCTTCTTTATCAATCGCCATCTGAGCAACCAAATTCAAATAATTAAATGGATTATCATAATTTGGTTGGAATAGCATATCAACATATGCCAAATCGTCAATCGTATTCTCATTTTGAATACAAATCGAAATAGCATTTGCTGACTGGGCTACTTCGTGTTTGCTGAAGAGCTGAGCCCCTAGAACTTTTCTAGTATCCTTATCGTAAATCAAATAAATCGTCAACATTTCGGTCGTTGGCATATACTCTGGACGATAGTAGTCGTGGTAAGTGACACAATCAGCATTTAACCCATTGGCCAAGGCTTTTTTCAACGTCAATCCAGTTTCGGCTAAAGTATAACCGAAGATACCCATAGCAGTAGTAGCTTGTGTACCCATATACTTACGGACTTTCCCAAAGATATTCATCCCTGCCAAAGTACCTTGTCTAACCGCACTCGAAGCTAAAGGAATATACTTCATTTCACCAGTCGGATTGAATTTAACAGCGGTAGAATCTCCGGCGGCATAAATATCAGGATCGGATGTTTGCATATAGTCATTAACTAAAATTGCTCCGTAACCATCCATTTGAACCTGACCTCTTAGCAAATCAGTATTGGCAAAGAAGCCTGTGCAGACGATGACCAAGTCGGCTTTAAACGCATGACCAGCTTTGGTCTTGATCGTTAATTGTTCTCCATCATCGATTTCGGCAACTCGCTCACCTAATTGAACTTTGACATCATGTTCTTTTAACTTTTGAATAATTGTTTCTGACAGTGGCTCGTCAACGTAATTATTCAAAATCGTTTCTCGTGATTGGATCAGCGTTACTTCATGAACTGTATTAGCGTAACTTTCAGCTAATTCAACTCCGACATAACCAGCACCAACGATAGCGATACTTGGATAGTCGAGTGCAGATTCATAAATTTTCTTAGCTTGTGCATAACTCTTACACAACAAAACTCTTGGATTGTCCATACCGCCAATTGGTGGGACCCCAACTTCCGAACCAGTCGTCATAATGAGCTTATCGTAACTATCTTCAAAAATTTCTTGTGTGGCTAAATCTTGAACTCGAATTTTTTTATTTTTAGAGTCGATCTTCATAACATTATGCTTCATGAAAACCTTAGCTCCATATCCTTCCAGCGTGGTTGGATCAGCATAGAACATATCCTCAAGTCGATTGACGATCCTTCCTAAATAAAGCGCTATTCCGCAAGATAGAAAGGCAATATTATCATCACGTTCATATACAGTCACTTCTGTATCTGGATGTTTTTTTAATATTTGTTCCACTGCAGCCGTTCCAGCGTGTGTACATCCGACAACTATAACTTTCAAGTCGGTTCCTCCTCTACAGTACCCAGTAAAATATTTTGGTATTATGCTTAAAAAAACACTTAGTTATATTATATCAATGAATTTATTTTTTAATATCCTATAAATGGAATTTTTAAATTTCAATTATCGACCATAATATATGCGTGATTTGTAATATAATAACAAGTGTATTGACTTTTTTAATTTGGTAGGTAGTTTATGGACAAAATAAAATATTCTGATGATATAAATTCTGATATTTATAAAGATAGTTTAAACATTCGTGAAACCGTCTTCGTCAAAGAACAACACGTCGATAAAAATATTGAGATCGACAACGACGAGGCTAAATGTACTTATTTCACGTTATATTCAAATGATAAACCTGCCGCAACTGCAAGATTTCAAGTCACCGACGACAATGGTATTCACATTCAACGAGTCGCCGTTTTAAAAGAATTTCGCCATCAACGGTTAGGGTCGAAACTCTTAGATTTTATTTTCAAATTTGCAAAAGAAAAACACTTCGATTACGTCATTTTAGGTGCGCAAGATCATGCCCAAAAATTTTACCAACAACTTGGCTTTAAAGTCGTCGGTGACCAATATCGTGAAGCCGGAATACTTCATCATGACATGAAGATGAGCTTGTAGTACTATTTAAGTGGATTGTATTATCAATTGAGGGATTATTGGATTTACAAAGGAGCAAAATATGTACAGATATTTTATTCAACCGCAGCTTGACACAGTAAATAATTCATTAATTGGCTACGAGCTATTGATGAAAGAAAAGAAACCAGAGGGCTGGCGTCCTCCACTAAACTTCTCAGAAGTTCCTTCTCACACTATGGCAGAAGTTCTAATTGCCACAACCAAAATCTTATCTTTAAAAATCGGTTCCGTTTCTGTTAATATCAATCGCAACCAGTTGATGGATAAAGAAGTCCGAGCAGCCATTTTGGAAGCTCAAAAAATTCTTCGTCCATTGAGATTAGTCGTTGAGTTAACCGAAGACACACCTGCACAAAATTGGTCCAACGAAGAATATATTTCCTTAATTAAAGAATTTATCGACTACGGAATGGATTTCAGCCTCGATGATTGTGGAACCGGCGTCAATCAACTAGACCAGATCAAAAACATGATTCCCCTAGCTGCAGAAATAAAATTTGCCATTCAAAACTTTGGTGAGAAATTACGCGACCCAGATATCGAAAGTAAAGTAATTTTCTGGAGAGACATCTGTGAAAAAGAAAACATGCGCTTCATCCTAGAAGGAATCGAAGACGAAAAAGACGACAAATTAGCCGACAAATTAGGAATAAACCTAAGACAAGGCTATTATTACGGCAAACCAAGACTGTTAAAGTTAAAAGCTGATGATGACGAATTTTAGAGCGTGGAAGCCAACGGTTAGGAGTCAGCAGATAGCCTAGCTTCACGAATTACCCGCCGTACTTTGCGGGTGATTTGGGAAGCGTAGCTATATGTTGACTCCTGTTGGCTGGAACGCGTTTTAGCTATATCGCATAGAACCATGGTTATTCAAAAAAAGAAGCCCTATTAATGAAAACCTTCATTAATACAGCTTCTTTTTTATTTCTTCTCACTTAATTCCTGACGTTCCTTAGCCACAGCCATCTGAGCAACCAAGTTCAAGTAGTTAAACGGATTATCATAATTAGGTTGGAACAACATATCCATAAAGGCCAACTCATCAATTGTATTCTTATTTTGAATACATACCGATAAAGTATTAGCAGATTGAGCTACCTCATGTTTACTGAATAATTGACCACCAAGAATTAAACGTGTGTCTTTATCGTAAACTAGACGAATCGTCAACATCGCCGTTGTAGGCATATAAGCTGGACGATAATTATCATGGAATTCAACCACATCGGCATTCATCCCATGCTCTAAAGCATGTTGCAATGTCAAACCAGTGGAAGCAACCGTATAACCAAACAATTCCATCGCCGAAGTAGCTTGAGTACCCATATACTTTTGAATATTGCCGAAAACATTTTTTCCAGCCAAAGCACCCTGTCTAATAGCGTTAGTTGCTAATGGCATATAGGCGTGCTCATGTGAAGGATTGAAGTAAACCGTACAAGCATCCCCCTCCGCATAAATATCTGGATTAGAAGTTTGCGTATACTCGTTAATAATGATGGCACCGTGCTTATCCATCTTAACTTGTCCACGCAAAAGATCCGTATTGGCAATGAATCCCGTGCAGACAATTACCAAGTCCGCTTCATGATCCTCTTTATTAGTTTCGATCAAAACCTTATCTTTCTTATCGTCACGGTCAAAACCAGTTACTCGCTGATTCAAATAAACTTTCACGCCATGTTCGTGAAGAAGATCGACTACTTTATCCGACATATCTTTATCAATATAGTGGTTAAGAATTTGGTCGTGTGATTGAATCAAAGTTACTTCATGATCAGTATTAGCATAACTCTCGGCTAATTCAACTCCGATGTAACCACCACCGACAATGGTAATTTTTTTATGATTTTTAGCTGTTTCATAAATTGCTTGAGCTTGAGCGTAGTTTTTACACATCAAAATTCTGGAATCAGAAATACCCATAATTGGTGGTACAACAACTGTTGAACCGGTTGTCATAATCAATTTGTCATAAGTGTCATTGATAATCTCATGTGTCTTCATATTTTCACACATGATAGTCTTATTTTCAGAATCAATTTTCAAAACGTCGTGCTTCATCTTGATATTGGCACCCAATTTTTGTAAATCCTTAGGGCTTGCGTAGAACATATCTTCTAAATGTTTCACTTTTCCGCCCAAATATAGAGCAATCCCGCAAGATAAGAACGAAATATTGTCATCACGCTCGTATACCGTTATTTCAGTATCTGGGTGCTCCTGAAGAATTTGCTCTACTGCAGCTGTTCCCGCATGTGTACAGCCTACTACTACTACTTTCATTCTTTAATTTCCCCTCTCAAATATCATAAATATTTTATACCAAAATCCGATAAATAGAATATATTATTGATAAATTTCTTTATAATGAATTTATTATAAACTCATTTACCATAAATAATGAAATAAAATTCAAAATTTATTAAAAAAACTACCAAACCCAATTCTCATCTATAAAACTTCGCCAAAAAACAGTCTATAAAACTATTCGGTCTAAATGGAAACTAATTAGAAGAAAAAAATTATATATTTTTGAATCTTTCAACTCTTCTACTAGTGAATTGAACTTTCCAAGCCCACAATAACATCTTTTATAATTCAAATCTATGATTATTCTAATTTTTCTTCAATCTTACGTTAACTCGATCCACCATTCCCACTTTCTAATAATTCTCAAAAATGGTATCTTTAAATTTGATATTTAAATAAAAATTAAGGAAGTAAACTTGAATTTCATACAAAATACCATCGATGATTACATGAAAATTGATTCTACGATCATCACTTTAGTCACGATAGGATTAATCACACTGATTACGATCTTGGCTTACAGCTTAGAACGTTATTTAGTTAGTCACCCATCCACATATCTCAAAATCTTTTTCCACTTGCTTGAGGGTTTCGGATTAGCTTTAGGGATGGCAATTTTGCAAAAGACTTTCCACATAGTCAATCATGGTTCTATCAACAACGGTTGGCTCTATGCCAATGCTCAGATGACCATCATGCTCTACGCTTTATATTTGATGCGAAACCGTATCACCTTAATGATCAATCTGGTCATGCCCTTTGTTTATCATGAAGCCTCCAATTTCCAGCGTTTGGAAAGTTACAAGTTTCCATATTTCGTGATTGCTTACCTCGTTTTAATGGGAGTCACAATTTACTTTTATCTAAATCAAGATAAATTGATCAACAACGCGCGAAAATACATTCTCTGCCAAGCTATCTATGGAGTTTCTTGGTGGCTATTGCTTTGGGTCGATCACAATTTCGAATTTTATCGCATTCTCGATATGGTTCTAGTCTTTTTGATCTACATGGCAATCATTCGTTATTGTGAGCGAAAAATGCAGGAAACTCTCAATGGTTATGATCATCTAAAAGTTGCCGTTAACTACGATGAATTAACTGGAATTAGAAATCGCGCCAGTTTTGACAAAACCGTCAAAGATATTTATCAAACTTATAATGATAACACTAACGTCCCTTTGACCATTGCGATGTTAGACATCGACCGCTTTAAAAAGTTTAATGATACTTTTGGTCATTCGACTGGTGATAACGTTTTAAGACACGTTGCCAATACTATGGAGCGAACTTTATTTCTGAAGAACACCCAAGGGCAAATTTTCCGTTTTGGTGGTGAAGAATTTATCATCATTTTTCGAGGTAAGACTACCCAAGAATGTACTCCAATCATAGTTGATCTAAAGAATTCATTAACAGATTCACCGTTATTTTTAAATGGCAAACAGTTAGACGTCAACGTCTCCTTTGGCGTTACTCAATTAAAAGACTCCGACAAGAGTTTCAAAGATCTTTTCGAACGAGTTGACAGTTACCTATACCAATCAAAAAATTCTGGTCGCAACAGCATGACTGTCGAAGGCCAAACAACAAAATTTGATAATAAATAAAAAGCAGCACCTATTCTCAACTCGTAACTGACTATTGAACAGTTATACGCATATTGAAAATAGATGCTGCTTTTTTAATTTGTTCCTTTTGAAGACAAAAAAATAGTGAGAACTTAATCTCACCGTCGGGAAGGAATCAGTTGTTTTTAAATCTGGTAGTCCCTATATGTCATAGTAAACCATGTCACGCTTGAGGGCAATAGAATAAACTAATAATTTTGCTTTTTTTCTCTTTCAAAATGAATAATGATGTTTCAACGATGGAACCACGATTTTATCAGCCATCCCAATGATTATTCCTTGACAAAACATCGCCAAAACTGTCCCAATACCGACTGAAATAATCCGACCGGTCAAAGCAAAACAAACGATCATAATGATTATTGGTTGACTAACTGACCCCAGCCAGCTGAACCATGTAAATATTTGAACCTCAATAAATATGCCATTTCATCATTAGGATGTTGAATCAAATTACAACGTTGATAGATAGAAGTCCCAATCGAGATTAGCATCAAACCTAAGATGTCGATGACAATTCGTAAATATATTGGTAAGTTGGGAAAGTGAAATGGATTTAACAAATCACTGAAAAATCCTACTAAATAACTAAATGGTAGTGAAAATAGCAAGTTCGAGATAAAAATGTGTGTATCAAATTTTCCTAACAACAATTGATTGACGATGGTCACAATAACCGCATAGACAAACAAAGTTGTTCCGTAACTAGCATGTAACAACGTGGAAATATTAACTGCGGATGCTGTCCAAACAGCACTTCCCATATTACTATCGATCATTAACGCATTGGCAAAGGCATCCAAAACAATTGCAAAGATCAAATACCCTAAGCGCTTTTTAAATTTACTATCCATGACAAACCTTCCCTTGAACAAAAAAAGACAATACCAAACGTAATTGGTATTGCCTAACTACTAGATTTAAGTTTAATTTAACCTGAAAGCGATGTCAATTCAAACTATTTCTTTGGATGATTCATTTCGTCCATACTGATCAAATGATACTCATGCTTGTGATCAGGATCGTAAGCTTCAATTTGGGCCATCATTCCGGTATCTTCATGTTCAAGAATATGGCAGTGATACATGTAAACACCAAACTTAGTGAATTGAACTGCAATTCTGACAGTCTCACCAGCGTTGACGCCGACGGTATCTTTCCAACCGTGTTCATTTGGATAAACATCTTTGCCATTACGACTGATTACTAAGAATTGGCAGCCATGCATGTGGAACGGATGAATCATTCCGCCATCCATATCGTTGGTATTAACTACATCCCAAAGAACAGTATCACCAATTTTTTGACGACGGTCGATTCTTTGCATATCAAAGAGTTTACCATCAAGTCTAACTTGGTCATCCATCCCTGACATGACAGTCTTAGTTACAGGAAGTCCAGGTGTTACTTCTGGAGCATTAATTGTTGTCAAATGTTCTGGAAGTTTGACGTCTTCACGTGTGTAATTGCCAATCTTGAATTTCATGATAGGTGTGTCATCACTCATCAAAGTTACTACGTCGCCAGGCTTTTTATCGCCAAAGTCAACGATAACTTCCGCTCTTTCCGCACAAGTTAACATCAATTTGGTGAATCTAACTGGTTCGGGCAAAGTGCCACCATCAGAAGCAATTTGAGTGAACTCGTGATCATCATCAAAATGCAAGCGCCATTCACGACGATCGGATCCATTTAAGATTCTCAAACGAACGCGTTGAGTTGTAACATCAAAGACACCATTGATCGTACCATTAACTAGTGCGTACTTACCAAGTGTCCCATCGACATCATAATCTTTTTTATAATCGAGTTGATTATCGTGATAGGTTCTGTCTTGTAAAATGACCGGAATATCATCGACACCATAATTTCTTGGGAATGGAAGTTTTGCTTCTTCATCATCTGTAACGACGACTGCTGCTGCCAAGCCATTCCAAACTTGGCGAGCCGTATTTGGACATGGATGTGGGTGCAGCCAATCAGTTTGTGCTGGTTGATCCAAAGTAAAGTCAATGTCACGACTGCCACCAGGATAAACTGGCGCATGCGGACCACCATCAACGATTGGTCCAGTAACATTTAATCCGTGCCAATGGAAAGTAGTAACTTCTGGTAGTTCATTAACGAGGTGAATGTGATAGTGAACACCTTGCTTGAAGACCACTGTTTGGCCTAGTAAAGAAGTGCTATAGCCCCAAGTCTTAGTTTTCTTACCTGGCAAAATTTGTGTTTCACCAGCTTGAGCTGTAATTGTGTAATAAACATCGTTGCCGTCTACTTTGTCTGGCTTCAAAGCAGCAGGAATATTCAATGGTTGATCTGGAATGTCAACCTTTTCTAGTGGAATATAACCACCATCGTGTAAATCAAATACTGGTTCATCAAAAAAATAATCATTGTAAACTTTTGTTTCTGCCATTTATAATCGCCACCCTATTTAGTTTTTGATCGAAACGTACAAACGCAATTTACTAAAGCCTCAATAAACATGCCGATAGCCATCATGTACATCGCTATCATGTTTTTATTAGCGAAGACAAAATACAATAAAATTGCATAAAAAATTAGCATGAATACGGAAAAAGCCTTAGAACCACCTGCCATATTATCACCACCAAAATTTATTACATTTCCATTTTAGTACAGTTATTCACAAATAAAAATGGTTTTTCGGTTTGCCTAAGAAATTTAGCGGTTGTTCTTTTGGTTGGGTGGCGTGTAGATGCCGTCTTCCGCACAAAACCTGTGATGGACTGGATACCTTTACAAGGATTCAATATTTTAATTAATTTACAAAAGAATAAAAAAGAGAATCTCACTAGAACAGTAATATTGCCGTGTATGAAAGGAATTCTGAATGAATAAAAAGGTATAAATGTTGGTTTCATAATGTATATATTTTGAAAATACCCACAATTGGGCATTTTCAGCATTTGACCTCACATACAGATTTTTAAAGAATTGAATTAACCTTCATTTGGACTTACACTGCCTTTAATTTTAACGAGTGGAAGTATTCCTAACACCATACTTAGTAAATACGTATTTAGGAAGATGATAAAATGAATAAAAAGATTGATATGATTATAAGATTAGTATTTCTGTTTATGGCCATATTGGAAATTTATTTTATGGTTACAGGCAGCAAATTAATAAGACTCTTTACGCCAATATTATTGATATCGGTCACACTATATTATCTTATTAAGACAAAACGATAAAGAAAAAAAGTCAATTGGGTTCAGCTCTGAAATTCTCCAGTCCCAATTGAGTTTTTTGTGGAGGGCGGCATACTCCCCCGCCCCCAAAAAAATTTAGTACTTGTAAATTACTAACTCTCCGTTGATGAAGTTAGCCATGTAGACTTCTGATACGTCGATGTGACGTTTTTGAAGTTGGTCATTGATCCATTCTTCATCATGTCCCGAAGTTGCCAACTCTTCCATATCAATTTTGCCATCCAAAATAATTGGATACTTATAGCTGTCTTCGTTTTTCAGTAAAATCGTCAGTTGACCGTTACGTTCAAAAACAGCTCGACTAACTTTTCTAACATCTAAGACCCCCGCTTGGCGCAATTTGAATGACAAGTCATTGGCAGACAAGCCATTACGCAAGGCTAAATCGACGTCAATTTTGCCATTTCTCACGATGACTTGGGGTGTGCCTTCGATTACTTTCTTGAAGAAATTGTTGTGATTAGTCAAAAACTTAGCGACAAAGACCACCAAGGTCCAAATCAACAAGACTAACGTAAATTGCAATATCGTGATGCTAGAATTATAGATCATCCCACCGACAATACCACCAAGCACGTAGTTTTGCAGTTGATCGATCGCACTGGTTGGTGCAATGTTACCACGACCAAATAAATTAATTTGTAACACCATGAATAAGAAACCGATGATAAATTTTAAAGTTAAATCTCCATATAACAAAACCATATCTCCACCTATTTTTTAACGTATTGAATTTTCTTTGAATCAATAATGCTGGCTTTTGTCAAAGTGTAACTGGCCTGATTGCTGTCAAAGTTGACCTTATAAATATTTTTACCAGCTTTGATCAACATCCCTTCAGTTAGACTCGAACTATTCGAATACATCTTCTTAGTCGTTACCCTTTTTTCTTTGGCAACTGAACGCATCAATTCTAAAGTTTGGCTCGTTTTATTATTGATATCCAATTTCTGTTCATAATTGTTGTAATTAATTCCTATAAATAGGAAGATACCCAACCCAAAAATTATCAATAAATCACGATACTTGTTGTCAGAACGGTTTTTGAAGTACAAGTAGCTGGTAACAAAAATCGCCACTGCCAAAACTAAAATTCCGATAATAAATAGAAAGTTTGGCTCATTATTGTGGGCTATTAAATAATCATACGAATAAAAACTCATTTATATCCCCTCAACTATTTTTTTATTTACGATTAGTATAGCAAAAAATCTATCTTTGCTAACTTAAAGCGCCTCCAATTTAATTTGCTTGCGCAAGTATTCAAACTGCTGCATAATATTTAGAAGTTAACTTCAATTAGGTGGTGAAAAAAATGAGTGATAACTCAAATCTCTGTACGTGGTTAGAAATGAAGCATTTTGAAGGCGACATTCAAACTCGTCTGGAAAAGGTTCTCAAAAAGTTTGACCTCTCACCAGTCGAATTTAGCTTCTTACACTATTTATACGACCAATACGACTCTAAAGCTAGTTTGCTTGAAATCAAAGATTCCCTCAAGCTCAGTTCAGCAGCCGTTTCTCGTATGGCAGTCCGTTTGGAAGAAAAAGATTGCAAACCTTTAATTCGCTATCACAGTGACGAAAATCAAAAAGAAGTTTGTCTCCAAATTACAACTTCTGGTATTGAACACTTCAAAGAAGCTGCTCAAGAGGTCGACCGGTCACTAAATGAATTATTTTCCAGTCTAGATTTCAAAAAATTACGTGATATGATAAATTCTATTAACTAAGAATCCCGGCATGGGGTTCTTTTTCTTTGTCAAAATTATTCGAAAAGAGCTTTACTTATGCACAATTACAAATTTCAAACAGCTATTTTAGTTTTACTTTCCTTTGTTTTAGGAAATAATGAGTTTCTCGTCATGGGGGTGCTCTCCAATATTTCCAAAACTTACCACGTTTCAATCGCAAACGTTGGGCTGTTAATTACCGCTTATGGCCTGATTTATGCAATCTGTACCCCAATCATTACCTCTTTATTAGGCAATTTCAATCGTTATTACACTTTAATGATTTTGACAGTCATCTTCATTTTAGGAAATACCCTCAGTGGTTTTGCGACTAACTACATCGTTTTGATTATTTCTCGCGTGATTGCCGCGTCAGTTGCTGGGGCAATAATTTCTTTGTCCATGACTTTTTCCAGCGTGATTGCTCCCAGATCCAAACAAGACAGCGTCGTCTCCTGGATTTTCTCCGGATTCAGCATTGCATCAGTCTTCGGGGTGCCATTCAGTACCGCTATCAGTCGAATTTTTGATTGGCGAATGACTTTTTTCATAATCTCTTTTGTCAGTGTAATAACTTTAATTTTATTAATGCTTTCATTACCCAAAGATATGGAAAGAAACACCAGCCCCTTGAAGAGTCAATTGGAATTGATCAAAGATTCCCGCATCTACGTCGGCTTTTTTCTACCATTTTTCGCCATCGCCGCTATTTACGTGGTCTACACTTACCTCCAACCCCTCTATGGCAAGCTTGGCTTCTCCAGCGGCAGTTTGAGTCTGTTCCTGGCTGTCTTTGGTCTAGCATCCCTAGCCAGCAACCAATTGTCCGGTCGAATTTCTGAACACGGTGGCTTGAACTTTATGCCTAAAGTCTACTCAGTCGAAATTTTTATCCTCCTAGCCTTGCCATTCTTGATTCACGCAAAATATGCTGGATTAATCAACTTAATAGTCATCGGGTTAGTGATGTATTTAATCAACGCTCCAATTCAGATTCACTTTTTAAATATCGCTGAAGAATCTTTTCCACAGGCAGTAGCTTTAGCTTCATCGCTTAATCCGATTGCTTCAAACTTAGGAATCTCCTTAGGTTCAGAAGCCGGGTCAATGATTGTCGGCAACTTTGGACTCAACTTTGTTGGATTTGGTGGAGCTATCTTTGCTTTAGGAGCTTTATTAATAAATTTGAAATTAAATAACATTATTACATCAAATCCTAGCAAATAATTCTATATAAATTTATCAACTTTTTTCATAATTACCTCTAAAACGACAAATATTGTCGCCTACGTTTGCTAGAATTTTAAGTGTAAGTAAACGATTAAAAGGGGATATTTAAGATGAAAAAACATTTTGGACCTATTGTTTTAGGACTTATTGCCATGACATTAGCTGCTCCTGCAGTTAACGCAACCACTGTTTTGGCAGATGAAAACGGGGATGTTGCAACACCTAGTGAGGAACAAACAGACAAAAGTGATGTTCAAACAGAACTAGAGACTTCACTAGCAGAACTTAAAGCCAAGATTTCCGTAAACGATTTAGCTGACACTCAAATCAAGACATTAGAAAATGCCTATACTGAATACTCTAACGAAGCAAAAAAAGCTACGACTGACGCTGAACGTAACGAAATTATTTCTTTTATTGCTTATTACTTAGATTCAAAATCAACTATCAACTATACCTTTGATGTTCCAAGTGGAATTATCAAAGGAACTGACGAAAAAGTAGCACTACCAAACATTCAAAGTCAATTTACAAAACCAGGAACTTATCCACTTTACATTGGAAATAATGATGTAGCATTTGCAAACAATACTGATGATAAGACCGTAAGATCCATCAATTTAACACTAGATGAAAACGGCAAATTCACAATCGATCCAAATTACCTAGACGAAAACGGCAACATTTTATTGAAATCTAATTTATCAAAAGACTCATTGACTGACGAAATTAAACAAGCAGAAAATACAATGCAAACTCAATTCACATCTTCTGATCCTGAAGCTTTAAAATCAGTTATTGCTGAGATGTCTAAGGACTTAAGTGCCATTGAAATCCCTGCTGAAGCTAGCTACACCGACTTCAGTAAAGTCAAAGAAGAGATTCAAAATACTATCTCTAAATACTCCACCTTCGCTCAATATGGCAACCGTGGAAAGACTGGTATTCCCGTTGTTAAAGGTGCTTCAGTTTCCTTCCAAACTGAACCCGGTGGGAATTACCTCAAATTAGCATTCGATAAAGACGGCTCAAACGTAACTAGTGCGGAATTTACCGACAAAGATGACAATCCCGTTAAAGTTTCCGAAAACGTTAATATTACGACTGACCTATCCGATCAAAAAGTAACAACTAACAATGAAATCGGCACAAATGAACCTGAAACACCAATCGTTACTCCATCAACTGATGACCACAATTCATCATCAAACACAACAACAGACACAAATACAAATAAGAAGACTATTTCAAATTACTCAACTGTCTTCTATGCCCTTCCTAACAAGAATGTTCATCTTTACAACGAAAACGGCGAAGTAATTACTAACCGTGGACTTAGTGGTAACACTGACTGGAAGGCCGACAAGAAGATGACACTTAATAACGAAGTCTACTTACGCGTTGCAACAAACGAATGGGTTAAATTAGCTGACGGACTAGAAGTTAACCTAGGCAGTACCGTCGTTAACACCCTAAATGATGCTCATCTTTACAACGCTAAAGGTGATTTGATCACTAACCGTGGATTAGCTAAGAATACTGCTTGGAGAAGCGACAAGACAGCCTCAATCAACGGTCAAACAATGTACCGTGTTGCTACTAACGAGTGGGTTAAAGCAGCAGATATTAAGTAACAAACATAACCATCACAATTAAAAAAAGAAGCTGTATTAATGAATTTCATTTTCATTAGTACAACTTCTTTTTTAGTTTCAAATTTAGAGCTCTTTTTTTGGCTTCTCAAGCTTTTTAGCTTGTTTCAACGATGAAGCCCGGCGAATCAATTTTTCAATCAAGAACATCGCTGGAGTCTGAGTCGTCACGTTATCACTTTCGATCATTTGTTGCGTAGCAAAATAAGTCAGCGTGTATTGGCTCATTTTAGCAATCGTCGACGTAACATTATTGGTGATGGCCACGACTGGTACTTTATGTTTAATAAAATTGTCAATGTATTTAATGATGATGTGGTTTTCACCCGACACTGAACAGACGATCAGACACAATTCATCAGCGGCCGTGTTGTCGAAGTCAACGATTGGATTGTCAATGGGATTTTGAATCAAGAGTGACAAATTGACAAAGCTCGAATAGTTGACCGCCCCAAATTCGGCCAGTATCTTGGAAGTTCCCTCACCTATCCAAAGTACTTGCTTGCGGGTCAAAAGCATTCTAGCGACCTCATCAATTTTCTTACGTCCATCTGACGTGTCGGTTTCCATAATCGATCGAACAATTTCCCCACTATCTAAATCGGTTGGGTATTCTTGACTCAAATGTTTATTAGAAACGTATATCTTCAAGCGTGTTTTGAATTCTGACCAACCAGCACAATCAAATTTTTGGCAAAAACGCTGAATACTGGCTGTACTGCAATATGTGATGTTAGCCAAATCGCGAATTCGCATGTATACGACGGTGTTCATGTTCTTGACTATCACGCGGTAAATTATCATATCTGTTTCCGTCAACTCTGGCGTATGATCTAGAAAAAGCATTCCATTACCTACTTTGTAAACGATTTAATAGTTCAATCTTACATTACTTGGAATTGGCTTAGCAAGAGCATTTCGGTGCATTTGTGATAAATATGACATTTTTGTCACTGGTTGTATCATTTTTAGGAAAAGAAAAAAGGATGATCGGGGGTCATCCTTTTTTACTTTCCCTTGCTATGTTTTTTGTAGCTTAGGGAGAGTTATGGGGTCGACGATTTTGTCGACCGTATTCCTCTTTTTCCCTTGCTACGGTTTTTGTAGCTTAGGGAGAGTTATGGGACATCTGATTTGATGTCTGTTTAACTCTTGATTGTTTGTTTTTTTGATTTCTTTTGTAGTTTCTTTTTGGTTATAGAGTTGGTTCTTTTTGGTTTGAACCATGGTTCTTGGCAATATAGCTAAAACGCGTTCCAGCCAACAGGAGTCAACATATAGCTACGCTTCCCAAATCGCCCGCAAAGTGCGGCGTGCAATTCGTGAAGCTAGGCTATCTGCTGACTCCTAACCGTTGGCTTACACGCTCTGCTTAATCTTCAAGCGCCTTATTAGCTTTATTAATTTCCATAGCTGTACTCATATAAACGAATGGTGCGTAGATCAAGGCGGCTACTGCGATATTGATTGCGGCAATAACTCCACCTTGCCAACTAGCTGTGGCGATAACTCCACCGATAATTGGCGGTGTTACCCAAGGCGGCATACTTGTTGCTGCCGGCATGAAGCCACTAGCTGTAGCGAAGTAAGCAATACTTACACAGACCATTGGAGCTAAAATATATGGTACGAATAGAATTGGATTCAAGACTAATGGAAGTCCGAATGCCAATGGTTCGTTGATATTGAATAAACCAGGTGCAGTTGCTAGGGATGCAACTGACATATAAGGTTTGTTCTTTCTACCAACAATAAAAATAGCGATAATTAATCCGATTGTTACACCAGTACCACCGATGTTAACGAATGAATCCATAAATGGCTTGTTAACAATGTAAGGAATTTCCTTACCGGCTTTCAATGCAGCAGCATTAGCTTGAATAGCTGGAGCATTGATAGTTTGCATAAATGGTTCGATCATGTTGGCACCATGAAGACCAAAGAACCACAAGAATGGTGTGATAAAGGCAATCAATAGTGCAGTTGGATATGAGTTTGCCATACCCATGAATGGTTCTTGAACAGCCTTGTAGAAAGCTGTAACAACATTTTCGATACCCATTGCATTTAGAATCATTGTCACGAAACCAAATACAGCGATTGTGATGATAGCTGGAAGTAAGGCAGCAAATGACTTAGCAACTGCTGGTGGAACCCCGTCAGGCATTTTGATAGTAAATTTATCTACATCAGATAAACGTCTGAATAGTTCAGTAGAAAGTAAACCGACTAACAAAGCCACGAATAATCCGGCTGAATCCATTCCTTGTGCACCACCAACGGCGAAGAAAGAACCTAATGATACGATACCGGCAGAAATTCCATCGACACCGTAAGACTTAGCCAAGTTGTGAGCAACTAAAAACGAAATAAAGATAGATAGAATAGCGAAAGAACCATTCCAAATGTTTCCACCTAATAGAGTCCAAACATATGAATCCCCCATCTTTTGACTGAAGGTACTGTTCATAAAGTCAATGAACCCAGGAATAGGTAGATTGTTGATCAATACGGCGAAGGCACCAACGATCATTAATGGCATTGTGTATGCGAAAGCATCACGGATTGCAATTAAATGACGTTGATTACCAATTTTTGAAGCGACTGGTAAAAAGTGCTTCTCCATAAAAGCAATAAAACTTTTCATCTCTTAACCCCCTCTTTTTGGTATACATAATTTATATCATGTTTATGTAAGGGCTATCAATGATACCTGTGACATTTTTTTACCAAGGAAATTCTCGACTAATATTCTGGTTAAACTTTTCTTGGGCCAATAATTTTTGCAAACGTTCACGCTGGCGAGATTCGTACCCATTGCAGACAAACTGAGCTTCTTTGGAATCCGGCACAATTTCCGGTAAAACTATACTTTTGTCAGTGACCACAAAAGTCGAAAAACAAGTCAAACCTAAAAACCGTTCACCAGTCTTCAAGTGTTCACCGATAATCTTGGTAAAAACTTCAATTGAACGCTTACCAACACCCGAGACATAAGATTCCGTACACATCGAATCTTGCAATGTAAATGGCAAAATAAAGTTAACTTGATCCACCGAAGCCGTCACCGTTTGATTTCGAGCAATCCGGGCCGCCGCAATCGAAGAATTATCGTCAATCGTCATCAAAGTCTTACCACCAAAGACAGTTTCGTGTTCATTCAAGTCAGAAGAAAACACTCGATGGTTACTAATTGATAAAGTAGAACTACATTTTACAGTTGTCATAATTTTTACCTCGTATGTAAAAAAATAAGCCACAAATGCATAGGCATTAATGACTTTTATAATTATTCAACTGATCCCTCCCGGGATCGAACCGGGGACCTACTGCTTAGGAGGCAGTTGCTCTATCCAACTGGGCCAAGGGACCAAAAACACTATATAAGAATTATAACATTAACTCATAAGCTGAAAAGGCAAAAAATCTCTATAAATCAGACTTAGTCTAATTTTATAGAGATTTTTTAATTCAAACCATTAATTTTTCTTAACGTGTTTACCCTTATTCTTTTGGTCACGCAAACGTTTCTTGGCCTTAGGTTTATCCTTTTTAGCAGCCGGAACGATCTTTTTAACTGGTTTCTTCGAAAGAGTTCCGTCAGTCTTCAAGTAAACTTTACCAATTTCCAATCCAGTGAAATCACGTAAGTTCTTTAAATCATGACTGTTACCAAAAGTAATTACCTTACCGCTCTTACCCATTCTTCCTGTCCGACCAGCACGGTGAACGTATTCACTGTCGTCGCGCGGAATCATATAATTAACGATTGTCGTAATATTATTGATATCCATCCCACGAGCAGCCACGTCAGTCGTCAACAACAAGTTAACTTTCTTGCTGGCAAACAAACTGATGGCGTTTTTCCGCTGTTGTGAGGACATCTTGCTATCCAAAGCCGCAAAATTGGTCTTGTCATGATTCAAATCACTGATAGTCTTATGCAGTGATCTGGAGTTATTGAAAAAGACGATTCCGAGAAACTTCTTATTATGTGCCAACTCACGCACTAAAGCGTTTTTAACAAAATCACTATTAGCATCAATAAAATAGTGCTTAATTCCTGCCGTGTAAGTCGTATCATTTCTTTGGTCAATAATCTCAAAGTCTTGGCCAAACCACTTGTGCATATCCTTGAACGTCTCAACCCCAGTAGCGGAGAAGAAAGTCATCTGCACATCAGCTGGCATTTGGGCAATCGTTTGACGAACCGGTTCAAGTTTTGTTTCATTCAACATTTCATCCGCTTCATCAACAATCACAGAATTGACATTACCCAGTTTGATCTTACGAGCTTGTGTCAATTCGTTCAAACGGCCCAAAGTTGCCACAATGATCTCGGGTTTTTCTTTTAACTTCTTCAATTGACGTTGGGGGTTAGCTCCACCAGTAATAGCTTGAACCTTGCAATCAACAAGTTTTGCTAACGGTTGGATCACGTCACGAACTTGCATCGCTAATTCTTGAGAAGGTTCTAAAATTAAAATTTGTAAACCATCTTTTGGAACTAAGGTTTCTAACATTGGCATCACAAAAGCTAACGTCTTACCCGAACCAGTTGGTGCCATGGCCACAAAGTCACGTCCCTCTTTAAATGGTAGGTAAACTGCTTCTTGAATCTTTGTTAGAGCTGTAAATTGATTTTGCTTAAAGTAAGCTTGATATAATTTTGGTATTTCCACTTTATTTTTCCTCATCTGCGCCGAAAACAAGTCCTGCACTCGTTCTGGCCTGTTCTAGAATTCTATTTACAATTCTAGCGTACTTCAAGAGTTTTTCATAAGTTTCTTGATCATTTTCATTAATTATTCTGGCAAATTCACTAGCTTCAGAATCCATCGGATTGTCAGACTTTTGGGTTGGAATCGTAGTGATATTCTTATTTTCATCTGCCAACTTAATATGCGTGATATCTCCGCCGCTATCCATCAATAAAGTTTTCTTATTAAAGTAGATTTCAGATTGTAGATAAGAATTCTTCGTCTTACCAATCAACATATTGACGTCAAAGTCAGGATACTTCAAAGTCAGACTACCTGAGCCGTCGATACCAGAGGACAAAACTTCAGGAGTATAGCCGACCTTGTCCGGTTGTCCAAACAAGACGACTGCATCATAAATCGTGTAGACACCCAAATCATACAAGGCTCCTCCGGAAAACTTAGGGTTGAAAATATTAGGCAATTTACCCGCTTTGAAAGCATCGTAGCGACTAGAATACTTCATGTATGAAATCGTAGCTCCACTTAATTCTGAGCGATTGTCGTCCACATATTCTTGAATCTTTTTGAAAATCGGTTCGTGAATGTGTCTGGCAGCTTCAAATAAGAACAACTTATTCTCATGTGCCAAGTCATCCAAAATAGTAAATTCTCTAACCGTTGACGTGCTAGGCTTTTCCACAATAACATTCTTGCCATTTTCCAAGGCCAATTTTGCCTGTCCAAAGTGCAAGCCATTTGGGGAAGCAATATAAACTGTATCAAAGTCGTCACTCTTGAAGAATTCGTTCAAATCAGTGCTGACTCTGATTTCTGTCTTCTTTAAATCATCAATAAATTGTTGAGCTTTTTGTGTCGTTCTTGAATAAACATGTGTTAATTCAAAAGATTTTGTGATATCGCATGCATTGACAAACTGTTCTGTGATCCAATTCGTTCCAATTATTCCTAATTTAATCATAAAATCACCTCACACTAATTTTACTTTTATGTAAGCGTAATTACTACCAAAAAACTCCCAAGAATCTATCAATATGTTATATAATCGAAACTTAGGCTATTTTAAAGGTCTTTCTTTTGAGTGGCTAGTGGTCGTTCTTTAGTTTAGGTAGTGTTACATTGCCGTCGTCCGTTCGGCTTTGTGGACGCTGGAACGCGGTGGGCACAACTTGAAGCCAATTCCAAAAGCGGGAATTGTCTCCAAGCTTGGCCTTCTTGTAAGTGCTAAAGCACTAACAAGAATTTCACGGCTGAGCATCCACAAAGCTGTCACTCCCGACTATATAACACCTCTTATTTTTTATTCAAATTAATTCGAGATTGAATAGTGCTCGCTATTGTTTTAAATACATTTAGTACTTAAAAGATAGAATAAGTAAATTAATTTGAGATTCCCTTACTACTTCAAAATAGAGCACAAATTCCTACTTGAATGGAAAACAAATAATACATAGAAATGTTATTTAGTCCGGAATAGCAAAGCCGATTTGGCTCAGATGTGAAATTATTCTTAGCAATTTATTGCTTAGAATAAGGCCGAGCTTGGAGACTTTTTCCGGTTTTGAAAAAGGCTTCAAGTCGTGCCCACATCGTTCCAGCCAAAATCGGCTTTGCTATGGAGGACGGCATATTACACCAATAAAACAAAAGAAAGAACCTTTTTGAGAGGGGTAATTTTGCCTTATGGATTCAGAAACAGAAAAATTTAGTCTGAAACGGGACCTCGGGTTCTTTTCAGCACTGTCGACTGTAATGGGACTAGTTATTGGTGGTGGAGTCTTCTTCAAGATCTCTAGTGTTACCGCCGCAACTGGTAGTGCTAGTTTAACCATCCTCGTTTGGTTACTAGCCGGTTTTATTACGATCAATGCCGGGCTGACAATTGCAGAACTTGCTTCAGCGATTCCGGTAGCCGGTGGTATTTATAAATATATTGAGTATATCTACGGTAAAATACCTGCTTTTCTTCTTGCTTGGGCACAATCAGTTATTTACTACCCAGCAGGAATCTCAGCATTATCAATTATTTTTGCAACGCAAGTAATGAACCTTTGTAATATTGATAAAGTTTGGCAAATTCCAATTGCAATTTCTTTAGCGGTTTTCCTCTACTTAGTAAATCTGCTCGGAGCCAAAGTTGGTGGTGGCATTCAAACCATCTCACTGATTGCTAAGTTGATTCCAATTGTCTTGATCATTATCGTGGGGATTTTTACTAAGTCTAGTAATCCAGTTTCACTCTTTCCTGTTACTGCTGGAAGTCACGCAAGTTTTTGGTCATCCCTTGGTGGTGGCCTGTTAGCTACAATGTTTGCCTTTGACGGTTGGATGAATGTCGGAAGCTTAGCTGGTGAAATGAAGCGTCCTGAAAAGGATTTGGCTAAATCAATCATCATTGGCTTGTTCGCTATCACTTTGATTTACGTTTTGATCAGTTTTGTCTTCATCAAAGAATTACCATTCAACTTGATTCCTGGTAATCAAAACGCCGCTTCCGAATCTGCTATCAGAATTTTCGGTGAGATCGGTGGAAAAATTGTGACAATTGGTATTCTGATTTCCGTTTTCGGTTCTGTCAACGGTTATACGATGACTGGTGCACGTGTCACTTACGTTTTAGGAGCAGACGACGATATCGTCTTTTCTAAGTTCTTCTCCAAATTAACTAAAAATACTCGTGTGCCAGCAAATGCTGGTTTAGTGCAAACTATCATTGCTATCGTAATGATTTTCATGGGTAGTTTTGATTATTTAACTGACATGTTAGTCTTCGTCATGTGGATTTTCTCGATGATGATGTTTGTGGGAGTTTTCATTTTACGAAAGAAAGAACCCCAACTAACACGTCCTTACAAGATCAACTTTTATCCGATTCCACCAATTATTGCTTTGATTGGTGGAGCTTATATCATCATTTCCACACTTTTCCGGCAACCCGGATTAGCTTTCATGGGAATTGGTATTACATTGCTTGGTTTACCTGTTTACTATATTCACTATTTGAACAAAAAGAAGTCGCTATGATGGCGGCTTTTTTTATTTGAGGTTATACTTTTGGTAGAGTCCAATAGACTAAAAAGGTGAATTCTTATGAACATTGATTTTCAAAATAAGTTTGAAAAAAATTTGATTCATTTAGCACTTAAATTTCAAAAACTATTGATTTATCGCATTATTCAAAAGACCTTACTTTTGGTTTTTCCATTTGCACTCTTTGGCAGTTTCATACGGATAATTCAGACAGTCGTCATTGGTAAAGAGGGATTCTTAACTGATGTTTTCCCAACCATCAATAACGACTTTTTGAATCGCCAAATTGAAAATATCTGTGCCGGACTTTACAATTTGTCACTAGGATTCATTTCCGTGATGGCAATTTTTGGAGCCGCCAAATATACCGCCAAACACTTCAAGCGTGATGACCAATTAGCAGGTGTCACTGGCATCAGTTTTTACCTAATTGTCGATTACAGCTATTCTAAACTACAGCCATTCTCATTCCACCCGCAAATTTTGGGTTTACGAGGACTTCTGTTTGCGATGATCTCCGGTATTTTCATCGGTTGGATCTTCAAAAAAGCTAGTCGGCCTATTCCTATCAGTGAAAGTGAGCAAAATATTTGGCAACGTTCATTCATCTCGGTTCGTCCAATCGTTATCTCATTACTGGTGGCAATCGTGTTGAGTACCCTGATCAACATCACCTACTACGCCGAAGCCCCGGGAAACTTCATCAACGCCGTGGCTTCCGAGTATTCATCCAAGAGTAATCTCGGTCAGATCAGCAAGACTTTGATTTTCTCCGTCTACACTTTAGTGATGTCTTTTCTTGGGTGGTCGGGTACTTACTCATCTCTCGGTGTGGAAAAAATGGATAAACTGTCAACTATCAATCTCAATTACGCTTTGGATCACCACACTGCTTGGAATGCCCCCAATCCTTTCACTAGTTCATCTTTGTACCATGCATTTGCGACCTTTGGTGGGACTGGTGCAGTGCTAGGTTTGATTATCGCTATCTTGATCATTTCTCAGGACAAGGACTATCAAACTGTTGCTCGCTGGTCGATCATCCCTAGTCTTTTCAATATTAGTAGCGGCCTGATGACGGGAATTCCAATCTTATTTAATGTCATTTTCTTAATTCCTTTCATCCTAGCTCCTTTAGCCAACATGTTAATGGCAGCCTTAGCAATTCAATTGCATTTAATGCCCCCTAGCGTCTATCCTGTGCCCGTTGGAACTCCTGGACCACTAACTGCTTTCGTTGGAACAAACGGCAGCTGGCAAGCCTTAGGATTCTCAATTTTGGCAATCGTAATTTCAACTTTGATCTACATACCTTTTGTCAAAATGGCCATCAAAGTTAAACAATTAGATGACTTAACCTCTGAAGAAGGTGAACATTAATGCGTTCCAGAACCTTAAGAAAAAACAAAAATTTCAAATACTTAGTGGCAATGGCGCTATTTTTCATCCTGCTCGGTATTCCTTCTTACATTTGGACGAAAAAAAATGTTACTACTTTAGCAGGCAGATACAATTCACCCATGACACCAATCATCATGATTCCGGGTTCGAGTGCTTCTGCCAATCGATTCGACAATCTAGTTAAAACTATCAACAGTAAATACGGTGAACATCATAGCCTATTAAAGATGACCGTTCACTTAGACGATTCCATCTCCTATACCGGCAAAATCAGAGCTAATGATACTCAACCATTTATCGTTGTAGGTTTTGACAACAATAAAGATGGCTATTCCAACATTCAAAAACAAGTTCAATGGTTCAATATCGCCTTCAACGCCATTAAGAAACGATACCGTTTCAATACTTTTAATGCCTTCGGACACTCAAATGGCGGTCTAATTTGGACCATCTTCTTGGAAAAGTATTTTGACGATTCAACCATGACCCTCAACCAATTGCTAACCGTCGGTACACCATACAATTTCGAAGAAAAGAACAGTTCAAATCGTACCCAAATGCTCAATGACCTAATCAAAGCTAGAGACAAGATTCCTAAGAATCTAACCTACTATTCCATCGCCGGAACCCAACTTTACACCGACGACGGCATCGTCCCACTAGGCAGCGTTGATGCCGGAAAGTACATTTACGAAGGCCAAATCAAACACTATACACTAGTAACCTTGACCGGCAGTAAAGCACAACACTCCGACATGATTGCCAGCAACCAATTTATCAACATTTTCCACCAGTACATCATTGGCAACGGCGTAACCAATCCAGATTCACCCGACAGCAAACAAAGCGCAATAGCAAATAACTAACTGTTACCGTCCTAATGCCGTCTTCCGCAACGGCTCTGGGAAACGCTGGAACGCTGTGGGCACGACTTGAAGCTTACGCAAAGTACGCGTAATCTCCAAGCTCGGCCTTCCACATAAGCGCTAAAGCGCTAAGTGGAATTTCACAGCTGAGCATTTCCCAGAGCCGTTGCTCCAGACTAAATAGTGTTTTCTATCATATATCCCAAACAATTTAAAAAATAGAAATAGCACCTATTTTCAATATACGTATGATTAATTAATATCAATTACGTACTATCGAAGAATAGATGCTATTTTTTAGTTGCTTTAAATTTTGTTTCTTTTATTTCAAATAGAATCGAATCCATACTATTAGGTTAGTAATAATACCATTTTGAATAGAACTATTATTCCTAAATAAACGGAAAGCATATAAAACATAGACCCGTTATTCAGTCCGGAGCAACAAACTCGATTTGGCTCAGTACTGAAATTTCACTTAGCGCTTTAGCGCTTACGTGAAAGGCCGAGCTTGGAAATGCCGCGCACTTTGCGGTAGTTTCAAGTCGTGCCCAGTACGTTCCAGCCAAAATCGAGTTTGTTGCAGAGGACGGCATACTACACCCCACAAGCAAAAACACCTTGTATTAAGACAAAATTTTAAATACAATTGGCTTATGGTATATATAGACTGGCAATTAAACTTGATTGCAAACTTCTGCTTGTTGTTCGCAATTTTACAACTAAAAAATTACTTTATTAGAGAATTCAATCCTTTGAAAATATTAATCGGTATAGCCTTAGCTTTGGTCTTTGGTTATATCGGTTTATTTTTGGACGATATTTTCATTCTCTTCTTTATTGGCCTACTTCTTTTGGTCTATCACCACGACATGCAAAAATCGATTTCCTTAGTCATGGCTTCCAATATCGTATTGGTCTTCTTTTGTCTAGCAACTTATACCGCTCGGATCATCTTTTTTGTTGCAAATAATCGTTGGCAATTGCGACTACTAGAAATTTATCAAGAATATTTTATTACTGCCTCATTGTTGATCAACTTACTGTACCTAGTGGTTTTTGTTTTAGTTGCTCAACGATTCCGCCATTCAACCGCCGAACTTTGGCTTCAAATTGAAAAATACCATTTGGGTAAGCGAGTACTTACTTTAACCTTCAGCGTACTCGTTTCATTTTTGGTCATTTTATTGATCAGTGATCTCCAAGCCGTGACAGCTACCATTCAAGCTAGTCTTATTCTGATTTTTTCCATCCTTTTAATTGTGGCTTATTACCAACTAGTTTTCTTCGTTCACACGATGGCGATTCAAAACGAGGCACGCGAAAAACTAGCTTACAACAAGCAACTCAACGAATATTTAACTAGTGTGCAGCAACAATACACCGAGCTGCGTAAGTTTAAACATGATTTTCAAAATATCATGCTGGCTATCAAACCGCTAGTCGACCAAAGCGATTCCCAGGAACTCAAGGATTATTACCAGGACATTGTTCCTGATGATGAAATGTCACTCGTCAATAAAGGCAATATTGCCCAAGTCAGCGCAATTGACAACGATCTGATTCGCGGACTGTTGATTCAGAAATTTTTCATCGCTAAAAGCAAACAGATCGACTTCAATTTGGAACTGACCCAAGCGCACTATCATTTCAACGTCGATATCGTAGTAGTTCGAATTTTGGGGATTTTGATCGACAATGCTCTCGAACACGTTACCAAAAATCGCGAAGTTACTTGTGCTATCAATCAAACTGAACAAACTACCGAAATCACGATTGATAACCCCTTGGAGAAAAAACTGAATCTCAATGAAATATTCCAAAGTGGTTACACAACTAAACAAGATCATACTGGTTTTGGTCTCAGTAACGTTCGAAAATTAATCAGTCAAACGAATAATCTCTTTTTAGACAGTAAAATCGTCAAAGGCCATTTGCTGATGACTTTAATTATCGTTGGAGGTGAGTAAATGTACCCAGTCTACCTACTAGAAGACAACCCGCTGCAGCGTGAAAAATTTGCGAAATATATACAAAACGGCATCGTCATCAATGATGCGGACATGCAATTAACTTGTGTAGCTTCTAATACTGAGGAATTCTTGCAACATCCCGCTCAGTTAGGATTGTATTTTTTAGATATGGAAATCAATGAAGATAAACTAGCCGGTTTAAATTTGGCGGAAAAAATTCGTCAAGAAGTTCCGCTAGCACAAATTATCTTCATCACGACTCACGGTGAGCTATCACTCACAACACTGGAAAGAAAAATTGCCCCGACAGATTACATTTTAAAAGACAAAGGTTTTGAAAATATCAAGCAGCGCATCACTGACGATATTCAAAGTGTTCAGGAAAAACTGCAATCTTACAGTCACTGCTCAAAGAATCTCCTCGACTATAAAATCGGCAGCCGCTACTTCTCAATTTTGATGGATGATTTGATCATGCTCTACACTAAAAAAGAAATCCCCGGTCGCATATTTATTATTACTAAAAATCAGTTAGCCGAATTCAATGGATCACTCAATACCTTTGAACAAGATTATCCTAATTTATTTCGCTGTAATCGTAGTTTCCTAGTCAATTTAGACAACGCTACTAGCTTTGATAGCAAAACCAGACAATTGACCTTCATCGATGGTTCAAGCTGTGAAGTTTCTTTTAGAAAGAATAAAGAGTTGATCAAAAGATTCAATCATAAGTAGAGAGTGGAACAAGCCGCTTAGACTCAGACAGATAGCCTAATTTCACGAATTGCACACCGGGCTTGTGTGTGATTTGGGGAATGTAGCTATATGGCTGAGTCTGGCTTGTGTAACTCGTTTCAACTAGAGAGTGGAACAAGAGCGGTCAGCTCCCGGAGGATAACGTAATTTCAGGAACTGCTCGTCGCACTTTGCGAGTGATTCTTGAAATTTTGTTATCTCGGAGGGGGTTGCTCTTGTGTAACTCGTTTCAACTAGAGAGCAGGACATAAAAAGGTCATTCAAATATTAAATCAAATAGCACCGGATAATCACTCTTTGATTACCCGGTGCTATTTTTTTAAGAAGAAATTACAATGTCATGTTCCTCGTTTATGCTGCAAGTTTAGGAGTAAAAAATAGTTATGTCCCAAACTCTCTTCATTTTAATTCCGACCAACGAGCGCATCCAAACTGACTCCATAGACATCGGCAAAGCGAATTATTGTATAAATATCGGGAGTACGAGTACTGTGCTCATATTTAGATATCGTTGTAATATCAACATGCAGCATCTTCGAAACTTCACGTTCCGACAACTTACATTGCTTACGGCATTCACGTAAATTATTACCTAAAATAGTCTTCTCACGATTTAATGACTCTCTCATAAGATCCCTCAATTCCTAGTTATGGAAACATTATATTTCAGAATTAATAAATGAACCATAAACTTCTATGAACGTAACAAATTTGCCGATTAACGTTAACCAAAAATTTTTAAGAAACCAAATACGATCAAAAAAGCCGCAAATAACATACTAAATACTACTGCAATAATCGAAAAGACCATCGGAGCCGATTGATGACGCATATTATCAAAATATTGCTTCGAAACAAACACTTGCCAGACTCCCAAAGCTAAGGCACCCAGACCCATGATTAGATTCATTCAATCACCTTAATTATCTATTTTCCATTATTTTAGCATATAAAAAGCCTTCCAAGTTTTTGATTAGCTTAGAAGGCTTTTAATTATTATTTATTTCAATGTTAAAGCAACAACACTTTCAATATGGTTAGTCATTGGGAACATATCAACTGGTGTTACGTCGCCAATCTCGTATGTATCACTTAACAATGACAAATCACGTGCCAAAGTTGCTGGGTTACAACTGATGTAGACAATTTTCTTAGGTTGGATATTCTTCAATGAATCGATCAATGAATTAGCCAATCCTTTACGTGGTGGGTCGACCATCAAGACATCAACTGACATGTTGTTCTTAGCCCATTCATCTAGAACGTCTTCAGTTTTACCAACAACAAAGTCAGCATTTTCGATACCGTTTAGTTTGGCATTTTGGTCAGCATCCTTAACGGCATCTTCGATAACTTCAATTCCAGTGACATGTTTAGCTTTATCAGCCAACGACAAACCAATCGTACCGATACCAGAATACGCATCGACTACTTCTTCTTTGCCCGTCAATTCAGCTTTATCAATGGCCATCTTGTACAAGTTTTGTGTTTGAACTGGGTTAACTTGATAGAAAGATCTTGGTGAAATTCGATAAGTATGTCCCAAAATCTTATCATCAATGTACTTCTTACCAGCCAACAAGGTCATTTCTTGACCGAAAATCACGTTAGTATTCTTCGAGTTGACGTTCAAATACAATGACTTCACATCAGGATTGTCCATGATTTCGTTAGTGATGTCTTTGTAATGAGAAATGTCACGGGTTCTAGAAACCAAAACAACCATCATTTCACCAGTAAAGTAGGCGCGACGAACCATGATAGTTCTGATTTGGCCTTTTTGATTTTCTTCATCAAAGCCACGGACTTTATATTTTCTCAAGATGTCACGAACCTTGATGATCTCTTCATCAATCTTTGGATCTTGAATCAAGAAGTTTTCCATTGGTACGAGGTCATGTGAGCGACGACGATAAAAGCCAGTTGTCAATTTACCATTGATCTGTCTAACCGGAACTTGGGCCTTGTTACGATAATTGAATGGTGATTCCATCCCTAAAGTTTCGTTTACAACGACATCTTTTAAACCGATCTTATTGAAATCGACAACGACTTGATTACGTTTGAATTCAAGTTGCTTGTCGTACTTCAAATGACTCAAAGGAGCAATTCCAGTTTGAGCATAGATTGCATCGATGTCGTGAACACGGTCAGGAGACTCTTTAATGACGTCCAAAGTTCTCGCAAAGCCAAAGTTTTTGTTAATACGAGTAATAACCGCATTAACTACTTCACCAGGCAAAGCGTTGTCGACAAACAAAGTAAAGTCATCAACTTTGGCGACACCCTTACCTTCATAAGACAAGTCTTCAATTGTCAGTTCAATTTTTTGGTTCTTCTTTAAATTAGGTTTTTGCATTTTTCCTCTTTACACAGAAAAAAGAAGTGTCCAAAACTGATCCACTTCCAATTTCTTTTTTTATTTCTTATCTTTATTTTTATTATCTAGATTGCGTTCTTCTTCGATAATCTTTTCTCCAGCGTCTTTTTCACTGAGAGTTGAACTACTAATGGCCTTGAGTGGAATTGAATCTACATTTGCATAGATGTTCAAATGCTTATGTAAATTGATAAATTCCATTGGAGCATCCCCACCGTATTCACCATCGAGATTAACCATCAAGCGGTTCTCATCGTTGGCGTGAACGGAGATTCGTTTCGTCTTCGTATAAATAACTTTTGGATTATTAACGTGACGTCCACCGTTTAAAACTAAGGCAATCAAATGTACTAAATCTCTTAAATTAGTTTCTTTAACGATAATCAATGAAAATGTCCCATCACCAATGACCGAATCAGGAGCAATTTGCTCCATTCCACCGATTGAATTCGTTAAACCAATCAAGAACATCGTGGCTTTGCCGTCAAAGACACCCTCGTCATATTCGATGTGCATATCGATTGGACTAACCCGAGGCAACATTTCAGCACCTTTAACTAAATAAGCTAGATAGCCCAAAATGGACTTGTAGGCTGAGGGAACTTCATAAGTTAATTCCGTCATTGAGCCACCACCGGCAATGTTGATAAAGTATTTAGAGCCTGCTTGGCCAATATCAACCGGCAACTTTTGGCCCTTCAAAATAACTTTAGCAGCTTCGACAACGTCATCTCTTGGTATTTTCAACGCACGAGCGTAATCGTTGGTCGTCCCAGCTGGGATAATAGCCATTTCTGGACGATTTTCAAGGTCAGCAATCCCATTGACGACCTCGTTGATCGTACCGTCTCCTCCGGCAGCAACGATTAAATCAAAGCCTTCCTTAGCTACTCTTCTAGCTTCATTTTTAGCTGAGTTTTTTTTAGGTGTAGTTCGGTAAGCACTAGCCTCATAACCAGCTTTTTCAATAATATTCAAAATGTCTCCAACATTACTGTTCATAGTCTCATGACCTGAAGTTGGATTATAAATAAGTCTAGCACGCATATCTTTCCCTCACTAACGACTCTTTAACTCTTCCATCAAAATCTTATTAACAACCTTTGGATTAGCTTGTCCGTGTGTTTGTTTCATGATTTGACCAACCAAGAAACCAACAGCACGATCTTTACCATTCTTAAAGTCATCGATTGATTGTTGATTATTATCGAGAATTTCTAAAATCATTGGTTTCAATACTGCTGGATCAGACTCTTGTACAAGTCCTTTATCCTTAACCCATTTTTCTGGTTCAGTACCATTAGTAATTGTTTCTTTGAAGACCTTTTTAGCAATCTTCGAAGAAATAGTTCCGTTAGAAATCAAATTGATCATCTTAGCCAAGTGTTCTGGTGTCAACTCAGTATCTAAAAGACCAATCTTCTTTTCATTCAAGTATCCGTTAACTTCACCCATCAACCAGTTAGAAACTAGTTTTGGATTAGCATCATAAGATACAGCTTCATCAAAGAAGTCTGACATTTCCTTAGTATCAGTCAAGACACCAGCATCGTATTCAGGAATACCCAATTCGTTGATGTAACGAGCACGTCTTTTAGCAGCTGATTCTGGCAAGCTAGCTTTGATTTCTTCGATCCAAGCTGGAGCAATGTCGTAATCTGGTAAATCAGGTTCTGGGAAGTAACGATAATCATCTGCACCAGACTTAACACGCATTAAGAATGTTTCGCCAGTCTTTTCATCAAAACGTCTTGTTTCTTGGCCAATTGTACCACCACTCTTTAAAATAGCGGCTTGTCTTTGTTCTTCATAAGCTAGACCTAATCTAACGTGGTTGAAAGAGTTCAAGTTCTTCAACTCAACTTTTGTACCATAAGTATCTGAACCAACTGGGCGAATCGAAATATTAGTATCGACACGCATTGATCCTTCTTCCATCTTAACATCAGATGCACCAGTAAACTGGATAATCTTACGAAGATTTTCAAGATATTGGTAAGCTTCTTCTGGTGAATGCATATCAGGCTTTGAAACAATTTCAATTAATGGTGTACCTTGACGGTTCAAATCGACATAGGAATAACCATTGTTACCGTGAGTATTCTTACCAGCATCTTCTTCGACGTGAAGTTCTTCGATACCAATTTTCTTCTTTTGACCATCAACTTCAATTTCAATATAACCATCATGCCCTAATGGCTTGTCTTGTTGAGTAATTTGATAAGCCTTGGGATTATCTGGATAGAAGTAATTTTTACGATCAAAATGAGTATGGTTTTCAATGTTAGCATTCAAAGCTAAGCCAACCATGATACCAAGACGATAAGCATTCTTGTTAACTGTTGGTAATGTACCTGGGAAACCAAAATCAATTACGTTGGTATTAATATTAGATTCAGCACCATAAGCAACGGGTGATGGACTATACATCTTTGAATTAGTCTTTAATTCAACGTGGACTTCCAGTCCGATAGTTGTTTCAAAATTCATTAGTCTTCCCCCTTTAGTGCAGTTGGTATTTGTTCATAAAATTTATTTTCTTCTTGTAATGCAAAAGCAGCATTCAAGACACTTTGTTCAGCAAATGGCTTACCGATAATTTGAAGGCCAACTGGTAATCCTTCAGCAAGTCCAGCTGGAACTGAAGCGGCTGGAAGACCAGCTAAGTTAGCAGGAATTGTCAAAATATCGTTCATGTACATTGCCAATGGATCGTCAACTTTTTCACCAATCTTGAAAGCAGGTGTTGTAGTTGATGGTCCCATAATTAAATCATAATCCTTTAGGACATTTGTCATTTCTTTAATAAAGATAGTTCTAACTTCAGCAGCTTTCTTGAAGTAAGCATCATAAGCACCGGCAGACAAAGCGAAAGTACCTAACATAATACGACGTTTTACTTCTGAACCAAAGCCTTCTGAACGAGAGTTAACGAACAAGTCATTGATGTTCTTAACATCTTTTGCACGATATCCATAACGAACACCATCATATCTTTGCAAGTTAGATGAAGCTTCACTAGATGCCAAGACATAGTAAACTTCAACCGCATGCTTCAAAGTTGGTAGGCTGACTTCTTCAACCGTTGCTCCCATTTTTTTGTATGACTCTAATGCTTTATTGATGTTATCTAAGACATCTTGATGGGTACCTTCTTGCCAGAATTCCTTAGGAACAGCAATCTTTACCCCTGTCATGTCTTTGTTCAAATTAGCACGGTAGTCAGGAACTTCTTTTTCTGAGCTAGTAGCATCATGATCATCGTGACCAGCGATAACTGATAAAACAGAAGCTGAATCTTCAACACGTTTTGTCATGACACCAACTTGGTCAAGACTTGATGCAAAGGCAATAACGCCCCAACGAGAAACACGACCGTAAGTTGGTTTGATTCCGAAAATACCATTAAAAGCAGCTGGTTGTCTGATTGAACCACCAGTATCAGTACCTAAAGCGGCAACTACTTGACCACTGGCAACAGCGGCAGCAGAACCACCAGATGAACCACCAGGAACACGACTGAAGTCCCAAGGATTAACAGATGTTCCAAAGTGAGAAGTTTCTGTGGATGAACCCATAGCAAATTCATCAAGGTTGGTTTTACCGATATCGATTGCACCGGCTTTATCCAATTTATCCATAACTGTAGCGTTGTATACAGGCATGAAATTGTACAAGATCTTACTTGCAGCAGTAGTCTTGATACCATTTGTCACGATATTATCCTTAATAGCGATAGGAATACCAGACAATGGTCCCTTAATACCGTCAGCGTCAATTTTCTTAGCATCGTCAACAGCTTTGTCATTAACGGTGATAAAAGTATTAAGTTTGTCTTCTTTGGCATTGATTTCAGTCAAAGTTTGCTTAGTTAGTTCTTCTGCAGTCAATTCTTTGTCGGATAATTTCTTATGCAACGAATCGATTGTTTCCTTCATGTAATCCACTATTCATCGTCCTCCTTGTCAACAATTGTAGGTACTTTAATAAGGTTGTTGTCAGTTTCGGGAACATTTTCCAACATTTGTTCTCTAGTTTGAGTATGAATTCCCTTATCTTCACGAAAGACGGTTTGTGTGTCACCCATATTGTAAGTTGGCTCTACGCCAGTTGTGTCAACACTTGCCAAATTATCTTCCATATTAACAATTTTGCCTAATTGACTGACAAAATCATCTACTTCATCATCTTGAAGTTTTAAGTTAGCTAATTTAGCAACGTGTAAAATTTCATCTTTTGAAATCATTTAGTTTCTCCTTTTTTAATCTGCATCATAAACGTGTGAAGTGAATTTACCATTCGAACGTGTCACAAAGGCTTGCTGCTCATCGACAGTTTGAATACTGATATCCAAATCTGCTCCTGAAGGCAAGTACTTCGAAGCACTCTGTTGTACGAATTGTGTAAAACTTGTAACCTGTGCCAAACCATCAAATTGCGTATTGATCGTAATATCCAATGACTTCAAAGTATCACCGTCATACTTAGCTTGAGCTGTTACCCCGGACAAGTTAGGGAAGTAATTTTGAATGTGATCTTTAAAGTTGGCAAAGGCATCAGCATCACTACTGTTAATGGCATTTTCACCATTAACAGTTGGTAACATTTGATTACGATAATTCAAATCTTTCCAGCTACCTAGACTATCACTCTTGCTGATGGAGTATTGGAAATAAGTTCCACCAACTAAAGTATCTTGTGGAGCAACCGAATACAAGGCTACGACAATTGGAATATTTCCAACTTCCTTATTAGCCCGAAGTCTTTTAACTACTTCTTTGGCAATTCTTTCGCCTTGTTCCTTTTGTTCTGCCGTACTGATAGAAGTCTTATAAGTTGCGCCATACTGCTTCTTTTGATAGTAATCGATCTTGTTCATCGCAATACCGATCGACATCCCTGCCAACTTGTATTTTCCATCTTGCTTAGTCAAATAATCTTCTTCCAGCATTTGTTGGAAATACATTGGTGCACGCTTGTTTTCATCCTTAGAACCATTGTCCTTAGGATTTAAACCAGTTGGATTGGACTTAGACTTCCTACCAAGCCAATCTACTACCTTACTAGCAGTCAAAACTTGTCCTTCTTGGAAAACATAATTGTTGGTTGAAAATTGTTTTTTCGACAGACTCATTAAGCCACTTTCAAAACTTCTACTATTAAATTGATTAGTATTGTCAGCAGCTGTGAGCCCAGAAATTGGACTTGTCTTGTACTTACCGCCACTTAATAAAACATCATAACTACTTGAATCAGACGAACTAGTCGTTTGGACACTTGTTTTGTTCGTGTCGCCACCACCTGATGACAAACTAGAATTTTGCAAGTTTCCACAGGCAGTCAACAGCAACGAACACATCAGTAATAACGATGTAGTTTTTAAGAATTTTTTCAAAACTGATCTCCTACTCTTCATTGCCCAAATAATCCGACAATGTTGCTTCATCAATAATCTGAGTTCCCAACTGCTGAGCCTTGGTTAATTTACTTCCAGCTTTTTCACCAGCAATCAAAATATCAGTCTTCTTAGTAACCGAACTAGTTACTTTCGCACCAAGATTTTCCAATAATTCAGTCAATTGAGAACGTTTATAACTTTTTAGTGTTCCGGTTATAACAATTATTTTATCAGTAAAATGGCTATTTGTTTCATTAGAATTAGAACTACCCAAAAAATTCATATTGACATTAACTGATTTTAATTCATTTATTAACTTTTTAACATCACTATTTTCAAAATATGTAGCAATACTGTCAGCAATGATTTCACCCATTGTGTTAATCGCAAGGATTTCTTCAGCTGAAGCATTCATTATACTATCTAAATCACCAAAATGCTCAGCTAAGATTCTCGCTACTTTTGCACCAACGTGACGAATCCCTAAACCAAATAACAATCTTTCCACTGAATTACTCTTAGAATTATCAATTGCAGTTAATAAATTGTTAATTGATTTTTCTTTAAAGCCATCTAAAGTGGCTAAATCATCTGCCGTTAACTTATAAAGATCCGCGACATCTTGAATCAATTCTTTACTGTAAAGTTGCTCAACGATTTTTGGTCCTAATCCATCAATGTTCATCGCATTTCTAGAAGCAAAGTGTGTCAATTGTTCCTTAACTTGAGCCGGACACTTAGGATTGATACAACGCAATGCCACTTCATCTTCCAAGTGAATTAATTCTGAACCACAGTATGGACAATGCGTGGGAATTTCCGCTGGTTGTGAATCTTCAGGACGTTTACTCAAAACTACTTGTGACACTTCAGGAATAATATCGCCCGCTTTGTGTAACAAGACAGTATCACCAATTCTGATGTCCTTTTGTTTGATCATATCAACATTGTGTAGCGTCGCTCTAGAAACAGTCGTACCTGCCAAACTGACTGGATCCATCACTGCCGTTGGCGTCAACACGCCAGTTCGACCAATCGTCCAACTGATGTCATGGACAATTGATTCAGCTTGTTCAGGTGGAAACTTATAAGCAATTTCCCAACGTGGTACTTTAACCGTATTACCCAAACTTTGTTGCGTGGCCAAATCATTGACCTTCAAAACTACTCCATCGATTCCATAATCCAGGTCATCACGAACTTCACCGTAATGTTCGATAAAGTCTTTGACTCCATCTAATCCAGTAGTAACTTGAGCAGTTGGATTAACGTTAAAGCCTAATTCTTGAAGTGTTTCAAGGGCTTCATGTTGCGTAGTTACATTTAAATCATCAAACGTAACAATCGTATACATGAACGTATCTAGCTTTCGTGAAGCCGTAATTTTAGGATCTAATTGCCGTAAACTTCCGGCAGCAGCATTTCTTGGATTAGCAAAAACTTGTTGTCCTTGAGCTTCACGTTCCTGGTTCAGGCGTAAGAATTCTTTTTTTGACATGAAACATTCGCCACGAACCTCAAACGTTAATGGTCGGCTCAATTTCTGAGGAATGTCCTTGATAGTTTTTACATTCTCAGTCACATTTTCACCAATCGTTCCATTACCACGAGTTGAACCTTGTACTAAGATACCATTTTCATAAATTAATGAAAGTGATAATCCATCAATTTTTAATTCAACATTATAATCAACAACATGACCAACATTTTTTTCAATTCGATCATTAAATTCAGCCAGTTCGGCTTCAGAGAAGACATCCCCCATCGACAGCATCGGAATGTCGTGAGTTACCTTGTTGAAATCAGGTAGCGTGACATCCCCGACTTGTTGTGACGGTGAATCTGGCGTAACTAATTCCGGATACATTTTTTCCAAATCTAAAAGTCGATTATAAAGTTTGTCATAAACATTATCTTCAACTACGGGAGCATCTTTTGTGTAATAAGCTTCACGCCAACTATTTAATTGGGGACGAATTTTATCTAATTCTTGACTAGCTTGTGCTTTAGTTATTTCAGCCATGCTCTCACCTCTAAATTAATCAGTTACTTTTTTAATTGGTGCATATTCTGCTAATAATCGTTTAATACCCTGACTGTCAAAAGCAATATCCAGTTCAGCATTCTTGCCGTCACCATTGACTTTGACGACCGTTCCACGACCCCATTTCTTGTGATCGACTTTATCGCCCACATTCCAATGAAGTTTTTCCGCACCTTGAGCTCCTTTAGCTTTCAAGGTTGGTGAAGTAAATGTTGCACTCGTTGCAGCCCGACGACGACGTTGTTTGAAGGATTCGTTTCTGCTACCAAGGTTACCAGCGTTCGTATTAACTGGTTCCAAGGCGTCATCATTGATTTCTTCAACGAAACGAGAAGTTGGATTGTTTTGCGTCCGTCCATAAAGCGTTCTGCTAAAGGCATTAGTTAAGTACAAACGTTTTTCGGCTCGAGTAATACCAACATAAGCCAAACGACGTTCCTCTTCTAGATCGTCTTCTTTTAGAAGTGAACGGCCTAATGGGAAAATACCTTCTTCCATACCAACCAAAAATACTACTGGGAACTCTAGTCCCTTAGCGGCATGCAAGGTCATTAAGGTAACTTCAGTTTGTTCTTCTTCAATATCATCTTGATCACTAACTAATGATAGTTCAGTCAAGAAAGTCGTCAAACGAGTTTCATCAACTTCTGGATCTGGCTCATAGGCTTGATCAAATTGAGTCGTAACTGTTAAAAGTTCTTCAATATTTTCAATTCGAGCCTGTGATTCCAAATTATTTTGTTGCTTCAAATCATCAACATAACCTGAATCTTCCAATAAGTGATTCATCAAGACCGTCATCGATTCAGTTTCTGACAATTTAGTTAAGTCGTCGATCACCTTAGCGAAATGACCAATTGTTTTTCTCGGTTTAGCACCAAGTGGTGACAATTCAATGTTTTCGGCTGCTTCAAGTAGTGACCAACCGTGTTCATCAGCGTAATTTTGAAGTTTTTCAATCGTACCAGGTCCGATACCACGTTTAGGGCTGTTAATAACTCGTTGAAAACTCATCGAATCATCATGATTAGCAACCAAACGTAAGTAACCTAAAACATCCTTAATTTCTTTTCGATCATAGAACTTATGCCCACCGATAATCTTATATGGCATATTAGCTTGCATAAGTTTCTCTTCAAACGTACGTGATTGAGCGTTAGTCCGATAAAGAACCGCAAAATCGCCATAGTTAAAGCCTTGTAACAGTAAATTTTTGATTTGGTCGACGACGAACAAAGCTTCATCAGATTCATTTTGCCCACGGTAGAATTTGATCTTCTCGCCATCAGCATTATCCGTCCATAACTCCTTAGGCTTGCGGTTGGAATTGTGGTTAATAACTTCGTTAGCAGCTTTCAAAATAGTCTTAGTTGAACGATAATTTTGTTCCAATTTAATTGTCGTAGCTTCAGGATAATCTTTTTCAAAATTCATGATGTTTTGAATATTAGCACCACGCCAGCCATAAATACTTTGATCAGCATCACCAACAACACAGACGTTACGATACTTGCCACCAAGCTGCTTAACTAACTTGTACTGAGCTTCATTAGTATCTTGATATTCATCAACGTGAATGTATTGGAATTTTTCTTGATACTTTTCCAAAACATCAGGATTTTCATCAAACAATTGACTAGTAGTCATAATCAAATCGTCAAAATCTAGTGAGTTGTTACGATCCATCTCTTTGGCATATGCATCATAAACACTAGCTACCGTTTGTTCATAAGGACTAGCGGCCACTTGTGCATAACGTTCCGGTGTCAACAATTCATTCTTAGCATTGCTGATTGTACCCAACAATGCACGAGGGTCGTAACGCTTAGGATCCAAGTTCATTTTCGTTAAAATTTGTTTCATCAAAGTTCTTTGTTCACTAGGGTCCGCAATCGTAAATGTCTTAGGCTTGCCCATCTTGTCGATATCTCTTCTTAAAATTCTTACACAAAGAGAGTGGAAAGTTGAAACCCAAACGTCACTAGCTGATTCATCTAGCAACTTACCGATTCTTTCCTTCATTTCTTTGGCGGCCTTATTCGTAAAAGTAATCGCTAAAACATGCCAAGGCATAACATTTTCTTCTTCAATCAAATAAGCCACACGATGTGTCAAAACTCGTGTCTTACCAGAACCGGCACCAGCCATGATCAACAATGGTCCCTGTGTTGCTTTAACGGCATCTTGTTGCTCTGGATTAAGACCTTTTAATAATGTATTATCCAAAATTCTACTCCCTCAAATCTTTGTGTAAAAAAATTAGTTGCTCTTAAAATAGCTGTTTATATTGTAGCAAATTTTTATGTTAAGAGCGAAAAACTATGGTTGCAAATTGAACATATGTTTCTATTTTTATTTTAGTTAGTGTAGTGTAGGATGCCGTCTTCCGCACAAGCCCTGTGATGGACTGGAACGCTGCCGGCGCAACTTTGAGCTTTTTCAAGCCCGGAAAAATCTCAAAGATTGGCCTTTTCCTAATCGCTAAAGCGATAAGGAAAATATGGCGGCTGAGCCATCACAGGGCTTGTGCTCCAGACTAGAGTCTGATTCTATTATTTATTCCATTTAATTTCAAAGCAGTCGTGCTAATGGGAATATTATTTAAAAATTCATTCAAATTAGAAAGCAACAAAAATCAAAAACAGTATCTATTCAGGAAATTCCCAAATAGATACTGTCATTTTTTATAATCATATAAATTTTTTGAATAGAACATCTATCCCTAAAACATTAGAAAGTAATAAAAGATAGAACAACAATCCAGTCCGGAGCAACAAACTCGATTTGGCTCAGATGTGAAATTCTTGTTGGTGCTTTAGCACCTACAAGAAGGCCAAGCTTGGAGATTGCGCGCACTTTGCGTAAGCTTCAAGTTGTGCCCACATCGTTCCAGCCAAAATCGAGTTTGTTGCGGAGGACGGCATACTTAACCAATTAACAAAACTATTCCAAACCTACTCGTTTGAAAATTTCGTCAACATTTCTTAGATGCCAGTGATAATCAAAGGCATCGTCAAGGTCAGCGTCTGATAATTTATCTGTTACTCGGTTATCGTTTTCGAGCATTGTTCTGAAGTCTTTCTTTTCATCCCAAGCTTTGGCTGTCATTGGTTGAACAATGTCATAAGCTTGTTCACGTGAGTAGCCTGCTTCAACTAGTTTCAACAAGACACGTTGAGAATAAATCAAACCGTGTGTGATGTTCATATCTTCTAGCATCTTGTCTGGGAAGACTGTTAAGTCTTTTGTGATCTTAGTAAATCTTCTCAAGATGTAATCTAATAATTCGGTTGTATCAGGAATGATGACACGTTCAGCTGAAGAATGTGAAATATCACGTTCATGCCACAATGGCACATCTTCTAAGGCTGTGAAGGCATGTCCGCGAATGACACGTGCTAAACCTGTTACATTTTCTGATCCGATCGGGTTACGCTTGTGCGGCATGGCACTTGATCCCTTTTGTCCAGCAGCGAAGAACTCTTCAGCTTCTCTTACTTCAGTTCTTTGTAGATGACGAACTTCTAGAGCAAATCGTTCGATTGATGTGGCAATCAAAGCCATCGTTTGAATGTATTCGGCATGAAGATCTCTTGGGAGAACTTGTGTTGAGATTTCTTGAGCACGAATTCCTAATTTATCACAGACAAACTTTTCAACACTGGTTGGAACATTCGCATAACTACCAACAGCTCCACTGATTTTACCAGCTTCAACACCTTTAGCAGCATGGTCGAAACGTTCGATATCACGTTTGATTTCTGAATACCAGTTGGCCAAAACTAAACCAAAAGTAGTTGGTTCAGCGTGAACACCGTGAGTTCTACCAATCATTGGAGTATCTTTATATTTCAAAGCTTTTTCTTTAACTACTTCGAGAAATTCATTAAGATCTTCACGAATAATGTCATTAGCTTGCTTCATCAAGTAACCATAAGCTGTATCAACTACGTCAGTTGATGTGAGTCCGAAATGAACCCACTTTCTTTCTGGTCCTAAGTAACGTGAAACGTCTCTTGTGAAAGCTACCACGTCATGCTTAGTTTGTTTTTCAATTTCCGCAATCTCAGCGACATCAAATTTCGCATTTTGAGCAATCAATTTAGCATCTTCGACTGGGATTTCACCCAACTTACTCCAGCCTTCAACAGCGGCGATTTCTACTTCTAGCCAAGCTTGAAATCTATTTTGATCAGTCCAAATTGGTTTCATCTGTTCAGTTACATATCTATCAATCATGAATTATTCTACTCTCCAAATATTAGTTGTTAAGATATCATTCTTTAATTCTTCTAAATCATCCGAAAAAATCGAGATATAACCGACATCCCTGTCAGCTTGATTCTTAGCTTTAAAACCTGTGTAATAGTTAAATTTCCATTGAGCTTTTTCCTGAAGTAGATCCAAACTTTGTGCCAAGTTACCTTCAATGATCTTCAAGGTAGCGGCATTGGTTCTTGGAAAAATTTCAGGAATTGGCCAATCACAAATCGCTCTGATATGTAATTCAAATTGTGAAACTCCTGTTGCTTCTTGATAAACGTTAGCTGAATAGTTAGTTCCGGGAAAAATCCCTTTGACGTACAAAACGCCAGACTCCGACAAAATAAAACCAATACCGAAGATTCCTACATAATTAACATTTTCAGCCACTAGCAAGGCAACTCTTTGCATTTCGGCTTCAACATCTGGATCATTCTTTTTATAAATGAAAGAACTCATCAAATGTTCGCCATCATAAATCTCTTGAATCATCGGGAAAGTATGAATCTTCCCATCTTTACCCTTACTTACCATGATAGAATATTCCGACTTGGTTTCAATCCAAGCTTCCAAAATGTATGTTCCATCTTTCAGTAATTGATAAACGTGCTCCACATCTTCTTCGTTGTACAGAATATGACGTTTTAAGACTTGTTGATTTCGCGTGATTGGTTTCAAGATACAAGGGAATCCAATTTCATCGATCGCTTTTTTAATATCATCAACTGTAACAATGGAAAAGAATGGCGGAACGTTTAATTTCAAATCGTTTAAGAAGGTTCTCTCGATATATCGATCTTGCACAATGCCCAAAAGGTCGGCTCCCTGCGCAACATTAAAAGTTTTCGCCAGTTCCTTCAACAAGGTACTGTCGAAATTTTCATCCATATATAAGAGAAGATCACTTCTATGGCCCAATTCGCTTAGATTCTTTATTTCCTCTAATGCACCGACTAAATAACTGTCAGCAGCTTGAATTGCAATATCATTCTCTTCATCTGTTAAGAGCATCGTCCGAAAACCCATTCTCTTAGCTTCTAATTCAAAAATATAAGTTTCACTGCCGCCACCAATTATGCCTAAAGTTTTACCGGGCGCAATAAAAGTCATAACTCCACCTTCTTAATTACTACTCGTCTTCTTTTCCAAAGACAACTTGTCCGTTCTCAAAAGCTGTAATTCTAGCTAGTGAATAGATTGGAATACCTGATTTATCAATCATTTGTCTACCTTTTTGGAATGACTTCTCAATCACGATTCCGATACCTGCTAATTGAGCTCCGGCAGCATCAATAATTGTATTTAAACCATTAACAGCTTGACCATTAGCTAGGAAATCATCAATGATCAAAACTTTATCACTACTTGAAAGATACTTCTTAGCAATACTGATATGATTAGAAGTCTTCTTAGTGAATGAATAAACTTCTGATGAATAAAGATCATCACTCAATGTTACAGACTTGTGCTTTCTGGCAAAAACAACTGGGACTTGGAATTTCAAACCAGTCATCACTGCTGGAGCGATTCCAGAAGATTCAACAGTCAGGATCTTGTTGATTCCTTCATTTTTAAAATGTTCGTAAAATTCTTCGCCCATTTTTTCCATTAACATTGGGTCAATTTGATGGTTTAAAAAACTATCAACCTTTAATACGTCTTTACCTAAAACGCGACCATCCTTTTTGATTCTTTCTTCTAGTTCCTTCATTACACGTTCTCCCCTATTTAATAGAATAATTAGAGTCTATCATACTTTGTTTTTCACTTGATACCTTCATCATACTTTTTAAGATTATATTTTTGTATAATCCGAATAATTTTACTTGTATATCCCGGATCGGTCGCATATCCATCAGCTTGCAATGCGACAGCAGCATCAATATAATCTTTCGATTGCAGAACTTGCTTGTATTGCTGCGAATTCCACGTTGTACCATTGACCAACAATTGTGTATGATCCTTCATCGACTCACGAAAATCCGAATAAACCCGAAAACGTCCGTTGATTGTTACCCACTGACCGTCAGTATATTCTTTCGTCTGCAGAACTTTAGTATTATTCGGGTCAGACCCCTTGATACCAAAGTAATTGTTGTACTGGCTAGCTAAAGTACTGGTTCCCCAATCACTCTCCAAAATAGCTTGAGCAATCGTGATACTTGGTAACACACCATAAGTTTGTCCTAATTCCACAGCGTACGGCGAAATCTTTTTGATAAAAGCAGCGTGTTTTTGTTGAACCATCTCAACTTGCGTCTCATTTTGATGCTGGACATATCTCCTGTAACCAAAGAAGCTGATAACAAATACAGCTACGATTGCTAATAAAATTACCGTTGTATTATTATTTTTCCGACTCTTGTGCCGCCTTTTTGTATATCTTCTCTTTTGTGGCAATTGATCTATCCCTTTTAAGTTTATTAATTCTCATTATAGCCGATAACTTTGAAAAATTTGTGATTTGAAACAGAATTTTAATAATGTTTCTGCTTTAAATAATTCAACCAAAAAATCAAAGCTAAAAATTCTAAAATAGCGGAGAATAAGAAGATACTCTTATACCCAAATCCAGTCGCAATCACTGCCGCAAGCATTGGACCCAAGACGTTTCCAAAAGCCTGTGCTGATTGATTATAACTAAAAATCCGACCAAAAATGGCCGACGGTACATTTTGTACAGTTAAAATTTGAATCGACGGAATCAAAGCTGCATCAGAAATCCCCAGAACAAATCTTAGAACTGCTAACTGCCAAACGCCTGTCACGCAACTAGTCAACACTAAACTGCTGATTGCCAAACTTAGAAAAATCAATAGACTCTTGATTGCACCGATTCGATCGATAAAACTCCCAATCACCCCTGCCGTCAAGACCGTCGCCAATCCCGGAGCAGAAGAAACGATTCCCGTCACTATAACAAGGTTATTGCCACTAGAATCAAGCTCTTTGACAAGTAAACTGATCATAGGTGTAATTGCATTGGTCGTCGCTTGAATGGCTAAGAGCGAGCCAAACAGTGCTAAAAAGAAACTGCCACCAATTTTTTTCATCATTGGTAAAACCGGCTGTAGATCTTGCTTTTTAATCAGTGTAAAAGTTTCTTTAACGAAAAATAATGTTAACAGAAAAACCATCCCCATTAAAAAACTCGTCAGAAAAAAGGCTCCTCGATACCCTAACCAAGTGGCCAAAAAGCCCCCTAGTAGTGGTCCTATCAAAGTCCCAGTAATACTGCCGGTGACTAGTTTACTCAAAACTTTACCTTGAATGCCTTTAGGCGCTGAAACTGACATCAAAGCGTTAGCATTGTTGATATAACCTGAAAAAGCTCCCTGCAAAGCTCGAAAAAACAACAGCCACCAAACATTAGGTGATAGTCCTACCATCAAGATAGTTATCGTCATCACCCCAGATGCTCGCAAGCACATTAATTTTCGACCTTTTAGATCAGCCAATCTGCCCCAAAATGGCGAAACAAAAGCTTTCATTAAATAGGTCAATGAAAATGCTGCCGCTCCTAAGAAATTCAACTGGATATTGGAAAAATTACCCAAGGTGTCGATGAACAAGACAATAAATGGTAACGTCATCGCATTTCCCATCTCCGTAATGAAGCTGCCAAACCAAAGAACTCTAAAATTCTTCTTCCATGTGTCTTCCATACTCACCACCCTTTACACATCAGGTTTTAATCATAAAACACCAATGTTTAGTTATTGTAAATTTTCTGTAAAGTTTTCAGAGCATACTTTTGAAGACACAAAAAAAGCCAATCCGTTGGATTGGCTTAAAATTCAAAGTTTATTAAAGTTTATAATTAGTCCTTAACAACGTTTGAAGCTTGTGGTCCGCGATCGCTATCTTCGATATCGAATGTTACAGATTGACCTTCTTCAAGTGTCTTGTAACCGTCACCTTGGATTGCTGAGAAGTGAACAAATACGTCACTACCATCTTCGCGTGTAATAAAACCATAGCCTTTTTCTGCGTTAAACCATTTAACTGTTCCGTGTTCCATCAGACTATTCCTCCTGATAAATAATATATTAGTTGTGCATTTATTTCGTGGTACATTATGGAAGAAAGTCTAAAGTACGAAACATTCAAACCATCCGAACCATTCACCATTCAAAAATACAACTCTTATAGTAACATGATTAACAACTTATTACAATCTAAGTTAAATAAAGTTTTCCCCGATAAATGCCTAAATTTTAACATCTTCAACGTAAGGAATTGAATTTTGCGCTCCCTTGGTCTGAACAGCAATCGATGAAGCCTTGCTAGCAAACTTCATGGCTTCAACGACATTACCTAAGTCAGAATCTAACTTAGCTGCCAGATAACCAATGAAAGTATCACCTGCGGCGGTTGTATCAATTACTGGCACCTTGTAAGCGTCAACAAATTCTTCTTTACCTTCAGAGTAATAAAGTGATCCCCTGCTACCAATAGTTATTATAACACGGTTTATGCCCATTTTATTCAATTTCTCGGCAGAATTTATTATGGATTTTTTGTCTTCAACTTTTATACCCGTTATAGCGCTGGCTTCAGTCTCGTTTGGAACGATAATGTCAGTCAACTTTAACAAATCCAAAGGAATATTATCCTTTGCTGGGGCGGGATTTAGTATCGTGATAACACCGTTTTCCTTAGCAATTTTGAAAGCTTCAATCGTTACAGAGATTGGTGTTTCAAATTCTGAAATTAAACAGTCACTTTTTTTAATTGTTTCTTTTGCAGCGTTAATATCGTCTATACTTATCGTCTGATTAGCACCGCCATAGATCAAAATACTGTTTTGACCATTCTCGTCCAGAAGAATATAAGCTTTTCCCGTACCCGCTTTTGAGGTTTCTGTTACGTGGTCAATATTTAAACCATCTTTTTTAAAAGTGTCGAGCATAAAATCTGCTGCATGGTCATCACCAATTTTGCTAACAAAAGAAGTCTCAGCTCCTGCTCTAGTAGCAGCTAAAGCTTGGTTGGCACCTTTACCACCGCCGGCACTTGATTGTCCATCCATCGCCATCGTTTCTCCAGGCAGTGGCAAGCGTTTGATGTTCAAAATTGTATCAACGTTAGTTGATCCTAATACAACAATTTTCTTCATATTAAATAGTCCACCTTTTTATTAACATTTAAGAATTTTTTCTAATATCAATTAATTATATTATCAATAGTAGGATATTTACCACAAGTTAGCGCTCATATTTTTTCAAACCATGATAAAATATATTTTTAGTTAATAAATTTAAAGGACATATTTATGAAAAGAACAGCCAAACTCAGCTTTTATTTTGTTTTATTCATTATTTTCGGTCTGATAGGAATGTGGATGCCACTTCTTGGTGATGACTTGCATTGGGGAACTTACTTTGGAAGTAATTACTTCCCTAATGGCATTTTCACTTACTATGACGGACGCTACCTAGGCGATCTCTTAGTTATCATGATGACTAAAATTAAGACCGTTGCCTTTCTGGCTTACGGAATCTTCCCCACAACGATTGTTTATTTAATTCAAAAGATTCGTGAAGAAATTACTCCCACAAAAAATATTGGACTAGTTTCCAGTGCCATTGCCACGACTGCAATTCTGTTAAGTCCAGTAATGATTTTTAAGCAAATTTTAGGTTGGCACGCCGGTTTTGCTAATTATTTACCTTCCGCCATTTTTCCATTATTCATGCTTTATCTAGTTTTAAAAAATTACGAAAACAAGCACGTTCATTACTACCGTACACAAATGGTATTAATTTTCTTAGCCGCAGTTGCCGCTCAGTTCTTTGCTGAACACGTTACCTTACTCAACTGCTTCAATGTCGTTTTAGTTTGGATCTTCTTCAGAAAACACTTCGGCTCTGAATTCAAAAAAGTTCTCAACCTTATATTAGGAGGAAACTTCTTAGGTGCTATCCTGATGTTCATCAACGGTGCCTACATCAAAATCCTCTTCGGTTCTGATGCTTACCGCTCTGTTTCAGGATCAGGCACAAAAGATACACTTTTCCACTACTTACGAATCACTTATACACCAAAGCATCTGATTATCGTTGGTACAGCCGTCTTGATTTTCTCAATCTTCACTATTTTCTATAGTTTGAAACTCAAGAACACCAAACAAAAAATCGCTAACTTTGCCTTATTGCTATCAACTTATGTCGTTATCGCACCATTTATCGTTGTTTCACCATTTGGTTCCAGATGTATGTTTGCTAGTTACGTTTTTCTAGTTACAATTTTTGCCGTTAATTTCGATATTTTCTTCAATAATTATGGAAAAATTCTGTTACCACTATTTGGATTGGTGACACTAATTCTTGGAGTTAGAATGGATTATCTTTCCCATGATTATGGTCAAACCTTTGATATGCAAATTAGATATTCGCAATATCAAAACACCATCACGCGTGATACACAGTACTTCCTGCAATATCGTAACGACAGGTATATTTGGATGACCGGTCCTATTCAAACGGACAATAATTTCTCGGAATTATACGTCACCCACAAGGATCGTAATATGGTTCCGATTAATTATTACGACTGGACAGATGCCCAAAGAAAGCTCAAGAATAAGCGCTTCAAGAATCAAACCGATTATATGAAGGCTTTCGACAAACAAATTTTGAAAAAAGTTAAATTAATTCAAGCTAAAGAAAAATAAAAGAGGCGGCCAGATTGGTCGTCTTTTTTGTTTTGATTTTGGTGGAAGTATGCCGTCCTCCGCAACAAACTCGATTTTGGCTGGAACGATGTGGGCACAACTTGAAGCTTACGCAAAGTGCGCGCAATCTCCAAGCTTGGCCTTCTTGTAGGTGCTAAAGCACCAACAAGAATTTCACATCTGAGCCAAATCGAGTTTGTTGCTCCGGACTGAATAATGGATCTATGTTTTATCTGCTTTCCGTTTATTTAAGAATAACGGTTCTATTCATAATTGTATGGATTCGGTTCTAAATCAGGTTTAAAGCAAACTAAAAAAATAGCATCTATTCTTCGATAGTGCAGGATTATGAAGTAATCTTACGCATATTGAGAATAGGTGCTATTTTTTTAAAAACACTATCTAGTTTAGAGCAACGTCTAGTTGCTCTGACCTAAATAATTAAGCTTTAACGTACTCATCGGTTGCAACACGATAATACTTTTGTCCACCGATAGTTACTGTCTTATCAAATCTCCAAGCTGTATCAGCGGCTAAATTCAAATCGGTCAAATTGCCCTTCTCATCGTAAATTGGAACGACGTTTTCGACATCGATCACATTATTAGCAACTGTGATTGATGTGTCAGGTACTTTGACGAATTCGTTTTCGGCTACACGATAGTACTTAGCGCCATTGATTTCAGTAATTCTATCGACTTTCCAAGCAGTACCTGGATCAAGAGTTCTCTTAGTCAATTCACCTGTAATGTCAAAGACTGGTGTATCGGTCGTACTATTGAAGACGGTCTTGACTGAGGTATATGGATTGACATTTTCTGCTGAAATCCACTCGTTTGTTCCGACATGATACATTCTGACACCGTTGATTGTTGAAATACCATCAGTTGCCCAGTCACTGTGAGTTGGCAAAACTCTAGTAATCTCTTTGCCTTCAGAATTGTAAACTTCAACTGGGGTCTTAATGGTCAAATCAGCTTTAACAGGCGTGTAAGCTAATGAATCGTCAGCTGACAAGTACTCGTTATTACCGACTTCATAATATTGTTTTCCTTGAATAGTAACGATTCTATCGTATTTCCAAGCAGTATTAGCGGCCAACTTATAATCAAGTGTCACGCCCTCTGAATTTACCAAAGTTGCATCAGTCGTGCCAGTCTTCGCGATACCTGTGCTTGCTTGATAAGTATTGAAGTCACTAGCAGGTACCCACTCGCCATCACCAATTTGATAATACAAAGTACCATTAATCGTTGCACTTTGTTTAATAGTAGTATCAGCTAAAATAACTGTCTTGCCAGAAATAGCTGAGCCATCCGGGCCATAAACCTGAACTGGATTCTTTGAAACAGCTGAAACAGTGATGTCAACTGGCTTTGTCGTAATGACTGGAGTTGTTGGTGTTGATGGAGTTGTAGTACCTTCATCATCATAAGTATCTGATGGCACTGTGCTTGGTGTCGTTGTCGTACCAGTGCTTGGAGTTGTTGTTCCTGTTGTTGTACCAGTACTTGGGGTTGTTGTAGCTGTGACTGGATTTTCCTTAAATACAAATGTTTGTGTCTGTGGATCTTGAGTATATGCGCCTGTCAAAGAACCCGAAGAACTAACAAATGTATAACCGGTCAATTTAGTATATGGTGTCAAATCAAAGTTTGAACCAATTTTAGTCCCATCAACAGTTTCCGTTAATTGAGAACCATTTGACAAAATCGGTTGATTATTGGAATCAACGTAAAGAATTTTAACAGTTGGAGAATTTTGCCAAACAATGGGTTGTGTAGTAGTGCCTGAATAATAAAAGTATGTGCCACCCACTTTTTCTGAGTATGAATTGCCTAAGTTATACGCTGGTATTACATTTCCATAAGTAAATGTAGTACCAGAACCAGTAGGATCATTTACAACGTATTGGTCATTTCCTAGATAGCTCATATTATTGTCGTGATATTCTGACAAAGGAACATTAGGCGTAATAGTATATGTCGATGATAAGTCCTTTCCATTTAATCCTGTAATATGTTGTGCGGTGAAGGTCATTGGTTGTCCAGTCACAGCATACAAGGTAGTTGGATCTACAGAATTATTGTTCACAGTCAAGGCATTTTTAGCAGAGGCACCTATACCATTCAATGGTGAAAGATCAGTAATATTAGTATTGTTCAGGAAAATACTTGGACCATTAGGTAAAAATGGTGAAACCGTTGAAGCAATCTTTATAAGTGCTGGTGCCATCTTCTCCAATCCAGCCTGATCGATACCGCTATGATCTGAAATTAAACTTGATCCAGTTAAAGTAATGACACTTGCGTTACCTATACTCAAATCGCCAATTTGACTGGCATCAATTTCCTTATAATTTGGATCACTAAAGTTTCCGACCAAACTGAATCTTTGGGTAGTAAAATTCAAACCTTCAAGTGGTCTTAAATCTGGATTAGCATTTTTATCCCATGCCACGGTTACATTAAGTGATATTGAACTCACCGGAGATAGAAATTTCAAATATTGTAATCCACTAAACGTTTCTACTTGAGAACCAACGTAGCTTGGTCTATTAGTTAAATAATAGGCATCGTATAAGTTCATAACCCCATTAAATTTTTTAATATCAGCTACAGTTATATTTTGATTTTCACTTAATTGAAGGTTTTGCTTAACCATATAATTTAATAAGGAATCTGGAATATTTACAACAGTATCATCGGGTACATAACTTGGGAGTGCATAAGGATCCGTTACAGTTGCCGTTGAGGTAGTTGAATTCGTTGCTGTTGTGCTAGTACCTGGTGTAGTCGTGCCAGTCGTTGTCGCGCTAGTACTTGGTGTAGTCGTGCCAGTTGTCGTCGATGTGCCAGTACCTGGTGTAGTTGTTCCAGTCGTTGTCGTGCTAGTACTTGGTGTAGTCGTCCCGGTTGTCGTCGATGTGCTAGTACCTGGTGTAGTTGTTCCAGTCGTTGTCGTGCTAGTACTTGGTGTAGTCGTGCCAGTTGTCGTCGATGTGCTAGTACTTGGTGTAGTCGTGTCAGTTGTCGTCGATGTGCTAGTACCTGGTGTAGCTGTTCCAATCGTTGTCGTGCTAGTACTTGGTGTAGTCGTGCCAGTCGTTGTACCGGTGCTTGGACTTAAAACAATTCCCGTTGAACCTGTAATACTGGTGCTTGGTGTTATAGTTCCTGTGCCGCTTGATGTTCCGGTAGCTGGAATCGCAGAGCTTGCAGAATTTTGTGTCGTAGAAGCAGGTTCAGTAGTTATAGTAGCTGTACTCGTTATTGTTTGATCTTTAGTAGATTTAATACTTGGATCATTAACCTGTGTTGAAGTCGATTGATTAGTCGTCGCAGCCTTAACACTTTGATTATTCATTGAACCTAATATCATTGCTGAAAATAATGAAACTCCTAGATAAATACATTTCTTGTTTAATAACATTTCAATAATCACTCTTTTCTACTTTCTAATATAAATTTTAGTTCCATAATTTATATATACCAATCAAAAAGATTAATTAAAAAGTTTCAATAAACTCCGTAATTTCAAGGTGTATAAGGTTTATAGCCAAAAGTGGAACATATATACCATTCGTATGAGTGAGTAATCACTATCACATTATTTATAAAAGCATCCCTTTTTGCATGCTAATCAATATGAACGGGTTAATTATCATTTAATTCATAATACTGTTTTCTAAATAAATCGTTCACAACCTATTGTTAAAATTAGTTGACAGAAATTAGAACATTGACTAGAATTGGCTTTATTGGGGCATTAATTTTAGTGCCAAGTGTCACACAATCGTAATTTATTATCTATTTTTTGGATTTTTAATGCTTCTTTTTATATTCAATAAATTTGATTCAGTTCTGGAAAAAGCTTTTTACAAAACTTGATTCAAAATTCTAATCAAATGATAGTAAACTACGAATTGTATTAAGGATACAACTCATATATCTAATAAATAATTAAGTACATTTGGCAGTGTACATTAAGATTGATATATACATAGAAAATAAAAAAAGATATCCATGGTCGGCATACCACGAATATCTTTGAGTTAAGAATTCACACACATATTAAATTTAAATTAATTAATAGAAGCCTTAAATTGTTGTTCAGTTACGTCAAACATGGCAACGTATTGATCAGTAGCGACACGCAAGAAAGGCATACCTTGAGACGTATAAATTGCTGAGTCGGAGTACCATTTAGTTCCGGAAGCAAGTGATACGTCTGTTCTCTGTTTCAAATTATGATTGTAAACACGAATAGGACTGTCGTCAGATGATTGAACTTTAATAGTCATCTGGCGTTTTTTGTATGCAAAACTATCGTTTGTGCTTAAAAATTGGTTAGGTGCAACTTGGAAATATTCGTTTCCGTTGATCTTAACTAGTTGGTTAACTTTCCAAGTACTGTCTTTTTCAAGAGCAATATCGGTTTTGTTTCCATTTTGATCATAAATAGTTGTGTTATCAATAACTTGAGCATAGTTTCCCTTCGTAACTGATTGAGCACTAACATTGGTTGTTGAGGCAGTTGCGGCAAAACTACCACCTAATAAAGCGCACACTAATAATGCAATTGTTTTTTTCATGAGTAATTCCTCACTATATCTAATAAATTTTTTCCCCAGCTATTTTTTGGCAGAAAAATAGCGTACATCAAGCTTGATTTTATACATATCAAATAAAATTATATAAACTCACACGTTGCCTATAATTTTTATTCGGCATATTTATAGGCTACTTAATAGTACAAGCATTCCACACATTTTTCAACATTTTTATCTCTATAATGATATATAATCTTATTAATTATTTTATATATCCGTTATTCCATGGGCATGTAAACGTTCATAAAAAAGTGAAATTTTAATATAAAAAAAAGAACATTCTACAATAATTCTTCGAATGTTCCCATCCAACAATTAGTATTTTTGTGTAAATTTCTGCTGTACAACGTACCACATTCCAACATACTCATTTGTTGCAACACGGACAAACGGTATACCTTCAGGTGTAGTAATCACGCGATCACTATACCAGGATGTTCCTGGTGCGAGCGCCACATTAGTACTTTCAACAAAATCATGGTTATAAACGGGGACATCTCCATTACTCGAAACTTTGATAACCTCCGGTCTATTTTGATAAGTAAAACTATCACTAGAACTCAAATACTCATCAGTAGCTACTTGATAAAAGTTTTTCCCATTAATATTTATTGTCTTTCCCAAAAACCATTCGCTATCTTTAGGCTCCGTTTTCCCTAAAGCGCGACCTGTGGAATTATAGAGTTTCGCTGAACTTACACTAACTTCCACAAATTTACCAGTATTGATGGATTCAGCCTTGACACTATGGACAGATAAAGTTGAAAAGCATCCTAACAAAATAACTAGGAACGTTACCAAAGTACTTCTTTTCATAATTTATACTTCCTTAGTCTCCTTAGACTAAATAAAGTATAAATTGTTTAAACATCTTTAACAAAATTTATGCATAAGCTAGTATGAAATTATTCCATACGGCTTATTTTTTCTAACAAGGTTTCATTTTGATCAGACTTAGCCAAATAGTAGGCTAGGCGTGAATAATCATGATATTGTTCTTCCCTATCTGGACTATCTTTCAGTGCTAAAGCAGCATTGAAATACAATTCGGCTAGGTAATAAGTTGAATGATTCTCCTTAGCATAATTCAATCCAAAATGAGCAAATTGATATGCGTTTTGGAATAATCGCATTCCATTGAATGATTCGGACAATGTCTTACAAATAAACAATCCTTCTAAGTCATTGGCATTGATGACATCGATATTTTCTTCGACAACATCCCCAATCATTTGAAAATAATATTGTGCACGATCAAGATGATTTTGACTCAAATAGTTTAGACCTTTGAACAAATAAGCGAGCAACGTATATATATCGTCATTGGCTGACTTAGTTAATTGCAAAACTTTATCCAAAGTGAACAACGATTCATCATTACTACCGTTGTAATAATTCAAAGCTCCAGTGATCAATTCATACTGTTTCTTATCATCATCACCAAGTTTTCCTTGCAAATTGGATAGCTTCTCGTCTATACCAATTAATTGATTCAATAGCACTTCTTTTTCAATTGCATCAAGGAGACTCTCTTTGGCGTCAGTTTTTTTGTCAGCAAAATCACTAAAAACATCATTTAAAGTCAAATCCAACTTCAAACAAATTTTGATTAATATATTCACAGTTGGAGCTATATTATGTTTTTCTATTTTACTAATAGTGTTTTGAGTGCAAATATCGTTGGCAAGCTCTATTTGCGTCAAATTCATTTCCCGTCTTTTATTATAAATAATCGACCCAAGAAACAAGAACAACACTCCCATCTATCTAATATGATATTTTTCATATAATACTATACCACCTTGTATAAAAATTTCTGTATTTTTTATAAGTAGTAGCATTAAGATTTAAATACAAAATTATGGATATTTCGATTATTTTGTAAAAAAAGTATCCTTTTTATGCGTTTTTTTCTATTATCTTGTCAATAAAAAGTTTTTTTTACAAAAATTGGCTTTTAATTAAAATTTATTTTCAAATAGATGACAATACTAGCTGTGCCAAGGAAAAACTAGTATTATAGATTCTATGTGATTATTCAACAAAGGAGTTCTTATTTTGACGGAATCAAATTTTTGGTCGGACATTGCCCAAACAGCTAAAGCACAAAACCGACCCTTTTTTACAATGGCACCTATGGAAGCAGTCAGTAACACCGTCTTCCGTCAAGTGGTTGCCAAAGCTTATGCTCCTGATGCTTTTTTCAGCGAATTCGTCTATGCAAAAAGTATCACCGATCCAAACACCAAATTCCCGGTGGATGGACGCCTCTACATCGACCCTAGAGAAACTAAGAAGCCAGTCGTTCAGCTGTGGGGTGACTCACCAATCGACTACCAAACGGGAACCAATTTTCTTAAAGAACAGGGCTTCAAAGCAGTTGACATCAATACCGGCTGTCCTGATAAAACGGTCATCAAAAATCACGGTGGCACTTATTTGATCAGCAATCCCGAAAAAGTCGACGATCTAGTTGCGGCCTGCAAACAATCTAACTTAGCTGTCAGTATCAAAACCCGCCTCGGTTACAGCAAAGTGTCCGAGTATCACAACTGGATTCCCAAACTCTTGAGCCAACACGTCGACCTTTTAACAGTCCACTTGCGAACCAAAATGGAAATGAGCAAAGTCCCCGCCCACTTTGAAGTAATCGACGACTTAATCAAATTGCGAAACGAGATTGCTCCAGAAACCCTACTACAAGTAAATGGAGACATCCTAAATTACCAAGCTGGTGTCACGCTAGCCAAAGAACATCCCGGACTAGACGGAATCATGATTGGCCGCGGAGTCTTCACCACCCCATTTGCCTTCGAACCCGGTAACAAACCACATTCACTAGACGAATTATTAAATCTATTACGCCTACAACTAGACTTATTTGACGACTTCTCAACCCATTATGACACCCCAAGATTTGTCTCCTTAAAACGCTTCTTCAAAATATACGCTCGCGACGAATTAGGCGCCACCGACCTAAGAAACAAACTAGTCCGAGCCAACAATTCCCAAGAAGTCAGACAAATCCTAGACGATTTCCAGAATTAAGTGATAAAATGCCGTCTTCCGCACAAGCCCTGTGATGGACTGGAACGCGGCCGGCACAACTTGAAACTACCGCAAAGTACGCGGTATTTCCAAGCTTGGCCTTCTTGTAAATGCTAAAGCATTAACAAGAATTTGGCGGCTGAGCCATCACAGGACTTGTACTCCAGACTAGATAGTGGCCTTTATTATTTTTTCCACTTAATTTTATAAATAAAAATAGCACCTATTCTCAATATACGTATGGTTACTTAATAACCAATTGCATACTATTGAAGAATAGATGCTTTTTCTAACTTTGAACAGAAATGAATCCAAACCATAAAAATAGTAAAAACACATCACGAATAGAACCATTATTCCTAAATAAACGGAAAGCAGATAAAACATAGATCCGTTATTCAGTCCGGAGCAACAAACTCGATTTGGGCTCAGATGTGAAATTCTTGTTGGTGCTTTAGCACCTACAAGAAGGCCAAGCTTGAAGATTTTTTCCGGTTTTGAAAAAAGCTTCAAGTTGTGCCCACATCGTTCCAGTCCCAAATCGAGTTTGTTGCGGAGGACGGCATACTTCACCAACCCACAAAAAAAGGAATGCTGAAATTAATCAACATTCCTTTTCACAATATTAATGCGGGTAAGAAGATTCGAACTTCCACGGAGATAATTCTCCACAAGATCCTTAGTCTTGCGCGTCTGCCAATTCCGCCATACCCGCATGCAACAGAAATAATTATACATATAATTAAAAAAAATATCAAGACGATTATTTGATATCTTTAATGTATTTCAACTTTCCGTGGCATTTGCCGCAAACAAAACGTTTCGTATCGATTCTTTTGACCCGCAAATATTCAGTTTGACAGTGACTGCAACGATAGAGGTGATAAGTCTTGGTTTTTTTAGTACTAGGTAGCGGTGAAAAACGTAACCCATTGACCTGTTGTAATAAGACTTTAAATTCACGGTCCTTGTGCTGAGCCGGCAAACCATCGTTGTACAAATGATAGTGGCACAATTCGTGTTTGATCACGCCGACCAAAGTATCCTCGCCAAACTGGGACAAGATTTTAGGATTAATATCAATATTGCGATCACGCAAATGAAATCTTCCGCCGGTAGTCTTTAAACGACTGTTAAAATATGCTTGATGAACAAAAGGTTTCCCAAAATAGTCTTGGGAAACCTTTTTTACTAGTTCTGTTAATTCTTGATCTGTCATTTTAAGCCAAGTTAGTAAGCTTTTGGATCAATTTTGAGAATTTGTCCATTGCTTCATCTTGTTCTTTTTCGGAAGCATCAAACTTGTGACGGTCGATGTTTTTGTCATCACCGATACTATCAGTCATTTCTCCACAAGCTTCAACGTATTTTCTAAAAGCAGAAACTAAAGTAATGTGAGTTCCCATCAATCTAGCAGGTGCTCTACCTTTGTCTAATTTAGCGAGTGTTTCTTGATATTTCTTAGTTCCGGCTGCGAAGTCTTTTTGAATCTTTTCATATTCGATACTGTCTAATTGTTCAACCTTGCTACGATCCAAAGCATCACGTAACTTTTCAAATTCAGGATTCAACTTGTCTTGTTCTTCTTGAATCGTATTTACTGTATCATTAATCAAATTACCGTATTGCATAGCTTTCTTTTGTGCGGCATTCATAATAATTACCTCTTATTTTCTTGTTGTGTTTTTTCAGTATAAATATCTTCTTCAATGGTAAATCTTGGACGTTGTTTAACTTCACTAAAGATTTTCCCAACGTATTCGCCAATCACACTAATACTAATTAATTGTACACCACCAAGGGCCCAAATAGATATCATTAGTGACGACCAGCCGTCAACAACATTTCCATTGACCTTTTGAACCAAACTATAGATCAAAAGTACAATACTAATTAAAACAATAAAAAATCCTAATCCCATGATCATCTTGATAGGCACGATTGAAAACGAGGTGATCCCATCAATCGCAAACTTCAACATCTTCTTCAAAGGATACTTCGATACCCCGGCGAAACGTTCTTTTCTCGCATAGTAAACCTTGCTAGATTTGAAACCGACCAATGGCACGATCCCCCGCAAGAACAAATTACGTTCCTTATAACTCAACAAAACTTTACAAGCACGTTGGCTCATCAGACGATAATCGGCTGAATCGGGTACCAATTTAACACCTAGAAAGCCCATGAATTTATAAAACATTTCTGCCGTGCTACGCTTAAAAGCTGTATCCGTGTCACGGTTGTTACGAACACCGTAAACTACTTCCGAACCATTCAAGTATTCATCAACCATCTTGGGAATGGCATTAACATCATCTTGCAAATCTGCGTCTATCGTTATAACGGCATCCGAATCCTTTGAGGCAGTCGTGACACCAGCCAACAAAGCCCCCTGATGACCAAAGTTTCGACTAAGCTTAACTCCTGATACGACTTCATTTTCCTTTGAGAATGTGTCGATCAATTGCCAAGTCTTATCCTTACTACCATCGTCAACGAAGACAATTTTACTAGTCGGCGTGATCTTTTGATCAGCTATCAAACCGTGCAAAATGGCGGTTAATTCTTTAGTCGTCTCATGCAGTACTTCTTCTTCGTTATAACATGGGACTACGATACTCAATTTAAATCCATCAGACATCTAAATTTTCTCCCGTCTTGACTTGATCCAATCATAACAACTGTAAAGTCCCCAACCAGCTAAAATTGCAATTACTGGTAAGAACTCAAGTCGATATCTGCCTTGGACTTCAATTAACAATTGTACAACGGCATAAGCCATTAGTGGCAACAAAATCAAGAATAATTTATTATCATATTTTGTTCTAAACAGTTTCAATGAGCCTAACCATGAGAAGATAATCAAAATCACGCTTCCCATATACCCAAGGAGTTTAACCAGATTAGAAATTTTTAGCGAGTGGATCTTTTCGAATTCAGTGAAATCAATTGTCTGTGAACGTCCTGCCCAAAGCGTGCGGTTCTTTTGCCAGAACAGTCTGAGCCATCCGTGACTAGCATTTAAATTCCGAATGTTTTCTTTAATAACCTTATGTTCTTTGGCACTCATCTTGGCTCGACTAGCATTTAAATCGAAGCGATTGACCATATTTTGATCGTATGAACCACCCGAATTAGCATCTAAACCAACTACGAATTTCCATTCAGAATCGCGATTAGTCAGACCGTAAGAATTTAAACCGGAATTCTTAATTGCTAAACTGGCTCCAGAAAAAATCACTTGATAAATGACTAACGTCAACACAATTTTGCCAATTCCCTGCCATGAGAACTTATTATTACTAATGAATACGTACAATAATCCGTAAACAACGATCCCGGCAATAATAACTGGACCGATTGGCCGCACGATACTGCCGACTGCCAAAGTGATCCCAGCTACGATGTAGGTCCACAACTTATTCTGCATCAATAAGTAGAACGTCAACATAAATAGCAGCATCCCAATGTATTGATTGTCAGCTTGCGAATTCAAGGCAAACCAATCCAAGTCGATCATCAAAACTAAAACTGTCAAACGAGCAGCTTTAACTTTGTTGAAGATTTGCAGTGAAATTAAATATCCCAAATACAAAATTAAGACTTGGTAGATCACATTCAAAAATTGCAAAGCGAAAACATTTTGCCCAAATATCTTCACAACACCCATCACATAAACTAGAAAGCCAGTCTGATAGGCCCATTTAGCAAAATAATCATTGTCATAACTAAAAATCTTCTCACCTAACAAAGCTCTCGGTGCTACATTCCAAAATTCTCCGAAATCACTGATCTGAGTCTGTGGAACGACTTTCAGCCAAATCAAAGCTACGATCATAAAGATTGCTAAAAGACTGATCAAAATCAGCCGATTGAGATTTTTATCGTCATCCCGAATCTTAACTAAGAGCCAACCCGCCAATAAAACGAAAATGATTGCACAAAGAAAAACCAGTATGGCTAGTACTGGTTCGGGTTTTAAATAATTAACAGCAAAGAATTGACCCATCTGCACGAAAACGACAGTTGTGAAAATCCCTACACAAATAAGTACTAATTTACTAATAATACTTTGAAATTTGCTTAACATATTTCCCCTTCTAAAAATGCTAGTTTACTTATTTTACAAAGTCAGCTAATTTTGTTAAACAAGCAGAAATATCTTCCATACTAGCAGCATAACTGAATCTTAAATGATGCTCACCACCAACGCCAAAGAATCTACCTGGCAGGATAGCCAAATGTTCTTTATCTAACAAGTCGTTGGCAAATTTAACATCATCTTGTTCTAGGCCGTCAGGAATCTTCGCAAATAAATAGAACGCTCCATTAGGAGTTGGACATTCAAAACCAAGTTCCTCTAAGCCAGCAAGCAGTTTATCGCGTCGAGCTTGATACTGTTCACGCATTGGAATTGGGTCGTCATAGCCGTTCTTGTAGGCTTCTAAGGCCGCAAATTGGGTAATAGAAGTAATCGAAGTCGTAGCTAGTTCATGGATCTTATTGATCTGTGCAACGATTTCTTTAGGTCCACAGACAATTCCAAAACGCCAACCAGTCATCGCATGTGACTTGGATAAACCATTTAACAAAATAGTTTGTTCTGGCAAAATATTACCAAATGAAATATGTTTAAAATTATAAGTCAATTCACTATAAATTTCGTCACTTATTACAAAAATATCGTGTTTCTTTAAAATTTCTGCTAAAGCCACTAATTCATCTTCAGTGTAACTAACACCGGTTGGATTACTTGGATAATTCAATAGAAAAATTCGAATACGTGGATGAGTTCTCAATATTTCTTGTAAAGCTTGTGGTGTTACTTTGAAATCAGTCTTTGACGTATCGATATAAACCGGAGCTGCACCATTAAAGTCCGCATCTGGTCCATAAATTGTGAAAGCTGGAGATGGAATCAAAACTTCATCTCCTGATTGTAAAATGGCATTGAAAGCTGAGAAAACACCTTCCGTAACACCTGTTGTAGCTACAATTTGAGTTTCTGGATCATAATTCAATCCATACTTATCCTGCAAATATTTTGAAACAGCACTCAAAAGCTCATGATTGCCTTCTGGCACAGTATAATGAGTTTTATTTTCATTAATTGCCTGGATGGCAGCTTCTTTGATATGTTCAGGGGTAGCAAAGTTGGGTTCACCAACTGTCATATTAACGACTCCCGGAATACTTTTGGCGCGCGCATTGAATTTAAAAATCTCTTGTTGCTTAATTGCGACAACGGATGGTTTCATTAAGGAAACTAAATCTTTGTTCACTGTTTAACACCTCTCCATAGAATCTTACGAATAGTACAATTTTATTCTAACACATGAAATTTTGGATAAAAAACGTCGTTAGTTTGGAACTGTCTTATTGATAGGGTCAAAAAGGGGGTATTTCTGCTTGGAAATGCCCCCTTTTTTTCTGTTTTTTAAATCTATTTTTTAATAGGTTTGGTTCTTTTTTTAGATAACCATGGTTCTATGCAATATAGCTAAAACGCGTTCCGCAGGCCAGGACTTGGACATATAGCTACGCTTCCCAAATCACCCGCAAGTGCGGCGGGTAATTCGTGAAGCTAGGCTATCTGCCAAGTCCTAAACAGGCCTGCTACACGCTCTAATCAAATACAGTATAAGGCAATCGTCTCTTATGCGCTGTCTTCTTATACCATCCCTCAATAACTTCAGCAGCTTTTTCGTCGATATCTTTCCCCTCAAGATAATCGTCAATATCTTTATAAGAAACTCCCAACGCTTTTTCATCTGGTAAGCTTGGGCGGTCTTCTTCAAGATCTGCTGTTGGTACTTTTTCGTACAGATTCTTTGGTGCGGCTAGTTTTTCTAGCATAGCCTTGCCTTGGCGTTTATCTAAACGAAATAGTGGTGTTACATCGGCAGCTCCGTCGCCGTACTTTGTATAGAATCCGGTGATATTTTCAGCTGCGTGATCGGTTCCGACTACAACGCCTTTATTGTCCCCGGCGATTGCGTACTGAGCTATCATACGGGTTCTAGCTTTGATATTTCCTTTATTAAAGTCAGAAATATTCATGTTATTAGCTTCGACTGCTTTTACCATTGCGTCAACACTATCTTTGATATTAACGCGAACTACTTTGTCCGCTTGCATCCATTCGATTGCTTGCATAGCATCTGATTCGTCAGCTTGTTCTCCATATGGCAAACGCACGGCGATGAACTTGTAATCAGTGTCGCCACTTTCTTGACGTAACTCGGTCATTGCCATTTCGGACAATTTACCAGCTAGTGTCGAATCTTGGCCACCGGAAATTCCTAAAACTAAGGTTTTTAAAAAGCTACGATTCTTCACGTAATTTTTCAAGAAATCGATTGAACGTCTAATTTCTTGTTCGGGGTCGATTTCTGGTTTGGTATGTTCAAATTCAATAATTTCTTTTTGCAAAGGTCTCATTTTAGTCACCTAATCTAATATTGTTTACATCGTTTCTGATCTTTTCGATGTACTTCATCTTATGACTGTAAAGTTTTGAAGATAGATCCACTGGATAAACTTGTGGATTCAAGATACGTTTGTATTCATCCCAAAGTGAATCTAAGTTAGCTGCACAGTACTTCTTGATTTCTTTTACGTTTGGCAAATCATAAACTAATTTTCCATCAACGAAAATATCATGCAACATAGGCTTTGCTTGGAAGTCTTCAACGGTCTTATTGATGTAAGTGTATTGTGGATGGAACATGTAAAGTGAACTGTGTTCTCTTGGATCTTCATTCCAGAATGTTACATAGTCCCCTTCTGATTTGTCGTTCTTACGGTTATTAGTGATGCGCCAAACTTGTTTCTTACCTGGTGTAGAAATTTTAGCTGCATTGCTGGAAAGTTTCAAAGTATCCATCATGTTGCCACGATTGTCTTCAATACTTACCAACTTATAAACAGCACCTAAAGCTGGTTGGTCAAAGGCAGTGATAACTTTCGTACCGATACCCCAGACGTCGATTTTGGCATCTTGCATCTTCAAGTTCAAAACGGTCTTTTCATCCAAATCATTGGAAGCATAAATCTTAGCGTTAGGGAAACCAGCCTCATCAAGTTGTTTTCTGACACGTTTAGAAATATAAGCCATATCACCAGAATCAATTCTGACACCTAAGAAGTTGATCTTGTCACCCATTTCTTTGGCAACTTTGATGGCACTAGGCACACCACTCTTCAAGGTGTCGTATGTATCAACTAAGAAGACACAATTCTTATGAGTTGTAGCATAAGCTTTGAAAGCATCATATTCGTTACGGTAAGTTTGAACTAAGGCATGAGCATGTGTTCCCGAAATTGGAATACCAAATAACTTACCAGCTAAGACGTTACTTGTAGCGTCAAAACCAGCAATATAAGCGGCCCGAGTACCCCAGATAGCTGCATCAACTTCTTGAGCACGACGTGAACCAAATTCCATTACTGGATCATCACCACAGACAGTCTTGATGCGAGCTGCCTTAGTAGCAATCAAAGTTTGGAAATTGACCATATTCAAAATAGCCGTTTCAATTAGTTGGCATTGTGCCAATGGTCCTTCAACTTGGAGAATTGGTTCTTCGTTGAAAACTAAATCTCCTTCATAGGCTGAACGGACGGTACAACTGAATTGCATGTCCTTGAGCCAACGTAAAAATTCTTCGTCATATTCCCCATATTCACGTAAGTATTCAATATCTGAATCTGAAAAGCTGAGGTTCTTCAAATAATTGACCACATGTTCCAAACCTGCGAAGACCGCAAATCCGTTGTCAAATGGTAATTTTCTAAAGTAAACTTCAAAAACTGCACGACGATTGTGCAAACCTTTCTTCCAGTATGTATACATCATATTTAATTCATAATAATCAGTATGCAATGTTAAATCTTCATCTTGAAATTGAGTCATGATAACTCCCTTATTTATTTTTTCGCCCTATATTTTACTCTAATTTGCTTTTAAAGTCGCCTGATACCCATCATTAACCTTATGAGCCAGTGCTTCAATTGAATAATTGTCACGAACTTCTTGATATAAGGCCATTCCTTTTTGGCTCAAGTTGTCATCTTTCCAATATTCATGAGCATCATTTAAAGCTTGGATCAATTCTTGTTCATTATTTGATTCAACTAACCAACCATTTTCGTTGTCGATAACTTTATCCGTCGCACCAACATTTGTTGCAATGACCGGTTTTCCGTAAGCTGCTGACTCCAAGTATACTGCCGGCATACTTTCAGTCTTCGAAGTCAAAATCGAAACGTCGCACTCTTGATAATACTCACCGGTATTTTCCTTGAAACCGACAAATTCAACTTTATCATTGATACCAAGTTCAACCGTTAGTTTGTGCAGCTGATCCATCAACGGACCATCCCCCACAAGTACTAAGCGGAAATTGAAACTGACCTTGCTCAAAGCTTCTAACAGCAGACGATGATTCTTAACTTCAACCAAACGAGCAACCTCAAGAATCGTAAATGTTGGTTGATGATTGAAAACCGGATTCGTGCCCGCAAAATCGATAGCATTGAAGACTTCAAAACGTTTCTTGTGGTCGATCTTCAATTCATCAAAATATTCTTCCATGTCCGGATTGATGTAAAATAGCAAATTAGCCCGTTTTAGTGCGTGTAGATTTAATTTGAGCATAACTGACCCCTTGAGTCCGGAAAAGTCGATCCGGGGGTCAGAATGGACAGTAATCACCCATTTTGCGTGAATCTTCTTGCGAATCAACGACACAAGATAGTTTGCCCGTGGTCCGTGAGTGTGAACAATATCAAAATCATTATTATTGATGTATTGTACTAGTGGTTTCAAAATCGATAAGTCAAATCGTTGTCGTTGTGGCAAAACGGCTACTTTCAAGCCATTTTCTCGTGCCATCTTCGAAACTGGTCCCTCTTGGAAAGTCAGCAAGGCACTTTCTTCGCCAATTAATTTTTGACCTTTCATCAAGTTTACAATATAAGTTCTAGCACCGCCGTCTTCGTTACCGGCATTGATATGTAAAACGCGCATTTTGACACCTCTCAAATTAATCTTTCTCGTGTATAATAATACATTAAAGGAGATAGCTATGCACAAAAATAGAATAGATATTTTAGGTACACAATTTGATAATTTTACTGAAGATCAATTTCATCAACACTTGGATTACGATTTAGACGTCAACAAGAACCGTTTCATCGTCACAGCTAATCCAGAAATTGTCCTCGCTGCTAGAGAAGATAAAAAGTTCTTAAAGATCATCAACAGCGCTGATTACGTCGTTCCCGACGGAATTGGTATTATCAAAGGAGCTAATAGCTTAGGCACTCCTCTACCAGAACGTATCACCGGTTTTGATACCTTAAAATATTTGATTAATTCCGCTAACAAAAAACATTTAAAAGTTTATTTACTCGGCGCAAAACCAGAAGTCATCAGCGCCACTGCTAAAAAAATCGAAACTGACTATCCAAATGTCGACCTTGTCGGCTACCACGATGGTTATTTCAAAGAAGATCAACCGATCATCGATGAAATTGCCGAAAAGAAACCCAACATCGTCTTAGTTGCCCTTGGTTTTCCTAAACAAGAATACTTTATCGACAAGTATCGTAAGAACGCTGACGCAATTTGGATCGGCGTTGGTGGATCATTTGATGTCTTCTCAGGCACAAAGAAACGTGCACCAAAGATTTTCCAAAAACTAAGCCTCGAGTGGTTCTATCGTTTGATAACTGAACCAACCAGATTCGGCAGAATGTTGGCAATTCCCAAGTATATGAAACTTATTAATCAAGAAAAGAAAAATAGATAGATTTCGTTCTATTGATTGGATGGTTAAGTATGCCGTCCTCCACAAAAAACTCGATTTGGGACTGGAACGATGTGGGCACGACTTGAAACTACCGCAAAGTGCGCGGCATTTCCAAGCTCGACCTTATTCTAAGCAATAAATTGCTAAGAATAATTTCACATCTGAGCCCAAATCGAGTTTTTTGCTCCGGACTAAATTTCATTTTTTTATGTTATTTGCTTTCTACCCTTTTAGAAATAGTGGCTCTATACACTGATAGTTAAAGAATATAAATTCTAAAGTAAAAAATATAAGCTTTATTATCCTTACACGAAACAGTATATGAGATAATAGAGCTTATTTTATTGATTTAAAACAAAATAAAAACACCCATTCATAAGAACCGCTGAATTGACTATAAATCAGTCCAACACATCTTTTGAATAGGTGCTATATTAAATTTCTGAATTTATTAAGATAAAACATAAGAAACGTTATTTAGTCTGGAGCAACAGCTCTGGGAAATGCTCAGCCGTGAAATTTCTCTTAACGCTTTAGCGTTTAGTGAAAGACCAATCTTGGAGACAATTCCCGCTTTTGGAATTGGCTTCAAGTTGCGTCCACAGCGTTCCAGCGTTTCCCAGAGCTGTTGCGGAAGACGACAATTTAACACCTACCCAAACTACAGAACTAACGTAACTTTAAAATTATCTTTCAACATCAATAGTATAAGGATCCTCGTTCATTCGTAAAAAGATCCGAGCATTGAACAATGCATAAGCTAGTATTGAAACGAAGTAGATACTTACTGATGGTGCTTCAATAACGTGTCCGGTCATCAAGGCCATTCCAAAGCCTAAAATTACACTGGCTACTAACATAGCCCACTTGATTGACCACATATCCTTGAACTTTCTCAAGAAAGCGCCAATCAAGTAAATCAAACAATATGCTAGTGGTGCTAAGAAGATGATCGTGCCGATAAATCCAAATTGGAAGAAGATGTCGACGTAGTCCATTTCGACTAACTTAGCGTCACGAACTTTCTTGAAACTAGTTGCGTAACCCATTCCAAAGACCTTTTGTGGCAAAGTTGCCTTCTTAAAGTTGTGGGCAGCATTTTCAAAGTAGACTGTCCGACCACTGAATAAGTATGAAACGGTTTTGTTCGTTTTGACATACTTCTCTTGGTCTTTAGTGATACCTTTTTTGGTCTTAGCTTTTTGCTTTTTATCTTGAATCATTTCTGTATGCAATTCAGCTGTTCTCGAAACCGCCATTGCTGGATAGGCAGCGATGATTCCTCCAAGCGTGATTACTAACAAGGCAATTACCCCGGCAAAATATTTTCTCCCGGAACGGTTCTTGAAGAATTGAATCACGCTAGCTAGAATTCCCATGCACAAACTGAATAACAAGGCTAGTAGTGAACCTTTAGTTCCTATTAGTAATGCTGAGTAGACTGCTAAAATGATTGAGATCCAGTAATAAAGTCGTTGCCAAATGTTAATTTTTTTCAGTGCATACCAAATCATAATTGGGAAAGTGATTGAAACGATGGCACTTAGTTCATTGGCCGCAAAGAACCAACCACTCTCACCTAATTTATAATATGAATACGAGCTGAAACTTGTGTTAGTAAAGTGAGCAATTATCATAATTACACTGATGATATTGATCGCAATAAAAATTACCTTTGGGAAAAATCGGTTGATAATACGATCCTCAGCCAATTCTTCAAAGGCATAGAAGTAAGCTAACAACATTATTGGATAGTACAAACTTTTAGCTAAAGTTGAAATTTCAAGTGATGTTACAAATAATGTCTTCGTCTTGTAATTAATTATCATACTGATGGCGGAAACTAGTCCTAAAACGACAAAATACCCCATAACCATAAAACCGTGTCGATTATCGCGATTCAAGACTAAGAAAAGTAACAGATAGAACACCGTAACCGCCATAACGGCCATACGAATCAATACCCCAAACGAAACGTTCATATGTGCTTGAGTCATCAATCCAGTAACTGCATCTAGTACCGGTTGAAAGACGATGTACAACATTAAGAAAATGCTGTACTTTTTAATAAAACTTTGCATAGTGGTGACTCCCAGTTAAAGATTTAAAAACATGTTAAATAATATAGTACCTTAAATCGAAATTTAAAGATAATCATTGTTACATTAAAAAAAGATTATCTTTCTAGATAAAATTCGAAACGATCCCCTGCATATTGTGAACGAACATATTCAAATGGCCGATCATCATCAAGAGTCGTTACTTGTCTAACTCGTAAGATAGCAGAACCACGCTTAACATTCAAAAAGTTAGCAATTTTTTCTGAAGCTAAAATTGCAGAAACAGTTTGAGTTGCGTCACCCAACTTCAATCCCGCCTTATTTTCAAGTGCTTTATATAGAGAAGACGTAATGTCTTCTTTATCCAAAGACTTCACGATTGAAATTGGAATCGTTGCGACTTCGAAACAAATTGGTTGGTTATCCGCATAACGAATTCTTTCCATTCGTAAAATTTGGTCGCCATCTGCTAACTTCAATTTTTCCATTTCACTGATTGAGGGATCAGCCACGTGATAAGAAACAGTCTTACTTGAAGGATGTTTCCCCTGGCTTTCGGTGATTTCCGTAAAACTAGTTGTTCCAGACATCTTTTCTTGAACTTTACTACTTGCTACATAAGTTCCTGAACCGACTTGTCTTTGAAGGATTCCCTCATCAACTAATGTTTGAATTGCTTGTCTTAGTGTCATTCGACTGACGTTGAAGTCTTGTGAAAGCTGTCTTTCTGAAGGGATTCTCTCCCCAACACTCCACTTGCCAGATTCGATTTCTTTTCTTATTTCATTGTGAATTTGTATATATACTGGTACCTTCATTTTAAATTGGCACTCCTTTATGCGCATTACTTCCATTAATTATACAGTATTTCATATAAAAATTAAGAACTGGTCTAAAAATTAGAAAAATAAAAAGGCAAAATTCATATTCAGAATTTTGCCTTTTGCATTTATTGGGTTAGCTGGATTCGAACCAGCGCATGATGGAGTCAAAGTCCATTGCCTTACCGCTTGGCTATAACCCAATGAATGGAGGGGAGTGGATTCGAACCACCGAACCCGAAGGAGCGGATTTACAGTCCGCCGCGTTTAGCCAGACTTCGCTACCCCTCCATGAGTTGCTACGTCATTCATTCGACTTAATAATACTACCGAAAATCAATGACCATTTCAAGGGAAAATTGAAAAAAATTATATTTTTGGTAGTGGAAGTTCTTTTTTTAGTTGTAGTAGTATGCCGTCCTCCGCACAAGCCCTGTGATGAGCTGGAACGCTGCCGACGCTATTTTGAGCTTTTGCAAAGTACGCAAAATCTCAAAACTAGGTCTTCTTGTAAGTGCTAAAGCACTAACAAGAATTTGGCGGCTGAGTCATCACAGGGCTTGTGCTCCGGACTGAATTTCTGGTTTATTTTTATTTGCTTTCCCTTTATTTAGAAATAGTTCTTCTATTTTTTTGTGTGGGAGTTAATGTTTTAGGGGTTATTGTGTGTCTCTGTTTAAAACGAAATTAAGATGTGCCAATAAAATAATTATTTCAAAAAGTCATTAAGGCTCTTTTGATTTTAGTTTTTCATGGTTTAATTCTACCTAGAAATAAGCCAGATTCTTTTTCCGTTTTGAAATCAAACGCCTTCCATGCGTTATAACGATGCTTTTCTAATCACGGATAGTCATTAATCCCATTACAGCAATCTTCTTCCATAAAAGTTTTCCTCATCCCAAAACCGTATCCAGACTATCTAACAATTTAACACCAACCTCAAATAGATGCTGCTTTCCCACTCCAAATCCACCGATATAAAGTAAAAATGTCGTTATCTAGTCTGGAGCAACAGCTCTGGGAAATGCTCAGCCGTCAAATTCTAGTTAGCGATTCATCGCTTACTAGAAGGCCGAGCTTGGAGAATTTTTCCGGGTTTGAAAAAGGCTTCAAGTCGTGCGCACATTCTCCAGCGTTTCCCAGAGCTGTTGTGGAAGACGGCATTCATCCACCACCAATCCAAAAGGACTAAACACAAAAATACCTCGTCCACTATTCCTGAAAAGAAACAGTTAACGAGGTATTTTTTCTTATTTTGACTGATTAGTGTTGTTCTTTTTGAAAAGAACCATTGTTCTATGCGGAATAGCTAAAACGCGTTCCGCAGGGGCAACTCCCTCCGAGATAACAAAATTTCCCAACTCACCCGTAAAGTTCGACGGGCAATTCGTGAAATTACGTTATCCTCCGGGAGCTGACCGCCCCTGCTACACGCTCTGCTCTAGTTTACTCCACCCATCAATTTCTTAATTCTAGGCACGAACAAAATCAATACTAATGCTGCTACCAACGTTACAATTCCTGTAACGCCGAAGAACATCATTTCGTTTTGTGGGTCTCCTGGAACGAACAATTTAACTAATTGAGCGTTGGCTGCTTGTCCGGCTGAGTCGGCTAAGAACCACATACTCATCATTTGACCAGCGAAGGCTTTTGGTGCAAGTTTTGTTGTGGCTGACAATCCAACTGGTGAGATCAACATTTCACCAATTTCGATGATTCCCCAACTCAATACTAGCCAAAGTGGACTAACTTTTCCGCCTGGTGCTAATCCCATCAATGGAATAATTAACACGAAGTAAGAAATAGCTGTTGCGATTAGTCCCATCCAGAATTTAGATGGTGATGATGGTTGGCGTTTGCCAAGTTTGATCCATAACCAAGCAAAGATTGGTGTATAGATGATGATGAAGAATGGGTTCAACATTTGGAACTGTGATGGTGCCAAGTGGAATCCGGCAAAGTTCAATTGTGTTTGTTCGGCAGCAAATAATGCCAAAACAACTGAACCTTGTTCTTCAATTGCCCAGAAGATCATCGCAGCGATGAACAATGGGATGTAAGCCAGTACTCGTGATCTTTCAATCTTAGTAACTTTCTTACTTGTTAACATCATGATGAAGTATCCAACCGGCAAGGCAATACCTAAGATACTGATGATCAAGATGATATTGTCGATTGTAAAGGCGTGCGTAAAGATCATTACGACGACAATTACAACGATGGCGACTAATGCGATGATTAGACGTCTGAAGAACTTACTACGTTCCTCATCAGTAATTGGATCTGGGGCTTGTAAGCTTTCTTTAGGAAGATACTTACGTCCGTCCCACCAGTAAACAATCAATCCAATAAACATACCAATAGCAGCTAATGAGAATCCCGCGTGGAAACTAATACCTTTCCACATAAAAGTAACTGCTGGTGGAGCAAACAATGAGCCTAAGTTGATACCCATGACATAAATACTGAATCCAGAATCACGTCTTGGATCTCCTTCAGTATATAATCCACCAACCATTTCGGATACGTTTGGCTTCAATAGTCCGGTACCTAGGACGATAAGTCCAATAGAAACGAATAAACCAGTTTCTCCAATTGGAAGCGACAAGACGATGTGACCAAACATAATGGCAACACCACCCCAGAAGACAGTTCTTCTGGCTCCCATAAATCTGTCACTGATAAATCCACCTAGCACACTAGACATATAAACTAGTGAACCATAAATGGACATAACAGAGGCTGCTGTTGTACGATCCATGCCCAAACCGCCTTTAGTGACAGCATAGTACATGTAGTACAACAGAATGGCACGCATACCGTAATAACTGAATCTCTCCCAAAATTCAGTTAAGAACAGCGTACGCAACCCTTTAGGTTGACCGAAAAATCCTCGGTCTGCTTTCTTATCCATTAAAAATTTCTCCTCACATTACACAAAGATGTATTAATATTAAACTTTTCAAAAACTCATGTCAAAGTGTTTTTAATAAAAAGTACCGGATTGCTTTTATATCAACAAAAAAAAATAAGAGCCTTTTAAGATAGACTCTTATAAATATTAACCATTGTGTTTGAATGCCATCGTTGCTGAAACCGCTTTTTGCCAGCCATCATAGAGATCTAAACGCTTCTTTTCTGACATTTGAGCGTGATAAGTCTTACCGACTTGATAATTCTTTTTAATATCGTCCAAATCTTTCCAGAAACCGACTCCTAATCCTGCCATGAAAGCAACTCCTAAGGAAGTAGTCTCTAATTCTGAGGACCTTTGCAAGTCGATTCCTAAAATATCAGCTTGAAATTGCATCAAATATTCGTTGGCGGTAGCTGCCCCATCAACCTTTAAGAGCTCAATTGGCATCTTAGCGTCAGAGCGCATCGTTTCAATAATATCTTTGGTCTGATAGGCGATTGCCTGTAGTGTTGCCTTGATAATATCCTTGTCCGTTGTGCCACGAGTTAAGCCAAAAATCGTTCCGTGAGCGTGATTATCCCAATAAGGAGCACCTAAGCCAGCAAAAGCTGGTACAACGTAGACTTCATCCATGTCGGTTGATTGTTTGGCAGCGTCTGAAGTTTCAGGAGTACTGTCAATTAGATCCATCTCATCCCTTAACCACTGTAAAGCCGCTCCAGCGACGAATACAGAGCCTTCTAAGGCATATTTGACCTCACCGTTAAGACTATAAGCAATCGTCGTCAAAAGGTTGTTATCAGACAAAGCAGGCTTATTGCCGGTATTCATGACCGCAAATGCACCCGTTCCATAAGTGTTCTTGACCATCCCCGGTTCAAAGGCCATCTGTCCAAATAACGAAGCTTGTTGCGAACCCGTCATCCCCGAAATGGGAACTTCTGATCCATAAAATTGATAATTTTGTGTCACGCCAAAAATTTCGGAGTTAGATTTAACTTCTGGAAGCATTTTCTTAGGAATATTAAAGATTTTTAATAAATCTTCATCCCATTCTAACGTGTTGATATTGAATAACATCGTTCGACTAGCGTTAGCGGCATCAGTTAGGAAGCTTTCACCATCTGTCAATTTCCACAATAACCATGTGTTGATTGTTCCAAACAAAAGTTCACCGTTTTCAGCTTTTTCCTGAGCGCCTTTGACATGATCCAAGATCCAACGAATCTTTGTCGCTGAGAAATAAGGGCTGATGATCAAACCAGTTTTTTGATGAATCTCTTCCTTATAACCTTGCTTGATCAAGTCGTTAGCTAAATTGGCTGTCTGCCGACTTTGCCAGACGATAGCGTTATAGATCGGCAAACCGGTCTTTTTATCCCAAACGACCGTCGTTTCACGTTGACTAGCAATTCCAATCGCTTTGATCTGTTTAGGCTTGATACCAGAATCGATCAATGCGGTGGCAATCGTTGTTTGAATGGCATTCCAAATCTCATTGGGTTCGTGTTCGACCCAACCGGGGTTAGGTAAAATTTGTCTAATGGGATGTCTGGCGATAGCAACCTGTTTGCCTTCATGATCAAAAATAATCGCTCTAGCAGTAGTTGTTCCCTCATCAATCGCTAAAATGTATTCTTTATCCATTATTTACTCCCACACAACAAAAAAGGCGTGGCCTTACTTAGTTGCTTTATGTTTAAATTTTCTCGTTGCACTGACAGCTTCACGCCAACCTTCGTATAGAAAATCTGCACGATCTTTTTCCATATCTGGTTCAAACGTAGCTCCAGTAGCGTATTGTTGCTTGATATCTTCTAGATTATCCCAATAACCAACTGCTAGTCCAGCTAAAAATGCGGCACCTAAGGCTGTCGTCTCCAAATCTTTAGCACGTTGGACTGGCGTTTGCAGGATATCAGCTTGAAATTGCATCAAGTAACGGTTATTAGCTGCTCCACCATCAACTTTCAAAGTTGGAATATCAATTCCGGTATCTTTTTTCATCGTTTCGATAACGTCACGTGATTGATAAGCTAGTGACTGCAAAGTTGCTTTGATAAAGTCGTTTTTAGTCGTCCCACGAGTCAAACCAAAGACAGCCCCACGAGCATCCGCATCCCAATAAGGTGCACCTAAGCCAGTAAAGGCCGGTACTACATAAACTTCATCTTGATCCTTTGAAGAAAGTGCAGCCGCTTCTGATTCAGGAGCCGAGTCAACTAAATTCATTGCATCACGCAACCATTGAATGGCTGAACCAGCAACGAAGATACTACCTTCCAGAGCGTAATAAACTCGATTATTGATACCATAAGCAATTGTCGTCAACAAATTGTTGTCAGATAATTGCGGTTTTTCACCCGTATTCATCACGATAAAAGCTCCGGTACCATAAGTATTCTTGACCATTCCTGGTTCAAACGCCATTTGTCCAAACAAGGCCGCCTGTTGATCTCCAACCATCCCTGAAATCGGCACTTCTGAACCATAGAAGTGATAATCCTTAGTTTTAGCATAGACTTCAGAATTAGGACGAACTTCCGGTAGCATTGCTTGAGGAATGTTCAAAATTCTTAAAATATCTTTGTCCCACTCCAATGAGTGAATATTAAATAACATTGTCCGGCTGGCATTCGAGTAATCAGTCACATGGGCTGCTCCACCGGATAACTTCCAAAGTAACCAACTGTCGATCGTTCCAAAAAGCAATTCGCCATCTTCAGCCCGCTTTTGAGCACCTTTGACGTGATCGAGAATCCAACGGATCTTTGTGGCTGAGAAGTAAGGATCAATCAATAAACCAGTCTTTTCGTGAATCATCTCACCGTATCCACGACCAGCTAATTTTTCAGCAATGTCAGAAGTTTGTCGACTTTGCCAAACGATAGCGTTATAAATTGGCAAACCAGTTTCCTTGTCCCAAACGACCGTCGTTTCACGTTGATTAGTGATCCCGATTCCTTTGATTTGGTCCGGTTTGATACCAGATTCAATAAAGACGTTGGCAATAGTAGATTGGACCGCGTTCCAAATTTCGTTAGCATCGTGTTCTACCCAGCCCGGTTCAGGAAAGTATTGCGTGAATTCACGTTGAGCATCGGCGATTTTAGTTCCTTTTTGGTCGAAGATAATGGCCCGAGTACTCGTCGTTCCTTCATCGATCGCCATAATATATTCATTAGACATCGTTTCACCCCATTTTTTATGTAAACGTTTCATATCAGAATCTTATAACATCTACAGAATTTTGCAAATGTTTCCGTAAGATTTTTTATAATTTAGTTCTATTAGACTTTTTATTAAATGTTTTAAATCTAATATTTGACTTTTCTATCAGCAAAAAGCCAATAAACAAAATAATCGCAGTGATAGAAATCACCCAACCAAGTTTCAAGCCGGGAACTTGATAGTCCAAAGTGACTTGATGATTCCCTTTCTTTAAATCAATCGCCATTAAATCAGAAGCGACTTTATGAATCTGGACTGTTTGACCGTCAACCTTGGCACTCCAACCATCATCATAAGGGATACTCAACAACAAAGGACTCGCCTGCTTAACATTTATCGTGCCTCTTACGGTATCGTGATTCAAGTCCGATTTAATGTTGAGTGAATTCCGTTTAAGTTTATCAGTCGTTAAATTAAATTTCTTCTGATCAAGTGACATGAAGTTTCCGGGATTCACATTCAGTGACTGCTTCGCCAAAATTTGGACCTTAACCTTTTGATTCCGTTTAAAAGTCCCCAGCTTCAAAGTGGCACTCTTGTAAACATTGATGTGCGCCGGTTTGACTCGTTTATTGTTGACGTAGATTTTTTCTGCATTAAAATTAAACGGCGTTACATTAAAGTATAACGGTCCCGTTGCTCGTGGAACTAGCTGGTAAGTGTAGCTTTTTTGATGATTGACACTCGATTGCTGCATGCTCGTCAACAGAACATTCTTCAAATACTCAGCACTACTGCCGTTGATTGCTTGCCAAAGTCGATCTTGATTGGACAAAGCCTGACCTTTTTTCATCTTAAAATGATAAATATCTTTATTTACCAAAAAGCCTAAGGTCGGCGCATGATAGTTTTCCTCAACATAATAGTGTTTGTTCCACTGCCGAACTTGATAATAAACACCGAGAAGTGCATTGGTGATCTTGGTTCCACCAAAATAACTGACTCGACGAACATTTAAACTATAATACCCTAAATCCTGCATCATCTGTAACGTATCCTGATTCAAAGTTGAGCTATACAAGCTGAGGCCATTGATATTAAACAAAATCGGATCGTTATAATTATTGTACTTTTCCGGAAAGGCTCGATTCAAACCAGACTTGGAAACGATAATTCGATGTCCTAAGTGACTTCTATCTTTGACCTCTTGTAAAATTTTGTTTTCTTGGTCGAATTCAGCTTGATAAATTGCCTGATTACCAAAATTTGCAGTCGCCATAACTGACGTAAAATTGGCGGTAACTTCAAAAGTAACTACTATAAATAGCAACAAACTGTACTTACGATTATACTTGATCATCACTAAGAAAAATCCCGAAAGAACGATGCACAGTAAACTCAACCAATAATAATTGCCATTGATATTGCCGCTCAACTGATCAAATCCTAATTGACTGATAGTCTTTGGCAACAGCCACAAAGTTAAGTAACCGATACTCAACAAAGCCCCTGCTAAACAGCTACTTTTGACGATTGTTTCAGTCTGCGTTATAACGCCGTTTTGATATGCCTTCGCCGCAATAAAAATACAGGCAAATGAAAAGATGAAACTATTTCTAAACGGAAAGCCGGCCGGATTTTGAAACATGTGCCACATCGTATTAAAAGTTGTCACAAACATACTTACCAGCAAGATTCCCAGTAGGAAAACGGCGTTTTGCTTATCACGGTTAACAATTTTTTTACTCAAGAAATAACTCAACAATAAAATCAGCACCATCGACGTCATAAAAACCGATGGCCCGTGTTCAAGCCGCTGACTGTAACTGTTGCCACCGATTCCCAATTCCGTTAAAGCTTCCAAACCGAATCGAGCGGACGGCAAGTAGTTGAGCACATTAAATGAAGTCTTAGCTGTCTTCAACATCCCCACCAAAGTCGGAATCAAGACAACTGCCGAATTCAAACCAGCCAAAATTGAAACAATTAGATAGTGGCGAATTACTAACCACTTGTCACGCTTCTGAAATAGTCGTTCTTCAAAACCGATAAAGATGAAAAAACAAACAGAGAAAATACACAGCATGTAGCCTAAATAGTAATTAAAAATAATTGCGAAAAGAATTGAGAAATAATAAAGCAGATACTTCTGCTCTTTGATGACCTTCATCACACCGACCGCAACCAATGGCAACATGATCAAAGCATCCAACCACATCAGGTCATAAAAATAAGACGCCACGAATCCACAGAAACTGTAAGCAATTGTGAATAACAAGTTAACTGCATCATATTTTTTGAAATACGATCTGAGAAAATAGCCCATCGTGACACCCATGGTGGAAATCTTGAGCATAATCAAAATATCAGCCGCCACAGGAATATTTTTCGAACTGAAGAAGACTAATAACAAATTAAACGGCGAAAGTAAGTAATAACTCATGACTGGGAAAAAGTTATCACCTAATGATTGACTGAATAAGTAGAAATGCAAGTTGCCAGAAACCAACTGCCGTCTAAGTTCAGTCAGAAAAGTTAAATACTGTGTTCCCAAATCGCTACTCAAAAAATTATTAGTTCCAAACGGAACTAAATTCGAGTAAGCAAAAATCAGCGACACAATTGCCAAATTAATCAAAAACGCACCAGAATAATAAAATAACCGACGTTTATTCATAGTTTTTCTCCTATCATCAAGAGGTTCTTTTGGCGTGGTTAATTGCAGTCTTCCGCACAAGCCCTGTGATGGGCTGGAATGCCGGCACAACTTTGAGCTTTTGCAAAGTACGCAAAATCTCAAAGCTTGGCCTTATTCTAAGCAATAAATTGCTAAGAATAATTTGGCAGCTGAGTCATCACAGGGCTTGTGCTCCAGACTAAATAGAGAGTTAGATTTTTTATCCACTTAATTCGATCACAATAGAATTATATTTAATGAAAAATAACACCAATAAAATATCTTCGTACTTCTATTACCAAACGATAAAAGAACCCACCAAAATGATATGAAAAATTGCGGTATAAGTAAAATTATAAGCTGTTAAACACAAAAAAGGCTTGCGTAAGCAAGCCCATGTTTTGATCGTTTTTCATAAAATTTACCTCTGATTTGATTAATTAAATGGTTAATTAGTTATTTGAATGTATTTTGAATGTGTTCGTTGTTGTATTTTTGTTAGTTTAAAAATCTTTTTGCATTACGGTTTCTGATTACCTTTGTGCAAACTGTTGCTAAAACTGAGACACCCGTAAGAACGAGAAAGGGATGTTTTTTCATATGCTTCACCTCGTTTTTTGTATAGCCATATTTGACTATGTATACATAATAACTTGGTTGTATGAAAATACTTTTATCAAAATAAGAATAATCTATGAAGTTTAGTGTTCTTTACTTTCGAATAGACTAAACAAAAAATACTGTAATAAAGAATCGGTTAGACCCCTATTACAGTATTCATTTAAATTTAGAATTAATGGAACAAAAGTATTATTTATCAGCTTTTTCCACAGCAGCTCCGGCCAAAGCACTGACATAGTTGACTGGTTTGTCATAGTTTGGTTGGAAGAGGAAGTCTACCATTGATAGTTCGTCAATTGTAACTTTCTTTTGAATTGCTAATGACAACAAGTTAGCTGATTGTGATACGTCGTACATACTTGTTAGGGCGCCACCTAGAACTTGTCTTGTTTCTGGGTCCCAAACGAGATTCATTAAGACTGGAGTTGTGCTCAACATGAATTCAGGACGGTAATTATCTTCTAAGCTGACTTCTTCAACTTTTTTACCTAATACATCGGCATGAGTTTTGGTCAACCCACTAGCTGCGTATGTTCTACCAAATAATTCAACCGCTGAACTAGCTTGGGTCCCCATATATGCGGCAGTGTCCTTCTCGATATTTTTCCCAACTAAGATTCCTTGGCGAACTGAGTTAGTAGCTAAAGGAATGTATTGGTTATCACCCGTTGGATTGTAGTGGACACTTGCAGCATCCCCAGCAGAATAGACGTCGGGAATACTTGTGTGCATGTACTTGTCGACAATCAATGCGCCATTTGGAAGTGTTTCGAACTTGTCAGCGAACATCTTTGTATTAGGACGGAAGCCAACGCACATTACCGCAATATCGGCTTCATAAGTATTTTTATCTGTTTTTACAATTACACTATGATCTGTTTCTTCAAATGATTGAACTTTTTCGCTCAAGCCTAAAGTTACTCCGTTGTCACGGTAGTCCTTTTCAGCAATTGCGGACATGTTTGGATCAAGGTTCTTAGCTAGTACATCTGGCAAGGCATCGATCAAAGTTGTTTCTTTGCCTAGAGTTGCGTATCCTTCAGCTAATTCAGCTCCGATATAACCGGCACCGATAACGATAGCACTCTTGATACCACTAGCATTTTCTTTCAATTCATTGGCGTTAGTCCAGTTCTTGCAAAGCATTACTCGTTTTGAGTCGATGCCAGGAATTGGAGGGATGATTGGTGCAGAACCTGTTGTGATAACTAATTTGTCGTAGTCTTGTTCAAAAGTTTCCCCACTAGTTAAGTTCTTCACTGACAATTTCTTGTTATCAAAGTCGATATCTGTTACATCATGTTTCATGTACATGTGTGCGCCCAAATCGCTCAATGCATCTGGTGAAGCATAAAACATCTTATTAGGATCAGATACACGATCACTCACCCAAAGTGCAATCCCACATGATAGGAAAGATAAATTATCATTACGCTCAAAAACTGAAACTTCCCAGTCGGGATGTTCCTTCAAAATGTTCATTGCTGAAAAAGTTCCCGCATGAGTACAACCCACAATACTTACTTTCATAAATAGACACCATCCTTTTTTCTTATTATTATAATTTATTCACGAACTCATTGAAAGCGATTACGAAATATTTAAAAAAATATATTTTATTTATATATTTCACTTATAATCGTTAATAAATTCGTTTTTAAACCTCACAATTTCGAACTTTGTGTATTAACTATCAATAAAATCAAAAATTTTATGATACCGTTATTATCCGCCTATTTATAAAATTTGTGCTATTAAAAATAAATAAATATTTTTTTCAAAAATGAATTTAATTGTTTAAACACATGTGGTATATTAGTAACTGTGAAAGGGGTAACGATATGTAAGTGCAATTCCTTCCTTTTTAACTCTTAATGAAAGGTTTGCGATACACATCCTCATATCGTAACCTTACTAAGCTTACTACGCATAATTAATAAGAATTGCCCCCCCTCAATCAATTCTTATTCAGTCAAATGCGTTATCCCATTACAATAATTTACTTTGAATGCTTTCATTAATTAACAAATCCCTCTCTATTTGACAAACATGGAAACCTCACAAGCATTCATATCGTACCCCCGACACTACTGGTAATGCCGCTATCAATTTAGCGCAAAAAAACAAGCTCGTCCCCCCAAGATGAGCTGTTTTTTTTTTTGCCTAAAATCGTCATTTATACGAATAGCATTCACAGATTAGTTCTATTTAATTACAAAATTATTTCTCAATCTCTAATTCTTCATCTAATTAATTGACCACGTTTTTTTGATCTAATTCAGCAACATTTTATAAAAATAACTATACTTTTTATTAATTAAATATAAACATTGTGATATTAAAAACAAACAAATTTTTTTACAAAATCTGAACGTATATGTTTAAACACATGGTGTATATTTATAACTGTGAAAGGGATAAAGATATGAATCCAATGTGATTCCTCCTTTATTACTCTTAATAACAGTTGTAATACATCCTCATATTACGACCAAAATCTAATCGAATTACTAAAAATAAGTTGTCCCCCCTCAAACAGCCTACTTTTAATAATTAATTCCATTACAATAATTTACTTTGAATGCTTTCCACTTAATAAAAAATCCTTCTATTTGACTATTGGAAACTCATTACAAATAAATTTGTATCTATTATCCCCGACACTACTGGTAATGCTGCTACAGTGTAGCAAAAGACAAGCTCATCCCCCCTCAGGTGAGCTTCTTTTTTTGTCTTGTTTTAAGTACATATTAAAAAAATTGTCAATTTATCAACATTAATTTTTATTTTAATTTTCAATAAAAATTTTTTTCTATTATGGATTAACATGTTTAAACATATGTGCTATATTTATAACTGTGAAAGGGGTAAAGATATGAATCGCAATTCCTTCCTTTTTAACTCTTAAAAAATTGCGATACATCCTCATATCGTAAACTCACAAAAAACCATTCATTGACCCCCTCATTCAATGAATGGTATCCCATTACAATAATTTACTTTGAATGCTTTCATTAATTAATTAACAAATCCCTCTATATTTATAAATTTGGAAACCCTCATAAGCGTTCATATCTTTATCCTTTCACTACTGGTAATGCTGCTACTCCATTGTAGCGAAAACGAGCTCATCCCCCCTCAGGTGAGCTTTTTTTTTGCTCTTTTAGTGGTTGATGAATAGAACTTGTTCCTTAGTTTGGCTAGGCGTTAAATTGCCGTCTTCCGCACAACCCCTGTGATGAGCTGGAACGCTGCCGGCACTATTTTGAGCTTTTGCAAAGTACGCAAAATCTCAAAACTAGGTCTTCTTGTAGGTGCTAAAGCACCAACAAGAATTTGGCGGCTGAGTCATCACAGGGCTTGTGCCCCAGACTGGATCCTGATTCTATGCAGTTATCTCCGTGAATTTTTATGGATATAATTTCTATTCAAATTGTGTGCGGAACTGATTTATAGTTGGGATTCGTTATTGAACTTCTTTTCTAAATTTATTCAAAAATAAAAGGATATTACTTGGATCACAGTAAAATGCTGTATCCAGTAACATCCCTTTTTTTATTAAACTTATTTTAAATAGAGGAAATACAATAATCTATTCAAATACTAAATTCCATATCAAAATAGAACTATCATTCCTAACCGAACAGAAAATAAATAACTCATAGAACTGAAATTTAACTCGGAGCGACAAGCTCCTCCCTCCAAGAGTCGTTTTCAAAAATAGCGTGACGCCAATTAAAATTCCAATTCTATAAATATAAGAACATAGGTTAATTCCAATAGAATACCTATTTCTAAAAAAATGGAAATCAAATAAATCATAGATCCATTATTCAGCACCGGAGCAACAAAGCTGATTGGCTCAGCCCTGAAATTATTCTTAGCGCTTTAGCGCTTAGAATAAGGCCTACTTTTGAGATTTTGCGAACTGTGCAAAAGCTCAAAATAGTGCCCAGGGCGTTCCAGCCCAATCAGCTTTGTTGCGGAGGGCGGCATACTTCACCAAACAAACTAACAAGAAATTAGTGTTCAGAAGCTCCGCTTGTTGCATCTACTTCTGGTTTTGCTGCTGGTGTTGGAGCTTGTGGGGCATCGTCTTTTTTAGAAGCTCCGGCTGTAGCGTCAACTTTCTTATTTGGATCTGGAACTAGCATTTGGCCAGTTTCTTTTAAGTACTCGTTAACAATTGGCATCAAATCTAAGACCCATTCGTTAACACCTTTGTAGTTGCCTTCTTCATCATGCATTGCTTTGTAATAATGCATGATGTGTTTTGTTTCGTTATTTCCAGGTACTGGCATCGAAACTAGGTCTTGTTTGCCTGATCTTAAAATACTGATTACTTGTTTAACGTGCTTGATTACTCTTGCTACATCGGGATGGACGTCTGCTAGTGGGTCTCCGACTTGAGCTGGAGTTCTCTTAGCTAGCATCTTTTCTGTTGGCAAGAAGTGATTGTAATAGATGAATTGGTTATTTTCATCGACATACGACAATTCGATTGGTGTCGTCTTCAACATGTAGTTTAATTGGTTAACTGTTAGTAAACCACTGTCCAATTTAACGTACGTGTCACCTTCGACTGCATTTACCTTCTTAGCTGCTTGATCCAACCAGTCGTCAGCTTTCATATCGACACCTTCAACTGTTGTGTCCGCTTTGCCTGAAGCTGTAAGGTCTTCTGTTTCATAATCGTCAGTTTTGTCAATCATGTTGATCACCTTCGCAAATTTAATAAACTTCTTAACCGTTGAATCGAGGAACTTCACTGTACCCTCATCTTTTAAATTCCCATTGTCGTCAAAGGCAGTTTTGACATCACCCAATAAGAATTCATTCCCAGGTAGGACGATAGCATTAACTCCGGGTGCTTCCAAAATTTGACGAAGATGCAATTGTGCACGAGATGAGCCTTGAACGTGATAAGAAGCGCCCACGATCATAACTGGTTTGCCATCGAAAGGATGAACCTTGTAGGACAACCATTCGATAACATTCTTCAAAGCCGCGGGAACTGTGTGATTGTGTTCTGGAGTAGCGATAATTATTCCGTCAGCAGCTTTAATTTTTGCACTTAGATTTTGAATAACTGGTGTATTGGTTTGATCATTGTCCTGGCTAAACATTGGTACATCATTGATATTTAAAACCTCAATGTCAACGATACCTTTGCAGTGTTTAGCAATAAAATTCAACAGTGTACGATTGTATGATTGGTCAGCGATTGAGCCGGCGATACCTACTAATTTCATAATTTACCCTCCTAGTCTTTATCCCAAGAAAATTCTTCAGCTTTTTGTTTGTTAACATCATTAGCGTTATTTAATTGTTTGGCAATATTAACGAATTGTAAGAAGTCTTGGAAAAGACCATCTAATTGTTCGACAACCTTTTTATCTTTCAAATTGCCATCCTCATCGAATGCTTGTAGTGAATGTCCCAACAAGAATTCTGAACTAGGCATGATACGAGCTTTTATTTCAGGTGAATCTAGAATTTGACGCAATTGTGCTTGAGCACGAGATGAACCAAGTGAACCATACGAAGCTCCGGTAATCATCACTGGCTTATCAACCAAGGGATGAATTCCATATGACAACCAAGCCAAAGCGCTCGACAAAACAGCGGGAATTGAGTGGTCATATTCAGGAGTCGCAATAATTACCCCATCGCTGGCCTCAATTTTTTTGGCAATGTCCAAAGCTTCTTGAGGAACAAATTCATCCGGAGTCTTCTTGTATAAAGGCAATCCTGAAATTTCCACAAGTTCGATCTCAGCCTTTGACTGAAAATGTCTCTTCATATATTTCAACAAATCACGGTTAGTTGACTTCTGTGAATTCGAGCCAACAATAGCAACAAATTTATTCATAATCACCAATCACCTTATTCATAATATTATCTTACTAGTTTATTGTAAATTTATTCACATAATAAATCAATCTATTTTTGGAATACTTTTAATATATCATATTATATCAGTCTAAATTTATCTCTTAACCCACTAGTAACAAAGCATTGAAGGTTCTTCGTGATAAAAATTGCTTCTACCCCAGGCTGTTTTTCAATTAATTTGGAACCGTTTTCTATACCTTGATAAAATCCAATTGTCGACCAGATTTCACCGTCGATTGATAAATCACTAACAATCGTCACACTAGCCAAATTATTTTTAATCGGGTACCCGGTTTTTGAATCAAACATGTGATGATACTCATGCCCGTCAATCACCAATTTACGCTCATAAATCCCCGAAGTACCAATCGATTTAGCAGCTGTATGCAGTACTCCCAGCGACACATTGCGTTCCCTGATTGGATTTTGAATCCCAATGTTCCACATCCCATCTGGATGTTGACTGTTACCAACTAATAAGACATTCCCACCGAGGTCGATGATGCCAGAAGTTACACCCATTTTAAGCCACAATTCTTTAATTTTATCAGCGATGTACCCTTTGGCAATCCCGCCAAGATCAATTTCCATCCCCGAGTCATCCAAATAAACTGAACGCTTGTCATCATCTAAAACGATTCGCTCAGGATCAATAATTTCGAGACGTTGTTTGATATCGTCATCACTAGGCTTATTAGCTCCTTTAAAACCAATTTTCCACAATTTAACCAATGGACCAATTGCCACGTTAAAGCCTAGATGCTTACGACTGACCAAAACGGCCCGTTTAACCAATTGATAAGTATCTTCCGGTACCGCCACTGGAGCAACACCAGCATTGTGATTAATCGACATAACTTCAGAAATATCTCGATTTACAGTTAATTTATTTTCAAAATTTTGAATCAATTCATAGCCGGCATCCAGTTCCTTTGCACCGGCAGGTTCAGCCACAGTCAGGTTAATCGTTGTTCCTAAGCCATGATAAGTCTTGTTGATCAAACCCATAGTCATCCCTCAATTCGCTTTATTACAATCTTCACAATAATAACAATAACACCTCATGAAATTTGCGCCAATAAAAAAAGGAGAAACACAAAAATGTGCTTCTCCTTTGGGAGTTTTTATCAATTCATTATCTAATATAATTATTATATAATAAATGTAACGAAAATGTGTTAAATTAGCTTCGCAAATTGCAAGAACAAGTTAGCCACTCCGAAAAAATAAAAAAAACTTAAGATCTATCAGGATTGGAGTGCCAGATTATTAGTAGCCGCAAGCCAAG
>NZ_RKLY01000060.1 GCF_004745525.1 Companilactobacillus suantsaicola | reverse complement strand
ACGAAAAACCTCTTTCATTGTTAGTGTCGGAACTCCAATGATAACTGATTTTTACGTCTTGGTGTTTTTTTATTTAGTTTTTCTTAAGGTGGCTAACTTGATTATAAAATTCGCCAATACAATTGTATCAATGAATTGGGAAAATTCTGACGGTTATCTAAATATGCTTTGGTAATTTGTCTACATAACAAAGCTGAAACCATATCTATATCTTGAGTTTCTTTGATCTGCTCAATTGCCTCACCAATTAATTCCCTTAAGTCAGTTCGAGGCTGCAATTCAAAATTGTTATAAACATTTTCTAAGTCTGTCAGCATTTGTGATTCCAATTCAAAAATTTCTTGTTGTTTAGCTTTTTTCATAGTAATTGCTCCCTCTTATTGGGTCAATTATCGAGTTTGATATACATAATGACAATAAATATGACAATCTATATTTTTATATTTTATATGGATTAATTTATCAAAAAAGCAGCCAGTGTGACTTTCCATCACTTCTGACTGCTTTTAGAACGAATAATTAGCACCTAAAGCTTGCCAATTATAAGTTTTATTTAAATCCATTTTATTTTGTCGTAACAACTCTAAATTGCCACTTTCATCATTTAAATCAACGGGATTGACTTCAACGACAACTTTCGAACCAATTTTAGGAAGTTTGTTCTGATTATACTCAACCATTATGTGGTGATCGGCTTCACGAGTTTGATTTTTATTCTTATACCAAGAATTAGTAGTTGTGATTCCTCCATCAAATACTAAATCAATTACTTTATTTTGAAGGTTCTTATCACCATTGATCACTTTGTCCACATGAACTGAAACTCGTGTGTGAGCGTGATTTGCTTTAACATTCAGCTTCTTTAGATTGTAGACCGTGCCTTCAATCACTGATTCCTTTCCAATTGAATCGGCTATCGTAAAACCTTGGTTACTGCCCTCTTTATTAGCCTGGACTACCGGTAATTGTGCCGTTAGTTGTTGCCAGGTATTGAGATTTTTCTTGGTAATCACAGTATTAATTGAACTCACTGAACCACTAGAGCAAGCGGATAATGGTAAAACAAATACTAGTGTAAATAAAAGCATTAGTGTTTTTTTCATCGTTATTCTTTTCCTCCAACACATTATTGCATGTCAGAGAATTTTGGTATACCACGATTATTTAATAAAAATCTAACAGCGTTTTTATGTTAACTGATTCAAAACGTTCAAAACACCTTCGTCATTATTCGACTCTGTGAAATGAGTTACTTGATCTTTAATTTTTTGTTCAGCATTGTCAACAACATAGCCAAATGGCGTCATCTTCAGCATTGTTAGGTCATTTTCATTATCACCAAAAGTCATAATTTCATCATCGGCGATATTAAAACGACGTTGCAATTCCCTTAAACCGCTAGCTTTATTGACGGAACTTTCACTGATCAATTCGGTATTAAAACCAGAAGTCTGACTAGACAATTCGTCTGGCAGCTTCCCACGCAATTTACCCATCATTTTCTTAAAATCGACTCCTGCTTGGAAAGTTATGCCGATACTAGTGATTTGATCTTGCAATTTTTGGGGCGTAATCGTAGCCAAATCAGGGATTTTTTGTAAATGATTGTAATATTGATAAGTCAAATCAAAGGCCACTTGCGAAATACTTTGATCAACGTAAGCCGATTTGAGTCCAACTACTAAATGTTCCGCAATGTCACTCGGTGAAAACTCTTGATTGATGACATTCAAAATTTGTGTCACGGCATCTTTGGGCATCGCTTTGATCAGAAGTGGTTGATTTTCACTGTAAACAGCCGCTCCATTTTGTGAGACAAAATCCATTTCTGAATTGAACTCACTAAATTGGTCCAGTAAGCGTTGATATTGAGAACCACTAGCTGCCACAACACGAATATTTTTAGCTCGTAATTGTCTTAAAATTTCACCAAAACGTTGATGATTGTAGGTATTCTGATCATTTAAAAACGTTCCGTCCATATCAAATGCAACTAATTTAATACTCATAGAGACACCTCATAAAAATAATATTTTTTAATAATACCACTTATCGCAAGACAAGAAAAAAGAGCTTGGGACATAGCTACTTTTTACTCCTAAACTTGCAGCATAAACGCGGAACATAACATAGCAATTTCGTAAGCAGTAAATAACCGACCGTATTCTCTCGGTCCACAATAAGCGATATGATTACCTCATCAAAATAAATGGTGAGGTATTTTTAATGGACGAAAAGCCGGATATTGTAAAAGT
>NZ_RKLY01000059.1 GCF_004745525.1 Companilactobacillus suantsaicola | reverse complement strand
CCGATTTATTGACGATATTGAAAGTACTTATCAAAAAATTTTAGGCTTACGCTTTGGAAGACGTAGTAAAGATGGGCTGAATCGTGAATTTTTTGTTATGTTTACCGAATTTGAGATAAACGGCCATGCTGATGATCCTTATGTTGATATTAAAATTTACCCCAAAGCTATAAAATTATTAAATGAGCTGGAAAGTTGGGTTCGTTATGCTTTATCAGAATTCAGAGATTTAAAAAGTAGCTACGCAAAAACCATGTTTCGGTTACTAAAACAATTTAGAACTACTGGGTACGCTTACTTTTCAGTTGCAGACTTTAACGAGCTATTAGATGTCCCTAAAAGCTATAAAAGTAGCAATATAAATCAATCCGTTTTAAAACCCATCAAAGAGGAACTTACGCCTCTTTTTAGAGGCCTAACGGTTAGAAAAAAATATGGTAAAGGCCGCGGGAAACCAGTGATTGGATATTCTTTTACTTGGAAGCCTGAAAAGAAAGACGCTAACGACTTCTCACAAGGTCAATTTCAAGATGAACGTCAAAAACTCTTTAACATTCAGCATAATGGTGAATTAACAGAACAGGAAAAATGGCGCGCCATTGACAAGGTTAAGGGGCTAACTTTAGGCTCTACTGAGAAACAAGCATTGGCTGATAAACAGGCCGAGCACGATAAAAAAATAAGAGATCAAGCACGAAAAGAAGCACTTGCTGAACTCCGAAAGGGGTTTGGAAATAATGCCTAAAACAATTAGAGAACTTGCTGATGAATTGGGCGTTTCAAAGCAGGCTATATGGCAAAAGATAAAAAGAGATGCGTCAATCGATTTACGTCAATTTACATCAACAAAAGGCAATACTGTTTACGTTGATGTTGATGGGCAAAAAGCTATTAAAGCAATGTTCTCAAACAATTCGTCAACAAGATACCGTCAACAAAAAGATGATGTTGACGACAACAAAAAAGATGCGGTTGATGGACAAGATGAAGTGAAATTCCTTCGAAATTTAGTATCAGAAATTCAATCTGAAAAGAAAGAGTTACATAAGTTACTAGATCAGCAACAACGATTAGCCTTGCAAGATAAAAAGTTGCTAGAAGAATACAAGGCGGAAAATGATAACTTAAAAGCCCTCAAAATGCCCTCACAGGAAACAGAATTCAAACACTTAGACAATCAATATAAAGATGAAGTGAACGCTCTTAAAGAGAAGTTGGAAAATTTGCAGGAACAAATCAAAGATCAAAAAAGGATAGAAGAACAAGAAAAACCAAGAAAATGGTGGGGACTATGGCGAAAATAGATGATTCAGTTAAAAAGAAAGTTCCAGAATTAAGGTTTCCGGGATTTACGGATGATTGGGAAGAACGTAAGTTAGGGGAATTATCTAATATTGTTGGTGGTGGAACACCAAGTACATCGAACCCTGAATACTGGGACGGTGATATTGATTGGTATGCACCAGCTGAAATTGGAGAACAAAGTTATGTTAGTAAAAGTAAAAAGACTATTACTGAACTAGGTCTAAAGAAGAGTTCAGCTCGAATTTTACCAGTAGGAACCGTCTTATTTACTTCTCGTGCTGGTATCGGAAACACTGCTATATTAGCCAAAGAAGCTACAACTAATCAAGGGTTTCAATCAATTGTTCCTGATCAAAATAAACTTGATAGTTATTTTATTTTTTCAAGAACTAATGAGCTCAAGCGATATGGGGAAGTCACCGGTGCAGGATCTACTTTTGTTGAGGTTTCAGGTAAGCAAATGTCGAAAATGTCGATTATGGTACCTGAACTTTCAGAACAACAAAAAATAGGCTCATTCTTCAAACAGTTAGATGACACTATCGTTCTTCATCAACGTAAGTTAGATTTGTTGAAAGAACAGAAAAAAGGGTTTTTACAAAAGATGTTTGTTTAGGGTCTATAAATATACAAATAACCCCTCAAAAACGTTTTTTAAAATAGCCCCCAATATCTACATTATAGATATTGGGGGCTATTTTAATCTATTTTTTAATAAGTGCCCCTAAACTATAGCTATTGATTCAAGATTTCATGGGAGCCAGTTGCAACCAATAACAAAATCAATTCATCATGATCTAGCTGATAAATAACAATCCAGTCGTCATAATTTTTACCATAGTTTCCATATCTGGCAGGGTGAAATTCACGATAGCCACGCCAATTTCCTTTTAATGCATGATCTTTAATCTGTTTCAAAACAAGTACATCTTGTTCAACAATTGCTTCTAAACAAGGCTTCAAGACAGTTATTGGGAAATGTTTTTTGACTAGTTTTTTTAATTCACGTTCAAAAGATTTGGTCTGTTTAATTTGCATCTAACTTATCGATCCAATCTTCAAAGTCAGTCAATGAACCAATGTTTTTGACCTGCCCTGTTTCTGCTTCTTTTTTAGCGGCTAAGGCTTCTGGAGAATCTAAAAAGCTGACTAATCGAACTTCATTATTGGCCGCTTTAACTAACGATAAGCGTATATACTCAGAAACGGTTAGCCCTTGTTTTGCTAGATTAGCTTTAGCCCGTTCACTAATGTCAGGTGTTACACGAGTTGAAATTGTCTTGTTTTTAATAATAGTATTACTCATTCTAATCCGCCTCCTTTAAGTTTACCATCGTACTACATTATAATATTCGATTTTTAGGTTTTCTGCAACTAAATTAATTTTAAAGTAAAGGAACTAACAGCTTATGCAACAAGTTGTCTTACCCATCAAAGATTCAAATGTTCTCAAGGAGGTTCA
>NZ_RKLY01000058.1 GCF_004745525.1 Companilactobacillus suantsaicola | reverse complement strand
GAAGCCTAAACCAACAATTATAGAAGAAAAAGCACTCGACTTTCTGGAAAGAAAGTCGGGTGTTTTTGCGTTCTGAAAGAAATCAGAAAATCAATACGGTCGGTTATTTACTGCTTACTTAGGGATGGTTACTAATCGTGATTTAGTAATTCTCATTTCAAATTCTGGAGAAACTAAAGAAGCCTTGGCACCAATCAAACCAATTCATAGAATTGGAGCTGAAATAATAGCCATGACAAAAGATTCCAGATCAAATCTAGCTCAAGAAGCGGATTACTTATTGGAAGTACCAGTAGTAGGTGAGGCTGATCAATTTGATTTAGCTCCGACTAAAAGTTCAACGGCGGTCTTAGCGACAGGAGACGCTTTAGCATTAACCTTGTCTGAGTTAAAGGGATTTAATGAACGTAATTTTGCTATGTTTCATCCTGGTGGAGCGCTAGGTCAAAGGCTACTTAAAGAAGGATTATTGAAAGGGTGATTATGATGAAAAAAATTTTGGTTATTGGTAGTTTTATGACAGATTTGGTAGTCAAGTCAGCAAGATTCTGCCAAGAAGGCGAAACTATTATTGGTGAAACTTTCAATCAATTCACTGGTGGTAAAGGAGCTAATCAAGCAATAGCAGCTGCTAGATTAGGTGGAAACGTCGAAATGCTAGGAGAACTTGGAAATGATGCTTTTGGGAGAGATCAAATTAATTCGTTAAAAGCTAATAATGTTAAAAATGATAATATTTTATTTACTGATAAAGCCATGTCAGGTATTGGGAATCCACAGTTAGATGACTCAGGAAAGAATCGGATAGTGGTTATTCCAGGTGCAAACTTACAATTCAAACCAGATGATTTAGAAGAATTAGTGGAAGTTGTTCAGAGCGCAGATATCATTGTTTTACAACTAGAAATTCCCATTGAAACAGTCTATCGGGCAATTGAATTAGGAAGTAAATATCATAAAGTGATAATACTAAATCCTGCTCCAGCTCAAGAATTAGATTTACGCTATGCGTCACTTGTTACTTATATGACACCAAATGAGCATGAAGCACAACTTTTGACGGGCATCGATACTAGCTCTCAAGAAGGAGTTAAGGAAAGTGCTGAAGAATTATTGAGACAAGGTTATCAAAATGTTTTGATAACACTTGGTGAGAAGGGAAGCTACTTTGTAAATAAACGGGTTGAAATTCAAGTTCCTTCATATGAAGTTAAGGCAATCGATACCACGGCAGCAGGAGATTCGTTTATTGGTGCATTTGCTTTTGGATTGGCTAATGATGAATCAATCCAAGACTCCTTATCGTATGCTTCAGCAGTTTCGGCAATTGCGGTAACAAGAATGGGAGCACAACCTTCATTGCCAACGAAGGCAGAGGTAGATACTTTTCTTAATCAAAAAGTTAAAGTCAAAGCGTAGGTGTGAATCATGGATAAGGTCAAGTGGATTGAACAACCTGATGGTTATTTAAATAAGATTCCGTCTTTACAATTTATTTTAGTTACAATTTTATTTGCACTGTGGGCGATTGCGGCTAGTTTAAATGATATCTTGATTACACAATTTAAAGCTGTTTTTTCGTTAAGTGATTTTGCAACGGCTTTTGTACAGAGTGCTTTTTACGGTGGATACTTTGTGATTGCTATCCCAGCATCAATTTTTATCAAAAAAAATAGTTATAAGTTGGCGATTATTGCTGGATTAGCCGCATTTTCATTAGGATGCTTCCTATTTTTTCCAGCTTCAAGATTAGTTACTTATCAAATCTTTCTGTTTGCCATTTTTGTTGAGGCAATCGGATTGAGCTTTCTAGAAACATCTGCAAATGCATATAGTTCTTTATTAGGACCAAGAAAGTCTGCAACAGTCCGACTAAACATTTCACAAACGATGAATGCCATGGGTGATATCATCGGTATTTTGTTAGGTAAATACTTAATTTTTACGGATGGAAATCTGAAAGAAGAAATGGCCAGTATGAGCAAGGAAGCAGCCGAACAGTTTGGACAGAAAGCGTTAGCTAGGACTTTGGTTCCTTATAAATATGTTTTAATTGTTTTGATCGTAATGATAATATTATTTGCAATTACTAAGTTTCCCTCTGGCAAACCTGAAGCAAAACAAAATGAAAAGAGTGCAACATTTTTAGAAACAGTAAAATATTTATTGAAACGGAAACGCTATTGGAAAGGTGTTGGGGCACAATTTGTTTATATTGGTGTACAAACAGGTGTCTGGTCATTTACGATGCGTTTAGCTCTGGAGATGTTCCCACAATTTAACGAAAGATTCGTTGCTAACTTCATGCTTTATAGTTATATTTGCTTCTTTATCGGCCGATTCTTAGCTAGTTACTTGTTATCGAAGTATTCTGAGACTAAAGTTTTAATGATTTATTCATTAATTGGGACCGTATTAATCTTTTATATAACTTTTGTTCCTAACATTACGGCTATTTATGCAGCAATTGGTGTCAGCTTAGTGTTTGGACCTTGTTGGCCAACGATTTTTGCTAGAACTTTGGAAATAGTTGATGACAAAAGGCATACAGAAACCGCCAGTGCTTTTATTGTGATGGCAATTGTTGGTGGAGCCATCATACCGATGATTCAAGGATTATTATCTGATATTACCAATATGCAATTTTCATTTTTACTTCCAGCAATAGGAATGACAATTGTTTTTATATATTTTCTAAGTGAGTTTGAATTTGATAAAAAGCATTTAAAGAATTGAGGTAAGAAAAATTTACAGACTTTTCAAGAGTTTGGGACAAAAGTCCTAGATGACAAAAATAAGGTCCAGAAATCCTAATGATTTCTGGACCTTATTTCTATATACTAGTAAAGAAACGTCTTCAGTCGTTTCACCGCCAAGTAA
>NZ_RKLY01000057.1 GCF_004745525.1 Companilactobacillus suantsaicola | reverse complement strand
CCTCACCAACGAAGAATTTTGGGGTGAGGTCGCTTAAAAAGTTATATTATTTGAGCCAAGAAAATGTCAACTTGACAAGGACGAGTGCATTCCAGTCCATCACAGGTTTTGTGCGGAAGACGGCCTTCAACAGCTTACCAACATAAAGAAGTACTCCATATTGTCTCATTACAATCCGCATCTAGTTTTAAAAACTAGATTGCACAGTTAAGATAACTATGATAAATTATAATTGTAATTACAAAAAAGGGGTGCTTAATCATGGATGAGTTACAAGAATGGTTGGATAAAATGGAGGATTATCGTTTACCTAGGTTTGAGGATCTTCCAGAACTTAATCTATATCGTGACCAACTATTAACATTGGTTGATAAATATATTGAACCAATTTGGTTGGAAGACGGACCAGTTGTAACAACATCGATGGTTAATAATTATGTTAAAAATGGCTTAATGCCACATCCTGAAAAAAAGCGTTATACACGTGAACATTTAGCATATTTGATTGCTATCACATTTTTGAAGCAGGTCGTTTCGATCAATGAAATCCAAGCTGGCTTAGAAGTTCAAACTAAGTTGAACGGTGGCATCGCCAAAGCTTTTGATTTCTTCTGTGAGAAACAGGAACAAGCTTTGAAAATGTTGAACCATCGAGAAAGCGGCCAAGTTTTGTCTGAAAAAGGTCAATCTTCCGCTTACTTGATGGTTGAGATGGTCACGATAGCTTTTGCCACAAAGCTGATCACGAAAAAAATTCTCATGATTGAAAACACTAAACAAGACGAAAAGAGTTAATTAATATGGAACAAATCGCTGTATTGGTAGATTCTTGTTGTGATTTACCAAAAGAATATCTTAAAAAAGCTGGTATTTATGAATTACCAATGCAAATTGCCTACCACGATAAAACTTACTCGGACCGCGTCGATATTTCAGCCGAAGAAGTTTATCAAAATTTGCCCGTCGAAATTCCTAAGACTTCACTACCTTCTGGCGAATCGATTCAAAACACCCTGGATAAAATAGCGCGTGATGGCTATTCACAAATTATTTCTATCTCGGTTTCTTCAGGACTAAGTGGAACCTTCAACTTTTTGAAAGTTTTCTTGGATGAGGATGAGCGCTTTGTAACCAAGTACTTCGACACGAAACAAGTTGCCATCTGCTCTGGGTTAATTGCAATCGGTGCTAAGAACTTAATTGACGCTGGCAAATCTTTGGAAGAGGTAGCCGCAGCTGTGGAAAAGATGTGCCAAAATGCAATGGTCTACTTCTGTATTCCAACTTTGACTTACTTACGAGCAGGAGGTCGAATCAGTGCCGTTGCTGCCACTGTCGGCGGAATGTTGAAACTTGCTCCAATCGTAACCTGTACTCCAGAGGGAACTTACACGATTGCTGCCAAAGCTCGCGGAATGAAAAAAGGTCAAAAAATGATGCTAGACTACGCCAAGAAATTCATCAACGATGGTGATAAGTACCTAATTGGTATTGGTCACGGAGCTGATTCAGTTGGCGGACAACACATGTTAGATCTTCTACACGATAATGGCATCAAAGGTGAACAAGAATTCACCGAACAAGTCGGCCCAGCACTAGGAGTACACACCGGCCCCGGATTGATAGGAGTCGCTGTCGTAAAGATTTAATTATATAAATTAATAAAGCACCTATTCTGCATATTCAGACTGTAATTCAGTCCAGATACAAGTTCAGAATAGGTGCTGTTTTTATTTAGAATTAAATGAGACAAAGAATAAATGACAATGTTTTAGTTTGGATATATAAAAATAAAGGATTTTTCATTAGTGATATTTGTCGCATTGATATATTCGATTGTTTTTGAATAAAATGAGACAAAGAATAAATGATGTTATTTAGTCTGGAGCACAAAACCTGTGATGGCTCAGCCGCCAAATTCTTGTTAGTGCTTTAGCACTTACAAGAAGGCCTAGTTTTGAGATTTTGCGTACTTTGCAAAAGCTCAAAATAGTGCCGGCAGCGTTCCAGTCCATCACAGGTTTTGTGCGGAAGACGGAATGATAACACCATTATTGCAATTTGGTCATCGTCTCTGTGTATGATAAGCTATCACTAATTAGGGGGGAATCATATGGACAAGATAAAGCGACTGCCAGCTGATATTAAACAAACGTGGAAGATCAACGCGCTAATTGATTTTGCAATTTGGTTCGTGATTGTAATTGCCATTTTTGTTGGCAGGATTTTTGTACCAACGGGGATGAAAAAAATCTTTTTGATCGTGGGAATTGCAATCGCACTTATTAATCTGATTTGGTTGATCACGGAATTACTTTTGATCAATTACCATTGGAATTATTGGACTTACTTTGTGGACGGACGCCAAGTAGAATTGCATCACGGCTATTTTTTTCGCAAACAAATCGTCATACCGATTGCCCGAGTTCAAAATGTTACTTTAAAGCAAGGACCAATTTTGCGTTTAAAGGACTTGCAAAAAGTTGTAGTCGAAACAGCAGCTGGGGCTAGTGAAATCGACGGTTTGAAAACTTCTGAGGCTAATGAGATCAAGGAATTGATCATGGAATTAGCACGGGAGGCGAAAAATGACCTCTGAACCAAAACGAGTCCATCCAATAGCCTTAATTTTATTTCTGTACCAGTCGATAAAAGGTTCCATTTTTCCATTGATAGTCTTATTCTTTGGGTTGCTTAAAACCTTGTCGCTAGTCTATCTGATTGAAATCGTTGTGGGGTTATTAGTATTAGTGTTGGCGGTGACGTTTTTGAATTACTGGACCTTCACGTACCAAATTTTGCCTAGCGAAATCATCATTCGAAATGGAATTTTCGTGAAAAAAGTCAATCATGTGCCCTTCGATCGGATTCAAAACGTTACTAGTAACCAGTGGTTCTTTTTGAAACCATTTGGTTTGGAAGAATTGGAAATCGAAACCGCCGGGCATTCGGAAAAACCCGAGGTCTCTTTGAAGGCTGTGCCGACGACTTTACGAACGAAAATCAATCACTTGCGTAATCATTCTGAAGAAATTGAAGAAGTTAAGCATCAAGATAACAGTTACGCTATTTCGACGGGTGAATTATGGAAGTATTCCGCCACCTCTCCAGCTTTTTTCAGTGGATTGTTGGCCGTGTTCGCGCTGTATGGAAATTTCCAAAACATGATCGACAAACAAATCACCGCCGGAGTTTCCAATCGGTTAGCGCATTTGAATATTTTCTTGATGATATTTTTAGCCATTTTAGTTTTGGTGATTTTTTATTTGGTTTCGATTTTTAAATTATTCGTCCAATATTATCATTTTCAATTGGTTGAAGAAAGCGGCCAATTGAAGATGTCACGGGGATTTTTTAAGACGATTAAAACTAATATTTCGATGAAAAGAATTCAAGCAATCGTCATCAGACAGCCGCTTTTGCGGAGCGCTTTGAAGATTGCCACGATTCAATTGGTAATAGTTTCGAACTCCAGTGAAGGGGATACGGAAGAGGATATTGTTGTTATGCCGGTAATCAATGTCAGTGAGATCGATGCCTTTTTCCAACGCTTTTTTCCACAGGTGCCAGTTGAAAAAATTTCTGTTCAAGCTCAAAAGAAAACTTATTTCTACAAATTTAGAAATGCCACGCCATTTGCCTTGGTGACAGTTGCTTTGTTAGTTTGGCTATTGAAGTTTTCCCCATGGATTTGTGGAATATTAATCATTTTGGGATTACTATTTTGGTACGTGCCAGCATATTTGTCCGCCAAGCGGTCGAAAGTCAAGCTTTCTGGCAGTTTATTAGTGATGCAAAGCAATTCTTTGATGACCAAAGAGGTGGCTTACATTCCCAAAACTAGTATTCAAATGTTAGAGAAAAAAGAGAGCATTTGGTTAGAGAAGAAGCACTTATCAGCGATTGATTTGAGTGTTCGTTCGGGTAATTCGGAGCGCAACTTTGCTATTAGTTATCAACCGGTTGCAGATATTTCAGCAGTAAAAGAGTGGTACAAAAAAGAAAGTTGATAATTGACTTCTGTAAATGATTCCAGTTACAATACTTTTGTAATTGAAAAGAGACCAGAGATCTCCTACATCTCTAGCCTCAATCGTGAGTCTGAATAGATTTTGTTGGTGAGCTAATCCTTGTGATTAGCTTTTTTTATTATTGTAATAATTATATCTTATTGGCGAATTTTATAATCAAGTTAGCCACCTTAAGAAAAACTAAATAAAAAAACACCAAGACGTAAAAATCAGTTAT
>NZ_RKLY01000056.1 GCF_004745525.1 Companilactobacillus suantsaicola | reverse complement strand
TCCGAATTGAATCGGCTGAAGGACCGTATTCCTTGGATAATTCATCGGATCGTCGTCCCGCTTTAACCATCTCCACAATGGACTTTTTTAAGTCCTCTTCATAACGTGTAACCATAAATAAAAATGCTCCTATGATGATATTTTACCAAACTAGCAAAACTAGTCCGGAATCTCATCATAAGAGCATGTATACTTGTGTATAGTAAGTTTGTTGAACTGCAACAAATACAGGAGGAACAAATGTTTTTAGCAATTAGAGAGATTAAAAAAGAAAAACTACGGTACGGCTTGATTCTAACAGTTGTCGTCTTAATCAGTTATTTGATTTTCATTTTAAGTGCCCTGGCGCTCGGGCTGGCAACAGCTAACACCGCTGCGGTGGACAGCTGGCAGTCTAAGTCCTTTGTAATGACCAAAGACGCTAATGGCAATGCCGGACAGTCATTACTGACAACGAAACAGGTGGATCAGTTAAGCGACGACAAAACCGCAACACTTGGCATTACACCAGTTAATATGAAAATTGGCGGAAAACGTGAATCCGCACAATTCGTTGGGATGAATAACGACGAGTACATCGCTAAAAACCTACAATTAACCAAGGGGCACTTGCCAAAGGCAGCTAACGAAGTCGTCCTCGCTGACTCAGTTGATAAGGATATTTACGGTATGGGGGATAAAATTTCGATTGGGTTATCTGATACGAAATATAAAATCGTGGGTTATGCGAAAAATGCCACGTATAACACCGCACCTGTTATTTATGGCGCGTTAGCGCAATGGCGTGTCATTAAGGGCGTGTCAGATCAATTCCAAGGTAGCGTAGTTACTTCAAAAACGTCACAATCGGTCGATGATAAAGCATTAAAGACTTATTCATACCAAGCCTTTATCAATAAATTGCCAGGTTATACACCGCAAAAAGCGACGTTTGGTCTCATGATTGGCTTCCTGATTGTCATTTCATTGATTGTGATTACCATCTTCCTCTACATTCTAACGGTTCAAAAATTGCCTAACTTGGCAGTTTTGCGTGCACAAGGCATTCCAAATCGTTTCTTGGCCCAAAATACGTTATTTGAGACGTTCTTTATTATGGCAACTGGTATCGTCGTTGGTGCTGTACTATCGGCATTAACTGAATTTGGGATTCCAGATAGCGTACCAATGGCATTTGATTGGGGATTGATGGGACTCATTGCGGCCGGATTGATGGTAACCGGGTTACTGGGTGCAATCATTCCGATTCGTGTGATTAGTAAGATTGATCCGGTATCAGTAATTGGAGGTTAAAAAGATGCGTGAAGAAAAACTAGCCCTTGAACACGTGACGAAACAATTTGGTCAGAAAACCAATTTAGTTACGGCACTAGAAGACGTCAGTTTAGCGTTTAAAGCTGGTGAGGTGTCGCTTATCATTGGTCCTTCAGGATCTGGTAAAAGTACCTTGCTAACCATTTTAGGCGGGTTACAGACACCAACAGACGGCTCAGTTCGTTTGAATGGTCACGACATCAGTGATTTGAGTACCAAAGAAGCCGAAAAAACACGACTTGAACAAATCGGTTTCGTCTTACAGGCGTACAATCTCGTGCCATATTTAACCGTAGCAGACCAATTCAAACTTGTTGACCAGGTGAAGCCTAACAATAACCTCAGTCAAGATGGATTTGACAAAATTATTGAAACGCTAGGCATTCAAAAATTATTAAACAAATACCCTGGCGAATTGTCTGGCGGTCAACAACAGCGCGTTGCAATTGCCCGTGCGTTGTATACAGACCCGGCGATCATCCTAGCCGATGAACCTACGGCAGCATTAGATACGGCACGTGTCAAAGAAGTTGGCCAACTTTTTGCTAATATTGCGCATGACGAGGAAAAAGCAGTCGTCATCGTCACGCACGATGATCGTCTGCGAGAGTTTTCTGATAATGTCTACAAAATTGTCGACGGAAAACTATCTAATACGGACTGATTAACACACTTGCTCTTATGCTGATATTCCGGACTAGTTTTTCTCGTTTGGTAAAATATCATCATAAGAGCAATAGATTATTTAGTTATGTTTTTGTCGAGCTTGCATTTTTGCTAGTCCGCTTGTAGCAAGGGTTTCAGCCCAATATAATAACTAAAATTTATAAGGTTACTTTTCAAATGTGTTGATTATCCATTGCAGAGAAAAGAACACAATAAAAATGATAAGAATAGGAAGCAGTCTAGCCAGCCAAATATTGATGTTTGGATATTGTGACAGAGTATGATAGAGCCATTGGGCAATTATAAAAGCGCCCAATCCGCTGACGATTTATTTGATGTTTTTATACATGTTATTTCTCCAATATATTCATACTAATATAGTACCTATAATACCATTAAACAAAAAAACAGCCCCTATTATCTATCCACTAGATAACGGGGGCTGTTTTATAGGGGCGATTAAAAAGGCACAAATAACCCCTCAAAAGCATTGAAAGAATAGCCCCCAATATCTATAATGTAGATATTGGGGGCTATTTTGTTTCTTTTATCAATAAATAACATCTGCTTTTCAGAAAAATTGTTGGACCTTTGTACTAATTGAACTAATTTCTTGCTGAGATAAAGTGGCCACAACTTCGCCATCTGATCGTTTTGTTGGATCGACAGCACGGACATGTTGCAATAACGCTGTCCCGTGAATTTTCCCGTTATCTATCCTGATAAATAACGGCGATTTAGC
>NZ_RKLY01000055.1 GCF_004745525.1 Companilactobacillus suantsaicola | reverse complement strand
ATTGGCACAACTAGCACCGTATTAAAATAGCGATTATAGTGATCGTTGCTTACAACTAAACACGGTCGCTTTTTCTTAGTTTCAGTGCCTTTAGCCGGATCTAAATTAATCCATAAAATAGCGCCTTGTTTTAATTTCATTAATCAAAGTCTTCGCTTTCCACATCTTTACCCCAATCAACTTCTGTTGTACTGAGATTTCCAAACTTTTTTTCTTGTTCATCAACAAGTTGCCATAGATCCGGTTTACTACGAACAATCATTACTTTACCATTTGGTTCAATCTGCCATTCAATTGTATCAGTAGACCGAACCTTTAACAGTTCACGTACTGTTTTAGGAATTGTAATCTGATTTTTACTTGTGATCTTTGAGCTAACCTTAGTTACATTACCTGCACTCACAATATCATCTCCTTACTTTTTCCTTACAAAAAATAATAACATAACTGCTTTAATATCTCAAGAAAAGGAGAAAAGACTATGCAACAAGTTGTTTTACCCATCAAAGATTCAAACGTTCTTAAAGAGGTTCAAGATACCTTACTCAATAACTTTAAAGCTGGCCGACGCAACTATACGATTTTTCAAGTTGGTAAAGCGACGCTACTGCGAGTAAGTGACGTTATGGGCTTAAAACAGGCCGATATTTTTAATCCGGACGGTTCTATTAAACAAAATGCGTTTATTCATGACCGAAAAACTGGTAAACCTAATACCTTGTACCTTAAACCTGTTCAAACAGAGCTCTTATTGTACCGTCAATGGCTGCTTGATCATAAGCTGGATTCTGAATGGCTCTTTCCTTCAATTCAACACCCAGAACGCCATATTACTGAAAAACAGTTCTACAAAATTATGAGTAAGGTTGGCGATCTATTAGGAATTAATTATCTAGGTACTCATACGATGCGCAAAACTGGGGCTTATCGTGTTTACACGCAATCAAATTACAATATTGGCCTAGTCATGCACTTACTAAATCACTCAAGTGAATCAATGACTTTAGCTTATTTAGGCTTAGACCAAGCAAGTACCGAAAGTATGTTAGATCAAATTGATTTTGGGTAAATTAGTTTGATTTTGTTGTCGCCATCGGCGACTTCTGATACAGGTTTTTAATGGGTCTAGCACAACATAGAATAAATTCTATGTGTAAGTGCGCATTGACCTCGTTTCACTCGGTCTGCTGATAACCATAAAATCAATTTCTGCTGTTGTTGAATTGACTGTATTTTTAATTCAATTTATGTTTGCACCTAACTAAGGATTGTTATGTTTTAAATATTTAAAAAGTGTCGCAGATTACGATGCTTTAAGCCAAAATTTTTTAATTGCTTTGTGCAGATAATCTTTATAAGCTTGGTAACAAATTTTGAATAACGGTGCTGTAAGATCTGTGAATTTAAACTGAAAGCATTATTTTGATGTTAGGAGTCATTAAGATTGACGAAAAGAAAGTATTAAAACCAATTGATGAAATGCTTGCTGATCCTTGGCAAGTTGATATTCAAGAATTGTTTGAAGCTTCTGTCAATGAACCTGACGAGATCAAAAAGAATTTGTATGATTCCCTGGATACTTATATTTTGCAAAAAAGGCAAGAAGATATTAGTAATCTCCCAAGTTCCGTCATCTAGCCCTCTAAGAGCTCACTGAGGGCTTTTTATTTTGTGTTGGTATAAATATATATAAATAGTCTCAAAATTGCTGAGAACAAAAAATAAGGCCCTTAAAAAGGGACGTAGCAGTTAAATCTTTATCAAGTTTTAGAAAAGCTAACTATTTGCTGTCAATGGTAGCGGACGAGCGTAGCGTGGGAGCATAAGGAATTGACAGCTCTAAACCAGTCTTAACACTGAATTGGCGAAAGCCAAAGTTTCTATAAAACTTTGCTTTCCTGCCTAACGGCGAGTGAA
>NZ_RKLY01000054.1 GCF_004745525.1 Companilactobacillus suantsaicola | reverse complement strand
TTTTGCCTTGGTTCATACCATCTGACTGATGTCTTAGATCTATAACAAATTAACTTCACTATAATTACTATTAAATCAGTATTTCTCTTGACTTCTGGTAGAAATTTCACCACTGAGCCCAAATCGAGTTTCTTGCTCCGGACTGAAGAACGGATCTATGGTTTATTTACTTTCCATTCATCTAGTAATAACAGTACTATTTAGGACTTTTCCTAGATGATTTAAAACAAAAAATAACGGCACCTATTTTTATAGTGAACGAATTGAGTTTCGAAGACTAGAGAATAGATGCTGTTTTTTGTTTTCTATAAAAGAAAGTATATTCAATTAAAATGAAGAAAGTAACCGAATTTAAAATAGAAATTCTAAGGATTAGAAATAGAACTGGTTAACTAGATCAGAATGAATCACTAAAAAACTAAGAATAGGATTTAGTCTGGAGCACAAAACCTGTGATGGCTCAGCCGCCAAATTCTTGTTAGTGCTTCAGCACTTACAAGAAGGCCTAGTTTTGAGATTTTTCCGGGCTTGAAAAAGCTCAAAATAGTGCCGGCAGCGTTCCAGTCCATCACAGGTTTTGTGCGGAAGACGGCAATCAACCGCCAACCAACTCTCCCAAAAGTCAAAAAATCAATATTTTTATTTTACTTTTTAGTTACATTATTGTTACTTTCAGTGAACATCTTTGTAACTTTTAACTCTAAGCAAAAATATTGACTTATAATTTGGTTTGTTGCAATGGCAACGAAAGGGAGAACAAGGGATATGGCTTTAAAGAAAAGGATTATTGTTACACTCGCGGCAGTTTTGTCCATTATGTTCGTCTTTTTTGGGGCAACTAAGGTCCAAGCAGCTCGGACCGATATGGTTGATGTATCAAACAACAATGGTGCAATGACTGTTTCTAACTTCAAAAATATGCACGACAGTTATGGCGTCAAAGCTGTAGCAATTAAAATCAGTGAAGGTACATCTTTTAAAGATGCAAATGCAGCAAGCAACATTTCAGCTGCAAGATCTGCGGGGATGTACGTCAATGGTTATCACTACGCTAGATATAGTAGCGTTAGTGGAGCAATCGCTGAAGCGGATTATGCTGCTAAATTAGCTCAAAGTGATGGCTTACCAAGCGGAGCCGTTTTAGCAACTGATGTTGAGAGTTCAGAACAAAGCGGTTTGTCAGTAGCACAAAATGATGCTAACAACGCAGCTTTCATGAACGAGGTTGCTAAGTATGGTTACCGTTCAGTCATTTATACAATGGGTTCTTGGGTTGGTTACAAAATGAGTGTCAGCCAAGGTTGGATTGCTTCTTATCCATATAATCCAACAGGTAAAGAATGGTATACAACTGAACATGCTTGGCAATGGTCAAGTACTTATAAGTTTAGTGGTAGCAGTGGTAACTTTGATGTTTCTGAGTTGTATGATGATTACTTTACAAAGTATTCAGCACCAACTACAACATCATCAACCAATACTAATACTTCGGCTACAACTGATGGCAGTGCCAATTCAAGTAGCAGTACAGTTGCAAGTAAAAATGTTATCAAGGTTAATAACACAACCGGTGATTACGTACCTTTGATGGCTTTACAATCAGATGGCACCATGCAAAGAATTACTAACCGTGCTCTAGGCAATAATACTTCATGGCAGACTGATCAAACTAAAGATGTTAACGGTGTGAAATATTATCGTGTTGCTACTAACGAATGGGTTGCAGCAAACTTTTTAGCAGGAGCTACAACTAATAGTGGGTCAACATCAACCGTTACAACTGGTGTGATCAAAGTTGATAATTCAGCTTCATATGCTGTTAAACTTGAGGCACTTCAAAGTGATGGTTCAATGAAAGAAATCACTAACCGTGCTTTAGCTAACAATACATCATGGAAAACTGATCAAACTAAAGATGTTAATGGTGTGAAATATTATCGTGTTGCTACTAATGAATGGGTTAATGCTCGTTACGTTATTGGTAAATAATTTTGAAATTTAATTTTAAAGTGAGAAAAAATTTCTCGCTTTTTCTTTTGCTTTAATTTTTTCAATCATTTATAATGACTTTAAACAAGGGAGTAACTTGCAGAAGTTGCCTGTGGCAAAATCATCAACAAGACGTAGCTCTGGTTTTGTCTTAAATAGTGAGACTTGTACGCTTATTTCGCGTGCAAGTCTCTTTTTTTAAAAGGAGGGGTTTTTATGAAAGATGAAAAAAGCGTCAAAGCAAGGTTTTATGCTTTAGACGAAGCTTCACTGTTAAAACAATTTAATACCAGTGAAGAGGGATTGAGTAGCGACGAAGCCAAAAAACGCTTGGAGCAAAATGGTCCCAACGCCTTAGCACAAGGTAAGAAAAAGACGATGTTTCAAAAGTTTTTTGATCAGTTCAAAGACTTTATGATCATTGTTTTATTAGTAGCTGCTTTAATTTCCGGTCTTGTTGCCAATGAATGGGCCGATGCCGGTTTAATTTTGGCAGTTGTTATCGTTAACGCAATCTTTGGTGTTTTCCAAGAATCAAAAGCGGAAGAAGCAATTGATGCTTTACGTGAAATGTCGACACCGGAAGCTCATGTTAAGAGAAATGGGAAACTTGAAACTATCAGTAGTGAGGATTTGGTAGTCGGTGATGTAGTTTTACTTGAAGCTGGAGACATTGTTCCGGCTGATATCCGTTTACTTGATTCGGCTTCCATGAAAATTGAGGAATCAGCTTTGACTGGTGAATCTGTGCCAGTTGAGAAAGAAGCTGAAATTTTACCAGACGAAGATATTCCACTTGGTGATCGCAAGAACATGGCTTATATGAACAGTAATGTTACTTATGGCCGTGGTACGGGTATCGTAGTTGGTTCCGGAATGAATACTCAAGTTGGTCAAATCGCCGGTATGATCAACAAAGCTGAGGAAACGGGAACTCCACTTCAGGATAATTTGAATTCATTAGGTAAGACGTTGACTTGGTTGATTTTAGGAATTGCTGCCGTAATTTTTGCGGTTGGTATTTTCAATAACCACGAAGGTCTACCGATGAATCAATTAGTTATTGAAATGATGTTAGTTGCTATTTCACTAGCTGTTGCTGCTATCCCAGAAGGATTGCCAGCAATTGTTACAATTATTTTAGCTTTAGGTACTACAAGAATGGCTAAAAGAAAAGCCTTAGTTCGTAAATTGCCAGCTGTTGAAACTTTGGGTAGTACAGAAATTGTCGCATCTGATAAAACTGGTACTTTAACTCAAAATAAAATGACTGTTGAAAAAGTTTACCAGTATGGTAAATTGCAAGATGCTTCAGATCCAATCAGTGGCACTGACAAAGTTTTACAAGTGATGACTTTTGCTAACGATACCAAGGTCCAAAATGATGGTGTCTTAGTCGGTGATCCAACCGAAACAGCTTTAGTCCAATTTGGTTTTGACCATGACTACAAAGTAGAAGATGAGTTACAAAAAGAACCTCGTGTTGCTGAAGTACCGTTCGATTCAGAACGTAAGTTGATGTCGACGATTCATCAGTTAAGTGATGGTAAATTCCTAGTTGCTGTCAAAGGTGCTCCAGATATGCTTTTACAGCGAGTAACCAGAATTCAAGCAAGTAAAGATGAAGTCCGCACTTTCACTGACGCCGATAAAACAGAATTGTTGAAACAAAATAAAGCCATGGCTACACAAGCTTTAAGAGTTTTGGCAATGGGATACAAGATTATCGACGCTATTCCTGACAAAGTTGATACTGAGACAGTCGAAAACGATTTGATTTTTGCCGGTTTAATCGGAATGATCGACCCTGAACGTCCAGAAGCTGCTAAAGCGGTTGAAGATGCGAAAAAAGCTGGTATTCGTCCAATCATGATTACTGGTGATCATCAAGATACCGCTGAAGCTATCGCGGGTCGTCTTGGTATTATCAAACCAGGTGATGATGATGCTGTTATCACTGGAGCTCAATTGGATCAAATGAGTGACGAAGAATTCGCGAAAAAAGTTAAACAGTATTCGGTTTATGCACGTGTGTCACCCGAACATAAAGTTAGAATTGTCAGTGCTTGGCAAGATAAGGGTAAAGTCGTTGCTATGACTGGTGACGGTGTAAATGATGCGCCAGCTTTGAAGTCAGCTGATATTGGTATCGGTATGGGTATTACAGGTACTGAAGTTTCTAAGGGTGCCTCAGATATGGTTCTTGCCGATGATAACTTTGCCACTATTATTGTCGCGGTTGAAGAGGGTCGTAAAGTCTTCTCCAATATCCAAAAATCAATTCAATATCTCTTGTCCGCAAACTTAGGTGAAGTTTTGACCTTGTTCATGATGACCCTATTAGGATGGGATATTTTACAACCAGTTCAATTACTCTGGATCAACTTAGCAACTGATACTTTCCCAGCTATTGCTTTGGGAGTTGAACCAACTGAACCAGGAATTATGGATCGTAAGCCTCGTGGTAGAAAATCAAGTTTCTTAGGTGGCGGAATCGGTTCATCGATTATTTACCAAGGAATTCTTGAAGGTTTGATTACTTTAGGAGTTTACGGCTTAGCAATTATGTTCCCAGTTCATACTGAAAGTGCCGCTATGCATGCCGACGCTTTAACAATGGCCTATGCAACCTTAGCTTTGATTCAGTTGTTCCATGCATTTAACGTTAAATCAACTTACCAATCAATTTTCTCAGTTCATCCATTCAAGAATAAGATGTTCAACATTGGTGTCGCAACTTCCTTTATCATGGTTGCCTTAACAATTGTTGTTCCTGGCTTTAACAAATTGTTCCATGTAACAGAATTGAATCTCTTACAATGGTCAATCGTTCTTGGAGCAGGCGTTCTGATGATTATCGTGGTTGAAATCGTTAAAATGTTCCAACGTCAAAGTAATAAGAAATAATATCTAAAAATAACAGCATCTATTTTCTAAGATACGTAGTGACTTCTAAAAGTCTTACGTAAATTTGAGAGTAGAGGCTGTTTTTTATTTTGGATTGCTAGGCGATAAAATTTTAGAAATATTTCTTTAATTCATACCTCGAAACTATAATAAAAAAAATCGTGGATTAGGCAGTTTTAGGATTTCAAAAATGATTAAATGAAACATGTGGTTGAGTACCAAATTATATTTAAAATTTTGAAGAGGAGTTTTTGCATGTTTTCAGTTAAATCTATGATCTTAGTGGTGCTTTACCTATTAATTTTTATTTTTGGTTTTATGGGAATTTTCAAAAGACGCAAATTGCAAGAACAAGTTAGCCACTCCGAAAAAATAAAAAAAACTTAAGATCTATCAGGATTGGAGTGCCAGATTATTAGTAGCCGCAAGCCAAGAAGAATGCCTCCTGTGGCTT
>NZ_RKLY01000053.1 GCF_004745525.1 Companilactobacillus suantsaicola | reverse complement strand
CGAAGTTACAAGACCAAGTCAAGAACTTTTTTAAAATAATTAGTGGTGTTTAGGAGAAACAATTAAGCTTCAAACCGTTGACACCGTTGCTCTGTCGCAACAACAAGATATATATTACCTTTTCAGTTACGACGTTGCAAGTACTTTTTGAAAGTTTTTTGATTTTTTTCAAAATCAGTTTCATTGTTACTTGTTTCTTCCTATTAATTGCAACAATTAATAAGTTACTAATACTATACCACGTTTGTCCACTGATTGGGACTAAATTTGACCATATGTACAAGAAAATATCATTTTATTAATAAAAAAAGGCTAAAGCAATCAAATTCGATCGCTTTACCCTCTTACCTTTTAAACTTAAAATTCAAATCTAGAAAAATGCCTTACTTACTATAATTGTAAATGTTAATAAGATAACTGAAGCTGACAAGGCAGCTAAGACAGCATTTCTTCCACTACTCAAAAAGGCTTTGAAGTTCACACTCATCCCTAGAGCAGCCATTGCCATACCAAGTACTAAGTAAGCTAACTTAACTAATAAGTTCAATACTGCACTAGACATTGGTACAAAAGTCCCAATAACACTAGCCAACAAAAATCCTGCCATAAACCAAGGAATCGGCAATTTACCTTTTTCACCTGTGGCAGTTTTGTCCTGATGTTGGTACCAAATACCAATTACCAAAGCGGCTGGAGCTAACATCAAAACTCGCGATAACTTAGTAATAATAGCAGCACTCAAACTAACTGACCCTCCGGCACTACCAGTTGCAATGGCATGAGCAATTTCGTGCAAGGAACCGCCGGCCATGACTCCAAACTGTGTGTCGGTCATATGTAGCATTGGCTTGAGACCAATTTCAATTAAGGTGAAAACTGTTCCTAAGATGGCAACAATAGCAACTGCTAAAACTTCTTCATTGTGTTTGGCAGCCTCTTCTTCTTTACTGACCTTGATCTGGGGTGAAATTCCCATAACAGCGGCAGCCCCACAAATACTCGTTCCACTAGCAGTTAAGATTGCCAATCGTTTACTTACTCCAAATTTGCGAGCAATGTTGTACGTTAAGACAACCATCCCACTAACGATCACTACCGCAAACAGAATTGTTTTAACTCCAGCATTGGCAAGATCGATTAAATTCAACTTGAATCCTAATAAAATAATTCCTAGACGTAAAAATTTATTGGAAATAAATCCAATTCCTTCTTCAGCAATTTTAATGGCTGGGCGATACATTTGAAACATCATCCCGATTACTAATGAGATCACCAGAGCACCGATAACGGTTAAATAAGGTAATCCCCCGAGAAAAGTTCCCGAGAGTGAACAAAAGAGTGTCATTAAAAAGGCATAGAGAAAGCTTTTTTCAAATAATTTTAAATACATACTAATCCTCCGTAATTCACATGATAATATATAACTTGTATAAGTAAAAATTAGTATTCATTACTTTTGGATAAGCAAAATTTATCAAAGGAGAAAACTATGCTCGATAAACGTTACCAAACACTCGTAGTCTTGGCTCAAACTAACTCATTTACTAAGACAGCCCATCAACTCTTCATCACCCAACCGGCAGTTTCCCAACAGATCACCTCTCTGGAAGACGAACTCAATTTAAAACTCGTTATTCGTAATCACAACCGCATCAAATTAACACCAGTCGGTCAAAACCTAGCTAATTATGCCAAACAAGTTGAATTCGAAAGCGCCCAAGTCCTCAATTCTCTTAAAAAGCAATCCACCTTTAAAATGGGCTGCACCTTGTCATTGAGCTCAACTCTCTTACCAAAGTTTCTCAATCACCTAAGTGACAAAATGCCGATAGCGACAACTAAAATCAATAACACCCAACACATTTTGCAAGATATCCGTGATGGCAAAGTCGATTTTGGATTGATTGAAGGTAACTTCGACAAAGACGAGTTTGATTCCTTCTTTTTGCAAAAGGAACAGTTCATCTGTGCCTCCCACGAAGATATTCAACTCCATTCAATCGAAGACTTATTCAATCAGACCTTGTTGATTCGCGAAAATGGCTCCGGTAGCCGCAACATCTTCGAAAACTGGCTCGCCACCCAGAATTACAAGATTTCTGACTTTTCGAATGTTATGGAAATCGCTAGCCCCAATACCATCATCGAATTGCTCAAGCAGAATCCCGGGATAACTTTCATCTATCAATCACTCGTCCAAAAAGAGTTAATTTCTGGACAACTAAAAAAACTAGATTTTCCAGGCTTCAAAATTGAACATCCCATCAATCTAGTTTTTCTCAAAAATTCTTACTTTAAAGAAACTTATCAGACACTCACCGACTCATTTCTAAAAATTAATTAATTTCAACGCTTTCCATGACAACGTCTTCTTTAGGTTTGTCATTACCATCACGTTTTACACGGCTAATTTCTTGAACAATTTCCATTCCTTCAAGAACTTGACCAAAGACTGTGTGACGGTGATCTAACCAAGGAGTTCCACCATTCTTATAAGCAGCAATGATTTCTTCTGGATAACCTGCACTAGCCATTTCTTTGATCATTCGCTTAGGCATGTTTTCGTTTGAAACGATGAAGAATTGACTTCCATTTGTGTTAGGACCAGCATTAGCCATTGAAAGTGCACCAGTTAAGTTAAAGAGTTGATCACTGAATTCATCTTCAAAACTTTGACCGTAAATACTCTCACCACCAGCACCAGTACCAGTTGGGTCGCCACCTTGAATCATGAAATCAGGAATGACACGGTGGAAAATAATTCCGTTGTAATAACCCTTTTTAGCTAGTTCAACGAAGTTTTTAACCGTCTTAGGAACTAGTTCGTCGAATAATTGAATCTTAATCTCGCCATGATTAGTTTTAATAGTTGCTACACTACCTGTGGCGTTTTCTAAATCTAATTGTGGATATGCCATAATTGTTTCCCTTCTATATTTAAGTAAACTTACTGTACCACATTTTCCAATTCATTAAACCAGTTAACTCTGTGGGAATTTGCTACACTGAATAAAAGGATGGAGGTTTACATATGAAGAAAAAAGATATTACCCAGATGTCATTCAAGGACTTATACCCACTTTATATCAAAAAAGCCGAACGCAAAGGCCACACCCAAACTGAAGTTGACCAAATTATTTTTTGGTTAACTGGTTACGATAAATTAACCTTATCCCAGCAACTCACTGAAAATGTTGACGTGGCCGCATTCTTCAAAGAAGCTCCGCAAATGAACGAAAACGTCTCACTGATCAAAGGAGTTGTTTGTGGTGTCCGCGTTGAAGATATCAAAGATCCAATCGTTAAAGATATTCGCTACCTCGATAAACTGATTGACGAATTAGCTCGTGGTAAAGCGATGGAAAAGATTTTACGACAAGCATCTTAATGGTGCTTTTTATTTTGTCTTCGTTGAACTAAGTTGATCACTCCGCCAATCAAACCTAATAATAAAAATAAATAACCGATTGGCACCAAGAAAAATGGTTCTTGTAGGATACCGTCACTGTCCACAGTTGAACCGATCACACTGAAGAGCAAAAAGCAGCCCACTCCAGCTAAAATCATGACGAGCGTCACATACAAAGTTAATTTGATTTTTCTCATCTCACTACCATCCTTCACTAATTTATCAGTCATCGACGGATCACCTAAAATCAATTGGTCTAAAGAAATCTGAAATGTTTGAGCAAGCGTGACGACCATTTCCAAGTCAGGCAAATTCCGATTGTTCTCCCAACTGGAGATTGTTTGTCGTGAAACATTCAATTTCAAAGCTAACTGTTCTTGGGTCAGATGACGACTGTTGCGTAATTTTTTCACTTGTGCTCCAAAGTCCATTTTGACGACCTCCATAGTTATAACTTACCTAAATTCTGAAAAATTGGTAGCTAGAGTTACTAGCATCATTGATATATCAACGTTTATTAGTGTGATATTATAGTTTTATATTATTTTGAAAGGATTACTCACATTGAATTCATCTCTAAATTTTAACAGTCTTATCAAGAAAATGTTTCTCAAAGTCGACTGGGAGTCAGTCATTCAACACGTCGCTTCAGTCGTTTTCCAACTAGTTTTACTAACGATCGTCTTATTGTTGATCAACTGGGTCGGCAAAAAAATCATTCGCCACATTTTTAAAACTGGTCTCCGCAAATCAAAACGTGGTATTTCGCCCAAAAAGCTCGACACAATTTACACCTTAGTCCTCAACGTCTTTAAATACATCCTGATGTTCTTTTGGATCTACGCCCTACTTTCAGCCATTGGAATTCCTGTCGGTACATTGATTGCCGGTGCCGGAATCTTCAGTTTGGCAATTGGTCTTGGTGCTCAAGGTTTCGTTTCCGATATGGTCAACGGCTTTTTCATCCTTTTGGAACAGCAAATCAGCGTGGGTGACTTGATTCAAGTCAATAATATCGAGGGAGAAGTCACTTATGTCGGTATCAGAACAACTCAAGTCAAGAGTTTTGACGGAACTTTGAATTACATCCCTAACCGCAACATTACCATTGTCAGCAATCTATCCCGCAACAATATGCGTGCTTTAATGGAGATTCCTGTCTCTAGCGACTCTCCTTTTGACAAAATTACACAAACTATTGATGAAGTTAATGATAATTTGAATTTAAAAGAACTTCAGATTACGCAAAAACCTTACATCTTTGGTTTCTCAAATTTAAATGACGGTACCTTATCGATTCAAGTTGCTTGTTATACTATTCCTGGAGCTCAGTACAATGCTAAAAATGTACTACTAGAGAAGTATTTGAACGCATTAAAAGAAGCTGGAATCAATTTACCTAAATAAAATGGCTTAGTTGGTTTCCCGCATTAGAAAAGTTATAATTAACCTATCAATAACCATAAAGGGAGCATTCAAATAATGGAAAAACGTATCAAAGGTTCATGTACATCAATTTTAGTTGGTAAAAAAGCTTCTATTGATGGTTCAACAATCATTTCTCGAAACGACGACGGTCATGAAGCACTTGACCCTCAACGTTTTGTAGTAGTAAACCCTAGTGATCAACCAAGAGACTACACTTCAGTCATCAGCAAGGTTAATGTTAAATTGCCTGACGATCCTATGCGTTACACATCAATTCCTAACTCAATTTTAACTAACGGAATCTGGCCCGCTGCTGGTATCAACAGTGAAAATGTTGCCATGTCAGCAACAGAAACAATCACAACTAATTCTCGTGTTCTAGGACTCGACCCCTTCGTTGAAAATGGACTCGGTGAAGAAGACCTCGTTACGGTAGTTCTTCCTTATATCCACAGCGCTCGTGAGGGTGTTAAACGCCTCGGTGAATTACTAGAACAATACGGAACTTATGAACCAAACGGAATTTCTTTTGCCGATAATGAAGAAGTTTGGTGGTTAGAGACAATCGGTGGTCACCACTGGGCAGCCGTTCGCATCCCTGATGATGCCTACGTTGTCGCACCTAACCGAATGAACATCGATAATTTCGATTTCGACTCAGATGACACACTAGCTTCAGCTGATTTGAAGACTTTGATCGACGACAATAACCTCAACCCTGACTTTGACAACTACAATTTAAGACATATCCTCGGCAGTTCCTCAATCAAGGACACAGTTTACAACAATCCTCGTGCTTGGTATGGCCAAAAATTCTTCAGCCCCGACGACACAACAGATGATCCAATGGAACAAGATCTTCCATTTATCTGTCACGCCAATCGCAAAATTTCAATCGAAGATGTCAAGTTTGTCTTGAGTTCACACTTTGAAAATACTAAGTATGACGTTTATGGAAATGGAACAGACGCTGATAAGAAACTCTTCAGACCAATCGGAATCAATAGAAACCACGACGTTCACATCTTACAAATCAGAAACAACGTTCCTAAAGAAATCGCTGGTATTCACTGGTTAGCTTACGGTGCCAATACTTTCAATACTGTTGTGCCATTTTATGCTAACGTCAATGACACTCCAGCTCAATACAAGAATGCCACTGGCAAATTCGACCTCAAAAACATGTACTGGTTAAGTTGTACAACTGCCCTCTTAGGTGATACAGATTATGACTTGTACGTTGATATGAGAAACGATTACGAACTAGACGCCATGAGCACTTATCGTAAGATTCAAAATGACACCGATAAGAACTTGGACAAAGCTAACGCTAATGACTATCTAGAAAAAGCTAACGAAAAATTAGCCAACGTTGCTTTTGAGAAACAAACAAAACTATTAGGCGACATGGTAACAATGGGTTCCGAACATATGAAATTACGTTACAACTTGAACGACTAATAGCCGTCTTCTTAATTCAAAAATTTTAAACAGCATCTATTTTCTAATATACGTAAATTACCTAAACGAGATTACGTACTATTAAAAAAAGATGCTGTTTCTTTTTATCTTTACAAATAATCATAAGAATTTATCAAACAGAACAGTTATCCTTAAGATATTAGAAAGAAATAAAACATAGAACTCGGATCCAGTCCGGAGCAACGTAAGCAGTAAATAACCGACCGTATTGATTTTCTGATTTCTTTCAGAACGCAAAAACACCCGACTTTCTTTCCAGAAAGTCGAGTGCTTTTTCTTCTATAATTGTTGGTTTAGGCT
>NZ_RKLY01000052.1 GCF_004745525.1 Companilactobacillus suantsaicola | reverse complement strand
AAGGAGAGTACAGGATTTGAAAAAGCCCATGTATCAGTCTTTATGACGCTTTTGCGCAAAATAAGCGCAAATAGTTATCTTTTCTTACCCTTTTTTACCTAGTTAAAAGGTAAAATATTTATTAATTTCCAGCTCTTCAATAATCAAAATTGTATCACAACCCAGTCACTAAAAAGCACCCATCACTTAAATTAATAGATGATGGATGTTTTTATACTATAGAAGGCAATTTACAGTAAATTATGAACCTTGGACATATTTGGATATCTTTATTAGTGATGATATTATGTTAATTAGATAAAAACAAATCAAGGTACGAGGAAAGATTTATGCTTTTTAAAAAAAATTATTACTTTTCTTTTGTAATGATATATATATATTTCATTATCATGTCTTTTTTAATAATTCCTGTTGGAGATGACTACTTTTGGTGGGGAAATAATGGCATTTATTTACTAAAACACAATTTCTATGGAAATAATCCAGTGTTTGGTGGGAGCTGCAATGGTAGATACTTGGGAAATATATTCGAAATATTAATAATGCACAGCTCTCTATTTGCCGCCATAGTGTATGCCAGTACTGTAACTTTATTTATTTGGTGTATATGGAATTTAACAGGTAAGGGAAAAGTATCTCTCGGATTATCATTAGCATTTCTAACTATTTTTCAAATGGAATATATTAGAAGTATTTTCTTATGGTTTAGTGGCTTTGCAAATTATCTTCCACCTATCACATTATTACTTTTCTATTTTGTTTTGATTAAAAATCATATTAAAAAAAAATCTATGTTACCTATTCCTATCTATTTCTTAATTTCGTTGGCTGGTGGACTTTTTGTCGAACATATGACTATTTATCAAATTTTTATTGGATTCTTTTCAATCTTGCTTATCCACACTATAAACAAGCTTAAATTATATAATTTATCTCTAAAACCTATGTATGCTTATCTCTTAGGAGCCTTAATGTCAGCAATTATAATGTTCTCGAATCCATCATACCATCATAATAATTCTTCATATCACAAAGTTGCTTTTTCCTTTGTCAAATCTATACATAATTTCAATTTCATTACACACTTTTGGATATTAACTTTCAATTGGCAAATCATTCTACTAATTTCCATCTCCATTTTAATAATTTCATGGAAAAATATTTCTAATAAAAAGATAAAACTTTTTTTGATTTCATCTTCCTTGTTATTTATTTCATATTATTCCATTGTAAACATTTATATTAAATATAATTACAAAATAAATGAATACACAAATCAAATCATAAATGTTAATAAGATTTTTGCCTATTTTGATACAGTATTTGGTGTACTATTTTTTTTGTTTATATTAATATCTACATTCATAATCTTTAACAATATAAAATTCTTAGATATTTATTTTTATTTATTTAGTTTTCTTGCATTAATCGTACCCTTCTTTTTTATTTTGTCTCCTATATTTATTAGAGAGTATTTTAGTTCATTCGTTTTTCTATTCATTGTATCAATACTATATTTTCGAAAAGCTATAGATACATTATCGAATGAATCCTCTAAAATTTTAGAAAAAGCTATCTTAATATTGATTTTTATTACATATTCCTTAACTATGTTTATGATGATGGCCAATTACCATTCTAATATTCAACGTGTGAATGATAGTTCTTTTCTTTCAGAATCCAGACCCTTAAAATATAAAGTTCCGTACAATAATTATGTATTTTTAAACGATACATTAAATATGCAATCTTCTGAATATTGGAATAATAAACTAAGCTTTAAAACAAGCGATTATATTTTCAACAGTTATTATAAATAAAAAAAGAGGATCATCCATAAGTATAAAAATACTTATAGATGATCCTCTTTTTAAAACCATTTTTTTACAACATTTATAACTTCAGGTGACCACATTATAGTTCCATGATTTTGATTATTAGCAACCACGGTAATACTATCTGGAAATACTAATGAACCACAAAGTGCTGAATCTTCTGAAATCACACCATCATTAGCATATTTTGATGGGAATGTATGAATATCATCATCTCTGGCAACAAAAACATTAACACTATTGTATTTAATTTTATCTTTGTTGGCCATAACTTCCTTAACAAATCCTGTTTGCTTAACAGTCATAGATTTACCATTGTAAGGAGTTGCTGCTGTAACAATGCTATTAATGTAGTTAGGAGAATACGTTTCAAGCCATCTTACAACTGCATTACCACCGTTAGAATGTCCTAAGATATTTACCATATCATTTGGTCCCTCAGCATTTCTAAACAATTGAACAGCATTTTCTAGATAAAAACCTGTATTCTCAACTTCACCAACATTGTAATGATACGTTTGGAAAGTAACAGTTGCATTTTTAGAACCTGAGACACGTTTAACAAATTTAGCCTCACCAGTTTTAGTAACAGTGATGATATTAAAAATACTTGGATCAACACCCCAGTGACTTGCAACACTTCCATTAGCATCATTTACAATAAAATCTTTGGTTGCTCCGGAACCACCTACAAAAATATTTAACATATTAATCGACCCCCTTATTTGATGGATAGAATGAACCACTCATCAATGATGTACCAGTTGCATCATTGATATTAATAAATTGATTGTCACCAATCTTGTAACCTGTACGATTGTTTGTCGTATAGATTGCATCAGATAAAATTTGATGGCCAAGATTGTAATGAACGCCTGTTACAGCATTACCATTCAAATCAAAATAATCGGGTGCAACACTATTAATATTAATAATCTTTGAGATAGGCGTTACATGGTCCCCATAAATTGAGCCAGTCGAGCTGGTTAATTTTGCATCTGGGAAAACATCTTGACTGCAATAGTAATCAGTATTATCAACCTTAAAACCAGTGTTATAAGCTGATGTAACATATCCGTTATTATCCTCTGTATCATACATTTCAATTGCTCCATCAACTAAAAATCTACTTCCATCAGTTGGATAAGCATTAGTTGCTGCTTTATCTTTGTGATAAACGACTACCGGATGCAATACCAACTTGGCGGCACTATAATCAAAATCCCTGTCGATTTTAATTTGGAAGTTACCATCTGAATTATCAAGTGTTGTTGAAGCATTCTGTCCCGGCTTATCAAAAGCAGCCCATTCAGTATTATCAACTTTAAAAAACTTCTTCTTTAAAGATTCATCATAAGCATACTCTTGATATTGCCAAGATGTATTCGGACTCAATACTGATCCATTAGGTGTAAATGTATTACCACTAATAACATACAAATCAATACTATTACCTTGTGTTGCAAAGATACCGTTCGAACTAAATTTTCTAATCATTCTATTAAATTCTCCTTTTATTTGTTTCCGCCACCAATTGTGTAAAAGCCATCTACGTATTCATTAGTTGCTACCAAGAAAAATACTTTGTCATTTATAACTTTGACACCTGTATCTGGTGACTTCCATTGGCTATAATCCATAAACGTACTTTCAGTGCCAGCAATCTTATTACCATTTCCATCAAAAGCATTCACGCCATGGATTGAATTGATTGTAATAATTCCAGCTTGGTCCGTATATTTTTTAGGAATATACTCGTCTCCACCAACTTTATACATTGGTAAACCATTAATTAGATATACGCCGGCTGATTGCCATGCAGTACCATTTTTAAACGTTGAATTAGAACCGGGAACAATTTGTCCCTTACCATTCCATCCAGCAATACCTGTGCTTGGACCATTTTTAACAGTTACAACATTTCTGGCTGGTTTTGTTTGAGTAGTTGAACCACCGCTTGTGGAACCTCCAACCCCGTTAGCAATATCCTTAGCCAACTGGCCTTCATCAATGTGCCAGAAGGGTTTTAAGTAGCTTTCAACTGGATCAATATGGTTCCCCCAGATATTGTCTGAAACCCATTTATGAGTTTTAATACCTTTGTCGTATTTTCCACCGACATCAAGGGTACAAGGAATGCCAAATTGCTGTGCTTTATATCGAGCAAAGTTAACAAAAGTAGCATAATCTTTTTCAAAAGTTACTTTATCAGATGTACGAGCTAATTCAATTTGTACTGGAGAATTTTCATTTGCATAAGTTCCAGCTCCCCAAGCAACATATCCATCAGCACCTACTTGGTAAATTTTTCCTCCATCACCAATAACATATTGCACGTACGTTTGGCTTGTAGACCAATTATTCTTAAAATAGTGAGCGTTGTTTGCCGCACCATCATTGGTCGTCTCATGAAGAATGATAAACATATTATTTGTTTTTTGATTTGAACCTTCATTTGCCCCTAAAGCATATTGTGTATCAATATTAAATTGTGCCAAATTAAACACTTCTTTCTTTAATGTTTGTCGTTACTCTTGTAACCACCTGTAATACCTTTAAATCCTGTAAATAAACCAGCAGTAGTCCCACCGACAAGGAATCCAGCCAATCCAGCTTTTGCAAGGCTAACATCACCATAAATTTGACCAATTATCAAACCGACAATGATACCAACGCCCATAGCCACGAACGGCAAGTAAGTATTAGCAATCCTTATCTTAGAAATCTTGATAGCTTGAATGATGAAATAAACACCAATACCTATAATCGCCAGTTCAGACGTACTAACAAGTCCAAAACCATTAACAATATCCAATCAATCACCTCCTTTCAACTTTTCCCTTTTCCATTCGAATAAGGTCTTTAATTGTTCATCATGTTTCGTCAAATGTTGGTCATGATTGTGTAATTTCAAATAAATGTCTTCATGTACATTTATTGATTTTTCATCTAAATCATTAACATGAGTTATTACTGCATCAACCGAATCAATGAATTCAATTATTTTTTTTAATAAGCCAAAAATACCGGCCAATAAACCACCTATGGCACCTATTATTGAAATAATTGTTAGAATCGTTGACAAAGCCAATAGCAACACCTCCTCAAAGCAAAAAAGCAACCGGCTATTCTATTTAGTCGATTGCTTTTTATTTAACTGTTCCGTCTTTCTCATCAAGGTATTGATCTGTGGCAACACGATATGCCTTCTTACTACCAATTTCCATAACTCTAGTGAATGTATATGGTAAATCATCTTCCAATTTCAATGTAATGCTTTGACCGGATTCATGATAACCAGTTTGTGATGTCCCCTTTGCTGTAATGGTTCCGGATGAAACACCATAAGAATATGCAATGTTATCTTTAAATACCCACTCATTTGTTGCGACTCTAACTACGTCACGGCCTTTCATGGTTCCTGTATTGATTACTGCATATGTCTCATTAACATCAAGAGCACGTCCAATAGCACCATCTTGACCATATACATTTGTTGGTTGATATACACCGACAATAGGGTCATTATCTGTTGGGTCTTTTATATTAGAAACTATTGATACAGGGTCTGAATCTTCCTTTTCACTATCATCCAATGCTAATGAATAGGCCGTAACAAAAATAACCTTGGCAGTCGTATGTGTAGTATTTTCAAGTATCACACGTCCATCTGGCATGAATGAAACGAATATTGATTCAGCATTATGTCCATCTGTATCCATTGCCGTTCCCATACCAATTTTTTCAGTTTTTGGTCTGCACTCCACTGGTAACATGAATACAGTCGAGCCACCAGTAGAAGTGTTAATAGCGGCAATTGACATCTCTACAATGCCATCACGTAAAATCAAGCTAGAGCCACCGGCTGTGTGCCAAGATTTAAATGGTGATTGCCAATTAATGTCACTTGCCTTATATATTTTTGTAGCCATTGCCGTAACGTGGTCATTAAATGTTGCCTTTGAAACAACATCATTATCAGCAAACAATTGCTTAATATTCTGTCCAATTTGATTCAAAGAATCATAATCAGATTGAAATTTCTTTACAGCGTCGTCGGCAGCGTTGGCACTAGCTTCAACTTGAGCATTAGCATTATTCAACGCTGTAACAATCTTGTCTGTCAATGTACTTGAGAAATTGACCGAACCAATGTTTATGTTGTAGAAATCATTTGGCAATACGTCTAAATTAAAGTTAATCGTAGCAATTACTTGGTCGCTATTCTTGACCTCGATAACTGTTCGCTTGTATTGACCAGCACTAGCGAAGCATTGAGAAGGCAAGTACATAACAACTCGTCCACTTTGCCAGTCAGAATCTGGTTGAGCCGAAACTACTTTGTACTTACTGTTTGAATCCTCGCCGTAAAGAGTTACAGAAGAGTTTTTTGGGTCTAATTGATGAGGGATGTTACCATCATAGAACCACATTTTAAGATCAGCACCATTTTCACCTTGTCTGAAACGTTTGTTAAGTGAATATGTAACCAGATCAACTTTATTCAAATCAATTTTCAAATATCCACCAACAGAATCTGGCGAAACTGGTAGCCAGCCATCTTGGTTAAGAATGTTTTCATTGCTTTCGTCCATTTTTAGTTATCTTTCCTTTCAAAACCATAAAAAATAAGGCTGGAATGTAAATCTGCGATAATCTTATCAACATTTACCCAGTCCATGTTTACGGTATTTATATAATCTTTTGTAAAATAAATTGTTTCTGGCACATCAATCTCAAAAATCTCATAATTGGTGAAATCTGCTCTTATGATGTCGTTATCTTTAAACCCGTGTAGGATCAAATGATTAATCAAATTTTCGAGTTTGTCGAAATCATATAACCAATTGCTATAAATAGCAGAATCATCTTTCACTGCGTACAACGGCTTGAAACTAGCTTTTGGAATCACATCTTTATTAACTAGGTAGTTGCTTGATAACAGCTTCCAAACCGCCCCCAATTCACTGGCAGCTAGTTTGAAATTATCATCATTGATTTGCAAGAAATTGGGATATGGCGTTTCATTTTCGATTAATGTAAATTTCATCGTTTAACTCCCTAACTAGCTGTGACATACGTTACTGTAAATTGGGCATATCCATACCCAATACTTGATTGAACTGTCATGCTCCCACTTGTACTTATTTGAAGTGCACCAGCTGAATACGTGTGATAGTTCTGATCCATCGTGAAAACTATTCCAGCAACTTGATGCAATGGATAAGCCCAATCTGGCAATGTAGCAAAATTTGTATAGTTATTATTGGCGTCCATTCCAGAATATTGGATTGTAACCAATCTTCCTTGTTTAGTAATATATGCGTTACCAGTAAATGCTCCTGTATTAATAGACAATTGTTGAGTGATAAACACGGGCATATTTTTTT
>NZ_RKLY01000051.1 GCF_004745525.1 Companilactobacillus suantsaicola | reverse complement strand
TCTTGAAGAGTTGGGACAAAGAGCCCAAAAAGCTGCCTTTGAATTAGGACAACTTGGCACCAAAGCTAAGAACGCTGCCCTACTAGCAATGGCGGATAGTTTAGTTTTGAATACTAAACAAATCATCGAAGCAAACAAAGAAGATTATGATAACGCTGAAAAAAATGGCGTCAAAAAAGCTATGCTGGATCGACTTTTACTGACACCTGATCGAATCAACGACATGGCAACTGGGCTACGTCAAGTGATGGATCTGCCTGACCCCATTGGAAAAATTGATCGTGGTTGGCAAACCGAAACGGGACTCGACATAACTCAAGAACGTGTCCCTCTAGGTGTCATCGGTATGATCTACGAAGCACGTCCTAACGTCACTGTCGACGCTGCTGGATTGTGCTTTAAAGCCGGAAACGCCGTCATCTTGCGTGGTGGAAAAGAAGCTATCAACTCCAACATTGCTTTGTCAGAAACCCTTCGTCAGGCCTTGAAAAAAGTTGGTATCACTGAAGATGCAGTCCAATTGATCGACGATGTTAGCCACGAAACGGCGCAAAAAATGATGGAATTATCCCACTACATCGATGTTTTGATTCCTCGTGGTAGTGGTAAATTCATCAAAATGGTCGTCGACAAAGCCAAGGTTCCCATCATCGAAACCGGAGCCGGCAACTGCCACATCTACGTCGATAAAGACGCTAATTTAGATAAAGCCCTCCAAATTATCATCAATGCCAAAGTTCAACGCCCTTCCGTCTGCAATGCGGCCGAAAAGGTTATCTTGCATAAAGACATCGCTAACGAATTCTTACCTGATTTATACGACGCATTAAGAGCTAACAGTGTCGAAGTCCGCGGTGACACTTTATCTCGTGCCATTCAACCAGACATCATCCCCGCTACAAAGGAAGATTGGAGCACTGAATACGACGACTACATCATCGCCATTAAAATAGTCGATTCACTCGATCAAGCCGTTAAACACATCAATAAATACAACACTAAACACAGTGAATCAATCATTACCGAAAATTACACTACTAGTCGTAAATTCATGAAACAAATTGACGCTGCTGTAGTCTACACGAACGCCTCAACTAGATTTACTGACGGCCAACAATTTGGCTTCGGAGCAGAAATTGGCATCAGTACCCAAAAGTTACATGCCAGAGGTCCAATGGGAGCTAACGAATTAACTACGACCAAGTATTTGGTCCAAGGTGATGGGCAGATTAGACTTTAATTCTATTTCATTTTAAAAAACATAATTCATCTCAAAAAATAAATCAGATACAAAAAAGAGTGTTAGATAATCATGTAAATTTATCTAACACTCTTTTTATCTATTTCAAGAACTAATTATCGAATGAAGTCTTTTCGATTTATCACTTCATCTTGCCGTTTATCTAATTCTTATACCGATTGCTCATTTCCTTGATACGTCTATTAGTATCGTACATAATGCCAGCTTGAGCAGCGGCAATTTCTGACTGCTCTTGATTCCAATAGTCGATAGCTGCAGTTTGCCTGTCAATCGAACTATTCAAATTACGAATATTCTCATCAGTTTCTTCCAATTTACTAGTAATTGTATCACGGGCATCATTTACAGCATCAATGACATTTGAATCAGCATTATTAATAGCATCAACGATACTATTTGTCATTTTTTGAAAACGTTCATCGGCAGACACATGCTCATAAGCTGCTTGCCAAGTAGAAACTCCATTAAGTAAAGCCCCATAAATTCCCACCAATCGATTCATATTACTTGTTTGTTCTGGTGGTAGATAAATCACGTTATCCATAACTATTGCGTAATAAGCATTGAGCCTTGTTTCCACCCAATCTTTTTCTTTTTGTACTTTTTCGGCATACATCGTATTGGCTATAGCCAAACTATAACTATATTGAAATTCATTATCCAAAGTTTGATCATTAAGATTATTTTTCTTGCAGAATTCCTTGTCTCTATCTAAAATCCTTTGCTTTTGACCTAAAATTTCCTTATTTCGATAGCTGGCCAAAGGTTGAGAAATTGGCAGCCTAAATAACGCTAAAAATAAAAATATTGTGATAACCCAAAAAAATAATCGAGTAAATAAAGCTGTCATAATAAAAAGCGGCGAACCGGCCACGCCAAACCATCCTAAGACTTTATACGCAAAAAGAATTAAAGCATAAATTAAGTATCCCCTCAATGCAAAATGTTTGTCTCCATAATCTATCGGTAAGGTTTTTGGAAGGTTACCATCATGATTATTGCGATAAGCTATTTCGTTAGGATGACAACGCGCCCGCTTATACTTAGAAAATTCTTCATCAAATTGCTGGATGGTCTGTTTGTATTGATTCCTATATTGATTTACTGATCCCTTAAATCCTGAATGCAGCTTCTCCATTGAAAGTTTGGCTCCAATTAGAAGCCTCATATGATCTGCAACTTCTTCTATTGGTATTTTATTTAACATCTGAGCATGTTGAATATCCCAACTGTAATCAGGGATGTTCCAACGATAATTTTGATCAAGTTGATATACCTGCTCTTCCAATCTATTAACATCATCATTTGTAAAAGTTTGATATTTTTTACTCATCAACTATACCCCCTTCTATTCAGTGATAATTATATTTAGTAACGCGACATAATATGACATTCACTTGAGGATACAAAAAAAGTTCACAAAAATGTGAACTTTTTATTTTTTGACACAACAATAACAGATAATAACAACGATTGATTCAATGTCACTCTATCATTTTGTATTCCTTGAAAATGAGATTCAAACCTTTGATCTAATTTTAGTAAAACCGTTTTAATATCCGCGTGAATAGTTCACAACGTTTTTATACACTTCCCCATTTTCTACATAGGCTTTCAAATTATGTTTGAAAATATCGAAGGCACGTTCTTCATAATGTACGCTCATGCCGGCGTCGTGTGGGGTGATGATGACATTTTCCATATCCCAAAGTGGACTGTCGCTTGGCAATGGTTCAGGTGTCGTTACATCAAGTCCTGCTCCGGCAATTTCACCATTTTCAAGAGCAGTTACTAAATCGTCCATCTTGGTAGTTTTTCCACGACCGATATTGATGTAGTAAGCCTTCTTAGACATTACCTTGAACAAATCTTGATTGAACAGGCCAATGGTCTCGGCTGTATCTGGTAAGGCATTGACGACGAAGTGAACTTCACCGATTCTTGAAGAAAGTTCTGACATTGGAATCATTTCATCGATATTTTCAGCTGCTTTGTCACTGTGTCTGACACCAATCGTCTTCATTCCTAAAGCTTTAGCATATTTAGCAATCAAAGTACCGATATGACCAACTCCGACGATCATAACTGTCTTGTTGTAAACTTCATCATAGCCGTCATCATGTTTCCAAAGTTTTTCATCTTGATGGCGAGCAGTCAAATTCATGCGACGGACAAACATCAACATGTAAGCCAAAGTTTGTTCGGCAATATTAATCGCATTAGCGCCGGAACCATTAGTTAAAATAACACCTTTTTCATCTAATTCTGGTAGTGGCAAAGCGTCAACTCCGGCACGTACCACTTGGATCCAATTTAGTGTATCACTTTTTAGAACAGCGTCTTTCAAAGTATTGGACCAGTCATAAAGCACTTCAACACCCTCTAGATCTTGTGGTGTGACCTGCTTAGGAGAAACAACACTCAAGTCAACATTTGCGATTGACTCAAGCTTATCTCGTTGTTTTTTGGTTAAATTAACTAAACTAAGAACTTTCATCTTTCTACCTCATTTTATTTTTAGATTATATTATTACTATATAGCAAAAACTACTCATTTTTTACCTGATTGTCAAAAAATATTCGGAATGTATGATACAATATTACTCGTTGCTCAATATTTGATTTATTTTGCTATTTATGTTAGTGAAAATTGTCCTGATTGTCGGGGCAATTTTTTCATGTAAATTTTCACTCATTAAAGACAAGTTATCTCGAATTTTACATAATTGACCCATTTTTGAGTGAATTGGAATATTCGTGTTTTGCTTAATAGTTGTAAATCAAATAACGAGAAAATTTAATTACATTTAGGGGTAGTATTAATTATGCACTATACGTTACTAGTACGTTGCGTCGCTGAATTTATCGGAACAGCCATCATGGTTGCCCTTGGTAATGGTTCTGTTGCCAACGTTGAATTAAAAGGAACAAAAGGATTCCACGGTGGGTGGATCTTGATCGGATTTGGTTATGGTATTGGTGTTATGATTCCAGCCATGATGTTTGGCCCAATTTCAGGTGGTCAAATCAATCCGGCAATGACTTTGGCATTAGCTTTCAATGGTGAATTCCCATGGGCTGAAGTTGGACCTTATATCATCGCTCAATTCTTAGGAGCAATCTTTGGTCAATTAATGATCGTTGCAGCCTACAAACCTTATTACAACAAGACAGAAAATGTCGAAAGTATCTTAGGAACCTTTTCAACAATCGATGCTGAAAACAGCCGTCTAAACGGATTTATTAACGAATTTATCGGAACATTTATTTTAGTTTTCGGTGCCGTAGCTTTGACATCAGACCACATCGATCCACGTGCTGACTTTATCGGTTTAGGATTCTTAGTTATGTGTTTAGTTGTTTCCTTTGGTGGACCAACTGGACCTGCTCTAAATCCTGCCCGTGACTTAGGTCCACGTCTATTGCATGCAATGTTACCTTTGAAACCAAAAGGTTCATCACAATGGAAATACAGCTGGGTCCCAGTTGTTGCTCCAATTCTAGGTGCAATTTGTGCCGTTAAACTTTACGGATTATTCTTCTAATTTTTAGAGAGCGGGACATAACATGGCCAGCTTTCGAGCATTAAGGCAAATAGCACCGGGTAATCGCTCTTTGATTACCCGGTGCTATTTGTTTTAAGCGGAGAAAGCTATGTTATGTTCCGCGTTTATGCTGCAAGTTTAGGAGTAAAAAGTAGTTATGCTCCAAATTCTTTTTTGAATCAAATTATTTGAATCAGTGTCATATTAGGAATAATCTGAAATTAATCGAGGGGGAACAACTATGAAAATTAATATTAAACCAGCTGCACAAAAATATTTAGCCGAAAAAATTCCATCTGGTAGTCACGTTATTTTGACAACTGATGATGGCTCAAATAACTATTCAAGTATTGGGGCAACCTGTGAATTGGCTGATAAGTTTCAATTAATCATTTTGAAGCACGACAATCCAAATTATAAAACTGAAATTGAAAACAATGCCGGTTACCAGATGCACATGTTGCCATTTGAAGAATACCTCTTTGGTGACGGACTCAACATCAATTTCTCACACGGTAGCTTAGTTTTAGGTGATAACGGTGGTGTCATGGATCGTGCGCTAGCCGTAGTCGATTGGCGTAACGTCGCTCCTGAAACTGAAGATCAGCTTCGTAGCAAGATGGTCAAATTAGGTGATCAAATCTGTTAAAAAAAACTCGAAGGATGTTTTCACATCTTTCGAGTTTTTTTATTTACTATACGAAAGTCCTCGTTTAAACCTCTTCCAAAAACTAGAGTCATCGGTTTGTAACATCAGACCTTGATAAATTTTTCCAATATACCAAGCTAGTAAAACCGTACTTGCCAAAAGGATCACTAATGACAAGGTTAGTTCTAGTCCACTGGCCGAATCGTTGATCCAGCGCAGCGGCATGAAGTATGAGGAGAAAAATGGTACGTAGGACAAAATTTTAACAACGATTGAATCGATATTATTTTGGAATGGGAAGGTCAAGAAGAAGGCCAACATGCTCAACATGATAACTGGTTGTGAAGCTTTGGGGGCATCTTCAACTTTGGAAACGAGCGCCCCGCAAAAGGCTGCCAGAATCGTATAAATAACCACTCCCAATAATAGATAAAGCAGATTGACACTGAGAATGTTCTTTAAAACTGACGAGATCAACGTATGATATTGATCCATAAACGATTTAGTTAAACTCGAATCCTTTAAGAACATGAAGGCTCCCCAACCGCCGACTAAATAAATTAAGACTTGGGTCAAAATAACTAGCATCACACCAAAAATCTTTCCGAGAAAATATTTTGTGGCCGTCGTACTAGAAAAGATAATTTCCATGATTTTAGTCCCTTTTTCTGACGCAATTTCTTGAGCCGTGATCGAGGTATAAGTGATCAAAATCATGTAGACCATCAAGACGATAATCCAAAAGGAGATAGTTTTCGCCAAATTAGCGTCTCCAGTTTGCTTTTGGATATCTTCAGTTAATTTCGGTTGGCGCGATAAATCTTGTAATTGCTGCTGAGTCAATTTAGCTTGAGCGAGATTTAGCTGTTGCTGTGTCTGACTCAAGAAGCTATTGAACTTGGCCTTTTGAGATGAACCGAGCGAACTCGTCCCATGATAAGTGGCGGAAACTTGTTGATCAGCTACTTTTAAAACGATATAACCGTCCAACTTATCTTTTTTCATTTTCTTTTGAGCCGTTTTTTCACTAATTACCGACTTTTTAACGTCATCTTTATTAGCTTTGATAAAACTAGTTCGTAGTTGTTGATTGTCACTGATCACCGCAATGCCTTCGTCACTGACACTTGAAGCTCCCAGGTATCCGGAGCCTACCATAATTGCAAACATGATAAAGGGTCCTAAAATCAAAGTCACAAAACTCCAGGACTTAACTTGGCGCAAGAAAGTTTCAAAAGTTACGATCCATAATTTATTCATTGATCTTACCTGCTTTCTGACGGAAGATTTCATTCAAAGTTGGTGGCTGCTGACTGAATTCTTCAATGTACTGACCATCCGTCACTTCAGCGAATACTTCCTTACCGGCATTTTCGTCATCTAAGAACAACTCAAAACGTTTTTCTTCGAGCGGTTTAGCGGCGACAACATGAGGCAGTTGTGCTAGTTGTGTGATTTCTTTATCAGTTGTAACGAAAATTCTCGTTTTACCAAAGGAAGCCCGGACTTCGCGAACGGTTCCATTTAAGACAATTTGACCGTCGCGCAACATGACTAACTTATCGCAGAGTTCTTCCACGTTTTCCATATCGTGGCTAGAAAAAATTATTGCGGCACCATTTTTCTTAGTTTCAAGAATGGCTTGCTTCAATAGGTCAGCGTTAACTGGATCTAGTCCACTGAACGGCTCATCCAAAATAACCAACTTTGGTTCATGAATCAAGGTACAGATCAACTGAACTTTTTGTTGATTACCTTTGGAAAGGTCTTTGATTTTATCTTTTTTACTACCTTTGACCGCAAATTTCTTTAGCCAATCATCAATTTTGGGTTTGATTTCCTTGGCTGGTTTATTTTTCAAGCGTGCTAAATAAGTAATTTGTTGCTCAACAGTCAATTTGGGCATCAAACTACGTTCTTCGGGTAAATAACCAATCTCATCAAAAACACTCTCAGTGATTGGTTGGTCATTCCAGGTGATTTTTCCTTGATAGTGCAGAAAGTTCAAAATACTGTGAAATGTAGTTGATTTTCCGGCACCATTTTGACCAATCAAGCCTAAGATTTCTCCATCTGAGACATCAAAGGAAACGTGATCGAGTGCTTTCAAATCGCCAAAATTTTTGTTAATATCTTCAATTTTAAGCAAATTTCATCCCCCCTAGTTAATTTGATTATACAGGATAGGAAATATCCTGGATATAGTCTAAATATTAATTTAATTATGTTAGAGTATGTGGTAGTGAAAATTCGGTTCTCCCTAAAGTTGGTTAATGTAAAGTGCCGTCTTCCGTACAAGCCCTGTGATAAGCTGGAATGCACTCGTCCTTGTCAAGTTGACATTTTCTTGGCTCAAATAATATAACTTTTTAAGCGACCTCACCCCAAAATTCTTCGTTGGTGAGGCCGTTTCTTTTTTCTGATCTAT
>NZ_RKLY01000050.1 GCF_004745525.1 Companilactobacillus suantsaicola | reverse complement strand
AAACGGCCTCACCAACGAAGAATTTTGGGGTGAGGTCGCTTAAAAAGTTATATTATTTGAGCCAAGAAAATGTCAACTTGACAAGGACGAGTGCATTCCAGCTCATCACAGGGATTGTGCGGAAGACGGCATCTTACACTAACCAAACTTAAGAAAGAACCCCTATCAGATTATCTTGGTCTATTTATTTTAATTTAGAACTTCATTTAATTTTTTAGTAGTTTCCTTATCATTTGAGAACAGATTTTTCTTACGCAACAATTTGTAGACATCGACTCCTGTTTTTAGTGACTCGGTTACGACTTCACTGGCGGTTTCATAGCCAATTATTGGTGTTAACTTTGTGACTGTTTCAACACTCTTATCCAGATCATGCTGGCACTTAGCTTTATTAGCCTTGATTCCTGGGATACATTCAGTCGTTAACATCTGGCAGGCATTCTTCAACAATTCAATTGACTCAAATAAATTATGGAAAATCACTGGCTCAAAAGCATTCAATTCTAATTCACCCGACTCAGCTGCCAATGTGACAGTTGTATCGTTACCGATCACTTGAAAAGCAATCTGGCTGACAACTTCAGGGATGACCGGATTCACTTTTCCCGGCATAATTGACGATCCAGCCTGTCGAGCTGGTAGGTGAATTTCGTTGAAACCACTTCTTGGACCACTTGAGAGCAATCTCAAATCGTGGCTCATTTTCGACATGGTAACCGCCAGTGCTTTTAAACTGCCGGATATTTGGACAAACGAATCTAAATTCTGGGTTCCGTCAATTAAATCGAATGCGGGATGAGCATCGACTTGATAAATCTTTTGCAATTGAGAATACAACAAATCTTGGTAACCTTTAGACGTGTTAACTCCAGTTCCAATCGCCGTTCCACCAAGATTTAATTCCAACATAGCCGGTAAGTTCATTTTCAGTCGATACAAACATCTTTTTAATCCATCCGCAAAGGCATTGAAAGTATTCCCCAATGTCGTTGGCACTGCCTCTTGTAATTGTGTGCGTCCTATCTTGGAAACATCTTTAAACTCAAGGCCCTTTTGTTGCAATGCCTTGATTAATTTCAATAATTCTTCTTCCAAAACTTGAGTCTTCAAATAAATAGTTAACTTACCAGCACTTGGATAAACATCGTTGGTCGATTGACCTGCATTAACATCATCTTGCGGACTTAAATATTGATATTCTCCATGCTGATGATGCAAAATTTCCAAGCCTCGATTGGCGATAACTTCATTAACGTTCATGTTAGTAGAAGTACCGGCACCGCCTTGAATCTCAGGAATCGTAAATTGGTTATCGAATTGGCCAGAAATAATTTCTTGTGCCGCTTGCTGAATCACTTTTGATTTTTCAGGACTGATCCGTGCAAGTTTTTCATTAGCCATTGCGGCTGCCCGTTTAATTTGAGCAATTTGTTTTATTAATTCCAGGTCAGTGGAGTTGACCCGAACTTGAAAATTATTAAGAGCACGTTGGGTGTTAATACCAAAATATTTATTTTGATTGATTGCTACTTCACCAATGGAATCTTTTTCTATTCTGTTTTTCATGACTCTTCTCTCTTTCTTTTACGAAGAGAAGATAACATTTGTCATTTAATTTATAAATAATTTTGATATTTTGATTTGTAAAATTTCAATTGTTTTCATTTGTGATTGCTATTGATAATGCTTTTGATAGAAAAGTTTTCATAATATGATTTTCAAAGAAATTCTAAAACCTCTTAGCCAAGCAGTTATTAGTTCAATAGACAATACGTAACTGTAAGATAGACATACTTTTTGACAAAAAAAGAAACGACTCAAAGGTCGTTTCTTTATGCAGTTGCTGCAGTTGTTATTTTAGCTTTATTCAATAGAACTGAACTAGTTACGACTGACAAGGAACTGAAGGCCATTGCTAATCCGGCTAACTCAGGACTCAAGGTCAAGCCTAATGTGAAGAACAATCCAGCAGCGACGGGAATTCCTAAAACGTTGTATACAAAGGCCCAGAAGAGATTCAACTTAATACGATTGAAAGTCTTGCGACTTAATTCTAAGGCTTTGGCAACATCACGTAGGTCATTTTTCATCAAGACGATACCACCAGATTCAATAGCAATATCAGTTCCTGAACCCATGGCGATTCCGACATCAGCCATCGTCAATGCAGGTGCATCATTGATTCCGTCACCAACAAAGGCAACTTTACCATTTTCTTGTAGAGCTTTGACGTGGTCAGCTTTGTCACTTGGTAATACGTCAGCGATTACTGAGTCGATACCAACTTCATCAGCGATAGCTTTGGCAACACGTTCATTATCACCAGTCAACATAACCGTCTTCAAACCACGAGCTTTCAAAGTAGCGATAGCTTCTTTAGAAGTTTCTTTTGGTGCATCTTGAATGGCAATCAAACCAATGATTTGATTATCCAAACCAACAAAAACAACTGTTTTAGCTTCGTTTTGAAGTTGAATCATTTGGTCTTTCATTTCTGGTTTGATTTCAACATCGTTCAACAATTTATCGTTACCGACAAAAGCTGTTTGACCGTTAACTTTAGCGGAAACTCCCTTACCTTCGATAGCTTTAAATTGCGTGACGTCAAACTTAGCAACTGACTTCTCTTTTGCTTTGTCCAAAATAGCTTGAGCTAGTGGGTGCTCACTTGATTCTTCCATCGCACTGGCAATAGAAAGAACATCTTCAGCGCCGACAATGTCAGTTACTTCGGGCTTACCTTTAGTAATAGTACCAGTTTTATCAAAAACAACGGTCTTAACATCGTTAACTTCTTCCAAAACTTCACCGTTCTTGATCAAGATACCCATTTTGGCACCACGACCAGTTCCGACCATCAAGGCAGTTGGCGTTGCGAGTCCCAAGGCACATGGACAGGCAATGACGACTACGGACACACCGAAGATCAAAGCTTGGGCAACGGTTGCTCCTAAGAAGACGTACCAAACTAAGAAGGTCAAAATCGATAGGATCAACACTGCGGGAACAAAAATTTCGGAAACTTTATCAGTCAAATTTTGAATAGGTGCATGACTGTTTTGAGCTTTTTTAACTAATTCGACGATTTGAGAAAGCATGGTATCTTTCCCAACCTTTTCCGCTTTGAACATGAACGTTCCGTTACTATTGATAGTCGAACCGATGACCTTATCACCGACATTTTTAGCGACCGGCATACTTTCACCAGTGACCATTGACTCATCAATTGTCGAACCACCCTCCGTTATAACGCCATCAACAGCAATCTTTTGTCCAGGTTTTACTCTGATCAAATCCCCTGTGACAACTTCTTCTAGCGGAATTTTCACGAGTTGGCCATCACGCATAACTTCGGCTTCTTTAGCCTGCAGATCAACCAATTTCTCAATCGCATTTGAAGCGTTATTACGCATTCTCTCTTCGAACACTTGTCCTAAAAGAACGAAAGTAACTACGAACGCTGCACTCTCAAAGAAAACACTTTGGTTCGTAAACATAGCGTAAATACTATAAATATAAGCAGTTGCTGTCCCAATTGCGACTAAAGTATCCATATTTGAATGGTGCTTCTTAAATGAAGCCCAAGCACTTTGAATAAATGGACGAGCCGCTACCGCCATAACGATAGTTGTGAAAATAAATTGGGTAACAGTACCCCCTGGTAGATGAATTCCGAATGGTATCAAGATCATCCCTACCAACATTGGTAATGAGAAGATCAACGCAATCCAGAAACGTTTAGTAATGGTCATTTGATCACAACCTTTCCAGAGAACATGTCCATTCCACAGCTATATTTGAATTCTCCTGCTTTATCAGTTGAAACTTTGACAGTTTTTGAGACATTCAGTGGTAATTGTGTTTCAAAATCCAAATCCTTTGAGTGAACAACGTCCAAACAGCCTTGGTCTTTAGTTCTAGTAAAAGTAAGTTCAGCTGGAACGCCCTTTTCTAAAGTAACTACACTTGGTTCATATTTTCCTGCAACGTTGATATTTACTTTTTGTACTGACATAATTTTTTCTCCTCTTATTTAATAATTAATTTGCCGTGGAACATATCCATACCGCAAGCCCATTGATATTCGCCAGCCTTAGTGGTGTCGATCTTGATAGCTTGTTTTTCATTTTGTGGTAATTCTTGGTTGATTCCAAAATCAGAAAAGACGACTCGGTCCAAACAACTGGAAGCATCTTTACGAGTAAAGTTCAAAACTGCCGGAACACCTTTCTTTAAAGTGATGACTTCTGGTGAATAACCCCCATTCACTTCAACATCAACACTTTGATTGTCGTCATTGACCGTGGCAGTAGTTTGAGCAACTTCATGTTTGCCGAAGAACCACCAAAGAATGAACCCAATAATTGCTAAACCAATGATCAATACGATTATTCTTGTCATATTCCGTATCCTCTTTCCCATTTCCATTTGATTGTTTACATCTGTAAACTTCATTTATTATAGTAGACTATAAGTTTACATTTGTCAACTTGGGAGATTAAAAAAATAAATTCCCTCAAAATCCGGAATTTATTTTAATAGGAAACCTTAATTCCTAAGAAGTATTGCGCTAAAAAACTAGCTTGTTCTGAATTGACCTTTAAACCACGCATCATTTCCTGGTCTAAGTCAATCGTTTCAAATTCACTATCACTGAAATCTAGCCCCTTGAGCTTAGTCTGCCAAAATGTCATTTCGTTCAAATTACAGTGGGCAAACTTAACTTTAACCAGTTTATTTTCGTTGAAACTGGCATCCTTCATTTGACAACCGCTGAAAACCACCGTTTTTAAGTTGAGTTGATTCAATGCGGCCATATCCAGTAAACAATTTTCAAAAGTGACATTGTTTAAAAAGGATTGGTCAAAATTAGTCCCCAGCAACTTGCAGTTTTTAAATGTCACACGATAAAAGCTGCCTTCGCTCAAGACGCAGTTCGACAAATCACAGCCGGAAAAGACAGTATCCGACACTTCGAACTTATCAAAATTTCCACCGATAAAAGTTTCATGTTTTAAAAGTGACTTGTCGACCACCGGATGAGCAATCGTCAGATTTTCAATCACTTCATTTTCTAGCAATTGGTTGCCCAAATAATAATCTTCTTCATCCAATATATTATAGAAGGAACCTTTTTCTAAGTAATCAGTCACTAACTTAGGATTTTCCAAACCTATCACCTCACTAGCATCATAGCAAATTCTACCTGGAGTTACTATTTGGGTTGTATAATTATTTCATAACATAATGGAGGGATTTGCCATGTCTACCAACAATGACAAGCGCCAAAGTATTGAAGAAGCACAGAAGAATATCATCGAATCTGCTAAAAAATTACCTACTCAAAAAATTGTAACTAAAGAAGAATTCATTAATTTTCTTGAAGAAGATTAACTTTAATAATAGGAGGATTCCTTTGTTAGTAATTACTTACTCACAAGCACCCCAAATTTTAAGTGATCTAGTCTCAATCATCAAGCCAGTCAACGATGAAGAAAGTTCTATGAAAGGTATTGATAGTTTGATTGTCGCTGAATCCTCCGGTTACAGTTTTTTTACAAAATAACTAATAAAACCCATACCAACTGTTAAAAATTGGTATGGGTTTTTCTTTAATTATTAAAATGGAAAATACAAATCTTCAAATTTGGCAGCACTATCATCAATATATTGGTAAATTTCAGCAACTTTAAACAATTGCAAATCACCCGTCACCTGTTCATCAAAATCATTATTCAAATCATCGACTAAGTATTCTAAATCTTTGTCTTGAATTTCTTTAACATTGCTTACCATATACTTATCAAAAGAAAGTTTCTTCAAATTGTATTTATCAATTAAAATTTTATTCAAAATCTCAAAATCATGATAGTAAATCCTTTGCAGTTCTTCTTTAGGATAAGAGGTGTTTTTTCTAATATATTTATCGAAAACAGTGTTAAGCCAAACATCATCAGACACTAAGTGTAGATAATAACCTAACTGAAAATCAGTCATAGCCCAACTATATTCATCAATAAAATCTTGAGGAACTATCGTATTTGTTCCTTTTTGTGAGTGGATAAAGTGAGTCAACTTTTTAGGTGTATGTGAATTCTTATTCACATCTGGAGCAATACTACCAACTAAAAAATCATTATCAAATGAATATTTCCTACATAAGACTGTCCCCATCGCATAATGCATTATTCGTGAACCCATCTATATCTTCCTCCGATTTTTGTTAAATAATACAGTTTCTTCAATCAAATTACATAAACCCAATCCTGAATAACCATATACTAGAAAAAATATGTTCTAAGTATTATACACCTATTTAACTAATTTATAATATTGCTTAGGAGACGTTGGTGCAGTAGCAATACGTTCAAATATCCCAATTTTTTTCAAATGCTTTAATGCATTTCTAGCTGAATTTATGCTATATCCATCTACGGCTTCCATCAATTCACTAGTTTTGATAGTTCCTTTTTCATAAACAATACTAATTGCTGTTTTTTCTATAAAATTAAGTTTTCCCCAATCTTTTCCTATGCGTGCTTCTAGGGCATTATTCTTTCTAAATGATCTCATAATAATATTATTCCTCAAAATCAAATTTACACTATTGTTATCGACCTTGTAGATAGGATCGTCCAAGAAAAATTTATTCATATCCGTGTATATACGGTCTACACCCTCGCCAAATTCACGAACCCATCCGAAGTCTGTCAAAGCTCTAGCAATATATGGATTACGTGAATAATGTGTTTCTCTAATGTTTTCTTTAGTAACCACAGCAGGTAACCCCCCTGGACTATGAATCTCCAATCTATCATCAAACATGAGCACTCTGATATCATCACCAGTATAATTATAATTTCTGTGGGTTACAGCATTGACAATCCCTTCCAGCCACGCTCCCTTGGGATATTCTGGAACACTTAAAAATTTTCCGGTTTGAGAATCTAAACTTGAAAAGCTTCGAAGTTGTGCTTCCAATATATCAGCTATTCTCTCCAACATTTTTACAAGTGGTCCTTCAATCATTTCTTGCTTAACAATGTTCATATCTGTACCTGTTTGTGCAGCACGTCCCTCGTATCTAATAAATCTAATCCTGGCACTAGGTATAAACGCCGTAGGATATTTTGACAAAATTAAAACTCCCGCAACAGTTAATTTGTAACTTGCTTTTTCATCATGATTTACATATCTTTTAGCCAACCCTTTAGGAAAAAGCAAATCCCAAAGATTTTCTCCGCTAAATCCATACAATTTCTTATACTTAGAAACAATCTCTTCATCTAAATCACTTATTATTGCCTCATCAACAGTTTGTTTTTCAAAAGCTCTTATTCCTTTATCAAATTCAAGATCCTTACGCTCTACAAAGGTCACTTTATGAGTTTCATCACCTATTCTTAAATAGACTTCGTCTTTTTTATTTGCATATAATTTCTCATCTGATGGGGACACTGTTAATAGCCAAACTTCATCCACTTGCTTTTGAATATTAATTATTTTTTTTCGTTCTACATTAATATCCAACATGGGGACAACCCGTTGATTTCCAATTTGAAGAATATCATTTTTCTTTTTATCTGAAAGAATATTAATTCCTTCATATTTTTTATTACTTATACCAAGTGCAACTGTTCCTCCATCAGCATTGGCAAATGCAATTAATATATTTGCCAATTTATTCATATCATATCGAGCACTTTTTCTATCAAAAAATTTTCCTTCAGGAATAGTTAGTAGATCTTTATTAGCATATATCGACATCTTATGAAACCCCTCATCATAGTATAAGAATCTATTACGGTTTAATTATTTCATATTCAAATCTATAAATCTATTTTCAAACTCTATCCTCATACACTCAACTATACAATGTTATTCCTAGCTCTACATAAATGTCCCAAGCTCTACAATTTCATTTTTGGCTCTACATTCATATCCCAAGCTCTACAATCCCATTTTCGACTCTACATTCGTATCCCAAGCTCTACAATCCCATTTTCG
>NZ_RKLY01000004.1 GCF_004745525.1 Companilactobacillus suantsaicola | reverse complement strand
AAGCCACAGGAGGCATTCTTCTTGGCTTGCGGCTACTAATAATCTGGCACTCCAATCCTGATAGATCTTAAGTTTTTTTTATTTTTTCGGAGTGGCTAACTTGTTCTTGCAATTTGCGGACATGAATTAAATGGGAAACGTGAATTTATTTCATGTTTCCCCTTTTTGGGGGTAATAAAATGACAAACAAAGTAACTGTCGTGGGAAGTATTAATGTTGACAGTATTTTACATATTGATAACTTACCAAAACCTGGTGAGACTATTAAGATGAATTCATTTTCCAAGGCCGCTGGTGGAAAAGGCGCCAATCAAGCGGTGGCAGCAGCTCGCTCAAAAGCTGAGACTAGCTTTATCGGCCGGGTTGGGGATGATGCTAATGGAGAATTTATGTTGCAACAATTAAAGGACAATGATATCAACGTTGATCACGTGGTTGTAACAGAAAAAGAAGACACGGGACAAGCTTACATTTTGCTTCAAAAGAGTGGTCAAAATTCAATTATCGTTCAAGCTGGGGCAAATTTTCTCGTTACTCCAGTAGACGTAAAAAAGGCCCAAGCAACCATTCAAGCAAGTGACTTTGTGGTGACTGAATTTGAAACCCCAGTTCCTGTTGCGATTGAAGCTTTTAAAATTGCCCATGAAGCTAAGAAAATAACGATTCTAAATCCAGCTCCTGCCCATAAAGAGATTCCCGAGGAATTGTTGAGATTAACTGACGTCATTACGCCAAATGAAACTGAAAGTGAATTGATCACCGGAATTAAAATTACTGATACCGCCTCGATGAAAGATTCAGCACATTTCTATCATGAGTTAGGAATCGGCTGTGTGATCATTACTTTAGGTTCCAAGGGTTCATTTGTTTCTTACCAAAACGAAAGTGAACAGATTCCTGCCTTTAAAGTAACTGCCGTCGATACAACAGCGGCTGGAGATACCTTTATTGGGGCTTTGTCAGCGGAATTAAAGACTGACTTTTCTAATCTTCATGAGGCAATTGTCTATGCAAGTAAAGCTTCTTCGTTAACGGTTCAAAAATTAGGAGCCTTTCCATCGATTCCTAATCGTTCTGAAATCTAAAAAAGACACGTCGAAAAATTCGACGTGCCTTTTTATATAAGAGAGTTTATAAAATTGATTTGTACTTGGATCGATACAAATTGGGAGGATATTTATTATAAGTAGTATTAATGAGAAAATCACATTTTGTAATGTATATCTAAGGAGAATATTTGCCAGGTAACTATCTACCTGACACCTTTAATGTAGTTTCTTTTGGAGTGATAGTTAAATAATTTGATTGTCTTATTCGCGATATTTGCGTAATCCTGGTGCTTGAAAAGTGGTGATAAATTGTCCAATTTCGGAGAAGGAATCGCTGAATAGCAACGTTTGGCGGACCTTTTTATCTAGAAATCCTTGGGTAGTCATCTCATCGTAGAAACTTGCCAATTTGTCATAGTAGTGATTGGGATTAAAGAAGATACAGGGATGACTGCTTTCGCCAATAATGGTCCATGAAAACGCCTCTGAAATTTCCTCCAACGTTCCTGGACCGCCTGGTAAAGCGATATTGGCAACGGAATCTTTGAGCATCAATTCTTTTCGTTCAGACATAGTTTCGACGACGTCCAATTTGTTTAGGTTGGTATGAGCCAAATTCCGGTCGAACAACTTTTGAGTAATAATGCCGTGAACGACTCCTTGTTGTTCCAGAACACTATCAGCGACAATTCTCATCAAACCTTTAGAACCACCACCATAAGTAAGCCCATAATCATTTTCGACCAGCCAGTGGCCCAATTTTCTGGCACTAGTTTGATAAATTTTTTGGTTACCAGTTGAGGCACCACAGTATACAGCAATATTTTTCATAAATTTTTATCCTCAAATTTCAAAGTTAGTTTCACGCTTCAAACGTCTATAATACAAAACAGAAGCTGTGTCCAAAGCCTCTAAGGCACGTAGTTGATCTTCTGAAAGTGATTTGGTACTGAGGGCGACTAAGATAAACGTCGTATAAAGCTTTTTAGGTGCCAAATCAAGCCCTGTCGACTCACTATCTCTTTTCAAGTCACGATGTAAAGCGGTCACAGTCAAGAGTGGCGAATTGGCAGCCTTGTTTCGGCTCAAGAAGAGGTTGTCATTATCCCAAAAATTTTTGTAAGGCTCAATATAATTACGGTAGAGCTCTAGGAAATGTTCTTCGTCACGGTTGAATTTCAATTGATTGAATTTTTTATAGAAATCCACTTGCAGAGCTTCCTTGTAATTAAAGCCTTTGGAGATGATCAAAATCAAGAGTCTCGTATAGATGCTGAGATCCATTTGTAAATAATCAGAGAGCTTTAAAAAGACTTGTACCGGAAAGTCTGACTGTTTAGGTACAGTGACACTGTTAATGTTTAAAGTCGGTATTTCAGGTGTTTTTTTAACGCTGAAAAGGTATTTAAAGTAAACATTTAAATTACTGATGACCTTGTTGATCGTACTAGGACTTAATTGAAGATTTTCTAACATGAAGTCCTTGAACAGTCTGACATCCATTTCGTGGACATCAGTAATTTTTTCGGAAATTTTAAAATCATTATTATGTTGAACTGTATAGTTGAAGAAATCATTTAGCGAGTTCATATATTCAATATGAGCTTTTGGTGAGATGTGTCGAGTTTTTAAATAGGCATTGAATCCTGTTAAATAGGGGACTTTAACCATTTTCTTCACCTCCTGAGTTTATTATACCTTAGTTAAAGAATTGTAAAGAAGAGCAGGGCATAGCAGGCTAAGTTTTTACGTATTAAAACAAATCGGCCAAGGTAAATTATTTACCCTGACCGATTTTAAGTACAAAAATTTATGTTCTATTCATGCCATAAACTCAGGCAATCGAATTGTAAATCATTTGTTAATTGACACTGACATCCATTGCTTTATCGCCAGCCAAAACATCCTTCTCAACAAATTCGCCCATTTCTTTAACTTCATCAGAGTTAGTGATAATGGTCATTAGGGATGTATCTTTACCGGCTTCTTTAACTTGTTTCAAATCCATTGTAGCAATTTTTTGACCAATTTTAACGGTATCGCCTTCTTTAATGAACATTTCAAAAGGTTTGCCTTTTAACTCAACTGTGTCGATACCAAGGTGGAGCATAATTTCTAGTCCGTGTTTACTTGTGATCATCAGTGCGTGTTTAGTAGGGAAGACTGTCCCGATAACACCACCAATTGGTGCTACGATCGTGTCTTCAGTTGGTGCGAGTGCATAACCGTCTCCCATGAGTTTTTGTGAGAATACTGGATCACTGACTTTATCTAAATGAATCAACTTACCTGTGGCAGGTGCTACGAATTCATCAATCTTTTTTCTTGTGAACAACCCCATATATAATCTTCCTCTCAAGTTTTTCAGTAGATGAGTTCTACTAAAATGTTTACAACTTTACAGTTATATTATAGATGTTTTTAAAGCTTGTGAAAAATAATTTAAATAAGCCTTAAAAAAGCTCGATAATAGCTTGTAAAGAGTCACTGTAAGCGCTTAACTATTAATTAATAGTATAACTACCATTGTGTAATTTCAATAAAAATTGGTTAAAAGTGGTCTAGATTAATAAAAAAACAATAATTTCCCAGATTGTTAGGAAATTATTGAATAAATTTATTCAGAGAATTTGAACTTACTCCATGGCTTAATAAAGTCTAAGAGAATGAGTTCGTCAGGACTAATACTACCGATTTTATTTTTACGTGCTTCACTGTGTGGTTGTAATACTATTTGTAGTTCGTTTTTGTAAATTCCAAAGCCGTCGTTACCAACTAAAACATCCCCACGTTGAAATTCTTGTTCATTATCATGTGGTTTGTTAGGAACTTCTTTATATGTTACTCGAGGCATAGTCGAGCGAATAACTAAATTGTTCATGTCGCCACGTCTAAAGTGTTGTGGAGTAAGGGCAACTGTTTTTTCGATCTCATTGACGTCCGGTACAAAATTAATATGAAATTCGACTTGATATCTATTCAAACTAGACATTGCTTTCAATTCTTCTTCAGAAGCATAGGCATTTCCAATAATGACATCATCGATCATATTTGAAGCGAATAGATGTTTTGTTTGTACTTCAATTGGTAAACGACGATCCATTTCAAGGGTAGGTAGACCATCATTAACATTCCAAGGTCCCATATTACCAACTTGACTGGCCACAAAAGCAGCAGTATGAATATTGAATTTTCTAAATCTTTCACTACATTTCATAAAGAAATCATATGGCAAAGCAGTTCCCACTTGAGGATAGAAATTGTGACACCCATAGATATGGGATGTATTAGCTTGGTAACTAATGATGTTATTCAAATAATCAACATTGTTACTCATATTTAGTTCAATGATCAAGCCATATTTGTTGTAAGAAAGCATTGCTTCGGTTGCACCATCGAATCCTTGATCTAGTCGGATGCCGGCTACGTGAAGATCATGGAAGAATTCGAGGTCATCATAACTAATGTGTAATTGATCAAAAATTCTTGGAGAAACATCGATAATTGTTTGATAACCTAATTTATTACCAACGTCAACGATCTTTTGGTATTTAGCCTTCGTTTCTTCGACGGAGCCTTGAACTTCTAACATACTCATAAAAATCCTTGAAAAGCCATACTTGTGACCTAATTCTAAGTATGCCTTGTTCTTTTCAAAATCGCTGTGGTCAGGATAAATTGATAAACCTAATTTTCTCATTGTCATTTTTAATTACTCCTTAATTATTTATTCCATAGTGGCCAAAAGATGGCTCCTCGAGCATTGTTAGTATCTACAACGGACGCATTGATATCTGGGTAAGATTTCAAGACATTTTCCGTCAAAAACTTACGGAAAATGGCGTTGTGAACTAAGACAGATCCTGATAAAGCAATGTCCTTTGGATACTGGTCTTGATATCTTGAGAACAAGCCGATGATTTCGTCACTTAAAGCAAGAGCTTCCTCTTTGATTACTTCAATAGCTTCCTGGTCATCATTATCTGCTAATTTAGCAATTTCCAGTGCAATCGCTGCAATCTCTTTTCGATTTAAGGCATAAAAGTTTTTTACAGCTTCTTTGGGAGATTGTGCTTTTAATTGAGATAGGAGGGTAGATTGTAGTGATGAAGTTTTACCCAAATCATATTGATGAAGCATAATTTTCATGGCTGTAACCGTGATTTTATAAGCACTACCGGTGTCGCCTAGTAAGTTACCCCAACCGCCAAAGCGAAGCATATGCTGATTTTGGCGTCCATAAACGACTGATCCAGTTCCAGAAATCACTAAAGTTCCATCTTTTCCTTCCAGTCCGTTTAAAAGTGCTAACTGTGCATCACTGATCACATAAGTTTTTATTTGGAACTTTTCGGTCAATCTTTGAGCGACTTCTTTTGAATTTCCCTTCGTTTCAACGCCAGCGATACCTATTAGAATGTATTTGCAATTAGCACGACCGTGCTGAGTTGTTAAAGAATCAATTACTTCACTAAGATTCTTTAAAGTTTCTTCTTCATTGAGAAAAATATTACCAGGTCCACTTTGAACTTGCGAAAGTAACTGGTTATCTTCGTTAAAAGCTTGACCAACGATGTGGGTTCCACCGCTGTCGATACCTATTACGTAACTCATAAGAAAATCTCCTTTGACATTTTTGATGTAAGCCCTTACTCTTAATTATATTTATTTGAAATTTTTTTTCAACATTTAATTGAAAAATGTGATTTTTTGTTTTATAAATATAATTAGGATAATAAGGAGAAAAAGAGGTAATTATATGGCCGTTTTAAATTTAGCAAGATCTTCTAAGATATTGAGTAATCAAACTAATGTAGTCGCTATTTTACCGGATGAAATAAAAATTCAAGCAAAAATACCAGTGATCTGGTTATTTCACGGTTTAGGTGATAATGGAACTTGTTGGTTAAGAAAAACTAGTTTGGAAAGAATCGCTAGTAAATACAATGTGGCAGTAATTATGCCTGACATGCAAAGAAGTTTTTATACAAATACAGCTTTTAACGTTCGCTATTGGGATTATTTGACACAGGAATTGATACCTCAAATGCAAAGGTATTTTCCATTGAGTCAAAAAGCTAGTGAAAATTACTTAGTGGGTAATTCTATGGGTGGATATGGTGCATTAAAATTGGCAGCTAACTTTCCGGATAAATTTTCCGCCGTTGCAACAATATCTCCAGTTACTAATTTAAAAGTGGTACAAGATATTATGCCAGACTATCAAGCAATTTTTGATGATTATCAAGCAAGTCAATACCAGCTGGAAAGTATGTTTAAAAAAGCTGACTTAACACAACTGAAATCATTACAGTGGTATGTCGCTACTGGAAATGATGATTTTATGAAAAGTGATTGTGATAAATTTACCCAATTTTTAACAAAAGACATTGGCTTAAACCTTACTTATGATGAACAGCCCGGCAGTCACAACTGGGATTTTTGGGATATGGAAATAGCAAAAATTTTTGAATGGTTACCTTTAGGGAAAATATAGGAGAACGAAAAAATGAAAAGAATGACAGAAGCACGTAATAAAGAAACTATGCACATTGATACGATGAACACTATCGATATTTTGAGTGTGATCAATAAACAGGATCAAGCAGTCCCCAAAGTAATTGGTGATTCAGAAGTAATGAATGCTATTAGTAAAGTCGTTGATACAGTTGTCGATTGCTTAAAGAAGGGCGGCCGTCTCTTTTATACTGGTGCTGGAACTAGTGGTCGTTTAGGTATTTTGGATGCGGCTGAATGTGTGCCAACTTTTGGAACCAGTCCCGAGTTAGTTCAAGGATTGATTGCCGGAGGGAAAAAGGCAGTTACTGATGCAGTTGAAGGAGCTGAAGATTCAAAAGAAGAAGGTCAAAAAGATTTAGAAGATCATGAACTCAGTGAAAATGACTTTGTCTTAGGAATTGCAGCCAGTGGAACGACGCCCTATGTCATTGGGGGATTGGATTACGCTAAAAGTATAGGTGCCAAGACTGGAGCTTTATCTTGTAATCAAGATGCCTTAATTAGTCAACACGCAGATATTGCAATCGAGGCAGTAGTGGGTCCTGAAGTCGTAACTGGTTCTACAAGAATGAAAGCTGGAACTGCAGAAAAGTTGATCCTAAATATGATTTCGACTACTAGTATGATTAAACTGGGTAAAGTTTATGGTAACTTGATGGTTGATGTTAAACCAACTAATATTAAACTAGTTGATCGGGCTCAGAGAATTATTGCAGAAGCTACCGGTGTTTCAAGAACAGAAGCAACGAAGTATTATGAATTATCAAACCATCAACCAAAAGTTGCCATAGTGATGATTATTGGAGACTGTAACTTTGAGGCGGCTAACGATGCCTTGGATAAGAATGATGGATTTATTGCAAAAGCAGTTCAAAGTTTACGTTAATTTTTTAAGGTGAGTATTTGTCACCTTATTTTTTTAAAATGAAAAAATAGAAAAGAGGATGAGGTCATGTCAGTCAAGGGTCGAATACTGAATACACAATCGGAGTTATCAACAGCAGAGAGTAAGGTAGCAACGTTTATTTTAAATAATCCAGAGAAAACTATTCAAATGACGGCGGCCCAACTAGCTAAAGAATCAGGTTCGAGCCCGGCGTCAGTTATTAGACTGACTAAAAGTTTAGATATCGATAGTTTTACCACTTTGAAAATTCTTTTATCATCAGATCTAACAAAAAAAGAGTCGGATCCTAAAATGAATGATGATATCAAACCAAATGAGAATTTGAAATCTATTAAGGGAAAACTACTGACTAGTGCTTTAGATTCAATCAGAGAAACAACAGATCAACTGAACGAAGATGAGGTTCAACGACTAGTCAAGGCTATTTCACAGGCTGACCGTTTGTTTATTTTTGGTGTGGGTGCATCTCATTTGGCGGCTGAAGATATTTCGCAAAAATGGAATCGAATTAATTTCCCTACGATTGGGGATGATGACTTAAATGGTCTGATTCCTAAGTTAGTCAATGCTAACGAAAAGGACATTTTGTGGGTGATTTCAAATTCTGGTCAATCTCCTGAAGCTTTGATGGCCGCTAAGTTTGCTAAAAAATATGGCATCAAACTAGTTTCTTTAACTCGCTTTGGTAACAATGATTTAGCCAAATTATCAGATATTGCGGTGCATACTTCACAACCAAAAGAAAGCCCAAATCGAATTGCGGCTACTAATTCGTTGTTGGCCCAATTTATGATTATTGACGTCATTTTTTATTATTTTGTCAGTCAAACATTTGCTGAGAGTTCAAAAGCTCTAACTGCCTCACACGACGCGATTCAGGAGTTCAAACGAGCATTACTAAAATAAATTTATTTAAAAATAAATATCAAAAATTCACCTTTTTTAGAAATTATATTGAAATATAATTTCACCGTGTTACAATAACTTTGGAAACGGATACAAAAACAATCTTTTTAGAGGGGTGAATTTTTTTATGGATAAATTTATGAAAGTGGTGGAAGATAAAGTCGTCCCACCTATGGCCAAAATTGGATCGCAACGTCATTTGCTAGCTATTCGTAACGGTGTTGTTTCTACGTTGTCCTTGGTTCTAATTGGTACATTTTTCATGGTATTCGTAAACTTGCCAGTTGATGCATGGAAAAATGCTCTGGCACCATATACAAATACGATCGTATTGCCTTACCGTATCACAATGGGCTTGATGTCAATCTATGCAACATTCGTTATGGGTTCTGACTTGGCAAAGTCATACAAGTTGGATGCTGTAACCGGAGGTATTTTATCTCTAGGTGCATTCTTCATGTTACAAGTTCCAGTTAATATTTTGACACCAAAGAGTGCTCCACTTGGATTTGTTCTACCAATGAATTCATTGGGTGCTTCAGGTATGTTCTCAGGTATCTTAGCAATGATTTTCGCTGTTGAAATTTATCGTTTCTTCACGAATCATCACATTACAATTAAAATGCCTGAACAAGTTCCACCCGCAGTTGCTCGTAGTTTTGAGGCTTTGATTCCCGGAGCTGTTATTTTAACATCAGTTTGGATTATCCGTGATATCGCCAACATTGATGTTAATGGACTATTATTGAAATTATTCCAACCACTAACAAATATTCTTGGTAATAACTTGTTAGGTGCCTTGCTACCAATGTTCTTCATTCACATTTTGTGGTCATTTGGTATTCATGGTATGAGTATTGTTGGTTCAGCTGTAAGACCTCTATGGTTGATTATGTTGGATGGTAACGCCAAAGCTTTAGCAGACGGTACTTCAGCTACTCACTTACCATATATCGCACCAGAACAATTTTATCAATGGACTGTTACAATTGGTGGTGCCGGTGCTACTGTAGTTGTTGCTTTCTTGTTCTTAGTAGTATGTAAGTCTAAATTCTTAAAAGAAGTTGGACGTTTCTCAATTATTCCTGGTATTTTTAACATTAATGAGCCTATGATCTTCGGTGCTCCAATGATGTTAAACCCTTATATGTTTATTCCATTCAACGTTGTTCCATTAGTATTAACTACAATTAGTTACTTGGTTGTTAAGGCCGGTTGGGTCAATGGTTTCACCACGATCCCAGCTTGGACATTGCCTGCTCCAATTGGTGGTTATCTATCAGCCGGTAATGACTGGCGTGTAATCGTCTTGATCGTCTTTAACTTGATAGTTGCTACAGTTATTTACTATCCATTTGTTAAGGCTTATGATAAACATATGCTTGAAACAGAAAATGAAGATAAAGCTGCTGAAGATGCAGAAAATACTGACGCTAACACAGAAACAGCTAACGCTTAATTAGATTAAAAGAGGTGCTTTTATGACTTATCTTTACTGGTTTTTAACTTTTGTTGCTTTTATAGCATTACTATTCTTTTGTACGAGATTTCTTAAATGGATCAAAGCCCATGGTGTAAAAATTAATCGTTGGATTTGGGCTACGGCAGCCTTTTTAGTTGTTATAATCCCCAAAGCTTTGTTCCCACATTTGAATAGTGTGATTTCAATTATTCTCTATGTATTGTGTTCCGTTTTTGCACTAAACTTTATGATTGAACAACATGAGTGGCTAATAAAGTCAAAGATATAAAACACCATAAGAAAGCAAGTTCAAATAGGACTTGCTTTTTTTGTCACTAGAAAAGGAGAACATAATGGAAGCGATTAAATACCAATCGTTTAGTTTCAAAAATCATCAATATATTATTGCCGGCAATAACGATTCTTTGCAATTCGTTGGTTCCTGGGATAAAGGAGTCAGTGAGTTGATTGAGTTTTTTCCAAATTCTCAAATAGTTGAAGTAAAAACAGGTTTAGAGAAATATCAAAAGCAATTGAAAGAATATTTCAATCGTCAGAGAACTACTTTTACGATACCATTTGAATTCCACGGTACTGACTTTCAAAAAGCGGTTTGGAAACAATTGCTAGAGATTCCTTATGGTCAAACGAGAAGTTATACGCAAATTGCTCAGGCAATCGGTCGTCCTAATTCAGTTCGGGCTGTCGGTTCGGCAATTGGAAAGAATCCTTTGTTGATCGTAGTACCTTGTCATCGGGTTTTGACTAAGGATAATCGTTTAGGCGGTTATCGTGGTGGTCTGGAAATGAAGCAATCGTTATTGCAACTAGAAAAAAATTAAACTTAGAAAAAATGTCGGGCTAGAAAAATTAGCTCGACATTTTTTTATCCAGTATTATACTTAAATTATCAAAAGTGAGTAAACACTCACCTGAAGAAAAGAGGATGTCTTTTGGGTCAGAATGTAATTGAAATTAGTCATTTGATGAAGAAATTTGCTGCTCAGACAGTTTTAAATGATATCAACTTGCAGATTGCAAATGCGAAAATTATTGGTTTGATTGGACCATCGGGAGCCGGGAAATCTACTATCATTAAGATTATTTTAGGGATGGAGTTACCAGATAGTGGTAGTACGAAGCTTTTAGGAAAGCAGATGCCTAATCGGTCGTTACTTAATAAAATCGGTTATATGGCTCAGAGTGACGCCTTATATGAACAGTTGACTGGATTAGAGAATTTGAAATTCTTTGCGGGAATGAAGAAATTACATCATGCGACGAGTCTTATTGACCATATCGCCGAAGTAGTTGACTTATCAGATGCTTTAGATAAGCGAGTGATTAATTACTCAGGAGGAATGAAACGTCGTCTGTCGTTAGCAATTGCACTTTTAGGGGATAATCAAATCTTGATTTTGGATGAACCGACAGTCGGAGTCGATCCAGCACTGCGCAAGAAGATTTGGTCAGAGTTACAAAGATTGCGTGATCAAGGGATGACTATCTTAGTAACGACCCACGTGATGAGTGAAGCTGAGTTAACAGATGAAGTAGCACTCTTAATGGATGGAAAGATCATTGAATTTGACCAACCGGAGAAGTTAAAAGAAAAATATCAAGTAAAAACGGTTGAAGAAGTCTTTTTGAAAGCTGAGGAAACCTTATGAGAATTTGGATGATTGCGAAGAGAATTTTGATAGAACTGTTACGCGACAAACGCACTTTAATGTTGATTTTTATCGCACCACTATTAATTTTATTTTTAATGAAACTAGTTTTCTCTGTCAATTCTCAAACGGACGTAACCGTGGGGACTGTTGATGTAAATAGTTCATTAGTTGAGAAATTAGATAGCAAGCATATGAAAGTCGTCAATTACGCGACCGAAAAACACGCTCTCAAAGAATTAAACCAAAATTTAGATGCCGTAATCGTTTCCGAAAATGATGATTTAGACGTTACTTATAGTAATACCGATGCTAGTAAAACAAAATTCATCAAACAAAGGTTACAGATGGCTTTAATAAGTACTCGTTTATCACAGTTAACTAGTAGCGTGAAGAGGATTTACAGTGTACCTGAAAAAAAGTTTAAAATAACTAATCACTATCAATACGGTAACGAGGACACGAATTTCTTTGACAAGATCGTCCCAATTTTGATGGGATTTTTCGTCTTTTTCTTCGTCTTCTTGATCTCGGGGATGTCGTTGTTGAATGAACGAACTAGTGGTACTTTAAATCGACTATTGGCGACACCGGTTAGAAGAAGTGAGATCGTTTTTGGGTACATGTTGAGTTACGGCCTGGTTGCTATCGTGCAAACTTTAATAATTGTCTTTTTTACCATTTGGGCGTTAAAAGTTGAGGTAATCGGTAACCTCTTTTACGTAATTTTAATTAACTTCGTTTTAGCACTAGTAGCAATGGCTTTTGGCCTCTTAATGTCGACATTTGCTAAGTCAGAGTTTCAAATGATGCAATTTATTCCACTGATCATCGTGCCACAAATCTTTTTCTCAGGGATGATTCCATTAGAGACGATGGCTAGTGGCGTTCGGGTAATTTCTTACTTTCTACCAATGAAATATGCCGGAGACGCCTTGACTAAAGTAGTTATGTCAGGAGCAAATTTTGCCGACATCTACCAAGCGTTACTGATGTTACTAGTCTTTTTAGTAGTTTTAACGATGTTAAATATTTTCGGATTAAAAAAGTATAGGAAGGTTTAAACCTATGAATAGAGTTTTTGAAGATGTCGATAATTGGTTGAATCTAAAACAGATGCCTAAAGGAAAGCAAAAGGTGATCAAAGCAGCGATGACCTTATTTTCGCAGTACGGCTATCACGCGACCTCAACAGCAATGATTTCTGAAGAATCACAGATGAGTCAAGCAACGATCTTTAAATATTTTGAATCAAAAGAGGCTTTGTTGTTGGTAATTATCAAACCGATGATTGAGCACGTTTTGCCAACTTACGGGCAAGATTTTGTTGCTGAAATCAAAAATAATGGTGGCGATTTGGAAGAGTTGGTTCACTTTATGGCTTATGACCGTTTTTATTTTCTCAAACAAAATAAAGATGCCGCGATGATTTTGATTACGCAAGTTTTAAATGACGATTCGACTAGGAACATGTTACTCGAGAAAATCGAACTTTTTAAGAAGACTTTTGCCAATGAACTTTGGAGCGTTTTACAAGATACCGATGAATTGAGGGATGATGTGACCTTAGAAGATTTTATCCACGTCTTTGTCGGTCAAATAGTCTTTTATTTCGTGCAATCGCAGCGATTAATCGTTGTTGATGACGAAAAAATTATTGAAAAACAGTTGGATAAAATTATTCAAAACGTGATTCTAGCAATTAGAAAACAATGAGAGTGTGATATGCTTATTTTAGTATTTTTATGCAGGGGAGAAGTTGACCTTGAATTTAGAAACGATTTTAAAAGATGAATTCGGATACGATACTTTTCGAACCGGTCAAAAAGAACTGATCGAAATGGTTTTAGCTGGTAAAAAGGCTATGGGCATCATGCCAACGGGTGGCGGAAAATCAATCTGTTATCAATTGCCGGCCACAGTTTTACCAGGATTAACTTTGGTCGTCTCACCACTGATTTCTTTAATGAAGGATCAAGTTGACAGTTTGAATGAGGTAGGAATTCCCGCAACCTTTTTGAATAGTACTGTTGAGTGGCACGACCGAGAAGAACGGATGCGCTATATTGAAACCGGTGCGGTCAAATTACTGTTTGTAGCCCCGGAGAAAATAGTCAACGAGGAGTTTTACAGTTGGCTATCACAAATCGATATTTCTCTGATTGCAATTGATGAGGCGCACGTTTTGTCGTCCTGGGGGCACGATTTTCGGAGTAGTTATTTGAAGATGGTTGGACCCTTAAAGCAATTACCAGGTAAACCAGCTTGGTTAGCTTTGACAGCTACTGCGACTGAGCAAGTTCAAAATGACTTGGCGGATATTTTAGATATTCCGACTGAGAACATTGTCAAAACTGGTTTTGCTAGAACTAATCTAACCTTAAAAATCGAACGTGGTGTCGATAAGATGAAGTTTGTCTTGAATTACGTTGAATCACATCGCAATGAGTCAGGTATCATCTATGCTGGTCGGCGTGAAGACGTTGATAATCTCTATCAATTTTTACTGAATAAGGGGTTTAAAGTCGGTCGCTATCATGCAGGATTAAGTGATCAAGAGCGGCATCAACAACAAGAGGATTTCCTGTTTGATAAGATCGATTTGATTATTGCCACGAACGCCTTTGGAATGGGAATCAATAAGACTAATGTCCGGTATGTACTCCACTATACGATTCCAGGGACGATTGAAAACTATTATCAAGAGGTTGGTCGTGCTGGTCGTGACGGATTGCCGGCCGAAGCTGTTTTATTATTTGCTCCAGCTGATTTACAGTTGCATCGCTTTTTTATTGATAAATCCTTAGGTGATGATCAATATAAATTGAGTTTAAAGAATAAATTGTTCAAGATGAGTCAATATGCCGGTACGGAGTCTTGTTTAATGAAGTTTATTCTGGATTATTTTGGTGAAGAAGATACTCAGCCTTGTGGTCGCTGTTCTAACTGTCTCGATAATCGGGAGATCGTTGACATTACGAGTGATTCTCAAAAAGTACTCAGTTGTATTGTTAGAATGCATCAACGCTATGGCAAGAAAACTATCACCCGGGTTTTAGTTGGTAAAGATGATGTTGCTAATGATTGGCGTCATTTTGAAGAATTATCGACTTTTGGGATCATGAAGGATAATACTTTAAAGCAAACTGGCCGTTTGATTGATTTTCTATCCGCCAATGGTTATTTAAAGAGCAGCAATGGGAGATATCCAACGCTTTTATTGTCTGATAAGGGGCTTCAGGTCTTAAAAGGCAAGTTGAATGTAATCCGTCGCAAGGAAGAAGAAATACCCTCAGAGCCTAAATCAATCGTGGCTGACGGCAGCTTTGATGTAGATCTATTTGAAAAACTACGTAAGTTACGTTTGGAATTGGCTCGCAAGCAAGAGGTGGCACCATTTATCATTTTCTCTGATCGGACCTTGAAGAACATGTGTGAACTCTTACCAACTAGTAGCGAGGAATTTTTGAACGTCAGTGGGGTTGGAAAGATGAAACTGGAACAATATGGGGAAGTCTTTCTTAAAGCGATTGCTGAGTATCAAAGTGAAAAAGTTTCTGGTTAATTAAAGAAAGAGTATAACGAAATGTTTTACGAAAACAAGGCAATCTAAACAAACCAGGGTAGAAGACCGCTACAAAGGGATTCTTGGAAGTGGAGAAGTCTAAAAAAGTCGAAAATGAAGCTCAAAAACGAAGAAAAAGTCAATATAAGCGTTATATATGGGGCTGTTTTTGACTTTTTTGTGATGAGTTGATGCATTTCTAAACGAACTGAAGCACAGAGAGCGCATCTGATTCAAAAAGGACACGCAAATTTTTAAATAATAATAAATGTTTTACGAAAACATAGAAACAAAAATAAAAAGAGAGTAACTATGAAAAAAATCGCACTAATATCAGATATACATGGAAACTACACAGCATTTAAGAGGGTACTTCAAGATGCAAAAAAGCAGGGCGTAGAAGAGTATTGGTTTCTCGGTGACCTACTTATGCCCGGCCCCGGTACCAACGCTATTTTGAAGCTGCTCGACTCAGTTAATACTACTATCAAATTACGCGGAAATTGGGACGACTTCTTATTTGAAGATGTCTCTCAAATCAGTAAGCAATACATTGACGAGCCTCAAACTACCTACATATTGGAACTATATAAATACATTTATCAAAATCTCAATCAAAAATACATCGATCAAATGCGCCAATGGCCTATTACTGCCAAGACAACTGTCGGTAACCTCAATATCACCTTAGCGCACAACTATCCGCAAAAGAACTTTGGACATGAATTACTACCTTATGAGAAGCAGCAAAACTTCGATAAATTGTTATTTGATGACGACTGTGACATTGCTGTGTACGCTCATACACACCATCAGTTGCTCAGAACCAGCAGCAAAGATCAATTAGTTATCAATCCTGGTTCAATTGGACAACCATATACTGCCTGGAGCAAATTCAGTGCTGACAGACGCGCTCAGTACGCCATTTTAACTTTTGATCAATCAACTTATCGTGGAATCGACTTCAGAAAAGTTGATTATTCAGTTGAAGACGAATTACAGTACGCTAAAGATAATCAATTACCATTTTTTGAAATGTATGAAAAAATCTTTACTGAAGGCAAAGCTTTTACTCATGATAACGAAGTTTTAAATGCTGTGATTGCTAAACATCATTATAAAGAAGATGCTTTGAAATATTTACGGACTCTTGATTAGTTTCCGTAAAATAATGTAACTTCTTATAATACATATTATGTAACCTTAAACATCAAAATCTGATTTAGTGATTGGATTTTGATGTTTTTTGCTCTGCTCCACTTTTTACTCTTATTGTTCAAAATTTTAAATTCACCACTTTTATTTCTTTTTAAAATAAAACTAACAGTGAATTCTCTAGATACTTTGTTACGTATTAAATGTTTGATACTGAACCAATTCAGCAAGAAACTCATTTAGATCATTGATTGGCTACTGCATTAGCCATCTAATTGGATCTAGTTTGATAGGTTTGATTTTAAAAACGAATTTTACCACTAACCCGAGGTTTTTATAAATATATGTGCAGGTTCACATATTATAGCAAATTGCTAAAATCCAGTTTTTTTGCGCTTATTTTGACTGTTAAATCTCCAACTAATTATGTAATTTATCATACTGTTGAATTAATTATGATAAATGATCCGCTAATTTATCCGTATCTTGAATTAAAAACGATATTTCGTTGATTTGTTGCTATTAATTCCAATGGAAAATATCAATTACGCTGGTTTGCCGTTGATCCTGACTTTCAAGGTTTAGGGATTGGTAGTAAATTATTGGATACATTAAAGGACCAAGTTAAGTTAAAAAATATTGATGAGGTCTATCTTTGGACTGTTGATGAACTTCAAGGTGCACGCAATTTGTATAAACAGTATAGGTTCACTTTGATTGAGTCAAAGGACAATAATGATTGGTGTGATCACCCTATTCATGAAGAAAAATGGTTGTATAAGAAGGAGGACGAAACTATGACTGAAAAAAGGACCGAGTTAATGCATCTGATTGATGTTGCATATAACAATGTTAAAGATAATAAATACGAAAACTTTAGAAAAGAATTACCGCGATACTATAAGGATTTACAAAACGACGAAGATTATCTTAAAGTGATGCTCAGTTTAAAATCAGCCCTACTGCAAGCTGATTTAACTTTGAATATTAAACAACGAATTTCTGGACTACCGGCTGAATATGGGGATATCTATAAATTCATTGACCCACAATTAAAACAAGTTGATTCAAAGACAATAGATAAATATTCACATTATGGTTTTGTCCCTCTTAAATTAGGCAGTACCATTAAGTATTTCTAAAATGAAAAATTGGGTAATATAACATTCATCTAAACCAAACAGAACCTGGCAATCAAAATACAATTGCCAGGTTCTGTTTTTTTATCTATATCCTATTTAAGTTAAATATGAGATTCTTAAAGTTCTTTATGAGGATATAACTTGATCAATCCAGAAAATAAACTGAAATTGGGAAAAAGATAAATGCAATATTAATAAAAATCCAAGTAATAGCGTATTGTTTGTCAAGCATTAATGAATTAAGTATATCAACATTGTTTTTTACATTATTCTTTTCCAGATAATCATTAGTAACATTACTGCTTAGTCTATATTGGATTATCTGAATGATGGATAGGAAAATTGAAACTATTAAACAAATTGGAATTATTTGCAGGGAAATAATCAAGTCAAGTTGTCTTAATACAAATAAGACTAAAAAAGCTATATAAGAAATAAAGAAAAGCGCGATAAAGATTTTCGAAATAGTTTTAACTCTTAATAGCATTTTGGACTCATTTGGGTATTTTACAGCAATTAATTTTGCAAAGTTATGAACACTTGTTTTACTGACCATTTTAGTATTCTTATTTAACTTTATTAATTTGTTTACACTTATGATAATAATGGTAATGGCAATCAAGTATACGACTGAAATCGCTAATGATTTTATCATAAAATTCCTCCGCTAAAGTATTAACATTAATATACACCTATTGCCTGCGTACAAAATATTGGACTTTTTTTAAAAGAAATTAGTTTCTTTATCACATAACTATTTATTTTAATGAAAAATTTGAATCCTCCATCATTATATATAATCCTGTCATAACGTATCCTTACATTTTTATGTTACATTTGAACTATTAAGAGTTAAGGAGTGAATCAATTGACAATTCAAAATGAATTAATGCAATCTTTAAACGATTCAGCAACGGAAATTATCCAAATTCGTCGCTACCTTCATCAACACCCAGAAACGTCTTTTCATGAAAAAAATACCTCAAAATATATTAAGGACTTCTATCATGAATTAGGTATCGAAACTAAGGATTTTGGTGATGGCTATGGTTTTGTAGTCGATATAGATTCAGGTCGACCTGGAAAGTCAATTGCTTTACGCGCTGACTTTGACGCTTTAGCCATTCAAGAAGAAAATGATCTACCTTTTAAATCGGAAAATTCAGGTGTCATGCACGCATGTGGTCATGATGGACATACAGCTTACATGATGGTTTTAGCCAAGAATTTATACCAAATGAAGAACGAATTACACGGTAAAATCAGAATCATTCACCAACCCGCAGAAGAGATTACTCCAGGCGGTGCGAAAAGTATGATTAAAGATGGTGTACTCGATGGTATCGATGAGGTCATTGGCGCACACGTAATGACATCAATGCCAACTGGTTCCATCGGTTATCACTGGGGCGAAACTCAAACTGGTCGAGCAGATTTTTCAATTAAATTTATCGGTAAAGGTGGACACGCCTCAATGCCCCATTTGTCGAAGGATGCCATCGTTGCTGGTAGCTATTTTGTCACTGCATTGCAAACGGTTGTTTCGCGTAATATCGATCCTTTTGATACAGCTAGCGTAACTATTGGGTCATTTGATGGTGTCGGTTCAAATAATGCCATCAAAGCCTCTGTTGAATTAAAAGGTGACGTTCGAATCATGAAGGAATCAACTAGATCAACGATTCATCAACGTATCGAAACGATTGCTAACAGTGTTGCTACAATGTTTAATATGGAAGTCGAAATTGATTATAATAACAATTATCCAGTTTTGGTCAATGATGAAAAACTAACCAAGCAAGTAGTAAATTCGCTTAAAGATGCTGAAACTCCAGAAGTTAAGCAAGTCTTTGATTGCGGTCCACAAGATCCCTCTGAGGATTTTGCTTACTTTGCCCAAAAACGTCCTAGTTGTTTCTTCTATGTTGGTTGTGACCCTGATGATGGTAAGAATCATCCACACCATAGTCCAGAATTTTTAATGGATGAAAAATTCCTGCTTGTAGCAGCAAAAAGCATGGGTACAGTTGCTTTGAATTGTCTAAATAATTAGAAATATATCGTTTCATTTAGTAATGGTTGAAAAAATCATTACTTTTTTCTTACCCAATATTTAATTATGTAAACCGTACCAGTATAATAAATAAGTTATATCTTTTTATTATCTGGGGGAAAAATATGGCCACAAAAATTTCTAAACATCGTCTACATATCTTTATTGCGATGTTCACGTTGATCTCATTTATGCTCGGTTGTAATGAATTTATGGTCGTTGGCAACCTGACTTTGATCGCAGATACTTACAATGAATCACTGAGCCAAATCTCGGGACTAGTTTCGGTCTTTGCTTGGACATTTGCGATTATGACCCCTATTTTGGCAATTTTTACCAATAAAATTCATAAATACTATTTACTGATTACATTATTAGTAATCTTTCTGTTTGGAACAATTTTGAGTTCGATTGCTCCATCATATAATTGGCTCTTAATTTCGAGAATTCTAACCGGATCAGTTGCTGGAATGCTTGAGTCACTATTATCAGTAATTGCTTTTCAGACTATCGCCGACCCTAAACAACGTTCGATGGCAATAGCTTACATATACACGGGATACAGCATTGCCTCAGTCGTCGGAATTCCACTGGGAACAATCATCGCCAATCATTTACGTTGGCAAGATGCCTTTATCATGGTTGCAATTATTACTTTTATTGCTACGATTATAGCTCTTAGAGTCATACCGAGAAATTTGCCCGGTGGTAGTGGCAGTTATAAGAATCAACTAATCTTGTTAACTGATAAGAAAATTTGGCTCGGTATGTTCTTCGTTATTTGTGCGGCGGGTAGTTTTTACGGATATTATACCTACATCCGTCCCCTAATTCGGCAAACACTACATTTCAGTGCTGGTCAATTGAGCTTTTTATTAGTGATTATTGGATTGATCGATATCTTTGGTAGTCAAATATCTGGCAAAATTGCTGCTGGTAATGGTTTGCGGACGTTAAGACCAATTTACCTCTTAGATCTCGTAATTTTTGCAGCCTTTTCAACTATGATGCAGAACCAATGGACTGGGATTTTTACTTTATTTTTACTTACCTTCATGATGGTTTTATTTGATTCACCAATTCAGGTATTTTTCCTAAATCAAGCGACCGAAAAATATCCTAGTGCAATCAATTTAGCCTCTACCTTGAATGCAGTTTTTTATAACGTGGGAATTGCTCTAGCATCAATGACTGGTGGTTTCATGCTCAAATCAGCTGATTTATCTAATTTAGGGTGGAATTCATTTGGATACAGTTTAGTAGCAACCGTACTTATCTTTTTGTTGTCACGAAGAACAAGTAAATAATTTGTTGGCAGTTGATTTTTAAACTTCAGAAGTAAGATAATACAACTATTGAGTATTTAAGAATATGGGGGATTTTTCATGACGATACTTTTAGGCATCGGATTAATAGTTTTAGCAATCTTTGCTATCGTTGGTAACATCAGTAATTCGAAGCAATTTGGTAGAAAGATAATGTCGAACAAAATGTATTTTTACATTTTAATATTAGTTGGTGGAATAATTTTGATTTTTTTCTAAATATAGTTAATACTAACCATAACAATATCTAAGGAGTCTTGATTATGACGACAACTGCAACTACCCTTTCCGAAGCAAGAAAAAATCTAGAAAAACTAACTGATGATGTGGTTGATTATGGTAATCATGTAATCATTACAAAACCTCAGAATCGTAATGTAGTTATCATTTCAGAAGAAGAATTTATATCTTGGCAAGAAACGATGTATCTACTTGGTACAGAAGCTAATCGCAAAAATCTAGACGAATCCTTAAAACAACTTGAAATGAGTAATTTGACAACATTTTCTAAAGAAGAATGGGATAAATTCTAAAAATCTATAAATATTAAAAGCCAATCAGCTCACAATAAAAAATGAGTTGATTGGCTTTATTTTTACTATTCATTTCTAATAGATACGACGATACTTACTAAAATCAGTCCTAAGCCGACAAAAAATCCAACTTTAATTGATTCATTCAAAAATAACCATCCCAATAACGTTCCAACGATTGGTTGAAACAAGAAGAACAATCCTGAAGTTGGGCTGTGAAATAAGACTAAACCTTTATTCCAAAGGAAAAATGCAATTGCAGTAGAAATTATTCCTAAGTATAAAAGACTTAACCAAATATTTACACTGCTCCAGGAGATATTTAATAAGGTTCTCTTTTGTATGAAAATAACAGGTGTTAAACAGACAATAGCAACTAAAGTACCTAAAAAAGTAACCTGAATGATGCTGTACTTTTTATCAATTAATTCAATCAAGACTGACATCAAAGCCCAAGTTAGACCAGCAATCAACAAAAAGAGTACTCCTAGTAGTAAGTTCTTTCCTTCAAAGTGGAAACCGACGATTGATACAACACCCAGTATTGCTAAAGATAAACTGATCCACTTACCTTTGGTTGGTTTTATTTTTAATAATGGCCAACTGAAGATGATCATGAATGCCGGTGTTGCTGTTGTCACAACTGAACCTAATTGTGCTGAGGAAAACATCGTGCCTGTTTCTTGAGCAACGATAGAAATCGTATCACCAATTAATCCAATCAAAAAAATCAGTAGTAAATTTCTTTTATCCCAGTGCCACTGAATCTTTGTGACTAAAGCGATTACCAATAAGGCGATTGAACCAATCAGATATCGTAGCCAAACTAATTGAATTGGTGGAATTTCACTGACGACTGATTTGACGACGACAAACATCCCACCCCAAATACATGCTGCTAATGTTAAATATATGCTACCTATTATTTTATTTTTGTTCAAAATATGAAACCTCCGCTTTATTTACTTAATTAGTTAAGAAATCAGCGGATTCACACCACTGATTAGCGGTATGAAGGTACATCACATTCGAATAATGGTGAATATAACAAGATGAAAGCCTCCCTTTGAGAAAATATAGTTTTAATTATATGTTTGTATTAGTTTAATTACAAATTGGTATCTCACTCACCGAAGCTTTTTAGGGGGTTAAATTTTAATTATGATATCTAGTTTAACCATTAATCATCCAATCGTGAAATTCAGGATATTTTTTAATATCATAATTTCCATTTTCATCGAGAGTGATGGTTTCTTCAGGAGTATGATTTAACAATTGATTCCAATCCAATTTCTTTTTGAAAATCATTTCAGATTCGTTTCGTTTTGATAGTTTACTTGATTCTTGATTTTCTTGCATCTCTTAAATCTTCCCTGAAGGTTAAAGCATCTTTCAATTTAAATTGAGTATATTATAAAAAGTAGTTTCAAAAAAGGTATAGATTAAATCTAGAGAATTCATCCTAATCATGTTTCTATACTATTGAAGACTTATATTCATGTATCTTATGAGATTTTGACAACTAAGTTTCCTGGTAATAAGGTTGATGATTTCTTATTAAGGTTGTCGAAAATACTTAGATCATAATTTGTAAAATACAAAAAGAACCTTTCCAAAAATTAGGAGAGGTTCTTTATTTGTCATAAATTTTTTAATCGTTTCATTAAGTTAGAATGCTTGTCATATAACCTCTTAGCAATTTCAAGGATTTCTGGACGTGCTCGTTCACTATTTGATGATCTATGATTTTCATTTTCAATATTTGATATTTTTCCATCTTCTTTTGAAATTTGTATCATCCCCTCATATGCGCATAGCTTATTTTTTGTTTCTTTTTTCTATTATATTGGCGATTTCCTTTTCAGTTAAAGTCAAATCTACTGGATAAGAATTAGTCTTAGCAATCTGTTTATATAAAAGAGTTATTGCATCTTTTGTAGTCATCCCAAGATTCTTGAGGACTCTTTTGACATCTTTTTGTAGTTTCATATCGACTTGAATAGTAACCTCATCTTCTTTAGCCACAGTCATCGTTCTCCATTTAATATTAATTTCAAATATATAATACCAGCATTTAAAAATGATAACAGCTTTCTGCGATTAATTACTCTAATTTATCAAACGTCTGCTATTAAAAATTCCCTTAATCATCACCAGCACTTAAAATATCAACTAAAAGAAACAATAAAAAGGTGCCATCATAGTAAAAAATTATGATCACTATTTTACATTAGCATTGAAATATCGCTTAGCATACACATCAGTTCGACCAACGAAGCGCTCTTTAAAAAGCTCAACTTTCCTATTTAAGTCAGTATTATTTATTTTCTGCGAATCAAAATAACTAGCTAACTCCAAAAGTGGCATCGAATAGTAATCCTGAGTTCCAACCGTCCGATAGACAGCAATTTTACCTAAATTAGCTTTGCTTTGATCCCTTGCTATGGCGACAAGTTCGTAATCTTGGTTAAAAAGTTTAAAGCGTCTCATTCATTGACCCCAATCACAAATTTTAATCCTGTACTCATTCAGTGCTTATTTAAAACACTCCTAATATATTCAATTATATATTATATCGTTGGGCATCTAAACTAAGCAAAATAACAAAAAGAGCGGAGATAATTTTTATCTTCACTCTTTTTTACTAAATGTCTTCTATTAAAAATACCCTTAATCATCCCCAGCACCTAAAATATCACCTAAAAGAAACATTAAGAAGGTGCCGTCATGAGTAAAAAATTAAGACCGTTATTCTACATAGCCGTTGGTATATTGTTTGCTTTTGAAACTTATTGTCTTTTAACCGATAGTAAATATACCTTATTAATAACTAGTTTGCTGCTTTTTACATTGGCATTGAGTTACTGGTTAGATACTAGAAATTAGAGAAATTCTTTAACGGCTTCCGATAATTTGGTCAAAGGATGCCCTAGAACTCGTTCGAATTCAGAGTTATTAGCCAAATTTTCACCATTACCTTCATTCAAGGTATATTGTTGATAATTTTCGGTTACTCCAATCCAAATTTGAGAAATTCCAGCTAAAATTAGGTCTGGCGTAAATACATCTTTAGAAACCGATTTGATATCTAGCTCCCCATTCATTGCCACTTTAGTTGCTTGGGCAATTTCTTCATAACTTCTTGGAGTATTAGCCAAATTAATGATTTTCTTATCACTTTTCTCGACAATTACTCTAGCTCCAGCATACTCACGTCTTAAAGCAAATGACAACTTACCTTTAGTGGCAAAGTATTCAAATTTATTAGTTTGTTTAGCGTAATCGAATAACGCTTGATTGACTTCCATATACCAACTGTTACGCAAAATAGTATAAGGAATTCCCGAATCTTTGATCCATTGTTCAGTTTGTTTGTGATTGATTTCTAGCCCAAATTTGTCATATCCAGGTTGGTAAATACTAGTATAAGCAATGTATTGAACCCCAGCTTCTTTAGCGGCATCGATAACATTCTTTTGGATATTAGGAATCGGTGAAGAAACAAACAGCAAACGGTCAATTCCTTGTAAAGCTTTCTTCATCGAATCTAAGTCTGCATAATCACCAATTCTAATGTTAATTCCTTTTTCTTTTAAAGCAGCACCTTTATTTTCACTTCTAACTAGTCCATAGAGTTTGGCTTGAGGGATAAATTGTTGAAGATAGTCAAGAGCTCGACTACCATATCCACCATTGGCACCTGTAACTAAAATATTCATCAATGACACACTCCTTTTTAATCTATATCGAGTACTATACAAGCTAAATTTTCATTTGGAACTAGATGAAAGTGATAAACTGTATAAAAACTAGATATAATTGAAATTTCATATAAAAGGAGTTTGTTAAAATGGAATTGAAAAATCAAACTAAATTGCTTTTTGCTCGGGAATTGGAAGAAATGTTAAAGACCATTCCCATGGATAAAATTCGAATCGTCGATTTATGTAAAAGGTGTAATACCATCCCTCAAACCTTCTACTATCATTTTCATGATAAGTACGAATTAGTAGCTTGGACCTTTTTATATGATTTTTCTAAAACTTATGTTAGTCAAGTTCTTGAATATTCCGTTGAAAGTATTGTCGATAACCTAAAGCAGATGAATCAACGGAGAATTTTTTATCAAAAAACTTACACTCAACGCTCACAAAATTCGATTGACCAATACATTCAAAAATTCAATATTCATTCAGCAATAGATGCGATAGAAAAATATTATCAACAGCCTGTTGCTTTTGACCAGCTTTTAGAAATTAAATACCACTCGTACGGGATGATGGGCCTATTTCAAGAATGGATCAATGACAAAAATACTGTTTCTATCGAACAACTAGCTCAATTTCAATTCGATCATACACCAGATTTTTTAAAGATTGCTTATCAAAATTATTCATTTAAGAAAGTATCAAAAAATTTCACTAACGAATCCAATTATCAAGCATGAAGAATTCTTAAATTTTATTGAATAAGACATTTCTAGATTTTGTCCCAATCAACACCATTTGTTATATCAGTTTCACCAGAATCATCAGCAATGGCTTTATGAACTTTATTAAGCGTACCATCATTCATTAAGTAGAGTGTTTCCTGTAATGATCTATAATCTTTAGCACTCATAATAACTGCACTGTCATCTTCCGTTCGTCCATTTATTTCTATAGGAGTAGAATTTTCATTAACTGATTTAATAATTTTATAAAAGTCTTTTCTTGCTTGAGTAGGATTAGTCATTCTTTGCATTACATGATTCCTCCTTATATTTACTTGCATTCTTAGTATACAGGTACGTGTTTAAGTACGCCGAACAACAAACGCTTTTACCATAATTTCTTTTTGAGTTACAATTTCTATATCAATAATAATGAAAGGAAATTTACCTTGGCATTCAAAACACCCTTAGCTGATCAAATGCGTCCTACTAAATTGAACCAAATGGTCGGCCAACAAGAACTCTTAAAATCAGGTCAACCGCTTCGCCAAATAATCGATAAGACTGTCAACATCCCTTTGATTCTCTGGGGACCTCCCGGGACAGGAAAAACTAGTTTGGCGAGAATTATCGCCAAAAAATATAAATATCCCTTCGTTTCATTCAACGCTTCGACTGACAATAAAGCTCAATTAACACAATCGATCGACACCTACCCTTATCAGTCCTTCGTTTTATTAATTGATGAAATTCATCGCATGAACAAGACACTACAAGACTTTCTGCTACCTTATTTAGAAAATGGTCACATCATGTTGATCGGTTCGACGACTGAAAATCCTATCATGTCAATCGTTCCCGCCATCCGTTCAAGATGTCAGATTTTTGAATTTAAACCGCTAGATACTGAAGATATTACCAAAACTTTGAAACGAGCTACTGATGAGATTTTTAAATTAAAAGAGGATCAAATTGAAGATGACTCTCTAAAATTGATTGCTATTTCTTCTGGTGGTGATCTCAGGATTGCCCTAAATATTTTAGAAACGATTCATGCTATCAATCCCGATAAAATAACTGTCAAAGATGTCAAACGATTCGCTAAACAGCAACATTTCAGCTACGACAAGAAAGCCACTAAACATTATGATTATTTGTCGGCTTATTCTGACTCGATGGCCGGCTCTGAAACTGATGCTGCACTGTATTATTTAACTGTCCTTCTCAAGAACAACGATTTGCATTCGGTCGTTAGGAGATTACGAGAAATCCCTTATACTTATATTGGCCTTGCCAATCCACAACAAGCTACCCAAATAGTGATTGCGGCTAATCAAGCGGAAAAAATCGGGATGCCAAAAGCTAAGTATCCGCTGATGTTTGCAACAATGTTGATGTGTCTGTCACCGAAATCGGGTTCCTTTGATGAAACCTGGGAATTGTTAGATAAGGATACCGAGCATCCCAATTTACATCCAATGCCAAAAGGTTTACGGGATGCTCACTACAAACATTCAGAAGAAATAACTGGTGGTGGTTTGTTCAAAAGTCCCTTTGCATCACCATTTCAAATCGCTTCTCAAAACTATATGCCCGAGGGTTTTACTGGTAAGCGTTACTATTACCCTAAAAACAACGATAGTGAGAAGAAGTTTGGTGAACAATACTTAAAATTACATAAATTCATTTATCACGAAGACTACAAAAAATAGTTCACAAAATTCTATGAGCTATTTTTTTGCGTGACACAGATGATTCACGATAATAATTGCTCAAAAAAAAGGCCCTTCAATTTAATGAAGAGTCTTTTCTTAATTTACTTATTCCCAATCGTAGTTCGTTGGGTCATTTAGTCCACGTCCAGTTGCTTTGTCGAGCATGATTCTTTGTTCGAAGTGAGCAACGTTACGTTTTGTAGCTTTGACCATATCAGGGTTAACTGATACATAGTCAATACCACAACGGATCAAGAAGTCTGTGAAGTCTGGATATTCTGATGGAGCTTGTCCACAAATTGAAACTGTCTTGCCATCTTTGTGAGCTGTCTTGATCAAGTGGTTGATTGCACGTTTAACAGCTAAGTTACGTTCGTCGAATAGATGAGCAACAGTATCATTGTTTCTATCACAACCAAGAATCAACATAGCTAAGTCGTTTGATCCAATTGAGTAACCATCAACGTATTGATTGAATTGATCAGCCAAGATGATATTTGTTGGAATTTCTGCCATCATGTAAATCTTGAAGTCAGCTCCACGAACCAGGCCTTCTCCTCTAATGATGTCAGTAACTTTCTTAGCTTCATCAACTGTTCTAACGAATGGAATCATGATGTTCAAGTTCTTGAGTCCAAGCTCGTTACGAACTTTCTTAACAGCTCCTAATTCTAGTTTGAAGGCTTCAATGTATTTAGGATCGTAGTAACGTGATGCACCACGCCAACCTAATAGGTCAGCTGGTTCATGTGGTTCATACTTCTCTCCACCTTTGAGGTTACGATATTCACTTGACTTGAAGTCTGAGAGACGTAGAACAACTGGTCTAGGTGCCATTGCACGAGCAACTTTAGCAATACCATCAGCCAACATGTTGACAACTTTTTCTGGATGGCCTTGTTCGATCAAGTATAGTGGATGTTCATGAATGAAGGTTGTCCATAGGAATTCTTCTCTCATTAGTCCAATACCATCAGCTGGTAAGGTTGAGTACTTGTCAGCAAGATCAGGATCACCCAAGTTCATCATGACACGTGTTGCTGTTGGAGCAAATGTTTCAGCAGCTACTACGTTTGCTTGAGCTTTTTCGTCATTCTTCTTCAAAATACTGTCAACTTTACCTCTGTATACAGTACCATTTGTAGCATCAACAGTAACTACATCACCAGTCTTCAATTCGTCAGTAGCAGCAGCACCTCTACTCTTAGTACCAACAATACATGGAATCTGCATTTCTCTAGAAACGATAGCAGCGTGGCAAGTCATACCACCATTGTTAGTAACAATAGCAGCAGCTTTCTTCATAGCAGGAACCCAATCTGGAGAAGTCATTAATGTTACAAGAACTTCACCTGTCTTGAATTGGTCGATGTCATCAGGACTATCAATAACGTGAACAACGCTACTTGTTAGACCTGGGCTGGCTGGTAATCCGCGAACAGCAACTTCTGCATCTGCTTCTGCTACCACATTCTCATCCCCTGCATTCTTCTTTTCGTTCTTCTTTTGTGACCATACGGTTTCTGGACGAGCTTGGACGATCCAAAGTTTATTAGTGTTCTTATCCAAGGCAAATTCCATATCCATATAGCAACCATAGTGACGTTCAATTTCCTTAGCATAGCCAGCTAATTCAATAACTTGTTCGTCAGTAATAACTTGTTTGTCTTGTAATTCTTCAGGAACAGCCTCTTCAACAGTTCCTCCATCTTCAACTCTTTCCAATTGAATTGTTTGTTTAACAATTGTCTTGTCGTTAATCTTCATTGATTGTTTGTCAACTACAAAGTGGTTAGGTGTAACTTTACCTAAAACAATATACTCACCTAAACCATAAATTGAGTCGATCACAATCTTTGAAGGGTCTCCGTTAGCAACGTTAACAGAGAACATAATACCTGAAGCTTTGGAGAATACCATCATTTGAACTGCGGCTGATAGAGCAACTTTTTCATGTGGGAAGTGTTGCTTGTGTCTGTAGTAAGTAGCTCTATCAGTAAATAGTGAAGAATAACATTGTTGTACACGGTTAACAACATCTGCAGCCCCACTGATGTTTAGATATGATTCTTGTTGTCCAGCAAATGATGCATTTGGCAAATCTTCAGCCGTAGCTGATGATCTGATAGCAACGAATGGATCTTTTTGACCCATCTTTTCTGCTAAGTCAGCATAGCCTTTTTCAATGTCCTGTGCCAAATCATCTGGCATCTTTGCTCCAACAATCAAATTTCTAATCTTTTCGCAAGTTGCATGTAATTCATCTGAGTTTTCGTAGTCTTTGATACCCTCAAGCAATGCATTAACCTTGTCGTTCAATCCTGTCTGGTCCATAAAGTACTGATATGCACGTGCGGTTGTTGCAAAGCCATAAGGCACCGGTACATTCATCGAAGATGTCATTTCACCAAGTGATGAAGATTTACCTCCTACTAGATTGACATCCTTGCGGTGTAATTCATCAAACCATAGAACATTAGCAGTATCACGACTACTCATAAATATTACCTCCCTTTAAATTTTGCCTTGAATCTCTTCAAAACTATGATGTAACCGTTTTCAAATTACAATTTTATTATAGTTCACTTTGTAACAAAATGTTACCCCATTTTCTGTTTTTCTTATATTTTTTTATGATTATTTTTGACTGTTTGAATTGGTCTAATTATACTGCAATCCTTATATTTAGCTGATTGCTCATGATTGTAAATGATTGGTATTGATTGAGACAAAAAATATTTTTTGTTTCTTGCAAATTAATTGTTTCACAATATGGAATTTTTTTTGATCATTTGTATCAATCTTTTCTTCAAAAAATTGCCGTATCATCTGATTATCTTAAGGCAATACTCTCTTCTTCGTCTTGTAAGCACAAATCAGAAGTGATTTATCGATTTAGAGAAAACGACAACTGTCTAATGATGATTTGATTGAATAGTTAGCTATATTATGGTTTAAACTGTCTCAATTCCGCATATATCTGAGAGACGCATTCTATGAATCACTTGTGTATAGTTGGTGGTTTAGAAAATGAACTCGACCGTAGAATTAACATTTGGGAAAATGACCTTTTTATTGCCGAAACAGGGGTTATTTGTAATAAATAGCCCCTATAAAACATTGACGTAGCAAGCCAAAAAAATTACAATTAATAACAAAGGTCTATTTATCTAGTATTCTAAATAATAACCCCCACATTAAAGAAGCCTATTAAACCGCTATTTTAAGTAATTAACCTCTAAAATCATCATTAATTGTTCTGAATGGAGAAAAAATGAAACAACTAGTTTTACCAATTAAAGACAGTAACATTTTAAGTGAAGTTCAAGATACGTTGTTACGAAATTTTAAATATGGTCGCAGAAATTATACAATCTTTCAAACCGGCAAAGCTACCCTACTTCGGGTCTCTGATGTTTTAGCTTTGAAATATGACGATGTTTTTGATGACTATGACGAATTAAAGAAAACGGCTTTTATTCATGATAAAAAAACCGGAAAGCCCAATACTTTATACTTGAAACCGATCACTCGTGATTTATTGATTTATCAAAAATGGCTATTAGAGAATAAAGTGAATTCTGAGTGGTTATTCCCATCAATGCAACGACCAGAGCGACACATAACAGAAAAGCAGTTTTATAAAGTGATGGCTAAGACTGGTGATTTGTTGAATATTAATTATCTGGGAACACATACGATGAGAAAAACTGGGGCTTATCGTGTTTATGTTCAATCAAACTACAATATTGGTTTAGTGATGCGTTTATTGAATCATAGCAGTCAACAAATGACACTAGCCTATTTGGGTTTGGATCAAGAATCACGTGAAGCGATATTAGATCAAATAGATTTCGGCTAGTATTTTTAATTTTTAACCAAATCAAAAAGCAAACCAAAATATTTCTTCTTTGGTTTGCTTTTTTTAATTTTATTAATTAGATTTTCTAATGCTGAATCCTGTTTTACACAATTAATAAGTTTGCATTTATCAAGGTTACATAACATAAATTAAAACAAGTTGCTTCAAATTTAAATTTCCAATCAGCAATTAAATTATGATTTTTGCTATTGTTTTAGGATTTACGAATATATTCCTTTATTTTAAAACCTTATTTGTTAAATCAAATCAAACTTTTGGAAATGTTCCTTCAAGTAATCGAGGGTTAAACTATTTGAATTTTTGACAAGTTCCATTGGTTCGCCGGCCGCCATTAATTTACCACCATTAGCTCCGCCTTTTGGACCGAGGTCAATCAGATAGTCAGCGTTGGTCATTAAATCAAGATCGTGCGTAATGATGATAATTGTTGCTCCTTGAGACTTCAATTTGTTCATGACCCCGAGCAATGTTTGAACGTCAATTGGGTGCAGTCCAACCGATGGTTCATCAAAGACAAACATGGTCTTGTTTTGCTTTCCGGTCAAGTGATTGACTAACTTTAAACGTTGAGCTTCCCCACCAGATAATTCCGGAGTGCTTTCTCCTAAATGCAAATAGTTAAGACCAATTTCATCCAACAATTTTAATTGCTTTTCAATTTTCGGAACTGATTCGAAGACTTTCAAGGCATCCTTCACTGACAAATTCAATAAGTCTACGATTGAATACCCGTGCCAACGAATCTGTTGAATCTCGTCTTTAAAACGATTGCCGTGACAGTATGGGCAAACTTCAACCATATCGGGCAAATATTGAATGTCTAAAGAAATTTTTCCAATTCCACCACAGTGCTCACAAGCTCCCTGTTTACTGTTGTATGAGAAATAAGAAATCGTATATTTCTTAGCTTTTGATTCCGGTAAATCAGCAAACATCCTTCTTAGATTATCCATAATCGTCGTATAAGTTGCTAAACTTGAGCGGGTATTCTTCCCAACTGGTTTAGCATCGATGCTGACGACGTGGCTCAATTTGGTATCTAATTGCTTTATTTGTTTTGGCAAATGTTGTTTCTTTTCTTTAGCCTCAATAGCTGGAACTAAACTGTCTAAAATCAAACTAGTTTTCCCAGCACCAGAAAAGCCAGTTACTGCAGTAATCTTGTTGCCTGGTATCGAAGCAGAAATATTGTGTAGATTAAAGTAATCATCAACTTCAAAGTTTGTCGTTAGTTTTTCGGAATTTTTAATTGAAGAAACTTTTTCATGCATGATATTAGTTTGACCGGAAATGAAAGGTCCAATCAACGAATTTTTGTCATGGGTTAGTTCTTCGGGTGTTCCTTGGGCAATAATATTTCCTCCAGCATCACCAGAACCTGGACCAATTTCAATTACCCAATCGGCGGCACTGATAATATCGACTTCGTGGTCAACTACGACCAGTGAATTTCCTTGAGCAATTAATTTTCGAAAAATATTGATTAATCCTTTAACATTATCGGGATGTAATCCAATTGATGGTTCGTCTAAAACATAGAGTACTCCAGTTGTCTCTGTTCGAAGTGTCTTGGCTAACTGGATTCGTTGCAATTCACCAGTCGACAAAGTGTTTCCATTTCTGGACAAAGTTAAATAATCTAAGCCTAAATCTAATAGCGGCTGCAAAGTTTCTCGAAGATTTTTAAATAAAACTCGGGCCATAGCCTGCATTTCATCAGGAAGCTCTGCTTTAGTCTGCTTTTCCCAACCTTCCAATTTACCTAATGTTAAATCAGAAACTTCAGCGATATTTTTTTGACCAACAATTTGCGTTAACAATTCAGGATTCAAGCGAGTTCCATGACAAGTTGGACAAACTGAGAAATGGAAAAATTCATTGATCTTTTTGATTGAACGTTCACTCTTCACAGTCTTCAGTGACTCATAAACAGCTTCATAAGCATTCTCATAAAGAGTTTTATCAGTATGGAAAACGCGTCCCGTTGAAGTTCGAAAATCAACTGAATACTGCTTTTTCTCACCATGTAAGACGATATCTTTTTCTTTATCAGTTAAATCTTTATATGGAACATCAGTCCGGACGCCTAAAGTGGCTGCCACAGTGGGCATAAAATTTCTACCTGGTAAATGCCAAGAAGCAACCGCACCTTCGTCGAGAGTCAACGATTCATCCCCGATTAATTTACTTTCATCTAAACTGCGGATTTTACCGGTACCATGACATTGAACACAGGCTCCACCAGAATTAAAGGCAAAATCTTCAGCGGCTTTTGCCATAAATTGAACTCCACAGACTGGACAGGTGATCACACCCATTCGTTCTCCAGGTAAATCCATTGCTTGAGCAATCTTCAAGCTAGGCTCAATTCGATGGCCATTTGGACAAACAGTTGATCCTAAACGTGAGAAAATCAATCTAACGACATTAAAGATTTCACTCATTGAACCAACTGTCGATCTTTCTGAAGGAATTCCCGGACGTTGGCGTAAAGCTATTGCTGAAGGGATGTGTCTGACTTCTTGAACATCTGAACGCTTGCTTTGACTGATACGTCTTCTAGTATAAGTAGATAAAGCTTCCAGATAACGACGGGATCCCTCAGCGTACAAAATTCCCATCGCTAGTGAACTCTTCCCAGATCCTGATGGACCAGAAATCGCAACAAATTTGTTTAAAGGTATATCAACATTGATATTTTTAAGATTGTTGACTTTACCTCCACGGACCTCAATTTTATTATTCATGTAATCCCTCTTATTTATAAGATAATTTAATTGTTTCATTGGTATTTGATAATTGCCTAATTGTATAATTAGTGTAAACTATACAGTTGCGTTACAGTCAAGTAGATTTTTGTCAAAAGGAGTATCTCGATGTTAAAGATTAGTGAAATGGCTAATTTAGCCAATACGACCAGAAGAACATTGATTTTTTACGATGAACAAGGCATTTTTACACCCAATCATCGCAGTGACAACGGTTATCGTTACTATGATTACGACCAACTTTATGACTTATTATTCATTTTGGGATTGCGAAATTTAGACGTTCCCTTGAATGACATAAAGAAAATTCAAAATTCAGCCACTACTTCGGAGACTTTATTGGCTAATACACAGGAAAAAATCAATAAGAAAATCTCTGAATTATTAAGGATTCAAAAAGTCCTTAATCAAAAGGTGAAAAAACATGATTTTATTGACGAACAACATCTTTATGAACCGGCCATAAAAAAATTGTCAAAGCACAGCTTTTGGAATTCAATTAAATCTGTCGGTTGCACTGCCGATGAGGTTGCCCAATTATTTTCTGATTTTTATAAACAATTAGATAATTTAGCAATTATGGAAAATAGTCAATCTGGATTCCTTACTGACTTAACTGTAGATAATCCTAATGAATATCCAAATGCTTCTTTTCAAGTCATTAAGGAAGTCACGGGCAAACAGCAAGTTAATTTACCAATCATCACTAAGCCGGCTGGATACTATGCTTGTATCTTAGTTAGAAATAACCAAGAAGGTATCAATTTTGGATTAACCTCTTTGAAAAAATTCTGCTTCAGTAACGACTTAAAGGTTGATGACAATCTATGGCAAATCAATACCAACAATGAATTTGTTGAAACTGGCGCTTCCAAATATGGTTGGCTTGAATATGGCATTCGTAATTAAAAAAATTAAGTAAAAAAAAACTAGAGAATCATTAAAAAATTCTCTAGTTTTTATATATTAATTTCTAACTAATTGATTTTGTTGAATCCAGGCATTAGTACCGATACGATACATCTTAATCTTAGTAGATGGATTTACCGCACGTCGATCAACGATCCAAGCTGATTTAGCTGGAACTGTCTTACCTGTATAATAACCATTATCATCATAAACTTTTGCATTTGTTGTTGCTGTTACGGTTGTACCTGATAAAAAGCTAGCCCATGGCAAAGCATCTTTGGCTGAAACGAATCCGTTAGTACATACATGATAGTAGAAGTTACCATCAATAATGGCAATGATATCAGAAGCCCATGAAGTATTTGGAGCTAGTGCAAGGTCAACACGCTTGTTACCATTGCGGTCATAAATAACAGTCTTTTGATCTTTAGTTGTAACACCACCACGAACGTCAGCAACTTGATAATTATCGCGAGCTACATAGTCAGCATTTTTACGATTACCATCGGCTAAATCATATTTAGATACATTAGCATAATCATTTTCATTAGTTAAGTAGTAAGCATAAATATCGCTGGCATTGTATTTGCTGTGTGATTCTTGATTATTACCCATTTCTTGTGAGAAATAAATCATGCCGTCGGATCCAACAGAAACACCAATTCCAACGTATTCGATGTACGGATTCAACATGTTCTTACGGTGACCATAATTAGGTTCTGGATCGTATGTCTCACTGTAAAATTCATGAGTGATCTTTTCCGCAATGATAGTTGGATCTGTAGTACCGATCATTGAATATGGCATTTGAGCGATATTTTCTTCAGCATCTAGATAATATGGATACATGTTGGCTGAATTCCAACCAGCATGGTTATCAACACCAGTTTTGGTGAAGCTGTCAGTTCTTGATTGAGCATAGTTGTTCAATTCTGTGACTGAACTCAAGGCGTTTAAGCCATTTTGAGCACGAAGACGATTTAATTCATTTAGCATGGCAGTCTTAACAGCCATAATATCGATATTGCTGTAAGCAGCTTGCGTTTTAGCAGTTGCTGAATTAGTAGATTCGCTTACATGGCTGTCAGAATTATTGCTTGAACTTGATGATGGCTTAACAACTTGGTTGTTTGTATCACTATTAGTATTTGTAGCAGTAGAAACAGTCGTGTCGTTTTTAACATCAGTTGTATTGGTTGAATCAGTCGCATTAGCTTCGTCAGCGTAAACGACATTCCCCCCAAAACTAGTGGCTAGAAGCGCACTTGCGGCTAGTAGTATTGCTACTTTCTTAGTTTTAGAAAACATGATACTCCCCTTTTCCTTGTGAAGATAATGGTTACACCTATTTTAACTCATAAACTCTATTAATAAAACTTTGATTATAATTAATATTTTATAATATTCCGGTAAAATAAAAAAGCCTTACGGCTTTATATTAAGATTTGTCAAAATCTCTAATCCAGGCGATTGCCAAGGCGTCTTTACCCAAATGAGCTCCAATAACTGGTCCAAAATATGATCTGTCTAGTGTCACGTCAGGATATTTTTCTTTCAATTCACTAGCCCATTGATCACCATCAGTTTTATCATCAGCATCAATTACTAGTAATCGTAATGGATAATCTGTACTTGCCATAGCTTTAGCAAGTTTTTCTTCCGCCTTTAACTTAGCCTTTTTCATTGAGCGTACTTTGTCGTAAGCAACAATTTTATGACTTTCATCATCAAACTCTAAGAGTGGTTTAATATTTAGCATAGTCCCAATTACAGCTGAAGTATTTGATAATCTTCCACCTTTTACTAGGTTTTTCAAATCGTTAACGACAAAAGATTCACCAATTGAGTTTCTTAAACTGTCCAAGCGGGCAATGATTTCGTCCAGTGGCTTATTTTCTTGAGCCATTTCAGCTGCGACTTGTGCTAAATAGCCCATTAAGCGTACAGTAATATGTGAATCATAAACGACAACGTTGATGTTATCAATTGTTTGTGCAGCGCTCTTGAGATTGTTTACAAATCCAGAAATAGTACTCGCCAAATGAATCGAAATTACGGTATCATAGCCTTCTTTAGCCAATTTATCGTAAATATTCATCATTTCACCAATTGAAGGTTGTGCTGTGGAAGGTAGTTCAGGCGAATCCTGGAGGAGTTTATAGAATTCTGATGTAGAAATATCTATATCTTCTCGATAAGTTTTCGTATTAAAGACTACTTCTATCGGTACAACTGTTATATTATATTTATCGACTATTTCTTGTGGCAAATAAGATGTACTATCTGTTACAATGGCTATTTTCATAAATTTATCAATTCCTTGTTTGGTTACGTATAATGATTGTATAACCATTAGATTATATCATACTCAATCAAGTTTATATTTGTTACAGATTAAAAGTTTCAGAAATTCTCAGGTATTATTAGAAAGGAAGTCAAATATGTCTTTTGACGGAATGTTTACCCATGCTATGGTAGACGAACTGAACCAAAATTTACGTGGTGGACGTATTGCCAAAATTCAGCAGCCGTTCGCTAACGAATTAATTTTAACGATTAGAAGTAATCGCAAGAATCAACAATTACTTTTATCCGCCCATCCCTCATATGCGAGAGTTCAAATTACTCAACAACCGTTCGCAAATCCTGCTAAACCTTCGACATTCGTGATGTCCTTAAGAAAATATATCACCAGTGCCATCGTACAAGATTTTCGACAATTGAACAATGACCGGATCGTCATGATTGATCTCAGTGCCAAAAATGAATTAGGAGATATTCACGACTATACCGTTATTATTGAAATAATGAGTCGTCACAGTAATATCTTTTTGATCAATAAAGAAAATAATAAAATTATCGACTTGATCAAGCGAGTTTCTCCAGAAAATAATAGTTTTCGTGGGCTCTTACCCGGCGATGATTACAAGTTGCCACCCGCACAAAATAAGTTGAATCCCTTCACTGAACAATTGGCGGAAACACTTTCAGCAAGTGAATTACGTCAGAAGTATGAAGGAATTGGCTTAGATACTTCAGCGGAACTATCCGAATTTCTAGCCAATGGCAAAACTTTGAGTGACTTTACTGATCTTTATAGCCATCACCCAATGCCAAATACTGCTAATTCAAATGAAAAGAAAAAGTTAGGCTTCTTTCCAATTGAGTTCAAGTATACGACAACCAAGGTCAAAGATTTTGCTAGTTTAAGTGACTTGCTTGATAACTATTACTTAGACAAGGCCCGTGTGGATCGAATCGAGAATCAAACCAAGAGTATTACTCATCGACTCGATATTATCTTGAAAAAAGATAAATCTAAGATCAAAAAGTTAAACAAGCAATTACAACAAACCGATGTAATGAACAAGTACAATCTTTATGGAGAATTGTTGACGACTTACATGTCCAAAGTCCAACGCGGTAGTACTTCGATTACTTTGACAAACTATTACAACAATGAAGAAGTCAAAATTAAGTTGAATCCGGAATACTCACCTTCTGATAATGCTCAACATTATTATAAGAAGTATCGTAAATTGCAAAACTCTATTCCTCATATTAAAGAACAACTGGAAATCACTACTAATGAAGTCAACTATTTAGAATCAGTTTTAGCTTCATTAGAATATGTTGATATTGAAGATGTTGACGGAATCGTTGATGAATTGATCGATGCTGGTTATATCAAAAAGAAGCGCAAGAATGCCCGTAAGAAACGCAAGAAACATGTCGGAGAAGATTTCAAAACAACTTCAGGATTGGATATTACTGTTGGTAAGAACAACCTTGAAAACGACCAGTTAACGATGAAGCTATCTCAAAGGAATCACTACTGGTTCCACGTTAAGGATATTCCTGGTTCTCATGTAATCTTAAAAGACAGTCATCCTGATGAACAATCAATTACTGAAGCTGCTCAAATCGCCGCTTACTATTCAAAAGCACGTGATTCATCTAAAGTTCCGGTTGATTATGTTCAAATTAAAAATATTCGTAAACCTAATGGAGCCAAGCCTGGCTTTGTCATCTTTGAAGGTCAAAAGACTATCTTAGTCGACCCTGATCGTCAATTAGTGAACGAATTAAAGAGTAAATAAAAAACGCCAAATTTGGCGTTTTTTTATTTGAGCTCATTCATCGCTTTTTGCATACCTTCTTTGTCTAATAACTTATAACGTTTGTCGTCAATCGTTAAAAGATAATCCTCGTCGTAATTACTAAAGATTTTGTCCAAAGGCATATCGTCATCGATTTTATTACCTAATAATAATTTAACTAAGGTATCGATAACGTGCACTGAGCTGGCTAATTCGTGACGAATAATATCGTTAGTCATCCCCCGATATTTTTTCGAAACAAGCCAATGATCATTTTGTAAAATCAATTCAAAATTATAAATAGCAACTTCAGTCTCATCTTCGAGTTCCTGTTTGATCAATTTAGCAAATTGATTACATGTTTCCACTTGCATGAAATTATTAACTGAACTGACTTCATAAAGATGGTTATTGCGCTTAGTACGATAAATTACTGAAGGGACTAAGAAATTATTGCCGTCAGTAATTACCATCACCCGAGCAACAGTATCACCTTTTAAGCCAATATTTTTTAATTCCTGAGCACTGAACTGGAAGACTCGCTTGTCGTCAGTATCGATCAGGTTTTTTGATAAATCGATAATGTTCAAAATACTGTCACTCGGAATGAGATTCAAGGACTTCATTTCCATATGCGGATCGTCAATTTCAATCAATTTTCTACGCATAGCCAACGGAGCGTTCCAAGGTTCACGACCAATAATAATTGGTTCTAGTCCATTCTGGTCAATCGACTTGGTCAATTGGAATAAGACAAATTGCCGAATCGTGACATCAGTTTTTGAAGTAATGATCGGTGTGCGAACAACGATTTTCTTACGATCACTGAGCTTCAAATCATTTGTGATTCCGCTGGTAACAAAATAATTATTATTACCGTAATTCTTATTTGCAACTGAGATAGCCGATTTACTCTTCACAACGCTTTTAGTAACGATATCTGGACTATCAAGCAATAACTTACTGTGCCCAACACCTTTGATACCCATTTCAACCATTCGTTCGACATTTTGACCGTCGATCTCACCTTCACGAATGATCAAATTGTTATTGATAATATTTTGCAAGGCAGTTAAATAAGGCATATTGATACCAGTGATTTCGGAAAGAACTGGTTTCTCAAAGTTTCTGCGCATAGCTTCTAAGAGCACATCTAACATCCAATTAGTAGGATGAATGATTTTTTCAAACAATTCATCATCGTCTAATTTACGTAATTGCTCATAACGACTAAAATTGTTGTTTAATTTATCATTCAAAACCCCTTTGTTGAGAACTTCTTCAAGACTAAAGCCATTGACAATCACACTGGAATTGGAAGTTTTACTAGGTCCAAGATACTTTTGACCAGGTGTGTTCCATTGCGGAAAGCGCGAGGTAATGTGGTCAACAAATGGTTCAGTCGCACCATTGAAAAAGTTTCCAGCATCAAGTTGTAGTTTACCCAATTGATAACCGACACAGATCTCAGCTGTTGCGGTCGCAATCGGATAACTGGTTGCGTACTCTAAGAACTTAGTTTCTTCACTCAAACGGGGAATAAACTCGGTAATAAACGTTTCATTAGTAACGTGGTTGTAGGCAAAGTGAACCGTGCAGACTCCCACAATGTCAAATGACCGAACTAATTTAATCGAATAGTTTCTTAAACGTTGTAATTTTGAGTCATTCAATGAGATTGCTGGTGAAATCAAGTTGGAATCCAAATGATGAATACCAATTGGTTCAATGTCTTCAATCGTTCCAATCAAAGCTGAATTATCAAATCTGTCGCGCACGATAGTAAATGAATACTCACTAAAGCCACGAATCGAACGTTCAATTTCAATCTTGGTGTCTTTTAAGTCCTCTACAGCCATGAAATTGTCCAATTCGAATAGATTGTTGATATTTGTCCAACCACTAGAGTGACGGTTTGAATAGCGCCGTCTAGCAATGATTGGAAAACCAATCGAACGAATGAAACTGTAAATTTCTTTTTCGTCATCTGAAGAAATGAAATTGATCACGGGCAAATGAGCTTTGTTAAGTTTCTTGATAAACAAATCACGCTTGAAAGTTGCCAGTGATGAAGCGTAATTGGCACCCAAAATCCTTGTGTTGCCTATTTTCCCATTCAAACTAGAAATGATTCCTAAGGCATTTCGGTCACCAACGGTTGGTAAGATAGCATCAGGGTGGTATTTTTGAACAAACTTTAAAACATTTTCACCGCTGACTTTTTCAACAACAACTTTGTCAAAAAAGTGTCCAGCTGATAACAATGATGTTGGATCTTCAACAATAATAGAAATTTTATAACCTAGTTGATGCAAAATATCAACTGAGTCATAAAGCGCTGTCGATAGATCAACGTTCTTGTCACTGATAGTCGGTCCAATAATTAAAATGCTATGAATATCGTTTAATTCCATTGATTTCTATCCCCTTCCTGTTGTTTGACTGATTCAATTAAATCGATGAATTCGTCAAAAACATAATAACCATCAGTTGGCCCTGGGGCAGCTTCTGGCTCAAAGAGAACACCCATAATTGGTAAATACTCGTGCCGAATTCCTTCAATCGTTCCATCGGCAACACAAATATTAGTTACAATAAAATCTGAAGAACCGATGTACTTTTGATCCAAAGTATATGAGTGATTGTGATTGACGAAATCAATTTTGCCACTGGCGACTTCTTTCACAGCTAGTGATGACTCGTGATGTGGTGTTGGCAACTTTTCAATTTCGCACTTGTTAGCCAATGCAATCAACAAACTACCGAGACCAATTCCCATAATCGGGTACTTTCTTTGTAAGGCTTGGATAACTGTCACCACATTGGGGAGATCTTTTGGATCTCCAGGTCCATTCGAAAAGATGATTCCATCGGGATGGAGGTTTTTAATCTCTTCAATACTTGAATTGTAATTAACGATTACCGAATTACAGTCTCGATAAGATAATTGTCGTAAAATTGAATACTTTAATCCTAAATCAACAATGACGATTTTTAAGCCCATATTGGGATTAGGATATGATTGTTTTGTTGAAACTCTTTTAACTAGATCTGGCGGTAAAACTAAAGCTTTGATCTGATCGATGGCATGTTCATCGTGAGTATCCATGATACTAGCTTTCATTTCACCGTGTTCAGCAATGTGGGTTGCTAAAGCTCTGACATCAACGTTTTTGATTCCGGGAATCTTTAAACTAGTGATCCAGTCTTCAAAAGAAACCGAATTGTCGACTGTTGACAAACTAGACGAACCGATAACAACACCTTTACATTGTGAATTGATTGATTCATAAAAATCGCGATTAATACCTGAGCTACCAACTGATGGAATTGTAAAAACAATAATTTGACCTTCAGAATTAGGGTCAGTGACTGATTGTTCAATTCCAGTTCGATTATTTGATATTACCAATTGTCCGGTAGTAATGATAGAAGACCCGAATCCCTCACCGGGAAAAACGGTTCCGTCTTCTAAAATTAAATAACGTTTCATAGTTTAGCAACTCCTCAATAATAAATAATTACTCGATTTCAATCTTATCTTCGCCATCGATTTCTTTCATCGAAACTTTAATTTTTTCTTTTTGAGAGGTTGGAATATTCTTACCAACAAAATCGGCTCTAATTGGTAGTTCACGGTGCCCACGATCAACTAGGACAGCTAGTGAAATTTTCTTAGGACGACCAGCACTCATCAAAGCATCCATCGCTGCACGAATCGTTCTACCAGTATAAAGTACATCATCAGTCAAAATAATGTGTTTGTTATTGATATCGATATCTAAAGGTTCTGTCTTTACTTTAGAAATATCCTTTTCCTCATGTGTTTTATCGTCACGATAAGGGGTAATATCTAATTCGGCAACTGGAATAGAAATATTTTCGAGTTGTTTCAAACGTGATTCAATTCGGTGAGCTACAAAGACACCGCGTGTTTTGATGCCGACTAAAACTAAATCATCAATTCCTTTGTTTCTTTCAATAATTTCATACGTAATTCTGGTCAAAGCACGTGTCATTGTTTGACCGTCAATAATTTCTTTAGCCATCTTTCTCCCTCTTTCAAAAAAGCACTCACAAAGAATGTGAGTGCTTCAATTTTATTTATAATCGCACACAATTCTATTTGTAGATTATAGCACGACTTAATGTTCTGTACGTAATTGCTTGAGCGTATCAAGGAAAATTTTTGGTGGTTCAACTGAAAATTCCATCCACTCGTGAGTTCTTGGATGTTCAAATCCTAATGTTTTCGCATGTAAAAATTGACCGTTACCCTTTAAGGTGTTTTTAGGACCATACAAAGGATCTCCAGCAACCGGATGACCAATGTATTGCATGTGAACTCTAATTTGATGAGTTCGACCAGTCTCCAATTTCAATTTTAATAAGGAATAATTTTCAAATTGCTTCAGGACCTCAAAGTGTGTTACGGCATGGCGGCCATTTTCAACTACCGCTTGTTTTTTACGATCAACTTTTGATCTACCAAGTGGCGCATTGATTTTGCCTGTTTTCTCTTTAAAATTGCCGTGAACGATTGCTAAATACTCACGCAAATTACTTTTTTCCTTCAATTGTTCCATCAATGATTGCTTAGCTAAATTGTTCTTTGCAACCATCAACAAACCTGAAGTGTCTTTGTCGATTCGATGAACGATCCCCGGTCTGATCACATCATCATCGTTAATTTGACAATGATAGAGAATAGCATTGACTAAGGTTTTATCTGGATGACCGGCAGCCGGATGAACAACCATCCCTTGTGGCTTATTGACGACTAATACGTCTTGATCTTCATAGACCACATCTAAAGGGATGTTTTGAGCCACGGCTTCAATTGGCTGTTCTTCAGGAATCGTGACTGAAATCTTGTCACCACTGACAACTTTGTAACCAGTTTTTGCAACCGGTTGTCCGTTTACCAAGATATTTTCATCCTTAATCAATTTTTGAATCTGGGAACGAGTTAAATCATCTATCTCGTCATTTAAATACGCATCTAAACGCATCTTTTTTGGTTCATTATATTCTAAATCAAAAGACTTACTTATTATTTTTCTCACCTGCTAATTGGATAATCAATGACACAACTATTAATATTACACCAACAGTAATGTAAGTGTCCGCTAAATTAAAAATTGGAAAATTCATAAAGTCTAAATTAAACATATCAACCACAAAATGTCTAGTAAAACGGTCAATTGCATTACCGATAGTTCCTGCCAATAAGAAAATCAAGGCGAAACGATATAAGTATTCTTTTTGATCAGCTTTAACGAATAAGTAAACTAAAACAACTACTGCAATGATAGTAACTAGATAGAAGAACATCATCTTCCCTTCCAGCATACTCCACGCTGCACCCGTATTAGTGATATGTGTAATGGACAAGAGTCCAGGAATGAACTCGTGAACACTCATTGGTGCGATATAACTTGTGACATAAGCCTTTAAGCTTTGATCTCCAATAACCAAAACTGCTGCAAGCAGCCAGTAGATCAACTGCACTAGAACAATCCTCCGATTGTACCTTCGTTATCAACGTCCATGTTTAAGGCCGCTGGTTTCTTAGGTAATCCGGGCATAGTCATGATATTACCTGTCAAGACTACGACAAATCCGGCACCAAGTTTTGGAACAATTTCAGAGACGTGCAAGGTGAAATCTTTAGGACTGCCGAGTTTCTTAGGGTCATCACTCAATGAATATTGAGTTTTGGCGATACAAACTGGCAAGTCGTCCCAAGCATTATCTTTTAAAGTTTGTAATTGTGTCTTTGCTTTCTTACTGTATTCAACGTTGTTAGCGCCGTATACTTCAGAAGCAATTGTGGCAATTTTACTTTCAGTAGTTTCACCGTCCTCATACAAACGTGTGTAATTGGATTCTTTTTCAGTAGCTTTAACGACAGCTTTTGCCAAAGCTTGACCGCCTTTACTACCATTGTGATGAATTTCAGCCAATTCAACATCAACTCCGACTTCGTCACAGAGACTAGTCAATAATTTGATTTCATTGTCAGTATCAGTTGCGAACTTGTTGATTGCTACAACTACTGGAATATGATAATAACGCATGTTGTGAATATGACGTTTCAAATTCTTGAAGCCAAGGTTCAAGGCGTTCAAGTCTTCACTTTGAATATCTTTTAGGCTTTGACCACCGTTATACTTCAATGCTCTGATAGTAGCAACGATAACAATAGCGTTAGGAGCGTGACTTAATCTAGGAGCCACGATGTCCATGAATTTTTCACCACCAAGATCAGCTCCGAATCCAGCTTCAGTAACCGCATAGTCGCCGAGCTTCATAGCTAGTTTAGTAGCCAAAATACTGTTACATCCGTGAGCGATATTGGCAAATGGTCCACCATGAATAATTGCTGGTGTATTTTCTAGTGTTTGAACTAAGTTAGGTTTCAACGCATCCTTCAAAAGAACCGTGATAGCACCCTCGACATGTAAGTCACGAACGAAGATTGGTTTCTTGTCAAATGTGTAAGCAATTAAAATACTTGAAATTCTTTCTTTCAAATCATCAATATCTTGTGACAAACAAAGAACCGCCATCAATTCACTAGCAACCGTGATTTCAAAATGTTCTTCACGAGGCATTGAACTAAAAGGACCACCTAAACCAATAACCGTATTTCTCAAAGAACGATCATTAATATCTAAAGCACGCTTCCAAACGATTCGACGAGGATCGATGTTTAAAGCATTGCCTTGGTGAATGTGATTGTCGATCAAGGCAGCCAAAGTATTCACCGCACAAGTCAAGGCGTGCATATCACCAGTAAAGTGTAAATTGATGTCCTCCATTGGAACAACTTGGGCATAGCCACCACCGGTAGCTCCACCTTTCATTCCCATTACAGGACCAAGAGATGGTTCACGAAGTGCTAAAACAGTCTTCTTGCCGATAGATTGTAAAGAATCAGCTAAACCAATTGCTACAGTCGACTTACCTTCTCCAGCTGGAGTTGGATTGATTGAAGTAACTAAGATAAGTTTGCCATCATCTTTTTCCATGGCTTTTCTGATACTTTGACCAGAAAACTTAGCTTTATAATGTCCGTATGGTTCAATATCATCTGGTGTTAAACCAATTTTTTTGGCAATTTCGTTAATATTTTTCATATTATCATGCTCATTGATTTGAGCAATTTCGATATCACTTGGAAATGACATTGCGTTCACCTGCTTCTTTTCTAATTAATTTTAAAATACCCTTTGTGGAAGTAATCTTAAAAGGAAAATAATCATGATTACTGAAATTAAATTCCAAAGACCATTGATTATTCGCCCTTATCTTAACATCACTGCTTGGAAATACACGAGTTTTGTAGTAAGGTTCCTTGATTATCACTTGATTATTTGTAAACCTCACCCACGAATTAGCTATAATGTAAATTACGTAGATAACGTCTAATATCCAGATCAAAAATGGATAGACACTAAACGCCATGATCTCCAATTGTAAAATAATCCCCAGACATACGAGACTAAGCGCAACTGACCACATAATAATCCCCCATGGGCCAGCTGGTTGAACAAAATGTTTCTTTGACATAATTTCTCCTGAAAGGTTTTTAATAAATATGATTAAATTGTACACCGACGCCGGATTAAATACTAATTTAAATCTTGGTGTTGTCAGCTTCGTAATAAGAATAAATAAAAATGATTATACCAATGCCCTGGTCAAAAATTATAACGATAATCATTATTTAGAATTTTTGGCATTAAAAATTGCTCTTGATGAAATTATAAAAAATGAATGGAACAATGAGATAATTCTAATCCATTCCGACAGTCAAATTGTCGTTGACAGCGTTGAGAAAAAATATTCTAAACATTATCAACCGATTCTAGATGAAATTTTGACTGATTTAGAACAATTTCCTAGCTATTTTATCAAACATATTGCCGACAAGGAAAACGGTGAAGCTCATACCCTTGTTCATCAAAAGATGTTAAATATTCGTAAACACAGTGGTAAGTAATACTCAAAATTTAACAACTGTGATACTATAAAAACGTTTCCAATTTAGATGAGGGGGTACTCTAATGTACTACGTTGTTATGAAAGATCGCGATATTCGTGATAATTTAGCTACAGAGCAATATCTAATGAACTACGTTAAGTTCGATGAACCACTAGTCCTTTTTTACATTGAAAAACCTTGTATCATCGTCGGTCGTAATCAAAACACGATCGAAGAAATTAATAGTGATTACATTGAAGATAATCACATCACTGTCACTCGCCGTATTTCTGGTGGTGGCGCGGTTTACCAAGATCTTGGTAACTTGTGTTTTAGTTTCGTGGTTGACTCAAATGACAAAAACTTTGGTGATTTCAAGTCATTCACACAACCGATTATTGATGCCTTGCACCAAATGGGCGCTACCACAGCTGAAGTTTCCGGAAGAAATGACCTTCTAGTTGATGGTAAGAAATTCTCCGGTAATGCGATGTATTCTCGCAATGGTAAGACGTTCTCACACGGTACTTTGTCACTAGATGTCGATTTAGACGTCCTTACAAAGGCCTTACACGTCCAAAAGGATAAGATTGCCTCTAAGGGAATTAAATCCATTAGAAGTCGTGTTACGAACTTACGTCCCTATCTTGCTAAGGAATATCAAGATTTAACGACCGAACAATTCCGTGATCGTCTGTTACTTGAATTATTCCATGCTAACAGTTTAGATGAGATCAAAGACCGTGAGTATCAAATCACTGACAAGGATCAACAAGAGATCGACAAGATCAAACAAGAATACTACTACAATTGGGATTGGGTCTACGGCAAGTCTCCTGCTTTCACCGCTAAGCAAAGAAAGCATTTTGATATGGGAACCGTCGATATTCGTTACAACATTGCCAACGGAAAAGTCGACGATGTGGAAATTTATGGTGACTTCTTTGGTATGAAAGATGTTAACGATATTAAACAAAAGTTATTGACTATTAAATTTGATCGTGAAGATGTTCTAAATGTCTTAGATCAATTTAATTTAGATGATTACTTCAAAGGTATCCCACAAGATGAACTAACGAAATTATTCACTCCATAAAATTTATTCTATTAAAAAAGTGGGTCGAGAAAAAAATAATTCTCGACCCACTTTTTATTTTTGGTATCATTAATCTTAATGGGGATATAAAAAATGATTAATGAAATAGCTTTAAACGAACGACATAAATTAATAGATGTTCATTCAACTAGTAATCTCAACAATTCTGATCGAACTAAGCTGATTGAAGATTACGATTTAACTAATGAAATTTTAGATTATGCGGACGATGAAAATGAGCGAGCCCGTTTTGAATACGACGAACTGAGTCACACCTATTTGATTGTCTACAATGTTCAAAATGAAAATAACCAAACTGACAATCTTTCGCAAAGGGTCTTACCAATTTCTTTTGCTATCAAAGACAACCAGCTCTTTTTGTTCACGAATGATGCTACACATTACATCAAAGACTACGTCTTAAACGCCATGAATCATTTTAGTGAAGAGAAAGAAAATCCTTTGTGGGAGTTTATTTTCTATACTTTTGACCAAATTTCCAGTGACTACAGTGATCAAATCAGTGAAACTGATGCGAAACGAAATAAGATTCAAATTTCCATCAAACACCACCGCTCATCTGAAAATTTGATTTTAGACTTAGCCGACTTACAAGATTTAACTACTTATCTGAACACTTCCATCAGTGATAACTCCACAGTTGTCAACGAAATCGAGCTCATCTCAAGTGGTAAGGTGCAGCAGTTACATTTGACCAAATCAACTCGGGAACACTTACATGATTCCGTGATTGAAATTGAGCAAATTAAAAACCAAGTCAATTTGAGCTCGGACATTATTGATCGAATATCTAATACGTACAACAATATCTTAAATAATCGAACAAATACGACCATGAAGGTGCTGACAGTTTACACTATCATTTTGAGCATCCCCACGATCGTATCAGGTTTTTACGGTATGAATATGAAACTACCAGTTGCTGACCAAGGTTGGTCCTGGATTTTTTCCCTAATCATTACCATCGTTATTATTTTAATTATTTTGTGGGATCTGCACCGCAGAAATTCGCTTTAGTGTTTAGCCCAGTATTGATACATATCAGTTCTCAATGAACCGTTGTATAGCTTACGTTTTTTAGTAGCAAGTTCGCCATAATACTTTTCAAATTCAGTATCACTCGTCAAAATATATTTATTCCAAGTGGGAGCAGTTGAGAAAACTTCTCCCATTTCTTTATACAATTTTCTGACTCCAGCCATGTCACTCATACGTTGACCATAAGGAGGGTTAGAAATAATAGTTCCAAACTCCCCTTCGATCTTCAAATCTTTGACAGCGATTTGCTTGAATTTAATATCGTGCAAAACGCCAGCATCATGAGCATTGAGTTTAGCAACGTCGATCATTGAACCGTCAATATCACTCGCACGAATGTCTAAATCTAAATTCTTTTTAACTCCAGCAACAGCCGCTTCTTTCAAGTTTTCTAGAATTTTTGGATCAAACCAATCAAAGTTTTCGAATAGAAAATGTCTCTTGATCCCAGGTGCGATATTTTTAGCTAAACGTGCAGCTTCAATAGCAATTGTTCCTGAACCAGTAGTTGGATCTAAGAATGGATCTTCTTCTGGATGCCAAACAGTTAAGAGAATCATCGCTGCCGCAAAGTTTTCCTTTAAAGGAGCTGCACCATGTTCAACACGATAACCACGTTTATAAAGTGATTCCCCGGTTGTATCTAAAGTGACTTCAACCATATCTTTATGAATTCGAGTTTCAATTTGAAATTTTGCGCCTGTTTCTGGCAAGCGACCACGACGCATGAAAACGTCAGCCATCTTATTAACAATGGCTTTTTTAGTAATCGCTTGGATGTCACGTTCTGAATGTAATTTTGATTTAACAGTTCTAGCTTTAATTGGAAAAGCTGCATTGAGTGGCAACCAATTATCCCAGTCAATCGCATAAACCTTATCGAACAATTCTTCAAAACTAGTTGCTTTAAAGGTGCCAATCAAAATCTTGATTCGATCAGCACTTCTAAGCCAGAGATTAGTCTTAGCAATATCTTCATTCTCGCCGTCAAAATAGACTTTCCCATTCTCGGTCTTTGTCTGGTATCCCAAATCTTGTAATTCTTTTGCGGTTACAGATTCAAAGCCGCTTGACATAGTCGCAATTAATTTCATATTGACCCTCTTTTTTAATTTTTTGTATAAAAAAAGGACGAACAAGTCGTCCCTTCGCCTTAGTAAATTCCTATAAGCCACGTTTTGTTCATGCACTAGACTGGCAATCTAGTGCAGTCAGTAATCATCTATCTACAATTAAGCCTTCACAGTAGATTCATTTCTCGTTATGAAGCGCCCCTACCAAAGTTTGGGTTGCCAGCTTGCGGGGTTTACCGCGTTCCATTATTGTAATTTCTTACAACACTGCGTCTCTGTGGCACTTTCAAGCTATTCACACATAGTTAAAAACCGTAGTGCTTTCACTGCCGTTACCCGAAGGTACCTTGGCTTGTTGGGCCAAGCACAAACACTGCAAGCATCTCAGCTCGCGCTGGCGTGGACTTTCCTCAGCCTAGATAACTAGACCGCGATTACTCGTAATTTACCAACTCGACTAGTATACACTAAAACCTATTAAAATTTCCACCATTATTTTGATTTCCATTAAAATTATTTTGATTTTGTCCGTTATTGTTATTCATTGGACGATTATTACCAAAACCATTTTGATTGAAGTTACTGTTCATTCCCGGATTGATCTCAGTGTGACCACTCTCTACTCCATCATGATTATTCATGTTGTTAGGAACAACAGCTGAAGCAAATTGCTTAGGACCATTGTTTTCTGGCACGCCGTTAGCAAAATCATGACCAAAGACACGTTTTTCAAGATTTGACAAACGTCTCAAAATATCATAATTTGTTGAAGCTTCAGCAACTGAACTTGAAACAGGTTTTTGTTGTGGTTGTTGTGGTCTTCTACTATGCATTTGTTGAGGACCATTATTACGATTTTGCATCAAACTTTCGTTTTCAGCTTTTAATTGGCTGATCTCGTTTGCAAAAGTTTCATAATCTTTGATGATTCCATCTAAAAATTGGTCAACTTCATTAGGATCATAACCACGCATCTTGGTTTTAAATTCTTTTTGCAGAATATCATTTGGTTGATAATTCAATGCGAAGTCATTCCCATTGTTGTTATTGCCGTTTTGGTTCATTCCATTCATATTATTCATTATTAAACACCCCAGTGTTAATTATTATTCTATAAAAAGGTGGACCTTAATCATTTAACATATTAGCAAAATCCTGCATGGAATCAAAATCAATTAATTCTAATTGATAATCGACACCACGATCTTGATAAGACTTAATTGCCTCATAGTCATATTTAGGCTTGCCACCACTATCTGGATCGTAAAAAATTACAGCTCCGTTAGTATGCTTTAACATAAAACTCTGCCATACTTTTAATTGTCTACTAGAATGATAACTCATATTGGAAACTTTGTTGACATAGTCAGCATTTCTTAAAAAATTTTTTAGTAATAGCTGATTGGTCTCATTCCACTTATTACCAAATTCTGCATAAGGTAACATCACTGCATGTCTAATATTATAGCCTTTTTTCTTAACTTCTTGTATAGCTTTACCGACAATTTGTTCAGTTCCTAATTGGGCTCCAGTAATTATCCATTCTGTACCATTTTCCACGTAATTAATTATCCTTTCTTGAAAAAAGGCTTGAATTACTTTTGCTTTTGGGTCATCATCTTTAAAAATACCTAACTCAAAGGAGCGATAACCGGTTATCCATATATTTTTAAGCATTAAAAATCTCCCTTAATTAATATCTTTGCCATCATGGTATAATTTGCACAGTAGGAGTTGATATTTTGAAAATAAACTACCCCGATGGTCGAATCTTTAACAGTCAGCCATCAAAATCTTCTCTGCATACAACTAACGCCAAAAAGAAATTAATTTTTGGTGATCGTGGTATGACACTTGAAGAAGAAATTAATGAAAGCAATAAATATTATCGCGCACACGATATAGCGGTAATATATAAGAAACCAACACCAATTCAAATCGTTAAAGTTGATTACCCTAAACGAAGCAAAGCCGTCATTCGTGAAGCTTACTTTCGCCAGGCATCAACCACTGATTACAATGGTGTCTATAATGGTTATTATGTTGATTTCGAAGCCAAGGAAACGAAGAATAAAAATACCTTTCCTTTAAAAAACTTTCACCAACACCAAATTGACCATCTAAAAATGTGTCAAAAACAAGGTGGTATCTGCTTCGTTATTATAAAATACGTTGAATTAAAACGCTATTTTGTAATGCCTGCGGATGAAATCTTCATTCATTGGGATGCTCAGTTCGACGGAGCCAAATCAATTCAGTTAAAAGATATTGAGAAAGGTTCAATCGAAATCAAAGCAGATTATAATCCTACTTTACCCTATATTAATGCTGTTCAACAGTTAATCGAAAGTGGGAAGGAGAAAAAATGAAGAAAAAGAATACTAGTGTAGTAACATTCAAGAATATTCTGAAATGGTTCGCAGCAATAATTGCTGTTCTAGCGGGAATATTTTTGTTCATCTTCGTCTATTATGCATTCAGTGCTCCTTCAATTAGTCAGGAGAATCTCCAAAGTGGTGGTTCTTCAACGATTGTTGATTCAACTGGAAAGCAAATTGCGTCTCTAGGAGATAACAAAAGAAATTACGTGACGATCGATAAAGTTCCCCAACAAATGGAAGATGCGGTCGTTTCAATTGAGGATAAGAACTTTTACAATGAGCCCTTAGGAATTGACCCTGTCAGAATTGTTAAATCAGCTTTTAACAATATTACCCAAGGGACCTTGCAAGGTGGAAGTACGTTAACTCAGCAATTAGTTAAATTAACCGTCTTCTCTACTGAAACTAAAGATCAAACTTTTAAACGTAAAATGCAAGAAGCTTGGTTAGCTATGAGGGTTAGTCAAAAGTTTTCTAAGCAGCAGATTCTCGAATTTTACATGAACAAGGTTTACTTGAACAATGGTATTTACGGTATTGAAACTGGTTCTAAATACTATTATGGCAAGAGTCTTGATAAATTAAGTTTGGCCCAAATGGCAATGCTTGCTGGCTTGCCAAATGCTCCAAGTAATTATGATCCATATACTCACCCTGAAGCTTCAAAGAACCGTCGTGATTTAGTAATTCGCGCAATGTATGACAATAACAAGATCACTAAGGCTCAGGCAGAGGAAGCTATTAACACGCCAATTTCTTCAGGTTTACAACCTTATAAAAAAGTAAGTAACAGTAATAATCAGAAACGAATCATCGCTGATCCTTATATTAAGGAAGCCATTACTGAAGTGAAGAAAAAAGGCTTTGACCCTTATCGTGATAATTTGAAGATTACCGTTAATATGGACTATGCAGCACAAAAACGTCTCTATAACATCGTTAATTCATCAAATTATGTTGCTTTCCCCGACTCTAAACTACAAGTTGGGGCTACGGTAGTTAACCCTAATAATGGTAAAGTGGTTGCTATGATCGGTGGTCGAAATCTTGGTAACGTTCAATTTGGTTTAAACCGGGCTGTTCAAACTGGTCGTAGTAATGGTTCAACAATGAAGCCACTACTCGACTACGCTCCAGCGATTGAAAATCTCAATTGGTCAACTTACCATCAACTAGAAGATACTGAATATACTTACGCTGGAACTAATATTCAATTGAAAGACTGGGATGAAAAGTACGAAGGTCAAATGAGTATGAGAAAAGCCTTGGTAAATTCTAGAAATATTCCGGCGATTAGAACTTTGGAAGCTGTCGGCTTATCAAATGCTGAAAAGTTTGTCAAAAATCTTGGTCTCAACATCACGGATACGGGCTTATCAGTCGGTATTGGTGGTAACGTTTCGTCACTTCAAGGTGCTTCCGCCTATGCTGCTTTTGCTAATGGCGGAACTTATTACAAGCCTTACTACGTTTCAAAAATCGAGACTGCTGATGGTATCACCCATACCTACAGTAAAACTGGTAAGACGGCGATGAAAGATTCTACAGCCTACATGATTACCGATATGCTCAAAGGTGTTCCAAGTACTTATGCAACTTACGCCAATATCTCCGGATTACATCAAGCTGGTAAGACGGGTACAACTAATTACAGTTCAGAATCCATTGCACAAAATTCTGCTTTGAGTGGAACTGCCAAAGATTCATGGTACAACGGATATACGAAGAATTATTCAATCAGTGTTTGGACTGGATATGATTCTCCAAATGAAAATGGTATCTCCTCTACTTACCAAAGCGTTGCTGGTAAAATTTATAAAGCTGAAATGAGTTACTTAGCTGAAAATACTAACAGTAATCCTAATTGGAAGAGACCTAGTTCAGTTGTCATGAGAAGAATTGTTGACAACGGTTCTGAAACGCCAGAAGTCTTGAAACCAGGTAGCTCGCAAAGCTATACCAAGGAATTATTTGTCAGAGGACATGCTCCATCTAGTTCATATAAAGAATCAGATTACACTTCATCTAGCTCAACACATTCAAGCAGCAATGAAGTAACTACAAATAATCATTCAAGTAGTTCATCTGAATCAACCGACTCAGAAAATGACAATACTGAACAAGATAGTTCTGATAATAGTGATGGTACAAATTCTGATTCCGACAATACAACGACGGATCACAACGATACCAATACGAATAATTCAACTGATCAAAATAACAATAATACCAGTGATACGAATAATAGTAATAACAATAATTCTAACGGTGGAACAACAGATTCAAATACCGGTGGGAATACTGGTAATACTACTGATAACAATTCTAATGGTGGTACTACCAACAACAATAACAATACTGGCGGAAACTCAAACAATGGATCAACCACTAATAGTGGTGCAACAACTAATGGTTCATCTAGTTCCTCTGGTAGTGTGACACAAGCTCAATAACAGATTCAAAAGGCATGACGAAAATTCGTCATGCCTTTTTGTGATATTAAAACACATTTACTCAGTGATAAAGTATCGTACTATAATTTTTTCCCCTTTATTTTCTTTTTGTATTAAATTTGGTTGAGATGACTTATCAAAATCTACTTGATAAGAAATATTTTTTGGAATTTCCAAACAGAAATTTATTCCCTTTTTTGATCTTTGCCAGGATGTTTTGACAATTCCAGAAATTGTTTTTAACTGACAATCAAAATTTGATATATCTTTATCGAAAAATGGATTAATTATTAAATCCGAGCATCCTATCGATTCATCACTAATCTGTATTCCACCTAAAGCTTCGTAATACCACTGAATGTAACTGGAAAACATTGCATGATTGGCAGAAGAATGCTTTTCGACGAATAACTCTGATAAAACTTTATTATCATTTTTTAGCATACTATAGAATCCAATTTTACTTCTCTGCTTCAACCATTTGGAAACAATTGCATCACAGTGATTTTCATGTAGAACTCGATAAAGGACAGCCATTCCATAAATTCCCGCCGTAAACACGTAATCATCTGCTTTAATTTTTTCGATTAAAGAATGAAGTAATACTTTTTTGTTTCCTAATCCAAGTAACAATGAGAAAGCTAATCCAGTTTGTGTATTCTGGCCTAATGTACCATCAGAATTGGTGAATTTTCGTTCAATTTCTTGAATCAAATTAATCTTATTTGCTTTGATTTGTTTGGCATCAGATTCACGACTTAAAATACATGCTAAACGCTCCATTAATATATCAAAACTAAGAATGGTACAATACCCCACTAATAGTTTATCCGGCGTCTTATCATAAAAGCTCTTAACTAAGATACTCCCATGATCGCCAATACAATCGTTAGCTAAATCTTCTATTGGTATATTTGACAAATAATCGTATTGCTTTTTCGCATAGCGATAATACTTCTCCAGTAATAACTTATCCCCATAAAATTGGTAATGCTTCCAGAGAAGATATGGCAGAACCAATTGCCAAAGAATTGGACCTTCTCCTTGACCTGTACCATTAGTTTGAATTCCCATGTATGGAGCAGTTTCAGGAATTCCTCCATTATCAGTTTGTTCAATTACAAAATCATCGATTATTTTTTTGTAAAAATTCTTTAAATCAAAACTATATAGATTTGAATTTGCTAAAGCAACAATGTCACCACCATACTCTAATCTTTCGCGGGCACAGTCCTCAAATACAGAATGAACATTATTCAATTTGGTTCTAATACCTGCATCTAATAACTGATTATAAAATTTGTCATCAGTATTCATCTGACCAATTTGTTGTAAGTCCGTATGAACATAAATAGCCTTTATATCCGATAATTGCTTTCTATCTAATCCGGAAATCAAAACATATCTAAAAGAGTGAAATGTAAATTTGTTCTCAAAGATTTGAGTACCATTTTTACAATCGATTATATCTTGTTGGATAGCCTTCTTAGGGGCACCTGGACCACCATCAATTTGTGGAATTTCTCCAATATTTCCTGCGAATGAAGTATTGAATAGAAGTTTCCCATTTTTCATAGTTTCACAATATTTGAGTAAAATTTTCTGACCATCGTGACCATTGATTTGTAGATGGAGGAAACCGCTTATTGTCTCCCCGAAATCAATTAAGATATCGTTTTTAACTGTCAATATATTAACTGGTTCAACATTTTTTAATTTCTTTATTTTAGGAATAAAACTACGTTTCATATTTTCTTGATCTACATTATCTAATGGTAATGAAATAACTTTTTTTGCATTTGACAATGACTTCGAAAAATCAACATGTTCACCTAAGTACAAGTTATTCGTTTTAAGTCTTCCTGAATAAACGGACCAGTTTTGATCTGTTCTCAAAATCACTTTATCTTCGGCTAACACATCAAGAACAAACTTTGGTTCTCCAATACGTGGCAAACGTTCACGCAAATTATATTTACCAAATAATCTTAATGGGGCAGGATTATACATCCCGTTACCTAATTCCACTTCAATTATATTTGTACCCTTTTTGAGCAGCTGAGTAATATCATATTCATCAAAATAGATTCTCTTAGAATAATCAGACCAATCAGAATTCAATTCAAAGTTTCCAACGCGAAGTCCATTAATATGCACGATATAATAACCTAAAGAAGCTATTTTTAATAACGATTTTTTTACATTTGTAATTTCAAAAATCTGGCGAAAAATTGGGTTAGGATTTTGAAAATAATAGTTTTTATCACTTAATCCATAATCATTTTTGGGTGCTTGAATCCAAGTACCATTGAATTCTTTATCTGGCATCTACTTTACTCCTTTCTCCGCTTTGTTTTCCTCAGTAATGATTTCTTTATCGGCAACTTTTACAAATGGAAGCCAAACTAAGATTACTGCAACAAAACAAATTAATTGGAGAACAGCTCCAGAAATACTACCTGTTACTAAGTAACCACTTATCACAATAGGTGTTGTCCAAGGGACCTGTACTAAACCTGTTGGTAACGGAACCAAGTGAAGGGCAAAGGCTGTGTACGAAATAACAATGGAAACAACATTACTGAATAGAAGTGGAATAAAATAAGTGACATTTAGCATTAAAGGAATACCGAACAAAGTTGGTTCCCCAATATTGAATAAATATGGAATTCCGGCAACTTTTTTCATTTCACTGTAACGATGACTATGGGCAATTAAAATGATGGCAAAGATTGAACCAATAACTCCAATGCTGGCGAATCCATCCCAAAAACTTTGGGAAATTATATTTGGAATAGCTTGATGTGCTAGACTTGCTGTTTTATTTTCATCTTGTAAAACTTGAAAAATTGGTATCATGACACCATTTACGATGGAATCACCATGAATTCCAAAGAACCATAACAATTGACCAAACATTTTAACTAAAATAATACCAATTAACGAACCACCCATTTCTTTTAGAGGTGTTCCTAAAATCATATTAAATAATTCCAGAGCACTCATTTTAGCAAAGTTATCAAGAATTAATCTAAATACCCAGAATAATGTAATGACAACAAAAGATGGAATTAACGATTCAAATGGTGACGATACTGCAGGAGGAACTGATGCAGGCATTTTAATTTTAATACCCTTACGATCAATTGCTCTATAAATAACTGCTACAGCAATAGAAACTAAAATTGCTAAAAAAATTGATTGAGCACCAATGGTAGTTATTTCTAAGAAACTGCCATTTTTAGTAGTTTTGTAAGGAGTTAATACCATGAAACTAACGACCGAAGTAAGCATGACTTGCATACCATTAATTTTCATTTCATCAGCCAAAGTTCTTGAAACTGCTAAAAGGACTAAGAGACCTCCTATTGCTAAACTCGCATCATTGACAATTGCCAATTTAATGGACCATTGTGCAACAGACAAATGGAAAATTGAAGCCATCCAAGAATTAATACTTGGAACTGGAAAATTACCAATGATCAAGAAAACGGAAGTAATAACCGTAAACGGCATATATGCTAACATTCCGTTTTTAATTGCATTTATATAGATATTCTTATTGAAAGCCATAGATAATTTACCTAATGAAGATTGAAACTTTTCAATAATATTACTCAAAATAATGCACTCCTTTGATATGTTTTTCTTTATGATGCTATAATAACAAGTAATAAACCGCTTACACAATGTAGCAATCTATTTTAAAAAGTATCTTTTTTTGATATCTATGGAAAGTGAAAAAATGAATTATCAACAATTAAGTAATTTTTTGAAAAGCAGATCAACTTTTAACCATGCTTCAAGTGAAGATGTCATAAAACATTTTCAAGGAAAATATAAAACAGTACCTTATAAAAATGAGCAAATGTTTGTTTTTAACAATCAACGTCCCTTTGGACATAGCAGTCATTTAATCCAATTACACAAAAGAAAAATGAGCAAAATTCCTTATCATACTTATCATTTTATAGTCGTAACTTATGTTTATGAAGGACAGATAACAATGTTGATAGAAGGAAAAACAATCACACTAACTAAAGGAGATTTAATTATTCTTGATAAATTTGTCCCCCATTCTGTACAACCAACCTCAAAAAATGATTTGGGAATCAACATCATTTTAGATAACAAGTTCTTTGAAGACACGGTAATAAAGACAAGTGAGGATAGCTCTCTTCCCTCATTCATGATAGAGCTTATGAGTCATCAATATAAACATAATCATTTTTTATTATTTTCAACAGATAAACTGCCGATTGTTAGAAATTCAATTCAAAATATTTTATGTGAAGATTTAGATAAAAGCACTTTTTCCAATACAATAATTGACAATTATATAATGATCATCTTCATGGTACTAATTCGATTAAAACCAATCGAAACAAATTTTATAAACTCAGATCCACAAACTCAAAAAATCATCTCTGAAGTAAATAACTATGTTAATAAATATTATCAAGAAGGTGAACTGAATAAGTTATGTCAACAAATAAACTATAGTCCCTCTCATATCAGTAGAGTTATCCATCAAAATACGGGTAAAACTTTTAAAGAGTTGATAAACATTAGAAGAATGGAAAAAGCCAAATTGCTTTTACAGGATAAGTCACTAACAGTTCACGAAGTCGCTGAAAAGGTTGGAATTTACAACATGACTAACTTTTATAAAAGGTTTAAGTTATTTACCGGTAAAATGCCAAAAGAATATCGCGATAAATTAAAATAGTACGGCCCATATCAAATGTATGGATCGTACTATTTTTTTAATTTACTTATTTATTTTCTATTTCAAGAGCCTTGTTATCATCGTATTTAAAGAATGGATAATAAAAAATGAAATGGATTGCAACTGCAACAACGGTTATTAATGCGAAGATGAATCCACCCTCAGCAAATGCAGTAATGATTGGAGGTGTAATCCATGGAAATCCTAATTGGAATGCCGGATTAATACCAAATTTGATCAAACTATAAATCCCCCATCCAATCAAAGCTGCTACTGGTTGAGAAAGAATCATAGGGACAAAATAAATTGGATTCATTACTAGCGGAACACCAAAAATTATAGGTTCGTTATTATTAAAAAGCATGGTGAATTTTCTCGCCATGCTTTTTGCATTTATTTTTGTAAATGATAACTTCCTGAAGTTAGAATCTTTTTCTCTTTATCGGGCCTTATAAACTCCACAGTACATTTGTTGGGCACTGTTATGTCGATAGACCATTCGTTATTATTCAAATATGAATATTTTATCTTTAACTGGCCATTGGGAGTTTCTAATGAGCCGGAAATCATTTTAATGACATTAGTATAATGAGGTCTAACTATATATTTACCATTAACATTAGTAAGATTTATTCCTAACATTTTTTCAATAATAAAGTCTTCAACCGATCCATAAGCATAATGATTCAAACTATTCATATCTGTTCCACTAATCTTCCCGTCTTCCAACAAGGAATTCCAACGTTCCCAAATAGTCGTGCTACCACGATCAACCTCAAATAACCAACTTGGATATTTTTCTCTCATTAATAATTTATAGGCTAATTCATCTTGACCAACATCTGCTAACGAATGTAATAACTCTGGTGTACCAATAAATCCAGTATTCAAAGCATCATCATTCTTTGAAAGCAATTCTTTCAATTGGGAAATTAAATGACATTTTGCATCATCATTTGGATACAATTGATGATTTAATACAATTGCTATGCCCGTTTGTGTCAATGGCTTAATATTTAATTCATTACTATCAAAGTATTTGTCAATGATTGCCTGCTTAATTTGTCTAGCTAATTGATGATATTGATTATTAGGTTCCTTTAATATATCAAAAGCTCTCGCTAAATTGTTTGTTGAACGATAGTAATAAACGCTAGCAATCAAACCAGGATCAGTAGCTCCAATAGAAATGTTACCATTATCAAGTGATAACCAGTCACCTAATTGTTGATCAAAGTCCCAAAGATGTTTATCGCCATGACTGATATCTCGTTGATGAACAAAGTCCACCCAACCTTTCATAATAGGTAACGAAAATCTTAAAAGACCTTTATCATGATAATGATTCCAAAGATTCATTGGCAAAATGGTTGCCACATCACCCCAAGTTGATGCTCCATTTGTAACTAAGAATGGATTGATACCCTTAAATGGCTTTATTTTTGGATAAGGTGCAAAAAATGGAATAGAGCCATTCATTTGTTTTTGTTCCAAAGATAAATTATAAAGATAATTTGCATAGAAGGCTCTCATATCACTATTATACATAGCCGTATTGGAGAAAATCGTAACATCTCCAGTCCAACCCATTCTTTCATCACGCTGTGGGCAGTCAGTCGGGATACTTACTGAATTATCACGTTGACTCCATTGGGCATTTTCAACTAAGCGATTAATTTTTCTATTTGAAGAATTAAAACCGAAAGTTTCATCAATCTTACTTTGAAGTGTATAAGCTCTGACTGATTGTATTTGTTCCTTGTTTAAACCTTCAATTTTAATAAATCTAAAGCCAAAATAAGTAAAGTGAGGACGAACATAATGGTTCTCATGATTATTATTAATTTCAAACTCTTGCTTTGCGGTTCGCAAGTTTTTATTATAAAACTTACCATTTTGTAAAAGTTCTCCAAAATATATTTTGACATTAGATATATTTTTGGATAACCCAAATTCAACCCAACCAGTTATCTCTTGGCCAAAATCTACTACCCAATCATTGTTCTCATCAAGAAAAATTTTTTTTGGTTTTAATGACTTACTTTTAACAATTGGCAAATCATGCCTTGCAGTCAATAAATGTGTATCGTCATTAGTAGTGATTTCTAATTTAGATTTTGCCTTTTTATAATTAATAACTTCGCCATCATAAATAGAGTTGTTTTGTACTTCTGTAGTTTCAACCGACCAACCCTTATTAGAATTAATCGCTTCGGATGATCCATCAGTATATTTTAAATGAAGTTCAGCAATCATCTTTTGCTTATCACCATAAATATTTTCTTGACCACCCTCAAAAATAAATCTACCTTTATACCATCCATTGCCCGTTAAAATTTTCAATTTATTTTGTTGCTTTAACTGATTTGTAACATCAAAGGTTTGATAAGAATTTACTAAATCATAGCTGTGATAGCCTGGTAATAAATATTCATTGGATATTTTTTCATCGTTCAAGTATGGTTCATAAAGACCGTATCCAACAATATAAAGTCTGGCTGACAAAACCTTTTTTGAGATATCAAATTCTTTAGAGAATTGAACACTATTCTGTGATTTACCATTATAACTAATCCATTGACCAGTCCAAGATTGATCCATCTTTGCCGTCTCAAAAAGACTAATAGCTTCAAATTCACCAATTTGCACTTTCCAATAATATCTTGTGCAAGGTTGTAAGAAATCATTGTTAATGGTGATTTGATTGTCAACGGCAGTAACATTTTTTTCAACGACTATATTGTCAAAATCTTTATCTTTTGAAACAAGCAATAATGTCGTACTCGAATCTGTGACTGTAGTTTTCCAAGAAAATGTTAGATAAGGAAAACTGTATCCAAGAGGTTCACTGATACCATTAACCTTTAAGTTATCAATTTTCATTCTTCATCAACTCCTTTAACTTTAGATTTCTGCAATATGGATCAGTTGGTGAAACCCCTTTGAATGAACTTTCACCGACCAATTTGTTAACTGTTGCATCAATAAAGTGCGTGTAATTACAATATGAGTTAATCAAAGTTTCAATCATCGGTACATCGAAGTAGTGATAAGGATTTCCAAAACTTACTAATAATGTTGGTATTTCTTTGGCAAACCAAGGTAAATTGTTTCCTAATCCATACAACGTTTTCCAATTAATTCTCGCGGTTGTTTGATTACTTGCATTTTCAACATTTGCGACATAAAGAACTAAATCATACTTAGATTTGAAATCTTCAACAGAATCCAAATCGACAAAATTCGTTTCTGGTTGATAAACTGTGACTTGAAATCCTTTTTGTTGCAAGTCATTAACGACACGTTTTTCTACACGTTTATTTGAATCAAATCCACCGAGTATTTCTAATAATATTCTTGAGATTTTCTTAGGATTCAAAGGCAAGATTTTCTGATCATCACGTACCAATGTTATGGCTTGGTCAGCAACCGCTGATTGTTCTTGAGAATAATCTTTTAAATTCGTTTCAGGAATAGTAACTCCTTGATTAAGATTCAAGGAAGCCTTCGTTGCCAAAATTCTCATAACCGCTTCATCTAATCTTTCTTGTGACAATAAACCGTGCTTCAATCCCAATTTCATAAATTTCACATCTTCAGCAAAATCACGATTGAATAGGAACATGTCACAACCATTTTCAATTGCAGTTGGTACAGCTTCTTCTCGTCTCATAGCACTTGAAAAACCAACCATTGGTGTTGCATCAGTAATTATCAAACCATTAAAATTTAAGTCTTTACGTAACAATCCTCTCAACAAACTCTTATTTAATGATGCCGGAATCTTGTTACCACTATATGCCGGGAAATCAATATGACCTATCATAACTGATTTTGTACCAAATTCAATTAAATCTTGATAGATTTTTCCATATGTTTTTTTCCAAGATTCAAGTGGTAAGGAATTGATTGAAGTTAATAAATGCTGATCTCTCTCATCCACCCCATCACCTGGAAAGTGTTTAATAGAAGTCATCATATGGTTATCATGAAACGCCTTAATAAATTGTTTAGCATTTAAAATGATTTTATCTGGTTCATCACCATAAGTCCTAACATTCATAATTGGACTATGAAAATTGAGATCCAAATCCACTACTGGCGCAAATCCCCAATTAATCCCAACTGCTTTAGCATCTTGAGCCGCAACTTTACCTAAATCATAAGCAAATTTAGGATTGTTTGTAGCACCAACTGCCATTTGTTGTGCAAAGTCACTACCCTCAATAACAGCACCTGTACCACCATATTCCAAATTAGCAGGGGTTAACAATGGGATAGTAGATTTCTTCTGTGCATATTTAAATGCTGAGCGAATTTCATCAATGTGACCACTACGGAAAAATAATCCCCCAATGTGTTCTTTCAACAGTTGATCTAAATAATGCGGATCACTAGAATAACCGATTGGTACAAATAATTGACCTACTTTTTCATCGTTGGTCAAACTATTGAAAGTGTTTTTAACCCAATTAATTTGATCTTCTTTTAAATTAAAAGGTTTTGTTTCTAAATCTATCATGTTAAATCTTCCTCAATTTTAATGTGTTTGTGATAATTGTTGTGAATTTTGATTACGATTGAATGCTAATGCAATAACAATGATAACTGTCAAAAGAATAATTACCCAACCAGCATTACGTAATGAAATCAATGCTGTTCCACCTAAAGCACTAGCAAAGAATGGAGCAACGAAAGATCCTAGGTTTGAACCAACTAAAACTAGAGCATTGTTTAATGGAGCGGTCTTAGTTGTAGACATCATATTAATTTTAGTAAAGATATAAGGAACAGCCATACCACCAAATAATCCACTCAAACCACCTAGAACAGCAATCATTACGGTATTTGTAGAGAAGGTCATCAAGATCATTGTGATACCACTCAAACCAACACCAAGTGGTAAAACATTCTTCTTGAAGAATTTAAATGCCATTCCGAATAGAGCACCACCAATCAATTGAGCGAAGCCTAAAATACTAATAGCAGTACTTGCTTGAGTTGGAGTACCAATACCAGTCTGAACATACATAGAAGCCAATTTGATATATGAAACCATTGCGCAAGACATATAAACCAAAAGTAATGCTGCCAATGAGATTGCAGTTAACAATGCACCTTTAGGAGCTACTTCGTTAGAATCACCCTTTTTCTTATTGTCCTTCTTTTCGACATTAATATTTTGGTTATTTTTCATTACTTTTTCTGGTGAAGGGACAAAGATAATAAATAAAACTAATGTTGGAATAAATAATAGGTATACCCAGTATGCAGCGTGCCAACTAATTTGTAATAATTGGCACGCTAAAAATGTCATAACGGAAACACCGACACTAGCCACGGCACTTCTCCAACCCATTAAGTTGGCTAATGTATCTCCATGAAAAAATTCACCGATTAAACTAATGGCCAATGGGTTTGCAAGTCCAATACCTATACCTAAGACAGCACGTGAGACCATAATTGCCATAAAATTACTTGAAAATGCTGGAATAATTGATGAAACTGCGGCAACTGATAATCCTAAGACAGCTGTTTGCTTTTGACCAATCCATTTAGTGATAAATCCACTAACTAAAACAAAAAATGTAACAAATATAGAAACAACTGTTGTAACTAATTCAACATGAACCTCTGATTGTTGTGGGAATGCACTAGCCATCTGCGGAATCGCACCCGAAATGGCACTTGCAGCCTGTTCAACAATATTTAATGCTAACAAAGAGATAATTAACATCACTTTTCTGAATCCTTTTGAATATGATTGCATATTCTTTCCTCCTAATTTAATTTCCTTATTTGATTACAAAAATAATTGTAACAGCTTACATTTTAACCGATTTGTACTATACTATTTTTTGTTACATAATAATATCATTATATGGAGGCGTTTTCATTTTATGAATCAATTCAGTAAAGAAATGCTAACCATTTTTCATAAATTAAGTAATATTCAAATTTTTTTGTATAACAAACACTTGGAAAAAATATCTTTACGCATACCAACTGCCGCAAGTCCACCATCATCCGAATATATGAGAGTTCTTAAAAGTGCTTATGATTCAGATTACCAATATCATATTTTTATTATTCAACGATCAAATTTAATTGGCTTAATACAATTAGATGATGGATTCATTATTTTAAGACAACAACCACTACCGATTTATTCAAGTAAACAGATAAATACTAATCTAAATCTAGATGTTCAATTTCTTCCTAAAATGATTGCATTAGTTCAGCAATTATCCTTTGATGTACTAAATAAAATACCGGAAACAAAAGAGATTAAAATTGTATCTCTAAATTTGAATTTGAAAAATAATAATAATCTTGGTGAATCTATTAAATCTCACAATAGTTATGAGTCTGAAAGACAAATGATAGATGCCATTGTGGTCGGTGATGGTAAAAGGTTTGAAGAAAAATTTGATTCCTTCATTTTTTCTGGTGAGCCGGGACTGTTGACAAAAAACAATTCACTCAGAAATCAAAAAAATCTAGCAATAGTTGCTACCACCCTATTTACCAGAGCTGCATTAAAAGCAGGAATTTTACCTGAAATAGCTTATAAAATGAGTGATTATTTTATTCAAAATGTGGAAAATATGACTAAAATAGATGATTTATATAATTTTATACTAAATATTGGTTTGTCATTTATTAAACAGATACATATATTAAATACAAATAACTTATTACCACTCATTTCAAAAGCTGAAGATTATATTCTAAAGAATTTGCATAATCGGTTGACAATATCTGATATTTCATCTGAACTTGGTATAAGTGAATCATATCTCATGAAATTATTTAAAAACAATTTGGGTATATCAATTGGAACGTATATTGCAAAACAACAAATGGAAGAAGCAAAAGATTTATTGATATATTCATCAGATTCTTTAGACGAAATTTCAATTCATTTGGGATTTACAACTCAAGCATATTTTTCTCGAAAGTTTAATCAAATTGTTGGCATGTCACCAAGTAAATTCCGGTCAAAACATCAAAGTCAATTTTTATAAAAACTACAAAAAGGACAGATTTGCGATTTTACAAATCCGTCCTTTTTAATTATTTGTTAATTTTTTATTTTTTTATTTTATACAGTACCTTCAGCTTCACCAATCTTCTCAATCTTTTTACCAAAACGACTGATAATCAAGATTACAAAGACCGCGGCAGCTAAGATTGCTCCAGCGACGAATGATTCTTCACCGGCTGAAACGTGGAATAAGGAAATAATCATTGGTGCGAACATCCCAGCAACTGATGAAACAAAGGTATTCATTGCAATTGCAACGGTAAATTCTTTCTCATTTGTAAGAACTGATAATTCATAAGGAATTGTGGCGTTAACTAAAACGATTCCGACACCTGAGAACATATTACCTAAGACGTGTAGCACGATATTATTTGTGAATAGAACTAAGACAAATGATAAGACGAAAGCGACAAAGCCCCATGCAATTGTATTAGTCTTAGTGATTTTACGAATATATTTGATCAAAACCGCGGCAATGATACCACCGATATTACCAACAGCTGTGACCATTGCAACGTATGCTGTCCCCTTACCTTTTCCGGCGAGAACAATCGATTGATTAGTCATGAAGATCATCATACATAGTGATAAAACAAAACTGATAATTAAAATTAAGTAAACGTGTTTATCTAGTGAACCAATAATACTCTTGAAATTAGTCTTTTCTGACTTATTATTGCCCTGTTTAGCAAGTTTGACATCTTGTGGAACTAGGAAAAATACCATTAAGAAAATAACAATTGTCAAGGCGTAAATCCAGAAAAGATTATGCCAATCAGTAGCACCTAAAGCACCACCTAAAGCTGTAAAGACCATCATACCAATGTTGTTGGCACCAACAGACCAACCCATGGCCGTGGCACGTTCTTCACCATCAAAATTAGCTTGTAACAAAACTGGAGCGACATTACTAATAAGTCCAGTACCAAAATCAACGAAGATCATGCAAGCCAAAATTAGATTCAAACTGCTTGTGTAAAATACTGGTAACAAACCAGCCACACCGACGAATGCAACGGCCAGCAAGCCAAGATTTTTTCTGGTCAACTTAAATGCTAAATAACTGAAAATGACGGTCGCAATCAATTGACCAAATTGTGGAATTGAACCGATCATTTGAACCTTTGAAATTGGTTCTTTAGGGAATGATTTCGCTATCGCTGCGATTGCAGCACTGACTGCTGATGTTGACATCAACAGTAAATTCATACTTAAAATACCAAGAACTAATGGAATTTTCTTTTTATTCATGTTGTAACCTCCAAATATGTTTACGCTTTCATTTACAAATTAATCATATTCTGAAGATTACCTTTGGGCTATATGCAAAGACAAGCTAATCTATGTTCATTTCACAGATTAGCTTGTCTTTTTAACTTTTCCGAATAAGAAACTTATTTATCCTTAATCGTTGTTAGATTGGGCTCTTTGGCGATACAGATCGGGTGAAATGCCCAGTACTTTCTTAAAAATTTTATAGAAATATGATGGATTCTCATATCCAACTTTATAAGAGATTCGCTCAATTGGTGCACTAGTATAATTTAAATATTCAGCGGCAGCGTTGACTCTTTGCAGATGAACTAATTTAATAAAAGTCATCCCTGTTGATTTTTTCAAAAAAGATGATAAGTAATTTGAATTATAGCCAAAGTGTTTAGCCATCTCATCGAGTGTGATATCTGCATAATTATTCTCGATGTAAAGCAATAGCGACAAGATATTGGCTCTTTTCTTATCACTGGCCTTCCAATCGACGTTATTAGTCTTAGCAGTTTCACGAATCAATCTAGAAAACAAAACCATAATCTCTAAACGGGTAATTTTATCTGATTCTTTGTCGGGATGATAGTATTCGTCAATGATATCCCAAATATTACGGCTGATTTTAGAATTATTGTTAGTTTTGAAAAAACTATACTGCCCTTCCCCGTAATTTCTATCTGACAGTAATGAAAAGAGCATTCCGGAGATATTAGTTTGTCGATTGTCATGTAATAAAGAATTCAATTCATTCAAAGAAAAAGCAGTGTTTCTCAAAGCAATATCGATCACAATGTCATTCGAACCAATCGGTTCGACTGTATGAATCGTGTGATTACCAACAAATAACAAGTCACCTTGCTGCATTTTAATTTCCTTATCATTGATCACAGCCGTACAGTTGCCAATTAATGGAGCAACGATATCAACAAAGTTGTGATAATGATATGGAACCTCAGATTCAATCGGTTGAACTGAAATTGAAATGGGGTTGGTATTCAATTCCAAGTCGTCATTGTAAGTATTAAAAAAGCGATACACCGGCTTACCATTAATCGTTTTAGTTGGTTTTGTACTAGTTTCATTCCTTTCAACTTTCTCCAATACATTTGAAAATTCCCTAGGAGAATTATTCGAACGTAAAATTTCCATAATACTTTTAACCATTTGTCATTTACCTCACTGATTGTCATTATAGCGTATTTTTAAAATATGTGAAATGAACATAGTATGAATATCATTTGACAATAGTTGGAAAAATATTAAGGGCTTACAATTTAGTTAAATCAATAATGTGTGGAGGAATTTTATGTTAGATTTAACTAAAGCACCATATAATCTTTCAACAGAACAAATAAAATATATCGATAAACAAATCAGTGAAATGACACTACCTGAAAAAATTGGTCAATTATTCTTCGTGATTGGACAAGATGAAGATACCGTCAATCTTAAAGATTTCGTCAACAAGTATCACCCAGGTGGGGTTATGTATCGTCCTGACAGTGCGGAAAAAATTAAACGTGAAGTCGCCACGATTCAAAAAGAATCTAAAATTCCTACTTTTATCGCCGCTAATCTGGAAGCTGGTGGCAATGGCTTAGTTAATGAGGGTACTTGGTTTGGCCGTCCCATGTCGGTCGCTGCTACTGATGACCCTAAACAAGCTTTCAATTTAGGTGATATTTCTGGTTACGAAGCTGCTCAAGTCGGTGACAACATGGCTTTTTCACCTATCGTGGATATCGACAACAATTTCCGTAATCCTATTATGAATGTCAGAACCTTTGGTAGTGACAAAAACCGCGTCATGAAGATGGTTGATGCACAAGTTAAAGGTTTAAAGAATAATGACGTAATTCCCGTTGCTAAACACTTCCCTGGTGATGGAGTCGATGAGCGTGATCAACACTTGGTCAGCTCAATTAACTCTTTAGGAACTGACGAATGGATGAATTCCTACGGTCAAATTTATCGTCACTTAATCAAACGTGGCCTTCCAGCAGTGATGATTGCCCATATCATGCAACCATCTTGGGAAAGAAAACTTGAGCCTGGTATTGAAGACAAAGATTTACGCCCTGCCTCAACTTCAAAACTTTTGATTGATGGCTTGCTTCATAAGGAGTTGCAATTCAATGGAATGACTATTACCGATGCCACACCAATGCTTGGTTATACTTCAGTCCTTCCGCGTGAAAAAGCAATCCCTGCTACGATCAATGCTGGTATCGACATGATTTTGTTCAATAAGAATATTGATGAAGATTATAAGTTCCTAACCGATGCTGTTAACGATGGCACGGTTTCAATGGACCGCATCGAAGAAGCTATTCGTCGAATCCTTGGAACTAAATTAGCTCAAGGTATTATGGATACTGATAATCAATTGATTCAAACAGTTCCTGAAAAATTGGATTTAAAACTCGCTGATCATCAAAAAGAAACTGCCGATTTGGCAAAGCATGCCGTTACTTTAGTTAAAGATAGGGATAAAATTTTACCCGTAACTAGCCAGAAATATCCTCGTGTTCGTTTAGTTGTTTTAGGCGACAGTGATGACGGTGGATTCAAAGAAGGTGGCCACGTCACAAATCTCTTCAAGAAGAACTTAGAAGCTCAAGGATTTAAGGTTTCTCTCTTTGACCGCACTCATCTAGATTTCCATGAGGTCTTTGAAGAAGGCGTTCAAGATATGAAGGATAAGTTTGATTTGGCAATTTACGTTGCTAATATTGAAACTGCAAGTAACCAAACTACGACCCGAATCGATTGGATTCATTTGATGGCCGCTGATGCTCCTTGGTACATGCGTTCCATCCCTACCCTATTTATTTCTATGTGTAATCCATATCATTTATTCGATATTCCAAATATTTCCACGATGATCAATGCTTATACTGGTAATCCAGAATCAATTGAAGCTGTGGTTAAGAAAATCACCGGTCAAGAAGCATTCTTAGGTAAGAGTCCCGTTGATCCATTCTGTGGCAAATTAGATACTAGACTGTAAGGAGAACAACAATGAAAATTGAAAATATTCAAGTAAACCATATGACAGAACCACTCGGATTCGATCTAAGCAACTTAAAAATCGAATTCACCCTCGACACTGATAAGAATTTAGCCGTTCAAAAGAAACTCGAGATTAAAAATGTCGATAAGACCGTTTATCAAACTGATTGGCAAGATTACAATAACAACTATTTCGAACCAGATTTTGAGTTAATACCAAGAACTGAATATGAACTAACTATCAGCGTCAAGAGCGATTCTGAAGAAGTATCTGCCACTTCAACTTTTGAAACTGGTAAAATGTCAGAACCTTTCTCAGGAAAATGGATTGGTAGCGCAGATAAGGATATCCCCAACACGCTATTAAAACGTGACTTAAATTTGACTAAAGACGTTAAAAAAGCCCGTATCTACATGACCGGCTTAGGTGTTTATGAATTGAACATCAACGATAAAAAAGTTGGTGATGAATTACTCGCCCCAGGATCCACCAATTACGACTATTTAGTTCAAGTACAAACTTATGACGTTACAAGCGACTTTGTCCAAGGTAACAATTCAATTGAAATCTCCCTTGGTGATGGTTGGTACAAGGGTAATCTCGGCTTCGATGGTGGTAAAGATAAAATTTACGGTGATCAACAACGAGCTATCTTTGAATTGCACTTAGAATATACCGACGGTTCAACTGAAATCGTAAACTCTGACGACCAATGGCTAACAACTGCTGGTAAAGTTACTAAATCAGCCATCTACTATGGTGAAGATCTCGATGATACGATTGTGCCGGAAAACTGGACTAAGGTTTCTGTCCTTGACTACCCTACTGACGTTTTGGCTGATCGATTAAGCTTGCCGTTGAAAGTTCAAGAATACTTACCTGCTAAAGAACTAATCAAAACCCCAAAGGATGAACAAGTAGTCGACTTTGGACAAAACCAAGCTGGTTTAATTGAATTTTACAATCGCGAACCAAAAGGTACTAAGATCACTATTCAAGTCGGAGAAATTCTCCAACAAGGCAATTTCTACCGTGATAACTTGCGTGAAGCTAGAGCAGCCTTCACCTACATCTCAGATGGTACAGAAAAGTGGGTTCGTCCGCACTTCACTTACTTTGGTTACCGCTATATCAAGGTGTCTGGCAACACGAAGCCTTTGCAAAAAGATGACTTCAAAGCTGCAGTCGTCTATTCTGACATGAAAATGACTGGGGCTTTAAAGACTGACAAGCCATTGATTAACCGTTTATTTGAAAATGTTCAATGGAGTCAAAAGAGCAATTTCTTCGATGTACCAACTGACTGCCCTCAGCGTGATGAACGTCTGGGTTGGACTGGTGATGCTGATATTTTCTCAAATACTTCAACTTACAATATGAACGTCTATGCTTTCTTCAAGAAGTATGCTAAAGATATGAAAATTGAGCAAGACCATCATGACGGCATGTTGACGATGTACGCACCATCTCTTCATGTTGATGAAGGTGGAGCCGCTATTTGGGGTGACGCTTCAACAATTATTCCTTGGAATATGTATGAAAAATATGGTGATACAGCTATCTTGAAACAAAATTACTCAAGTATGAAAGGCTGGGTCGACTGGATCAGCAAGAACGTTGAAAAAGCTGGCACTGGTCTTTGGACCGGTTCTTTCCAATTTGGTGACTGGCTCTCACTTGATAGTGAAAACCCAGCCGTCCCAAATGGTAAGACTGATGAAGACTTCATCGCTTCAGTTTATTACTACTATTCATCAAGTATTGTAGCGGCAGCCGCAAAGGTTTTAGGTAATGATGAAGATTATCAAACTTATAAGAATTTATGCGACGATATTAAGAAGAATATTTTGAAGGAATACATCACCGAAACTGGTCGAGTTGCTATCGATACTCAAACTGCTTACGCTTTAACTTTGTACTTCAACCTAGTTCCTGAAAACTTAAAGTCACGTGTTGTCAAAGACCTAGTTGCCCGTCTCAAGAAAGACAATGATCACTTACAAACTGGCTTCGTTGGTACTCCATTCTTATGCCAAGTCTTGTCTGAAAATGGTCAACATGCTCTAGCTACAAAGATTTTCCTAAACGAAGATTATCCAAGCTGGTTGTATGCCGTTAAACTTGGTGCCACAACTATTTGGGAACGTTGGAACTCAGTTATGTCTGACGGCTCAATGAATCCAGAAGGAATGAATTCACTGAATCACTACTCAATCGGTGCCATTATGGAATGGGCTTATAAGTTTGTCCTCGGTTTACGCAAACAAGATAACGGCTATCAAACTGTTTACTTAGAACCAGAATTCGACTATCGTTTGAAACATATTTCTGGCCATTACGCTAGTTCATATGGTGATTTGAAGGTTAAATATGACCTCGAAACTGATGACAAACACACAATTGCCGCTGTGATCGACGTCCCATTTGGACAAACTGTGAAATTGACTTTGCCTAGAGTTGGTAAAGAAATCGTTGTCGATGGTCAAACTGTTACTGACAAGACAATCACTTTGACAGTCGGTCATCACGAAATCTCCTACATTCCAACTCAAGACTATATTGGCCGCTACTCAACTGAAGCCAAGTTGTTGAACATCACAGCTGATAAAGAATTGTTCGACAAGATCAAGACAATCACTCACGAATTAGACATGTTCAATGACCCAACTAACGTTGAAAGACTCGGCCAAATGTCAATTCCCGAAGCTAACAAGTTGTTCCCATTCATCAATATTCCCGAAAATGAAATGAAGCAAATTACTGATACATTGGTTTCCACACCAGTTTTGAGCGAAAGAGAGGGATAGTTTTGAAGAATTATACTAATCCAATTTTACGAGGGATGCGCCCTGACCCAAGCATCGTTCGTGTCGAAAACTACTATTATATTGTCAACAGTACTTTCGAATATTACCCGGGAATCACTTTGGCCAGAAGTTCTGATCTTATGAATTGGGAAACACTCCCTAGCATTGCGACTGGCCATTCTCAAGCTGATTTAACGAAAGCAAAGTCCAACGAAGGAATCTTTGCCGTCTGCATTCGTTACCATGAAGGCAAATTTTACGTCATCACAACCAACTTCGCCGAATTTAAGACCTTCATCATTACTGGAAAACTTGATAACGACAAGATTATTTGGGACAAGAAACGTATCAATATCGACGTAAACGGCATTGATCCCGACATTTTCTTCGAAGATGGACACACCTTTGTTCAATACACCGGTTACTTAGAATCCGGTCAAAAGGCTTTGCAACAAGTCGAAATCGATCTCACTTCAGGAAAAGTTCTAAATGGTCCAAAGATTCTAACTTATGGAACCGGTGGCCGTGATGTTGAAGGTCCACATATCATCAAAAATAAAGGCTACTACTACCTACTAGCAGCTGAAGGTGGAACTGGTTTAGGACATATGATCACAATTTTTAGAAGTAAAGACATCTGGGGACCGTTTGAAAGTTGTCCCAATAATCCAATCTTCACTAATCGTGACCGAGCTGACGAACCACTGCAAAACATTGGTCATGGGGACTTATTCCAAGACATTCATGGTAATTGGTGGCTCACCTGTTTAGGAACTAGACCCGCTAATATCAATTTTAAGACCTTTACCAATACTGGCCGTGAGACAATGCTCTACCCCGTTGATTGGGATGGTGATTGGCCGGTAATTAACGGTGGCCTACCTTCTCAAAAAGTTGATTTGACGAAGTACCCTGAACATGCCAAAACACTATCGGAACAAAATTTATCATCATTTGAAGATAGTTTTACAGATGGTCGCCTCAGTCCCGAATGGATTTCATTGCGAAATTCACTTAAAGATAGATTATCAGTCAAAACTAATAATTTAACCTTAATTGGCTCCAATTTGACACTATCTGATCTTAGTACCCCATCATTTCTAGGTATCAGACAAACAGAACAAAATGAAACCTTTGAAGTTGAACTGAATCCTGAACAGTGTTCATTAAAAGATGGTCAGTTAGGAATCGCTGTGACAATTGACAGCGGCCACTTCGCCAGTTTAACCGTTAAAAAAAATGACCATGATACTTTTGATTTAATTAAAACAGTTCACGTCTTAGATTTAGTAGTTGAAGATAAAATTGCCGAAATTAATACCTTACCAAGTAAATTCAGCCTAATTAATCATCCCGCTACTAAAGAATTCGTGGCTGAAGTTAATGATCAGAAATTGTCTTTCAAAGTGGCCGCTATGCACTTTTCAAACGAAGCCATCAGTGCTTTGAATACTGGCGATATGCAAGGGCTTTACGTTGTTGGTCAAGATACTAAGATGTCGGTTAACAATGTAAAGAGATTTAAAATCGATCAAGAACAGCAATTAAATTAATCATAACCATACAAAAAAGAGAACCTAATTTTCAGGTTCTCTTTTTGTTTAGTCTTCTAAACCATTATTTTCAATAACTTTTTGATACCAGTAGAATGACTTCTTCTTGTATCGATCCATTGTTCCGTTACCATCATCATCTAAATCAACATAGATAAATCCATAGCGTTTGGACATTTCACCAGTTGAAGCACTGACTAAATCAATGCAACCCCATGGAGTGTAGCCCATCAAGTCAACGCCATCGTCAATTGCTCCAGCCATAGCTTTGATGTGTTCCTTGAGATAATCAATTCGATAGTCGTCTTCGACATAGTGATTCTTATCTGGTTTATCAATGGCACCCAATCCGTTTTCAACGATAAAGAGTGGCTTTTGATAACGATCATACAATTGATTCAAGGCAATTCTCAAACCAGTTGGATCGATTTGCCAACCCCAGTCACTTGCTTTCAAGAATGGATTCTTCACACCACCAAGCAAGTTTCCACTGACAGTGTCGTTGTCCTGCTTAGTTGTTTCAACAGCTGAAGACATGTAATAACTGAAACCAATGTAATCAACCGGATACTTCTTGATCAATGCAAGTTCTTCATCAGTTCTATCCAAGTCGGAAACTTTCAAGCCATATTCAGCCAATAGTCGCTTCGTGTAACTAGGATATTGCCCTCTAACTTGCACATCCCCACAGAAGAAATTGAAGTCTTGATTTTGTTGCAAAGTAGCCAATTGGTTAACTGGATTTGCATCATAACTGTAAGTTGTAGCGTAAAGGATCATGCAGCCGATTTGAAGATCAGGGTCCAATTCGTGACCAATCTTAACTGCCTTAGCACTTGAAACAAATTGATTATGCCAAGCTTGGAAGACGTTCAACTTGTCGTTTGCCCCATTTGAAGGAACTAAACCTTGACCCATCACTGGGAAATGAGCAGCACTGTTGATTTCGTTGAAAGTCATCCAGTACTTAACCTTCTTGTAGTAGCGAGTCAAAACGACCTTGGCAAAACGTTCGAAGAATTCAATCAACTTCTTATTCTTCCAGCCACCATAGTTTTTAGCTAAATTCAAAGGCAACTCATAATGAGAAATTGTGATAACTGGTTCGATGTTATATTTCAAACACTCATCGATAACTTGGTCGTAGAATTCTAATCCCTTTTCGTTTGGTTCAGTTTCATCACCATTTGGGAAAATTCGTGACCAGGCAATTGAGAAACGGTAACATTTGAAGCCCATTTCAGCAAATAACTTAATGTCCTCTTTGAAACGGTGGTAGTAATCGATTCCAACATGATTAGGATATTTATACTTGTCCTCATCAATTGTCCAATCAAATTCCGGACTTTGTACAATCGCAAATCTTTGTTTACCACCAGGTAAAGCATCCGCAATCGAAAGACCACGACCGTCCTCTTTGTAGCCACCCTCTAATTGATTAGCAGCGGTAGCTCCTCCCCATAGGAAGTTTTTTGGAAACTCTGTCATAAAATTCTCCTCTCTTGTATGCGCTTAACTTAAATTATAAACTAGTTGTTTTTATTTTTCATTTTTTATATTAATTTGCCTATGGAAAGAGGCATTAATCTTAATGGATTTTAATCGTTAATTCGCTATCTTTAGAAACAATCGCTAAGGCCAATCCATTGAACAAACTAATATCATCAAAACTCATGTTATGGTCAATCGGATTACCATTGCCGCTAGCGATAAGCTTGCCTTTTGTCACTTGCAATTTGATTTGGTTATTAGCATTCTCAACTAAATTACCTTGTTCGTCGATAGCCATCAACTTATAAAGTGTCGTTGTTTGGCCTTCATAGACTTTACACTGCTTAATCCGGACGGTATCACCATTGGTGAATCTTATGTCGGAAGCTACTACCGAGCCATTTTCATATGCGAGAACTTTAATTGCTCCAGCTTCAAATGGGACTTCCCAAGTGGCTGAACAATCACTCACCGCTTGTTTGCCGAAGCTTTGATTATTGACGAATAATTCGACTTCTTGAGCATTGCTGAAGGCTTTAACTGTAGTTTTTCCGTCTGCATCTAAGTCCAACTGTTCTTTATTCCAGCTAGGCATCAAGTGAACCAATTTCTTGGTTGTCCAGTGAGCTTGATAATAATAATAGTAATCTTTAGGAAAACCGCATAGATCGGCAATTCCGAACTGAGAACTGATTGCTGGCCAATTAAATGGTGATGGTTCGCCGTAATAATCGAAACCAGTCCACAAGAAGACGCCACCTATATAAGGATTTTCGTGCAAATATTGCATGACCGTTTCAGGATGCGCAGTACCACCTAAACCTGGATCTCCAGGTTTTCTAAGTCCTGGTAAAACCATTGAGAAATATGAGCCGAAATTATTACATTGATCCAAATCACCACTATCTTTATACGCACCTCTAGTTGAAAAGTAAGATGCGTTCTCGGTACTCATCATTGGCAGATCAGGGTATTTCTGGTGAATTAATTTAGCACCAGAACCCATAACACCAGCTTCCGGATAATTAACACCCAACACATCGAGATTTTTGACGTAATCTTCATCAATGATTCCTTCAGGAGTCAATAATTCGGCCCCAATGATTAAATGTTCAAAGTCAAATTTCTTAATAGTTCGAACAATTTTTTGAGCGATGCGACTGCCTAATGGTGTATTGCCAACTAATTCTTCGTTTGAAATTGACCAAAAAGCAATTGAGGGATGCATCCAATCCTTTTGTACCATCTGTGCTAGATCTTGTATTCGCCAAGGAGAACTCTCCAACAAGCGATTTTCATCGATGACAATAACTCCATAACGATCACAGGCATCCAACAATTCTTCAGAAGCAAAGTGATGGGTACTTCGCCAAGCGTTGACACCCATTTTTTTCATTACCGAGACTTTGTAATCAACGATATCTTGATTCAAAGCGGTTCCGACGCCAACGAAATCTTGGTGTTCACAAATACCGTGCAATTGATAACTCTTCCCATTCAAAAAGAAGCCGGAAGTTGTATAGTCAAACGTATGAATACCCAGATTTTTTTCGACTTTATCATTAGCCACGATAAATTCAGCTTTGTAACAATAAGGATTTTCTGGAGTCCAAAGTTTGGGATCAGTCACTTTAATTGTGGTTTTGAATTGTTTATTTTGGTAACTGCCTACTTCAACGTCCCCAAATTGCATCACAACTTGACCATCCAACAAAACTTGTGGAGATACAACTTGTTGAGTAGCGGTGTTGTTTTCAACGGTCAATTCAACCCCCAATTGTGCAGTGTCGTCATTCAAAGATTTCGTGTAAATATAACATGAATCTTCTTTCAAGGAGACCAGCGGCTTGTGCTCTAACCAAACAGAACGATAAATTCCAGCACCTTCGTACCACCAACCTTCTGCACCAGTTGTCGTATCAGCCCGAACTAAGACGACGTTAACTCCTTCTTGACCATATCGAGCCATTTCAGTAATGTCGAAACTAAAGGCGTTGTATCCGCTATTATTATGTCCTAAATAAGTTCCATTCAACCAGACATCAGCCATCCGCATGACGCCGTCAAAATGCAGAATTGTCCTTAAATTGTTTAAATCATCAGTAGTTAATGTGAAAGTCTTACGATAATAACCGCAAGCATCTGGTTTTGAGCCGCTCATCAACTTCTCTGGTTGATTGACATAGGGTGATTGCCGATTCCAATCATGAGGCAAATCTATTTTTTTCCAATCAGCGGATAATTCTGAGGTCAAATCAGTATCAGCTAGATTCAACAGGCCCTGTTGTTCGTCGCCTTGAGCAATCAACTTCAAGAAGTGACTGCCACCAGCACTAACCGGCAAACGTTGACCCGCTTCTCCTTTGATGGGTGCGGTGATTCCACCTAGTGAAACAGCCTTTTTGGTAGTTTTATAAGGAACGCGTTTCATTTCACCGTAATGAAACATCCAATTGCTATTTAAAGATTCTTTGATAGTCATAATATCAATCCTTTCATCATACTTAATTTTAGCCAAAATACCGCTATGCTATAATGTTTATAAACGATTTCAAGCAAACGCTTACTGTAATTTTCCAACTTGGAGGTATTGGGATGCGAAAAGATTTTAAAAATTTAGATGCGGCAACTAATCAAGGTCCCGAAATCTCAACTAAAGTTCCTTTAACGATGTTTTACAAACGCCAGACCAATCAAAAAGTCCTCTATACGATGTTACAAAATGGCAAATTCCACTCTTTTGAGGCCTCTGACTATCAAAAAATGCATCGTGATCAAGACTTTGAATTAATGTACGTTTTAGATGGTCAGTTGACCAATTATTTAGAAGATCAAGTTTTTACTTTTCAAGCTGGTGAAGGCTGTCTTTTGAATCCACAGATCAGACATACAGAGAAACTCCAAACTAATTGTTTAGTAGTCTTTTTGAATTTGTCAGAAAGCTTATTACGTCAACTGTTAACCGATATTGAATCTCAAGGTGCTGTTTTTTCGTTTTTAAAACACAATCTCGATGATAAAAACGGTTGGCAACGTAATTATTTAAAATTCCATCGTCTTACGAGTGATTCCGACAAAGCCCTAAAAATCATTTTGGATTCACTCCAACAAGAAATCACCACTGTCAAAATTGGCGCTAAATTTTTTCAAAGTGGTTTAGTTTTAAGACTATTATCTGAATTAGAAGACAGTCATCATTTTCGCGTCATCCCTAACCTACTGGATAACTCCAAAAAAGATTTTTTAGCCAACCAAGTTATCGAATTGATCGATAAAAGTGATGGCAATATCTCTCGAAAAAACTTGGAAGAACAACTCCACTACAACGACGAATACTTAAATCGGTTGTTAAAGGACAAAACTAAGCACACACTAACTGCCTATTCCCAAGAAATTAGAATTCATCGTGCTCAAGAATTATTGACCACAACAAATATGACGATTCAAAACATTGCAAAGCAATTAGGCTTTGATAATGAGACTTACTTTTATCACTTTTTTAAAAAACATGTCCAGTTATCACCTAGCGTTTATCGAAACGAATTTACAGAGCGTGGAACAGGGGCACTCAGCTCCCGAAGAATAACGTGATTTTGGAAACGTAGCTATATGTCCAAGTCCTAGCCTGCTGAACGCGTTTTGACTACTCCTCATAGAACGGCAAAAAACTAACTCAACAAACAAGAGAAGGTACATAAGTCCTAGTTCGAAAATAAAAACGAGATGATTATTCCAAATGTTGGAATTTGTCATCTCGTTTTTTAATATTAGATATAGGAGGCTAAATAACTTGGCCATCTTGGCCAAATTATTTGCCATTTGTAAAAAAGTTTTCTTATTTAATTATCAAGATAGTGATTCCACGCAGAGTAAATATAAACAACCTTTTTTTCCTCGTCTACTTTATAAACAAGCCTATGTTTAATATTTATTCGTCGTGAGTAGAATCTATCTTCTGGCGGCATTAGTTTCTCAAAATTATCCGTTGGGTCATAAGGATTTGTAACTAATTTCTTAATTAGCTCATCAAACTTATCCCTAAGATTACTTTGTTTTATTTTTCTTAAATCATTTTTGGGAGAATTTTTAAATTTCACTTTGTAGGTAGTCACTAGATTTCGTCCCAATGTACACCGTTAGTAATATCGGTGAATCCTGAATCATCTTTCTCAGCTCTATGTACCTTGTCCAAAGTCCCATCATTCATAAGATATAATGTCTCTTGAATAGCTCGGTAGTCTTTAACACTCATCAATACGGCACTGTCATTTTCAGTTCTTCCATTAATTTCAATCGGCGTAGAATCATCGTTTACCGACTTAATAATTTTGTAGAAATCTTTTCTTGCCTGGGTTGGGTTTAGTGTTCTTTGCATTATATTACCTCCTATTCACAAATGATTATAAAGTACGTTTTTAAGTACGTCAATAAATTTAAATTTACGAAATAGTAACATTACTCTGCATTATCTCAGGTATCATGTCAAAATTGAAAGTAGCTTGAGACATAAACTTTGCGCTTAAAATAATAAGCTTAGGTAATCGTACTTTGATTACCTAGGCTTATTTATCTTAATACTTAATACTTGAGAGTTGACCACGTCCTGTTTCCACTCTCTAATTTATTCGAATAAATTTTCATGGTTCATCTACTAGCTATTAACAACTTCAGTCGACAAGAACTTTGGATTTGGTGTGACGTTAAATGACTTAGCCAAATCACGCAAATCATCATCGGTGATACTTTGTAAGATGTCGCCACCTTGAGCTTGAATGGTTGTATAAATTTGGCAAGCTTTTTCAACGGTTTCAATCAAACCATAAACTTCGTCCATGCTGTCGCCGCAAGCAAAGATTCCATGATGTGGCCACATAACTACTCTAAATTCACTCATTTTATCGGCGGTAGCTTGACCAATTTCGTTGGTTCCTGGTGTCATATAAGGGATGATACCAACGCCTTCTGGGAAGACTACCAAAGATTCAGCTTGCATCTTCCACAATAGACGACTGACGCTGCCTTCATCCAATTCGTGGGTAAATGATAGAGCAACCCAATTAGTTGGGTGACAGTGCATGACGACTCTTTGATTGGAATCAATTTTTTGGCGTTCGATGTGAGTCATCAAGTGTGATGGGAATTCACTAGTTGGTTGCCCGCCATCATTGAAGCCCCAAAGAAGGTCGACTGAGTTACCTTCGTCAGTGATTCTAACTAAGCCGGTGTCACGCTCTGGATAATTGTGGACATTTTTGAAATAGCGACCAGTTCCGGTCACTAAGAAATATTGCCCTGCCAAAGCGGTTGCATCAAATTTAATGGGAATATTTCTGATTGTGCCATCTAAGTCATCAAATTGATCAACTTCTGATTGAGTCAATCGTAGACTGACGTTACCGCCATTTCTTTCATCCCAGCCATGTTTATAAAGTTCATTAGTAATTTCGCGCATTTTCTCAACAAATTTAGAATTGATAAATTTCATAATAATTAACACCTTTTCCTCTAGTTAATTTAAATTAGTTACGTTTGAATTGAACGTCTTTTTCATATTGATGAATATTTTCCAGCCAATCAGTCCCAACTGGAACATCATTTTGAAGACAAAACTCATCCCAAACAGCTCCAAATGGATATGACTTCAACTCTTCGGTTTCAGCTAATCTAGTTGTGAAGTCAAAGTTGATTTCAGCTTGTTTTAATTGGTTGATTGGTTCAAGCATTGCTTGTAAGAAGGCCTTTTGTGTAGCACGAGCCCCAATGACCCAAGCAGCAACACGATTAATTGTGGCATCAAAGAAGTCCAAGCCAACATTGGTCCGATTCAATTCGTTATCTCGAACTAATGAACGAGCAATTCTGACCAAAGCCTCATCGAAAATAACCACATGATCACTATCCCAACGAACAGGACGAGAAACGTGCAACATCAAGCCTTTACCGAATGGCAAGAAAGCTGAGAATTTATCAGAAACATCTTCTGTTGGGTGCCAGTGTCCAGCATCAATAGTCCAAAGCTTATTTCTAGTCAAAGCATAATTGTTGTAGAACAAGTGTGAGCCAACAGTATATGATTCGATACCGGTACCGAATAACTTTCCTTCAAAGGCTTCAATGGTGTTCTTTTCGTCATACTTCTTTTCAATAATTTGGTCGAGTGACTCAATCAAACGACGACGTGGCGTTTCTTTATCAATTGGATTGTCCTTGAAACCATCCGGAATCCAGAAGTTATTGATGGATTGTTGACCTAATTCTTTTCCGAAATAGTTGGCAATTTCACGACTGATTTTACCGTGTTCAATCCAGAAATCACGGACATCTTTATCAGGACTGGCTAACGTAAAGTTATTTTTGACCATCGGATGTGAGAAAAAGGTTCCATTCATATCCAAACCAACATGTTCTTTCTTAGCCCAGTCAACCCAGTAACTGAAATCTTCTGGTCCTAAGTCGTTGATGCCCTTCTTTTGACCATTCGTAACCGCATAAATAGCATGAAGTTGCACTTTATGAGTTCCAGGGATAAGTGACAAAGCTTCACTCAAATCACTTGTCAACTCATCAGGAGTTCTGGCAATTCCTGGATAGTTACCAGAAACTCCAATACCTCCAGTCAATTCTTGATTAGGATTTAAAAATCCATGAATGTCGTCCCCTTGCCAACAGTGAACTGACAATTTTAATTTTTTCAATTCCTTTAAAGCTGCATCAGTATCAACCCCGATTGCGGCATAACGTTCTTTTGCTTCTTGATAAGCCTTTTCTACATTTTCTGAACTAACCATTTTTATCCCTCACTTACTTTAATTTTTCCTCTAAGAAAATCTTGATAATCTTTTAAAATGTCACCATACTTATTAGTTTCTGGATGAAATTCATTAATTTGATAAGAATTTCGAATTATTTCTCGCGCATCAGCAATGTTGTTGATCTCATTTTCAGTGATCATTTGAACTACCAAATTACCAATTGCGGTAGCTTCACTAGGTCCAGCGAATATCGGAATATCAGCCAAGGTGCTAGTCAATTGGTTCAGCAATTTAACATTTGAACCACCACCAACGATATTGAGCGCTTCTAATTTGTATCCCAAGATATTATTGAGATTTTCCAGTTCATTGGCATAGTACAAAGCTAAATTGGAGTAAATTGCCATTGCGATTTCACCCGGAGTTTGGGGAACGACTTGACTGGTTTTTTGACAATAAGTTTGAATGGCTTCAATCATATTCTCTGGATTGATAAATGACTCATCATTCACATCAATGAATTGTTCAAATGGCTTCGCTTGCCCTGCTAACTCGGCTAGTTGAGCAAAACTATATTGATCATTCAAATTGTGTTTAACGTTTTGAATCATCCAAAGTCCCATGATGTTTTTCAAAAAGCGATACGTTCCATAAGCTCCCCATTCATTGGTGTAATTACTTTCAAAAGCTAAATCACCAATCTCAGGCACATTCAATTCGGTTCCCAACAACGACCAAGTTCCTGAACTTAGAAATGCCCAATGGTCGCCAATTCCCGGAGTTCCCAGAACTGCTGAAGCAGTATCATGCGTAGCAACCGTGATAACCTCAGTTTCTGGAATATCATATTTAACATGCCAAGCGTGACGAATATTGCCAAGAATCGTACCCGATTCAACTAATCTAGGAAATTGATTTTGATCAACATGAACTTTTTTCAATAGATCCTTATCAAACAAGCCTTCACGTAAATTCAACATTTGTGTCGTCGAAGCGTTGGTAACCTCAGTCACTGCATTACCAGTTAAAACATAGCCGATATAATCAGGAATCATCATGATCTTATCGGTCTTTTTCAGCTCATCTTTATTTTCGGTATAGAGTTGATAAAGCGTATTAAAATTCAAAAACTGAATTCCAGTTTTCTTATAAATCAGTGACTTGGGCACATCAGTCGTCAATTTCTCTAACGCATCTTTCGTTCTTGCATCACGATAACTAATGGGATTTTGAATCTTTTGACCATCCATTCCAACTAACACATAATCAACAGCCCAAGTATCAATTCCAAGAACAATCTCGTTAAAACCTAATTGTTTAACTTTCTTCAAACCTGTAAAAATCTCTTTGAGGATTTGATCGATTTGCCAACAATCGTGACCATCAGCTTTTTTAAAACCGTTATTAAATCGATGAACTTCTTGTAAATCAATTTTGCCGTCTTTGATTTGACTCAACATCAACCGGCCACTTGAAGCTCCAATGTCGACTGCAACATAAGTTTTTGACATTTCTTTTCCTCCTTTTTTAAATTTTAATTATTGCGATAAAATTATTAATCATAACAAAATGTGATATATTTAAATTACTTAATTATTTTAGAAAAGCTCTTGTATCAACATTTCATAACTAAATATAACCGCTTACATGACTACTAACAATGTCAGTAATACATTCCTTTAGTAACATATTTACAGGAGGCACAGTCGATGGATGCCAGAATTCTAAGACGTTTAAAGCAATATGAATTAATTGAAGTAGAACAAAAAAAGACAAACCATCACGTGGATGATTTGCCTAATTATGCCGTCAGAAAAGAACCACAGACTGGTCAAATATTAAATGACTACTTTTTTCGTAATCGAGATGTTTATATTAGCAAACACAGTCGTTTCGCCGATTATCCGGAACATTCCCACCAATTCTTGGAAATGAATTACATGCTCAGTGGAACCTGTAATCAAATAGTCGACGGAAAACCAGTTCACTTGAATCAAGGCGACTTATTATTGATTGATGTTGGTTGCTCACATTCAATCAAACGCCTGGGCGAAAATGATTTACTAATTAATTTGTTATTTAGAGATAAGAATATCAGTATCAATTTTTTAAATGACATGAGTCGGACTAAATCGGTTCTCTATGAATTTTTAATCAACCGAGCGGCTGGTGAAAATAATTCGATCAAGTACATGCTTTTTGGAAAAAATGTCGATGACGACATCAACAAAACTATGGAAGATATCATCACCGAATACTATTCCAAACGAGAATTTTCAAATACCATCATCAAATCATATTTATCAATACTTCTAGCCAAATTAGTCCGCCACTATCACGTCTCTCCCACCACAAAAGATCCGCAACAGCAGATCATCATCAAAATTCTCAAAGACATTTCCCAAGATTATCAGAGTTTGAACCTAACAAAGTTGGCCAAAAAATACGGCTACAATAAGAATTATCTCAGCAATTTTATCAAAAAAGAGACTGGTTCAACTTTCAGCACTTTGATTATGAAACAACGACTAATTAACGCCCACACCTTAATAACCTCAACTACCATGCCAATTTCCGACGTAATCGATGCTATCGGTATGAAAAATCGAACCGATTTTTATAAAAAGTATCGAGAGTACTATCACAACAATCCTGGTGAGGAACGCTAAAAGGAATCTTTTTAAAATTTTGATAGTGTTGAATTGTCTTTTTCCGCTATTTTGAATTCAAAATAAATGAAAAACAGCATCTATTCCCGACGCACACAAGACTAATTTGTAGTCATTACGTCTTTATGAATAGATGCTGTTATTTTTTTATAAGAGAAGCTAATCAGTTCTTAAACAGAACTGAGCTCCATATTTAAATAACCAAAAATATCATCATGAATAGACCTTCCATTCGTAAAGAATAGAAAGCAGATAAAAAATAGATCCGTTATTCAGTCCGGAGCAACAAACTCGATTTGGGCTCAGTGGTGAAATTATTCTTAGCAATTTATTGCTTAGAATAAGGTCGAGCTTGAAGACAATTTCTGGTTTTTGAAATTGGCTCCAAGTCGGCCCACCACGTTCCAGCCCAAAATCGAGTTTGTTGCGGAGGACGGCATACTTCAACCACTCCTCCAACAAATCAAACTCTATTTTTCATTTTCACGATTCATTTCATCACATTGAATAATCAACTGATTCGTTTCTTTTGCTGGATCAAGTTTCATTGAATACTTGCGACCGTATTCAATCATCGTATGATGTGCTTGGTGTAATTCTTCTGGTGGCATCACACTAACGATTTTCTTCTCAACTTGAATTGGAGTAGCCTTTTGGTCAACAAAATGTAGCCGCTTTGAAATGGCAGATACATGCGTGTCGACCGCAAAAGTTGGTTGATTGAAGACATCGCTCAAAACAACGTTAGCGGTCTTTCTCCCGGCACCAGGAAGAGCCATGATGCCCTTTCTAGTTTCTGGGACAACGTCATTTAATTCGTTATGGACGATACCAGCTGTTTTAATAATGTTCTTAGCTTTGTTGTGAAATAAGCCAACACTTTTAATAATTTGTTCAACATCTTCTAATTTGGCATTCATTAAATCTTTTGGCTCTGGATATTTAGCAAACAAAATTGGTGTCACTTTATTGACCGAAACATCCGTGGCCTGAGCGCTCAAAATAACTGAAACTAAATATTGAAATGGTGTTCTGGAATCAAGCGATGGGCCAACTGGTCCAATATCTTCTTCCATCTGACGAATAGCCCAAACGATTTGTTCATCTTTTAACATTAGTATCCCAACTTCTTTCGACGGTCTTGTAATTGTTCTGCTGTCTTTATATTACTCTTTTCCCAGCTAATTAAAATCCGATCCATATATTTCAGCGAATAAGCTTGATTCAAGACCGCCTCGCGCAAAGCCAAACCGATCAATTCGATACTGTAATGGTCGTCGTCGATCCATTGATGAATTTGTTCTTGCTCAATCGGTGAAATTGGTCGTCCAAATTCAACCTCGATTTTTTTGAACAACTCTTCAGTATCTGACATCAATTTATTTTGCTTATCTGAGTCATGTTCTTGTTGCAAGAGATTTTTCAGACGATGATAAATTGGCGTCAACGAATAAATGTCACGTTGTTGATGATGATCAACGATAGTTTTTAATTCAATAACGCCTAATTTGATCAATCCTTGAATAATTGTATAAATGCTAGCCTCGTCCATTCCGGTATCGTCGGCTAAATCCTTAGCCATTGGGAAAGTGACGCCCTTTTGAGCATACATTGATAATCCTAAATAGACGATCAAATCCTGTTCAGTCATGCCCAGTTTATGGTAATTTTTTAAGATCAAATTGTTGATACTAGTACTGCCACTGTCGACAAATTGATTAAATACCGCATCCTCCATTAAATTCCTCCAATTAACAAAAAAAGCCCGAGAATCGTCTCGACTTTTTTTAGTTTGTTTTAAATATTATCGATAATTTGAATACTGTCACCAGTTCTAAAGTCAACTAGATTATAACCGATAGAGCCATTTTTCTTTTGGAAAGTGACTTCCCAAGTTGGCTTATTTTTGTATAGTCCTAAATTGATATGCAAAATCTTTTTAGCACCATAACGATCAGCTACACCGTCAATGATTGTTTGGCGAACTGGAGCGTTATTCTTATTAACTATTTCTGTCTTACCACTTTTAGCATTGATGATAATATAACGATACTTCTGCTTCTTCGTTAAGCCACCAACTGCATAATACTGTTTTTGGCGGGTGTAATTGCCGAAATAATCAGGTTGCACGATACCTGCTTTTTCTTGGGCGATATCATTAGCTTGTGATTTGGCACTGGAATAAGGAGCAAAAGAAAGGTTTAAATAAGTCAATACTGAGACAATTGCCAAGGCAATCAGAGATATGGTCAATAAAATTTTTGTGCTTTTAGTCATAATACTTCCTTTTCGTAGTTACAGAGATAAGTATAGCAATTTTTTATCAATTCAAAAACTCATTTATATCTTTTTTAATCGTATCCATATCCTCATTTACGACTGGTAAACCTTTTGGCAAAGAATCCAAGATAGTTTTACCGTAACTCTTAGTTAAAATTCGATTGTCTAACAATAATATCACACCACGATCGGTTGGTGTTCGAACTAAGCGACCGAGTCCTTGACGTAACTGCAAAATAGCGTTCGGCAAAGAATCGACCTTGAACACATTGAGATTTTGTTGCTTCAAAATATCTTGTTTAATTTTGACATCTGGTTGTTCAGGAGATTCAAAAGGAATTCGTGTCACAATCAAAATCTCGAGCATCTTTTTAGGAAAATCGACCCCTTCCCAGAAAGAATTAGCTCCTAAAAGAACTGAACGACGACCGATGGCAAAACGTTTTTTAATCTTTTCATTTGAACCAGTAACACCTTGAGCAAGAATTTCCCACTTCTCTTTAACGTCGGTTTCCATCAACAGTTGATAGACATTACTCAACGTATTTAAAGAATTAAACAAGATCATCGTTTGATGATCCATATTATCCAAGACATCAACGATATAACGTGTGACCATTTTGTAGTAGTCATCGCTAGTCAAGCTCTGAATATCTGGTAAATCAGCCGGCAAATAGATTTTACTGTTTTTAGAAATACTGTTCGTATCAGGTAAAATCACCATCTGATTGATCTGATTTTGATTCAATTGCGTATCCAAAATAAAGTGCGAGAAGTCTTTTTGAACCGTAATCGCTGCCCCAATCGCAAAAATCTGACTGAAACGTTGTGTGGTCTGATCAATCAAAGTATGAATATCAAATTGACGCCAACTGATTTTTAAAGTATTGACTTCATAATAGTCACGCATTTCAAGTTGAACGCCAAACTTTTCACCTTGACCTTGAAGAGCTTGAGCTAATTCATCTAAATTGATGATGACTGAACGCAATTTAGCATTTTCGATGGTCAAATTAGAGATGACTTTAGATAGTTCGACGGAAATAAAGTTCTTTTGGAAATTGTATTGATCAAACAAAGTCTCAACTCGATTAGAGATCAATGATAATTCAACAATCAAGTCAGACAACAGATCGAGTAACTTTTGATTATCCTTCCCAAAAGTATTATCGCTATCTAGTAGTGAAACAAACTCTTCACGGTCTTTAAACTTAACTTGATTTTGAATGTAGGAACCAAAAATATTGTATTCCAATCGTTGCATCAATTCGTCTACTGCTTGAAAATGAGTTTCCATCCCCTGCAAGTCTTGATAATTCCACAACTGAGTCGTAACTTCAGTGAAAGCATAACGAAGCGTGACACGATTCTGATACAAGATGTCACTAATTTTCTTAACATATTCGTTCAACTTCAAAAAATCAATTGTTGGCGAACTCGCATCCCGCAAGCTACCAGCAAAATGATTAGCTTCATCGATCACTAGATAAGAATTTTTACCCCAAAATGGACTGTCCAAGTGACGAGCCAAAAATGACTGATTAGTCACCAAAATGCGTGATTCCATATAGTGATTTTGTTGATAAAGCCAGAAATCATCCCGACCAAAGATCGTATTTTCTTTAGGTTCACCACGATGTCTAATAATGCTAAACAAGGGACTGTTGTAATTTGTTAAATGCAATTCACTCAAGTCACCCGTGGTGGTCATCGTCAGCCAAACCAAAATTTTCATCTTTAAAATAGCGGTATGACTGTGTAAACGGTAATTATCTAGTGCCTCATAAAAACGGTCCAAATCAATAAAATTGTAACTACTTTTAACTATTTCCGCATGATATTCGTTGTTCGTAACCGAATTCAACAACGGAATCGACTGATCGACAATTTGCTGCTGCAAGACTTTCGTCGTCGTCGCAATCACTAACTTTTGATTAATGTTAACTAAATAAGACAGTGGTAACAAATAACCTAGGGTCTTCCCGGCACCAGTTGGTGCTTCAATCAAATTCCACTTTTTGGTTTTATCACGATTTTGACTCGTATGATAAATGTTATCCATCAAATTAGATTGATTGACTCGATAATCGAGGATGCCATCAAGCAACTGTTTTTTGGCCTCTCGACTCTTAGGATATTTAGTTGTGTGATCGATTTTTTCACTGACATGGAAATCTTTTTTTCTTAAAATCAAGCCGTTTCGCTCATATAAATAAGCCGGTAAAACTGCCTGACGTGATTCTTTTTCACGCTCTTCTAAGATTGTCTTGAAAACTAGATTCGTTTCACGAATAGTATTTTTGCCAAATTTTGCCAATAATCGCAAAGTCTCTAGTGGTAATTGTTGAATCCGTTTGAGAATAATCAAGAACAATTCTGCGGTCACGTGTGCATCGCTATTTGCACTATGTGGATTTTTGTGAACGATGCTTAAATAATGTGTTAAATCTTGTAGTTTATAACTACTAATTGTTGGAAAAAGTATTTGCGATAATTCAACAGTATCGATTGCTTTGACATTGAGTTGGTTCATTCCGATACGTTTAAGTTCACGATTTAAAAAGGTCAAATCAAAATTCACATTATGTGCAATAAAAACTCGATTTTTTAAAAGTTTAAAAATATCAGGTGCAACTTCTTCAAATGTTGGTGAATCCAAAACATCTTCATCACTCAATCCCGTTAAAGCAGTGATTCGGTTAGGAATCGGTACTTTGGGATTTATTTTTTGATCATAAATATGCGTAATTTCACCATTTTCGATAAGGGCACAGCCGAATTGAATTATACGCCCATTGTCATGCCAATTAGAATTGGTAGTCTCTAAATCAACAACAGCGTAAGAATTTTTCAAATCATTCACCTCTCATCTTCATTTCTCTTGTAAATCAACAGCCTCATTAATCTTCAAGAAGTAAAGATATTTACCCACTACGGGTTTATTTTTAATCGCCGAAATCGCTTTGGCATACAAGTTGACTTGGCCAGAATATTTTTCGATCAATTCTGCCAAATTGCCATCACTAACATGATCTGTCTTGTAGTCAAAAATAACGATCCCTCGATTCGTTTCAATCACTCCATCAATAATACCATGAACTAATATTTTATCGTTAATAGAATAATCTTTGGAAGTGTTTTTAAACAATTCTTTAGCTGACATCAAAATTGAAACTGGATATTCACGACTAACATTTTGCGAATTCTCCACAATCAATTTTCCTAAATCACTTTGATAAAAGTTAACCAGGCTTTGACAGTCGATCTTGTCAGCTAATTCTTCAGTCAATAATTTTTCATTAACCAATTGATCTAATAATTCAGTAAAATCACTTAATTCCGGTGTCTTTTCAAGGCCAATCTTTTGCAAAACCAAGTGCGTGGCACTACCAACATCAGCGGCGGTCACTTGCTTAGTTTGGGTCAAAAATTTTGGTTTAGCAAACGAACCTAAATTAAAGCGTGACTTTTCTTCCAATAAATCTTCTGACATCTCCGCTTCATCAGGATCGGCAAACAAACCTTTGATTTCAGAAACTGATTGATAAGCAGTAGTATCAACTGACCCTTGATATTGATATTTGAAATCCAAAATGTCTTTGACAGTTTTCTTAAATAAATCAGACGGATCTTTTGGTGCGGTCTTAGGAATAATTATCTTATTCAAACCTTGGTCTTGAGCTTGGGGGTGAATCAAATTCAATTTCAAGAAACAAGCTTGATTCTCAAATTTATCTTCATCCAGTGGCACTCTTTGTTGGTCACTCAAGGTACTAATACCAACCAAATCTTGAAAACTCAAGGCTTTGATACGGATTGATTCATTGATAACGCCGGAATCTGGGGTAACGTTATCCCACATTTTAAAGGTGTCAGCAATTTCTTTGGTAAAGCCAAACATGATCAACTTTTGTTTAGCTCTGGTCAAGGCAACGTACAACAAACGCATTTCTTCAGAAATCGTGGCTAATTTTCTTTGGCTACTAATAACGTTTCTTTGAATCGTCTTATATTCTAGACGAGTCTGGTTATCGGTTAATGTAATACCAATTCCGTTATTAACGTCAAACAAAGTTGAACCTTGGAAGTCTAATTTATTGAACTGTTTTGCCATATCAAGATAAATCACAATTGGAAATTCCAAACCCTTTGAAGCGTGGACCGTCATGACTTTGACCGTATCATCGACTGCTTCGATACTGCTAGGCTGTGATAAGTCTTTGTTCAAATCCTGCATCCGTTGAATAAAATTAATGAATTGATGTAAACCTTTATAATTAGTTTCTTCGTACGCATCAGCTCGTTGATAAAGGGCGTGTAAATTGGCGGCACGCTGTTTACCACCAGGCATTCCGGAAACGTATTCCAGTAATCCGGTTTCTTGATAGATTTTCCAAATCAAACGCGAAATACTGTTTTTATTCGCAAATTCACGGTAATTTTCTAATTGAATCAGGAATGACTGCAATTTATTCTTAATCTCTGGCTTAGCATTTTCAGCAACTAAATACTCTTTTAGTGCCGTGAAATAATATTCTTGTTTATCGACTAATCTTATTTCTGCTAATTCTTCTTCGTTCAAATTCACGATTGGTGAACGTAAAACCGCCACTAGTGGTACATCTTGAAACGGATTATCGATTATTTGTAACATCGACATCATGATTTGTAACTCGGTCGTTTGGAAATAATTCTGAGCGTCGGTCACCATGACTGGAATATCAGCCTTGGCAAAATAGGAAATGACGTCGGTATTGTTTTCCTTAGTTCGCGACAAAATAGCAATGTCGGAATATTTCAAAGAACGCATTTCCTTTTTCTTACCATCGTAAATCTGGAAATCACTCTTCATCAAAGTCTGAATTCGCTTGGCCGCATTTTCAATCAACAATTGACGTTTCTCAACTTCTTCGTCGTCATTGTTAACGATTAAATTGAATTCATTTTCAGTGTCGACCTCTTTTGGAAAGTCAGTTCCTGGATCTAGCTGGGATTTCTTATCATAAACGATATCACCGATTTTTTTATCAAAATTACGTCTAAAAATTTGATTGACGAACAGGTCAACTGCTCGTGAAGAACGGAAATTCTTTGACAGTTGAATCAATTCGTTGGGATTATCTTCTTTTTGAAAATCATCGTATTTTTTAGCAAAGATGTACGGTGCAGCCTGTCGGAAACCATAAATCGATTGTTTAATATCCCCAACCATGAATAAATGATTGTTGTCATTGGATAACAACTGAATAATCTTTTCTTGCATCGCATTAACATCTTGATACTCATCGATCATCAATTCGTGGAACTTAGTTTGATAATAATCTAACGCTACCAAGTGGTCATCAACTGGCGTCTGTAAAATTTCAACTGCCATATGTTCCAAGTCGTTGAAATCTAGGGTATGACTATTAGTTTTCAGTTGGGCATATTCTTTGATAAAACCACGTTCGACTTCAACTAATTTTGTGACAATTTTTTGAGCGTCTAAGAGTGATTTTTCTAAATCAGCTTCGGACAAAACGTAAAAATCGTCAATTAATTTATCAAGTTGTTTTTTAACATTACCTTTGATTGTCTTGGCTTCCTCAACAAATGACAGGTCTTCGCCTTCAGTTTCGTCTTTTTTCAGACGTTTAGCGGCCATTAACTTCAGACCCATTAATTCAGTTCGAAGTTCTGAATAGCTTTTACCTAACAAATCATTTTCCAAATTTTCAACTGCTTCACGAGCAGCAATAAATGAAGCATCTAATGATTTCCAAGCTAGTTCATCACTGCCAGTGACATCAAGTCCTTGCCCAATCAAATCTAAAATTTGTTCCAGACGATTCTTGATTTGAGGAACCGCTTCATGACGATAGAAATTTGAATTTGAGAAGCTGTCGTCAAATTGGTAAGTCTTAACTAAGTCATCGAGCCATTTCTCAGTTTGATCATTAGTAATAGCAAAGTCGTACAACTTGAAAACCACGTCTTTTAAGGCGTCATCACTACGATCATCGGTGAAATTATCGGTTAAAGCTAAAAAGTCAGTATCTTTTTTGTCATAATACTTCGTCCGCAAATTATCGTAAGCTTGTTCTTTCATGAGTGATTGTTCAGTCACATCACTCAACAAGCGAAAATTAGGATCCAAGTCAATCACGTAATAGAATTTTTTAATAATACTCAAACAAAAGGCATGCAAAGTACTAATGTTTGCGACCGGAATCTTAAAAATTTGCTTTTGCAGATGGCGTGACACTTCTTGATCAGTTTCATTGATGGCTGCTTTGATACGTTTTAATAACCGCTCTTTCATCTCTAAAGCGGCCGCATCGGTAAAAGTTGCCACTAAGAAGTTATCAATGTTCTCACCATTTTTGAGCATTTCCAAAATTCGTTCGACCAAAATTGTGGTTTTTCCGGAGCCAGCAGCCGCGGAAACTAGGATGTCATGTCCTTGATGAGTAATTGCTTTTTTTTGATCTTCTGTCCACTCAGGCATCTTCTTCACCATCCTCTAAAATTGCTTGAATCTCTTTGATGACATCTTCCTTATGATAATTGACAATATCGTGATACTCATTTTCCGGCAGCATAGCGTCAAATTCAAAGACCGGACGATAATCACTGTACTGTAACCCAGTATTGCGACCATAGCGATAAGGATTGAGATTCAATTTACCAGAATAAATTTTTTCACCAGCCTGTTTGATCAAGTGCTGATTGTAATTAAGAATTTTAAAGAGATCTTGTTCAGTAACTAAATTGCCATCACTCTTCTTAACTACTGGCGAACTCTTAGCAACTGCCCCTTTTGAAGTTCTTGCCTGCAAATCAATATTAGCTAACAAATCTTCATCATTAAGCAATAGACCATTCAATTGGAATTCTTTGAAAACTTTATTTTGGACATCAGTTGGTAAGATTTTAGCATCAAAATCCTTTTTGTTGATCAAAGACTTATCGATTGGAATCAAAGGATTTTGAATGTGCTCGTAAAGCGCCCCACCAATTTTTGTATTACTTGATTCACTCAACAGATCCAAATTATTATAGACACTCTGAATATAAGTCGGCATCTGCATAGTGATACCTTCCAAAAATTGTGCAAAATCAAAGCTCTTATTACCAGACTTGTAATCAATGATCGTCAGATAAGTTAAATTATCTAAAATCATTTCATCAATACGGTCGATTTTTCCACGAACATTGATCTTATGACCACCAGAAATCTCATAGGACAAACCTGGGAGATCCTGTTTATGATTGAGTCGTCCAAAAGTAACTTCAGATTTTTCTGGTTCCGAATTGTTGCGTAAAAATTGCAATTTCATATTCTTCACTAGTTGGATCAAGGTAGTCTTCAGTTTGTCTGAGATGTACTGCATTCTAGTTGAAGTAGTAAAGATACGATTCTCTGGCAACAATAATTGTGAATCAAATAAATCACTAACTAAGTTTTCAATTTCACTATCTGCTAAATTGCGCAAGGAACGATTTGGTTCCTCGTGTAAGAACTTAACCAAGCTATCCAAAACAGCATGAAAGATTGAACCTGTTTGAGCAGGCGTAACTTCAAATAATCTTCTAGGCCGCAAGCGTAAGCCATACTTTAAGAAATATTCATACTCATTCATATAGAAAGTTTCCAGTTGAGAAATTGAAACATTGATGTTTTTACCATACAAAGCTTCAACCGTCGCTGGTTCAAGCGGATGTGGGATATTTTGATAATCAAGTGAACTCAAGGCAAAACTAGTTGTCGGTTCTTCATTTAAAAGAACTGAACGGACGTATTTCCAGGCATCAGGTAAATCACTCTTATTATCTAAAGCCGAACGGGAAACACGTATCAAGTAGTTTAAACTAGATGCTTTTGAACCTAAATATTTAATTACCTGGTCTTCACCAACATCACTGCTGACGGGATTCAAGAGAATATTTTGTTCATCCAAACGGAAATGATTCTTAATTCTAACAACGTAACTAGAAAGATCTTGTTGCTTATTGTCCTCGGTAAAATTAGGATAAGTAAAAATCAGTCGTTGAGAACTTGTTGTAAAGGTTAAATCATGTAAGAATGGTTCGGAATTATTCATCACTTCATCGGGTTCATTCAAATACTTGCCATCGGTGAATTCACCATTTAAAAATTGGCGTTCATCATCAGTCACAATATCATTTGAAACCGTCGTCCCAGGCATATTGTTAGTCGTTGCACCGAGAATAAACGTGATTTTTCGATCAGTTGGCTGAATCATCCCAATTTCTGAAATGCTAACGGAATCCAAGTTTGAAGGAATCTGCGAATAGGTGGCATTTTCAAAGGCCGCATCTAAGATAGCAATGAAATCTTTAGAGTTGAATTCTCGCTCACCAAAAACTGACACGTATTCGTCTAAGATTTGATTGAACAAGCCAACGATTTGTTCCGGTTGGTTGGCTAAAGTTAAATTATTATCTTCAGTAGCTTGTTTTTGCCAAATTAATAAATTATCAAAAACATGATTTTGTTCCAAAAAGTTGTATAAGAAACTGACACTCTCTAAAGAGGTATGTGACTGCTTTAAAAATTTAGCTAATTGTGAATAAATTTGACTGACGAAATTTTTAATAATATTCACTAATTCATATTCGTGAATTCTAATTTTATCGACGACGGGATCTAATTTCACCTCGGGTTGAAAGTCATTTCCTAACCAAGCTCGTTTCGTTAGTCCATTAGTCAAAGCGTAATTTTCTGCTAAATCGATTGCTTGGCGAAATCCTGGTAAGTCATCGCTGAAAGTTTCGGGAATCAATAGTTCCGTCCGCAATAAGCTGATAATGTCGTCGGTCTGCATCCCTTTATTGACGATAGCAAACAATAGATCTATCAGGCGTTTGAAAGGATGATTTGCCATCTTTTTTTGTAAATCAATGAAATATGGGACTTGATTATTTTCCATAAACGATTCGATAAATGAACCATATTCAGACAAGTCACGGGCCAAAATCAAAAAGTCTTTGTAGCGATAATTTTGTGTGGCGACCAATTGGCGAATATAGGTACTGATGGCAGAAACTTCGGTTTGTTTGTCAGTACATTTCCAAATTTGAACGGAATTTTGACTGTCTAAACCGCTCTTTTGAATCTTGCCCACACTTGATTCGATCCAATAATCCTCTAACTTTTGTAAATCCGGACTAACCCTACTTGCGTTCGCAAAAACATTTCGAGTAATTATTTGCTTTTGCTTTGCAAACTCGTGCAATTGCTGATATGTTTTGCCTGGACGATAATAAAATTCTGATAAATCATCATCTTTTAGAACAGGTTTTTCCATCACTAAAGAAATATCCAAACTGCCGCCATTAACTAGCATTGATTTGACTAAATTAGCTTCCGTGGCAGTAAAAGAAGAGAATCCTTCGATATAGAAGTAATAGTGGGAAGTGCCTATTTTAGTGTTGAGAAAATCAGCCAAAGCGTTTAATTGAAAATCATTAGTCTGATAGTCTTGGATGCGCTTCAAATAGGAATCATACATCAGATTCAATTCCTTGATCTTGTCAGTAAAGATTCCTTCTTGATTGTTATTCAAGGCTAGTTCGATATCATCTGGTTGCACTTGACCATTCATGAATTCATTGAACTGTGAAATCATTTGGTCGATGAAACCAGGTTTATCAATCATCCCCGCAAAAATTTTTAAGTCAGCTTTATTTTCAGCTACGATATCCTTGAGTAACATGGCCGATTTAGTCTGGCTCAAAGTTTCTAAGTTGTATTCACTAGTATCACGTAAGAAGTACCACGCTAAACGTGAAAACGAGAACGTTTGAACATTGTGCGTTGCCGCTAAAGTTTGATTATCTTTCTCAAAGTGTCTGAGAATATTGACTTCTGATTCGAATTTTATGTGATTCGGTACTAAAAAGAAAAATTGCCCTTCTGGATCTTTTTGATAATCTGTTGAAAACAGTTCCATCATCTTCTGATGGTGGTCAAATTGATTTTTACCTAGTACAAAATTTAATGTCATTATTCTTCACCCGCAAAAATTTTATCATAGTTGGTCGTTATAAAGTGGAAATTACAGCAATAGATGTATAAAATGAAGTTTTAGAGAAACTGAGGTGAGCATGTGCTTAGAGGAATAGGAAAAAGTCATGGGAAGACTATTATTATGGGAGAACATGCGGTAGTTTATGGCTACCCGGCATTTGCTATCCCTTTACTTAGTACGCCCGTGATCGTCAAAATGAAACAAACTAATCAAGAGAACTCTTTGATTTCCAAGTACTATGCTGGAAAAATCGAACAAATCCCTGATTCATTGTCAGGCGTTAAATTCTTAGTCAATCTGCTCGATACAAAATTAAATGCCGATAAAGTAAATTACGTAATCAATATCGACAGTGGTCTGCCAATTGAACGCGGAATGGGTTCATCAGCTGCCATCGCTTGTGCAATTACTCGAGCCTTTTTTGACTTCTTCCAAGACGATTTGACACATGAACTGTTATTAGATTACGTCAATCAGTCAGAAACCGTTACTCACGGTAAAGCTAGTGGTTTGGACGCTCAAACCGTCAGTTCAGATGACCCCATCAAGTTCAGTAAAACTGAAGCACCAAAACACTTTAATTTTAACTCGGATGGCTTCATTATCATAGCTGATTCAGGCGTAAAAGGACGCACCAAAGAAACGGTCGCCGATGTTCGTCAAATGTACGACAACGATCCACAAAAAATTGGTGCCTATTTGAAACAATTAGGCGACTATGCCAGTCAAGCCAGTGATTATTTGGTCAAAGGAAATCTCAAGCAACTCGGAATAGTCTTCACGCTTGCCAATGAAGCTTTAACTAAATTGAATCTCGCCATCCCTAAAACTGATCAACTGATTGAGGCAGCCAACCACGCTGGTGCCCTTGGTAGTAAGATCACCGGTGGTGGCCGCGGTGGTTGTGTCATCAGTTTGGCTCGTAATTTGACTAATGCTCAAATGATTCAAAAAGCACTCATCAAAAATGGTGCAGAACAAACTTGGATCCAACCTTTATCAATCTATGGAGAGGATGAAAACTTTGACTAAAACGGCTCGTGCGTACACTAACATCGCTTTAATTAAATACTGGGGCAAAAAGGATAAAGCCTTAAAACTCCCCTACACTAACAGTTTGTCATTAACCCTTGATCGTTTCTACACTGATACTAAGGCAACTATCATCGATAGTGATGAAGATGTTATTTATTTGAATAACACCTTGTTAACGCATACTCAAAGTAAAAGAATCGTCAACTATTTGAATACGATTAGACAATTTTATTCATTTAACGAACATTTTCGTATCGATTCAATCAACCATGTGCCAACTTCAGCCGGTTTTGCCTCGTCAGCGTCCGGTTTTGCCGCCCTAGCCGCTGCCATCAATTCCAGTAAAAATTTACAACTTGATCGTCGTCATTTGTCGATTTTAGCTCGTAACGGCTCAGGATCAGCTAGTCGATCGATTTATGGAGGCTTTGTCGAATGGAATGCTGGTACTGACAATGAAAGCTCTTACGCTGAACCGATTGATGAAACTCCAGACATCGACATTGCGATTCTTTCAGTCGTGATCAATTCGCAGCAAAAGAAAATTTCTTCGACAGTTGGAATGGAAAATAGTGTAAAAAGCTCCCCTTTTTATTCAAATTGGGTTACACTGGTGGCTTCAGAGATAAAAGAAATTAAGCAAGCGATTGCTAAAAAAGATGTTGCCAAAATCGGTGAGATTTCCGAACACAATGCGATGAGCATGCATGCTTTAACGCTTTCAGCTAATCCACCCTTCACGTATTTCGCTCCCGAAACTTTAAGAATTCTTCAAATAATTCAACAATTACGTCAAAAAGGCATCCTTGCGTATGCTACAATTGATGCCGGTCCAAACGTTAAAATTATATGTACGAAGAACTCGATCAAAACAGTTCAAAAATACATTGAAGAAACTATTTCTAATGTAACTTGCGTTGTTGCTAATATCGGTAGTGGCATCCAATACATCTGATTCAAATTTGAAAGGTATGATATTTTTGTCTACAGGAAAAGCACCTGGGAAACTATATTTAGCTGGAGAGTACGCCGTTGTTGAGACTGGCTTTCCTGCCGTTTTAACTTCCGTTAATAAATACGTGACAGTTACGGTCAGCAGATCGACTAATGGTGGTACGATTCAATCTAAAAACTTAAATAAAGAACTGATTCATTGGAACCGTCAAGGAACTGAACTAGTCTTTGATGACTCTGAAAGTCAATTACAATACATCTTGGCTGCAATCAAATTCACTGAAAAATATGCGCTTGAACGTGGTATCAAACTAGATTACTACGACTTGCTCGTTACGAGTGAATTAGATTCTCAAGATGGTAAAAAATATGGTCTTGGCTCATCGGCAGCTGTGACTGTGGCAGTAGTAAAAACTCTAGGCGATTTTTACCATCTAAATCTTTCAGCGATGGATATTTATAAAATTTCAGCGATTTCCCATTTATCCGTTCAAGGAAATGGTAGCCTCGGTGATATTGCCGCAAGTGCCTTTGGTGGCATTGTAGCTTACTATTCGCCCGACCGTAACTGGATTTTCAATATGATTCGTAATCACAGTATTTCTGAAATCCTAGCACTCGATTGGCCCGAATTAAAGATTGAAAGTTTGAATCTACCTGATGATTTAGAACTTACCGTTGGTTGGACAGGATCTCCTGCTTCAACTTCCATTTTGGTGGATCGGATTGCCTTAACTAAGGCACAAAAAGTTAAAAAGTATCAACATTTCTTGCAAGCTAGTCGTAAAAACGTCGAAAAATTGATTGACGGCTTTAGAAACAACGATTCCGCACTGATCAAGCAAATGTTCAGTAAATACCGTCAGTTACTCGACGATTTAGCTGACTTCAGTGATGTTCACATCGAAACTGAATTGTTAACTAAACTTTGTGACATTGCCGAAAACCTAGGTGGTTCTGCGAAAACATCTGGTGCTGGCGGTGGCGACTGTGGAATCGTCTTGAGTGATAAGAACTTAAATGTTGCTGAATTAAAAAAGGAATGGCAAAAAGTTGGAATCACTCCCCTTACATTAAAAATCGGAGAAATAATTGCCCATGCCTAAACAAGATGCCCAAATTCAACGTAAAGTTGAACATCTTTTCTTAGCTGAAAAATACTTCACTGATGAGTCATACGCTGACTTTGACAGTGTTCGTTTATTACACAATGCCCTACCAGAATTGAGTTTTAACAATATTGATCTTTCGACTCAATTCATCAATCAAAAAATGTCTTTGCCAATTTACTTCAATGCTATTACTGGCGGTTCTAAACAATCAACTAAATTCAACACTGAGTTGGCAAAGTTGGCTCATAAGCTTGATATTCCCGTCTCCAGTGGTTCGATGGGTGTTTTTTTGCGTCTACCCGAAACTAAAGCTTCTTTTACAACATTACGTGAAAATGATCCCGATGGATTCGTAATTGCTAACGTTTCCGCTAAAGCGAATGCCTCACAAGCTCAACAAGCCGTTGATGCTTTGTCGGCCAACGCTTTACAGATTCACTTGAATGCCATTCAAGAGTTAGCCATGCCAGAAGGTGATCAAGAATTCTTTTGGTTAGATAATATTAAGCAAATTGTTGCCAAGTTAACCGTTCCAGTGATCGTCAAAGAAGTTGGTTTCGGCCTGTCACGCAATAACTTAGAAGACTTGTACAAAATTGGTGTTAAATACGTTGATATTTCTGGTTTTGGTGGCACTGACTTTGCTCAAATTGAAAGTTCGCGTAATCATGAATTGGACTTAACTTATTTAGACCAATTTTCGCTTTCAACCGTTGAATCATTGCTTGAATCAATCCCCTACCAAGAAAAAATGACTATCTTTGCTTCTGGCGGAGTTAGAACACCAATGGATGTCATCAAAGCTATCCGTTTAGGAGCTAGTGCCGTGGGGATGTCCGGTTTAGTTTTGCATCATCTACAAAAGTATTCACTCAGTGAGACAGAGATTTTCTTTACTGAATTCGTAAAACAATTGAAGTTGATCATGGCCGCAATCGGTGCCAAGTCAATTCAAGATATAAAAAAAGCTCCCATCCTATTCGATGAGAACTTAGTCAATTACGCTAAACAGCGCCATATTATTTTACCGTCTTAATCCCTTTGGATAGACGTTTTTTATTTGTTGATTACTGTAGCGACCCCAACTAAAGAGTTTACCTTGATAGGATAAACCAATCCACTTGTTGTCAAAACTAGGTCGCTGCTCTAAGATAATCGATTCACCGTGCAAATATTTTTCAAATTGCTCGGCATTTAATTCAAAAACAGTTTTTAAATCATCAGGTTTGAGTGCTAATATCCACGCGATATCGGGCTCGAACCTATTTTTTTTGAATTCACCCAGCTTCAAGCCGTTACGCAAGATATGCAATCCTTTGAAACGATTATCCAGACTAGCTGCCTGGTACAAGAAATCACTGATCTTTAACCAGCTAGTTTCAGCCAAACCATTCAAATTAGCTTTGGCGAACTTCTCAACAAATTTTACGTCATCTTTTTTGACACCATTGTTGATCATTCTTTCGCGAGTCTCTTCAATTTCACCATCTTTAACTAGCTTACACATAAAATGACCTTCGCCATTGAATTTATCGGGAAACATTCTTAATGCTTTAGTTAACTCGGGATTTCCATTGCCCCATGCTGGACGACCATCTTCCATACCTTGATATTTCTTAACAGGTTCAAGATGCATGTCCGGATATTTCTTCAAGAACCAGTCGACATTTTGCTCGTTTTCTTCTGGTGAGAAAGTACAAGTTGAATAAACCAACGTTCCACCAGGACTCAAGAGCTTATATGCTGAATCCAAAATATGCTGCTGACGATTAGCACACTGATCTACATAGTCTAATGACCAATACTTTACGGATTCAGGATCTTTTCGAAACATCCCTTCGCCGGAACATGGCGCATCAACTAAAATTTTATCGAAAAAGTTGTCAAATTTCTTTTCAAAGTCTTTTGGTGAGTTATTCGTCACCACAGTATTACTAATACCCATTCTTTCAATATTAGAAGACAATACCTTAGCTCGCTTAGTATTTATCTCATTACTTACTAAAAGTCCCTGTGAGGCCATTTTTGAGGCAATATAGGTAGTTTTTGAACCCGGAGCAGCACAGAGATCTAAAATTCTTTCATTTTCTTTAGGATCTAGAATTTCAGTCACATACATTGCACTAGGTTCTTGGCTGTAGACATAGCCAGACAAATGGTCGATCGAATTACCGTTGATTTCACCAAAATAACCTATCGGACTATACTCGATCGGTTTAGCCAAAGAATACGAAACATTTTGATAATTAGGTTTCAACGGGTTCAACCGAAAAGCTTCCTGACTATCTGTTTGAATCGCCGCAAACAAAGCTTGAGAGCGGTCCCCCAATAATTTTTGATACTTTTTTTGAAAATCTGAGCTTAATTCAACCCTCATTTAATAACTCACTCCGTCTTTTTTACAAAAATAATTTGTGACATACCGACTAAAATAGTAATCAATACTGACACTAAAATAAACATATTGAACGTATTTTGACTAATAATTGCAATCTTCCAATTAACTGCAAAATATCCCGCCAGAAATGGTATCAATGTATAAATTAAGTAACGAACCATCAATCCATTTCGATAATTGTTTTTTAAATCACCAGTTAAATGTGAGCGCGATAAGTCATATTTCAGTGGCACTAAAATATAGAAATCAACGATTAAAATCAAAACAAACAAGAAGACAATTCCGACAAGATACATTTCACCATTGTTGGTCGTTTCAACATTCGTAAAATCATCCGTTTGTGGCACATATTTATGAGTCGATTTAACCTTCATAATTTTTTTAATTTTAGTCAAAGTATCCTTATTGCTCAACGCATTACCATCCAAAACCGTCGTAACTTCATTCAAATGGTACTTGGATTTAGGCTGATTTGGTGAAAGTGAAACTAATGTTTGACTATTCAAAATATCAGCTCCGTCAAAACCAACATTCCCAATCACCGAAATATAGCGATCATCAAGGTCAATATAGGCCTGTCCTTGTGGTTTATAGGATTGTAATTGCGAATTTTTGCCTTGGATAGCAAAAGGAATTTGGGAAATAAAATCATCTTCTGAGAAATACCGACCACTAGTGATTGGTAATTTGGTAAATTTTTTGTGACTGTAAATATAACCCAGATCACTATTACTCTTCTCAAAAAAGATCAATTGATACGATGATAACTTCTTAGTCTCACTTAATTGCGTGACGACTGTCTTCAAATTCTTCTTCGATTTAGTTTTCAAAACTAGGGCTTGGTCACTCATCCCTAGTCGATTCATCGTATTGTTATACTTGATCGAATCGCTTTTAGAGATAGCGACTCCGGTCAACAGGACAATCAAAAAAATAACAATACTTGATATTACTTTTTTCATAAATCTCACCTATTAATTTGTCTTACTGGTATCCTATTTTACACTAAACGGCTAATTATTTAACCAAGTATAATTGATCATGAACCAAATCATAGCGTGAATAGACGCGATTGATCTGTTTGATGCGTGAATCGGTTACTAATTTGGCTTGATTCCAAAATTCTTGACTGTCTGTCGCACCGTCAAATTCTCCAATCAGCAAAAAATTAGCATCCAATTTTCTCATTTTTTGTAAAATTTGGACGTCAATTTCTTCACGGTCAGGACTCCAAGCGACAATCACGTCATCGACTTTATTACCGTATTTCGCTAGCGCTGAAATAGCATCTAATGATTCAACCTCTGTCAGAAGCTTATTGCCAGTTTGATCATGCTTAGACCAACTCAAATCGTCGGTACAATAAGTCTTTACGCCTAGATCTCGCAAGCCTTTAGACAAAAAGCCATTTCCTGCCATCAGTTCTAAGAAACTCTGATTTGGAAAATCAATCGTTATTTGTTCGACAAAATCTTGAGTAATAGTTGCCCAATATCCAAATTCTTGTTGTAGATACGTTCGCAATTCACCTAAATCGTGATCGAACTTTTCTAAATCAGTAGACATTTTTTCAAATTCGGGAGCCGATAAAAACATATTTTTTTGCATAAACGAAGTTATTTCTGACTCGCTTAACTGTAATTTGGGAAAATGATACTTAGGTAATTGTTTATTTTCTAAACTAGCAATTATTCGCTCGATCAGTTTGACTTTTAAATTGAACGTATTACCGTTTGGTAAAACTGCTAAATCATTTTTTAAAGTTTCAATATAATTCATCTTTTCTCCTAACTATGCGTTAGATTATGTAATCAGTTTACTAGACTAGATTCAGAACATAAAGAAATTATCTTTTTCTAAAGTTTTTTCGCCAAAACTGTACATTTATTTCCAATAATTTGGAAAAAGTGTAATATCTTAAGTAGAACATATAAGAGGTGAAACATGGCAGAAAATAAAAGAAGACGTCGGCCTCAAAAAGAAGAAGAAACGGGTTGGAAGTTTTGGCTTCAAACTATTGCAATGACCGTTGCAATCTATGCGGTCTTCTTTTTAGGGTTTAAGTTTGTTCTGGCTAACGATCAAGTATCTGGACCATCAATGCAACCAACTTTTGAAGATGGAGATAAGGTTATCGCAACGAGACATTCAAAGATTTCTCGTGGGGATGTCGTCATTTTGAAGGCACCTGATGAACCGGGATCTTTCTATATCAAACGGGTTATCGGTCTACCAGGAGATACTGTCGTTTCTAAGAACAATAAATTGTATATCAATGGTAAACTATACAAAGAGGACTTCCTCAAAGCTGGTTCCAAAAAGAAAGAACCTGACACTAGTCTGTATGCGGGTAAACCTTACAGTTACACGTATGATTTCACTTTAAGTATGCTGGCCAAGAATTCGCCAGAATATAAAGAAAGATTCAGCGAATCTTATCTAAAGAAAGTCGAACAGACTAATAAAGTTCCAGCCGGGACCTACTTTGTTTTAGGAGACCATCGAACAGTTTCAAAAGATAGTCGGATTATTGGTTTCATTAAGAAGAAGAGCATCGTTGGAGAAGTTAAGTGGCGTTATTGGCCATTGACTCGATGGACAATCTTTTAGTTTTAAGTTTAGACAAACTTATTGGAGGTAGTTTCATGGACAAACCAAGTATTGCTGAAATGATTATTCAGTATGAAAAAGATAAGGATATGAATGATACACAATTTGCTTTTGAAAGTCATCTTTCGGTTGAAAGAGTTCACAACTTAAAATCAGGTGAATATGCCGCAACCGCTGATGAAAAGAAAACCATCTTAGAATATATCAAGTTACATCAATAAAAAAAACATCCTTTTATCCCGCGTTTTAATAAGACATTCATTGAATTTAAGATTATCTGCTCTTTTACTTGATCAATATTTTTTAAATCTTGATCGTGACGTTTTTTAAATGCTTCCTGATCCTCATATTGCGTGATATCAATCTGGATATTGCCATCATCTGCCAGTTTGACTGAGGGTCCCATGATAATTGCTACATATTTTAAATCAAAGCCTTGAACTGTATAGATCGAACCAACTTCATTGATTGTTTCGGGTTTTTGGGCCCAAGTGGTTTTAGAATAGTTGTATTGATCCCAGGGCAAATGAAAATTCCCCTCATTGATGAAGTGTTTTTTACCATCCAAGGTGGACGGATAATCTGCGGTGGCGACGATTCGTGACTCACTTACTTGCTGATTCTTTTGTTTCAAAGCTTGGTACATCTTTTCAGCATCAGCGTAAATTCGAAAATCGTAATTGGAATCCATCGTCAAAAAATCGTCATTTTCTTCGGGAATCTCATCCAATTGTTTTTTGTCAGTCAAATCATCGATCCAATCAAGCACCTTTGCTGGAGCTTGCATGCGCATTTGCGTTTTTAAAGTTGCAGACGCAAAATTGATTTTTTCTGGAATAATTTTCTGTAACAAATTTTCGGACCAATAACTTTTCAGTTTCAAAACTTGGCGTGAATCAAAAACAAATATTACCACCGTACTCAATTTGATTATTTCTTGTAACTGATTTTTTTGGCGAAAATTATTGTAATTATCACTCTCACTCAACAAAAGATGAGCCTCATCTATCACAACAACATCAGCTTTTTGCCCTGTCTTGTGGGCCCGGTTGATAAAAGTTGTTGGGCGCAGGAAGCGATTTTTGCGCAACTCAGCAAATTCACCGGTATTTTCTTGATAGACTTTTAATAATTCGGGATGATTGACCAAAAAGTAATTCTGAGTCTGATTTTCTTTAGCCAACTTTTCCAATTTTAAAAAGAGTTGCGTCAGGATGACACTCTTCCCCGTTCCAGCATCCCCATTTAATTGAAAAATGGACTTCTGCTGGGTTTTCAAAGCATCCTTAGTAAATCCTAGTATTTGTTTAAAAACAGTCTGTTGTTCGGCTGTAAGTTCCTTATTTGGGAAAACTGATGTTAACATATTACCTCCAAAATAAAAAAGCCTTACGGCTTTTTATTTTTCATCACTCTTCAAAATTCCACCAACTGAATAATGGTCCTTGGCCATTTCATTCAAAACAACGTGAACGTGTTCAGCAGGTGCTCCAGTATTCTTAGTAACAGCTTCAGTAACGTCTTTTACAAGACCCTTAAGTTGTTCTGGACTACGACCTTCAATTAGGTCAATGTGTACTAGTGGCATAGTTATTTCTCCTTTTTGGTAATTCGTGGTTAAATTATCTCATAATTTGTTGGGATTTTAAATGTTAATTTACTTACTATCAATGGCATCTATTGCCTGTAAATACTGATTATCACAAACAACAATTTCATTATCAGTTAGACACTTGATACATATAACTCTTTTTGGAACTATTTGCGAATGTTTATCATTCCTAATATTTCTTAACGACACCGGCACATAAACATCTTTGGAAAATCGATCTGGCAGTAATATTAATTGAAAAAACCTCTTATGTAAAGAAAGAATTGATAAATCATACTGTAAATAGAGCGTACCAGTCGGATTATCGCTGATCCCAATTTCTAATGTATCCAACATTTTCAAAAAACTTAATACTTCAATCTTTTGCCAAGCTGTACCATCATTTCTTACTTTTAATTCTCTAAAATTAATTCTTCCAATTTTTAAATCCATCCAAAATTTTTTTGCACCTTTTTGATATTTGAATCCACACAGATGCATATAATTTTCAATATTAAATTTGAAATCGATATAAGATATTTTTTTGTTTGAAAGATAGAAATATCTGAATTTACGATTTTTGAAATTCTTATCAAAGTATAGTTGTATTTCCTTTAGTTTATTGAAATTCTGATTGAATTTAATTCTATCCTTAGTGCTTAACACATGATAGCCAGTCATTGAATTATTAATAATAACGCACCTTTAATAGTTCTACCTTTTTTATTTTTTGTCATTATTTTAATTGAATTTTAGCATAAAAATAAAAAAACCACTAACGCGAAGTTAGTGGCAAAAGTAGGTTTTTAGGTTGTCAGCCAACGGCACTTACCATATAGATAGGTGAAAATTTATCTGATTTTAATGTTCCCAGCGAACTGCATCTATTTAAATAGATGAAAATTTATCTGATTTTTTAGATGCCTACCACATCTTTAATACACGTTAATTATACAGTCAAAAGAATTCACTTTCAAGAATTCAACTTTTTGAAATATACAATTTCAAATATTGGAAATACACTACAAGGAGCAACTAACAAATAAATCCAAGTAAGTTTTTGATTGTCAACTAGTAACATTTACTTTTCAAATTTCAACCAAATATTTAATACACTATTAATATACGGCCAAAGAATTTTTTTAAGAAGAATAAAAAATTATAGACTTTAATCATAATTTACAATTGGAACATCATTTGAAATATATACAAAATTATAATCATCGTTATCCTTGTCTAAAGTAACTTCTATATTATTTTTGCCATCTCCAAATGCCCTTTCATCAAGTCTATATCCACTAATTTCTGGGGCTGTTAATTTAACTTTATCTCCGGAAAGTCCTTCAATAGTTTTTGATGGTAAGAATTCATATGAAATGAATCCTGTCCTATCATTTGTTGAAAGCAGATAATTGATCTTGATTGATGTTTTTTGTCCTTGTGGAATCACATAATCAGTTGTCCAAGTTGTTTTTCCTTCAGCTATTAGCTCTGAAGCAGGTTTACTTAGTGAAAATACATAAGGTACATATCCAATAGGCTTCCCATTATTATCGTAAGCCAAGAAGTACCCACTTCCATAACCTTCATCCCAAATTGATCCTTCGTTGTGTTTTGTACTTAGCCAAGTATTAGCATCAGATTTTTTCTTGAAAACCCTATTAGAGATGTATGTTCTATCACTTTTCACTAATTCAGCGACCGGCGTATCTCTACCAGGCGCATCGGTTTGAAGAGCCGCTGAATTCAATAAATCTTGGTAGGTGTAACCTAAATCACCAATGTATGCACTATTATTTTTTGTTGAATCACAAGCAGACTCATTTTGTTTACCACCGAAATCTTGAATGGCTACATACGAACCGCTGTCAAGTTGCTTTACACCCACTCCAATGTCTGTCATAGACTTATCTAACATTGTTGCATTATGGTCAGGTGATGCCTTCCATTGATCGACTAGCGCTTTAGCTAGTTCATCGGCTGTTGAACCACCATTAATAGCTAAGTTTTCAGCCATATCAGATGAATCGTATCGATTTAAATCAGGTTGTGTTTGAGCAATAAATTCATCATGGTTAGCAGCGTTCATTTTACCAGTTGAGTTTACGTGATCCGCTTCTGTATTAGCACGAGCTACAGCACCTGCTGTCAAGTTTACATCTGTATTCAAAGTATTTAGACCATTTTGTTGACGATATTCATTTACTAGAGAAATAATCTTGTTGGCTACTTCTGTAGTATCTATAGAAGCTGATACATCCTTACTATATGTGAATGTAATTACATTGTTATCTTTGGCAACTGTCAATGTTTTACCTTGTTGGTCTACTGTATATCCATCAATAGCAATGGCTGGTTCAGTTACATCTTGTCCTACTTCTTTATCAGTTAATGTCTTAGACTCTTTTAGTTTTTTACCTTTAGAATCAACATAATTTACTGTTACATTAGCCTTTTCTACTACTGGTGCATCCTTTGTATACGTAAATGTTACAGTTTTATCACCATCAACAGTTACATTTTGGGTAGCGTCGCCTTTTACCGTATATCCGTCGACGTCAATTGCCTTGGCGGGATAACTATCACCAATATTGGCCTCACTTGTAGTTGACTTAGCAATTTCTTTATCATTTTCATCCACAAATTTAGTTGTAACAGTGGCTGTCTTTGGTGCTACTGCATCCTTAGTGTAGGTAAACATAATTGTTGAACCCTCTTCAGATACCTTTACCGACTTAGTAGCGTAAGCAGTAAATAACCGACCGTATTGATTTTCTGATTTCTTTCAGAACGCAAAAACACCCGACTTTCTTTCCAGAAAGTCGAGTGCTTTTTCTTCTATAATTGTTGGTTTAGGCTT